>CAWBQN010000013.1:0-53567 GCA_963791065.1 uncultured Bacteroidales bacterium
CTGAACCTCGCCTATAAGGCTCACGTAGTTATTAACCATCTTTACCGTCACAGCCGCATCAGCAACATAGCTTTTAAGCACCTTCTCAACATCATCTGTGACCATGGCCAGGGTTTTTCCTGCTACTTTGATCTTGCCTGCATATGGAAGCAGAATATAACCATCACCATCAATAGGATAGCTCACAAGGTCCGCACTTTGTTCAGTCACGCTTATACTGTATGTCGCAACCGGCATTGTGTTAAACATAGCTGACCATTGAGGATCGGGTGTCACAACCCTGATAAAAATGTTATCATACGGCATCAGCTTGTAATCTGCAGGCGCAACGGGCTGGATGATGTCGTTCTTTACTCCGCGATATTGAATGTAGGTAAGCTTCTTGTTGGTAACACATGCTGTGAGGGAAAATACTGTTAAGAAGACAATCAGGAGGTGATTAATTTTCATAGGTCTGTTTATTAGGCGTAAAGGCTCAATGGCGAAAAGGCGTAATGGGTTTAAAGGTTCAAGGTAAAACAAAAAGGTGAAAGTTGAAAGTTATCGTCCTTTTTGAAATCCTTTTAACCGCAAAGCACGCAAAGGTTTAAAACCAAGGTCGCAAAGGGAAATCAGTAATCAGTAATCAGTAATCAGCGTAAAGCGTATAGCGTATAGCGTATAGCGTAAAGAATCAATATTTAGCGTAGAGCGAAGAGCGTACTTTCAAAATTCTGTCATAAGTAAAAAATCCGCGATATGCTTATGACGGATCCCTTCAATATTATCCTTCCATTTCTCATCCATAGTCACTACATATTTGGGATAATGGTCTTTGATTTCAAGCAAAGGATTAAATTCCCTGTCAATGGTTGATTGTTCTGATATTTTATATGCTACCTGGATATAGACTTTATTTTCATTCTTTTCACCAATAAAATCAACCTCCTTATCTTCAGATTTTCCTGTATAAACCCTGTATCCTCTCCGCTTAAGTTCCAGCATAACAATATTTTCCAATACACCCGAAATAAGCCTGTCTCTGAATCCCATTACCGCATACAGTAACGATTGATCACCGAGATAATATTTTTCCTGGGTTTTAAGGATCTCTTTCCCTTTAACATCGTAACGCGGTATTGTATAAATTAAAAATGCGCCTTCAAGTGCGTTCAGATAATTATAAACCGTATTGAGATCTATTTTACGATGCTGATTTTTGAAATAATCAGCCACGTTTTTAGCTGAGAATTTATTGCCTACGTTATCAAACACATATTTGACCACCCGCTCCAGAAGTTCAACATCACGAATATTATATCGCTGCACCGTATCCCGTAAAATTGCTGATGAATAAATATCGAAAACCGCCTTGTAAGCAGACTCATAATTGTATTCTGCGGTATGCAGCGCAGGAAATCCGCCTAAACGTAAAAAAGAGTCAAATTCTTTATAAATATCTGATACAGATTCGTGAGTACGGTTTTGTTTAAACTGAAGCGATTCGGCAAAAGATAGCGGAAGAACATGAATATCAATATACCGGCCTGTAAGGTAAGTAGCTAATTCAGAAGATAATAATCCGGAGTTGGAGCCGGTGATGTAAATATCGGCGTTAAAATCAACCAGGAAAGAATTTACTGCCTTTTCCCACGATACGACCTCCTGAATTTCGTCGAGCAAAACATAGTAACGATGCTTATTTTCAATCTTATCCTTTACAAATTTGTACAGCTGGTCAGCAGTATCAATATCTGAATAATCAAAACTTTCAAAATTTATATAAATAATGTTTTCTTTTCTGATCCCCCGCTTCAATAATTCATCCTGCAGCAATAAAAGAAGGGAAGATTTACCACTTCGTCGCATACCCGTAATAACCTTTATAAAAGGCTTATCAATAAAAGCGCGAAGTTGATCTAAATACAATTCCCGTTTAATCATTCTATTTAATTAATATTATTATAACCACAAAGATAGTGTAAATATTTACCTTATTTATGGTTATAACCCTTTATAATATGAGCGGAGATCCTTTTAACCGCAAAGCACGAGAAAGCAGTAATCGGTAATCGGTAATCGGTAATCAGCGTAAAGCGTATAGCGTAAAGCGTATAGCGTATAGCGTAGAGCGTAAAGAATCAATATTTAGTGGTGAGCGTATAATATAAGCGTAGAGCGTAGAGTCACACGGAGTTTCACGGAGTATCACGGCGTTAGTTGTCTTCGCCCTGTGCTCTGTGCCCTGAGCCACTGACGCCTTTTAAACACGGAGTCATTACTCATTACTCATTACTCTAACGCAACACTCCTTACTCCTTACTCTTTACTCCTTACTCCTTACACTCATATCTCACATCTCATATCTCAGATCTCAACTCCCGAACATGCTTCCGCCCCGTCAGTCACAGTCTCCGGACCAACATTTCCCCCGATTAAAAAGCAGAAGATCTCAGCTTCGAAGCTATGCAGGCGAATATTTGCCGGCACAGCTGCTGAAATTTTATATCAAAAGCTTAAATGAAGTTAATTTAAGTTATGAAATTTCCCCTTAGTTCAATGCTCTGATTATACGATCGTTTCAAGTTAATTCATTTAAAGATCTTCTGCTTCCAATTTTTGCAGTAAAGCTGTTGCAGTGAGTGTTTTATGAACGCAAATCAATACAGGATAGCTGAAGAAGATCAAGGCCATTTTATGTTAGTTGTCAGGTTAATTGCAGTTACGAATATAGGGGAATAAATATTTAGAAAAACAGGGATAATCTTAAATTTGATAAAACCGGCATATTTCATGGTGAAATCAATTTATTATTGGTTGAATGTTCCTGTCGAATCAGGTTGAGGTTGTTACTTTTGAAATCCATTAACCGCAAAACTGAAATCCATTAACCGCAAAGGGCGCAAAGTCCCGATAGCTATCGGGATAAAACCCAAGGGCGCAAAGAAAAGTCAGAACCTGCTTACCACGCAGCTCTGTGAAACTCTGTGAGGTCTCAGATAGTCACTCTGTGTAACCAAAAAATTCAAGAACTGTCACAGAGATCCACGAGAAGCACAGAGAGCCACAGAGCACTCATCACTCATTACTCATCACTCAACGCTCTCCGCTAACGCTTCGATACCTAATGCTATACGCTACGATACGCTCTACGCTCATATCTCATATCTCATATCTGATGGCTGACCCGGGGGGTTTGGGAGTAAAACAATAACTGAAATCCATTAACCGCAAAGGACGCAAAGTCCCGATGCTATCGGATAAAACCCAAGGGCGCAAAGAGAAGTCAGAACCTGCTTCCACACAACTCTGTGTAACTCTGTGGGTCTCAGTGCCACTCTGTGTAACTAAAAATTTTAAGAACTGTCACAGTCCCGATAGCTATCGGGACCACAGAGAATCACAGAGAGACACAGAGCACTCATCACTCATTACTCATTACTCATTACTCCCAAACTTCAGCTTCAGCCTTACCGATCTATGCAGTATGATCGCAATCCATACCAGTAATACCGGTACAATCACATTAAACATCCTGGTCTCTGCACTGCCTAAAATACTTCCGCCTACATACAGGAAGGCAAAAGCCAGCATAAACCTGATCGAATAACTGATCTTTTCCCAGTTAAGGAGAGTCGGAAACAGGCAAAAGAGAAGCAACACAATAATGATCCCATTGATATGGCAATCTTATCAAAGTCTTGGGTGATCTGGTTCTTATATGAATACGGGAAATTAAAGACCAGCCTGCTGACATTGCTTATGCAATTTTGAATAAACTTAACCGGATGGGATTTAATATTACTGACAGCAATTTTTTTGTAAGCATCATCCCGTTCAACACCATTATATTTCATAACTTCGTTATAATCTTTAAGATGATTTGACTTTATGGATTCATCATAATCCAAAAACTTATATCTTACATCCAAAGTAGGATCATTGATTTTTTCAAAATTAAACCAGTCACCATATTCACCATCATAGGGCGTACTCATCCAGTACAGATTATCACCTCCAAACGAACTCCAGTAAAACAGCTTCCCGGTCAGATGATATGTATAGATCAAATAAGGGGCAGTTGTTGCAAGGGCGATGGACAAAATAATTATTCCTTTTCTGTAATTTAAAATTCTCCAGTTAAATATCAACAGGGAACCGCTTCCGATAAGCATCACCATCATTACATACCCGAATATTGGTTTAACCAGCGCCAGATAACCTATTAAAAAACCTGACAGATACAGGTATTTTTTCGTTCCTGAAGAGTTTTCTGTGTTAAAGGCTTTTACAATTAAATATATTATCAGCGAAACCAAAAAAATGGCAATTGTTTCCGGGTATATCACATTCATCCATTCATATGCATTAATATAGCATGCCCAGACCAGACTAAAAATTAAAGAAAGCCGCACTGACACAAATTGTATCAATATCTTATAAATCAGAACAATGGATAAATAAAAAAATACTGCATTCATCAGGACCATAACAATCACAGGCAGATGCAGCGCTACAAAAGGCAACAGAAATAACGGATAGCCGGGGCCATTACCTAAATCCAACTTAGCACCAGGCAATGTATAATAACCTTTAAGCAAATTATCAGCATAGGTCAGATACCGCGATTCATCACCCTGAAGCGTATCTTTATGAAAAACAAAAATACCTGTTAAAAAAATTATCAGAAAAGGAGAAAAGAGCAAAAATGGGTTTTTAGTAATTCTGTCTACTATTTTCATCTCACTTTTTTATTATTTATTCAGGAATAAAATACATTAGTGTCCACTAAAAATTAAATATCGTTCTTTGAAATCTTGAGTACATCCGGGTTGTAGTTTTCCATTACCGTTGGCTTTAGCGAACGGTGTGGGCTAAGCTGTTGAAAATGTCTTTTTTAACCGCAAAGCACGCTAAGAAGTCGCAAAGTTCGCAAAGTCAAAACACTATAAATCTGTTCTTTGCGTTCTTTGCGGTGAATAAATTATGTTAATCACGACGAAGATTCTATTTCATCCAGAACATTATCCGGAACAGCTGCCTCTTCAGTTTCATCAGATTTTACTGACACGTTATCTTCTTTGGATCTGACTTTTTTAAGTATAGAAGTATTTAAATGGAAAATCTCCTCATAGTACCTTTTTTGCTGAAGAGAAATAAAACCTAAGCTCAAGACCTGAAGAGCTGCCAGAAGAGTGATACCGGAGACCAGAAAGGCATGCGGACGCTCCTTGAATACCTGTCCTACCGCATTGGAAAACCTGTCGTCGAATACCTGGGAATCAATCTGGATCGAAGGATAGATCTGGATTATATTATAAAATATCCATCCGATAATATAGAATGAAAGAAGAAGCAGGATCATACCGAATCCGATAAAAAAGATATAGGGCCGGAATATAAAACCGGCCATCATGCCGGAGAAAAATGATTTTAAGATATTCATGCTTGAGGTTCTCTTCGCCCCCAGCTTATTCTGCTCGGTCCAGTCGAGATGAGCAGGAATTTCAATTATTCTTGCCCTGAGGATCATTGCCTTGTATAATATCTCCGGATTTATCTCATAGTCTTTGGTTTTCAGATTCAGGCTTTTAAGGAATCCGGTCCTGTAACCCCTTACCATTCCGGTATAGGTATGAAGCTTTTCCTGGGCAGCCAGCCGCATGAACCTGTTAACCACCCTGCTCATGATCAGCCTTACGAATGGAACTGCCGTGACTTTTCCGCCTTTCATATAAGGAGAGGCAACTACTATGTCAGCTTTTGTACTTACAAGCGTCCCAAGAAGCTTCCCGATATGATAGGTATCATAGCTAAGATCAAGATCCATCGTAATGGTATAGTCACCTTTTGCATGGGCGAAACCTGTTTTCAGGGCATTGCCAAGATTAAGGTTTACAGGATGATGTATAACCCTGACGTTTGGATTGGTTTTGGCAAATTCATCTGCAAGCAAGCCTGTTTTATCACGGCTGCCGTCATTGACAAAAATCAGCTCCCAGTTGTAATCTTTATTAAATCCTGCCATATAATCACATATTGTTGTCAGATTCTTAACAACAATAGCTTCTTCATTATAACCGGGAATAACAATAGAAACCAGAGGCTTTTTTTTCTCAAAAGCTTTTCCTTTTTCCATATTAATATTTTTTGGTTATCAGATTAATTTTATATCCGTGTTCCATGCATTTCATATGAAGCTGTCACTAAAATTAAAAATCGTTCTTTGAAATCTTGAGTACATCAGGGTTGTAGTGTTTTTTGATAGCCCGTTAGGGCTGTTGAAAAAGTCTTTTGAAACCGCAAAGCACGCTAAGTAGTCGCGAAGTTCGCAACGTAAAATCCAGGAGGCTGTCTCAAATGTCCAAAAGTACTGTAAATCTTTCTCTGTGGCTCTCTGTGTCTTCTCTGTGTCCCGATAGCTATCGGGACTCTGTGTAACAAATAATTAAGAACTTACACAGAGATCACAGAGTATCCACAGAGTTTCACAGAGGACTTTTGAGACATCCTTTAGCGAAAAGGTCAGGCTGCCGCGAAAGCTTTTTATAAAAAGATCGCAAAGTCCCGATAGCTATCGGGATGAATTACAATATTATGACTTTGCGTTCCGATAGCTATCGGAATTTGCAGCTTCTTAGCGTGCTTTGCGGTCAAGCTACTTACAAACCAGGATTACCAGGATGTCAAAGAACTAAATTGTATACAGTTGAAAATCAATTATATTTAAATGGACACTAATGTAAATGGTTATTAACTAATTCAGGCAGTGATACTATCTCACGATGAGATGACAGTACTTTAAGTACAGTTTTGAATACCTTTACTTTATCTTTTGTTTTAATATTCATTCCCGGGAAAAAAGCCAGCTGCGTTAATTTATCGCCTCCTATTATGTCGAGAGGATGTAATAAGAAACTGACAGGTGTACCTGTGATCCTGCACATTAAAAGCGCTGTTTTAAGATAGATCTTCATCAGACCGGTTGAGATATTACTAATGTAGATCAGATAGCTAAGATGAAAGGGTATTTTAAATACCGGCATAGTGGTCACAGGTAATTCAGCTAATTTCTTCCCGTCGCCCAGATCGTGGTAATAAGGCTTAAGCTTCCGGAATCCTTCACTGAATTTTCCAAATAGCTCTTTTCTGGCCTTTTTCTCTTCTTTTGAAAGATCTGATTTCATGAAATAATACCTTCTGGCCAGAGGGCCAAGATAGGTCGGAAATGTAGATGCATCAAATACATAGCCTCTCTTTTCAAGCACTCTTAACAGATCGAGACTCCAGCTGAATCCCGGACCCCTGAATCCGCCCGGCTTCTGGCCTGTTGCATTTACTATAGCTTCTTCTGCAGCAATGATCTCTTTTTCAATCTCCTCTTTGGAATAGCTCTGAAGCCACGATTCATGATTATATGAATGATTGCCCACTGCATGACCCCTGTCGGTTATCATGCGAAGGTATTTCCGGTTTTCTTCCTGTTCAGTGTCTTTCCCGACAATGAAAAATGTGATCTTTAAGTCAAGTTCATCAAGAAGATCCAGAACATGAGGGACGAATATGTCAAAGTAGGATGGATATTTATCCCATCCTTCATCTCCATGTATTTTCATGTACGACCACTGATTGTCCAGATCGAGTGAAATAGCAGCTAAAGGTTTATTCTTTTTCATAGTCAGTTCTCAGAGATTGAATTTAGATCTGCTCAAGCTTTGTTTCAGCAACCTGGATCGTCTCATTGACATTATTGGTTCCATTTATGATCTGAGCCGAATTGACAATATAGTATCCTTTAAATGATGTTATTACAGATGGCAGCTTTTCCGAGTAATTTAAAGTTGGTAAAGCAAATACTCTTCTTGCCTTGGATACTTTAAAGTTAACTACATCCTTTTCTGATAGTTCAGGATACATTTTAAACAGTGGTTTCAAAAAGTACTCCCTGAGCTCAGCATCTGACCTGTTGAAGAGCTCATTGCCCGGCTCAAGATATTTTGGCAGATAAATAAGAGTGTGATTAGCCAGTTTTTTCGGATCGACCAGGGCAGTCATTTCAATTATTCCGGTAAAGGGGGGCCAGGTATCCGTAATATTGGTAACATAATATTTTGATATTGGCTGTTTAAGCAAAACTGAAGGACAGACGACTCCAAGGTATTTTATCCCGTTATGCATTTCAGTTTCCTCAGTATTCAGGGAAGGTGCGATCTGAACGGAAAGATCAGATGCCAGAGTGGAGATAACCTCATCGAAATAATGGCTGCCAGCTGATTTGGTCTTAACAAGAATCCTGCCGGTGTGGTCCCTGCTGACCATTTCAACCTGGGCATCCATAATTATTCCGATCCCCATTTTTTTCAGTTTTGCATGAAAAGCTTTGTTAATCACTTCATACCCTCCCGAGACATATCCAAACATCTCTTTTTTAAGGCCGGTCCTGCCGGGCAGCATACATTCGCTGAATGGTGGTCCAGATAAAGGAGGCTGATGTTTCTGTATACTGATTTCCCAGCTTGGCTTTCAGCAATGGGAGCCATATCTTTTCAAATACTCTTTTGCCTGACCACCTGGTGAGCCATTTTTCAACAGGGATATGTTCCATCCTTTTCCAGTCTTTTATCACCGACGCAACAACAATAGTCAGTCCAAGCCTGAATTTATCAATCAGATTGATCGGAGGGAATTTCAGGAATTCGAAAATATTCGACATTGAATATAACTTGCCCCCTGAGATAAAAGCCGGTTTTGGTTTCAACCCATTTTAATTCATCCTCAAGAGCGAGTTCCTTTATGATATTCCTGGTATTCAGATCAGACATCAGAATAACATGATAAAACCTGTCCCATACAACCCCATCTATTTTAGTATCACCTGTGAGGCCTCCCAGCTTCGGTTCACATTCGATAATAGTAACCTTATTACCTTTTTGTGCGAGCCGGAGAGCCAGGGTCATACCCATAAATCCTCCGCCAATTATTCCCCACGATCTTGTACCTTCCGCCATAGTCTTTATTTAATTTTATTTGCACATCTTACCAGTCTGCTGGAGAATCCTTTATACTCCGGAACAGCTTCAACTTTAACAGGATCTGCTATTTCACAACCTGTCGAACAGGTTTTTGCCAATCGCTGCACTTCAGAAAAGTCAACCTTATTGAAATCATCATGAGCATAGTAATTGTTATAAAACTCTATCAGCCTGAGAAGTTCGAGTGCCCAATCCGTGTTCCATTGCCCTGAAGCTTTCAAAAACAAAATTGATGAATTCCGGTCAGGGCTTTTCAGTTCCGCGTCCAATTCCGCTATAAATTTTACCCGATGATTTGAACATGCCGGCATTGAATATATTACAGGCATCCATTATACCTTTTATATTCCTTGAAGCTCAAGATTTTGTTAAAACTGTCAAGATAGCCTTTATGAGCCGTGCACATGAAAAC
Source organism: uncultured Bacteroidales bacterium (assembly GCA_963791065.1). GTDB lineage: Bacteria > Bacteroidota > Bacteroidia > Bacteroidales > VadinHA17 > LD21. The sequence continues at coordinate 9,424 of CAWBQN010000013.1, forward strand.
ATAGTCTGCGTTCTGTCAATGCTTCATCCAGATCTTTTGTAAAATTAGTATTTTGCTTGAATCTGAGTAAGTTCTGATCATCATGCTTGACATACATGATCATGCATGATATAAGATAATTCCATTATCCCTGAGATAATTTGCAAGGGCAAGTGTAGGTGAATTCCGGGTATCTTCCGAATTAAATCTGTAAGCAACACCCAGCAATGCGATTTTCTTGTCTTTCAGGCTTCCAAATAATTTCTCAGCCTGATGAAATGTATTTGAAGGAGATTCATCGTTAATTATCCGTGAATTCAGTATAAGACTGTTGGAAGTATCGGTGCCCCTTTCAATATTTCTCCACCACAGAAGTATTCCGTCTTTTGGCAGGCAATGTCCGCCGACACCCAGCATCGGTATAAGAATTCCGCCTTTTGGAACAGCATTTGGATCAGCTGTGGCATTATCTGATTGTGATAAAAGAGAATTTACTTTATCCCTGACTGCATAAAAATCAATATTATGACTATCGCAATACCGTACAATTTCAGTTGAAAAAGCTATTCTGACATCCCTGTAAGCATTTTCCAGGGTCTTTACAATTTCAGCAGTCAGACTGTTGGTTTGAAAAACAGTGCCTTTGGTAACAATGTGACTGTATAGCTTTGCATATCAGCTTTGGAGTTTCGGGATGGAGACCTCCTGCAAGCTTATCAGAATCGCTTATCCGTTCAACCAGCCGTCCGGGCATAACCCTGTTCGGACTGTTTCCAAGCAGAATATCTTTTCCTTCAACCAGACCATGGTTTTTAAAATAGTCCCTGAAAAGGGTATCCATTGTTGTCGGAGCAAGTGTCGATTCAAAAATTATCAGAGGTACTTTATCAGCGGGTTTGTTTTTCAGAGCTTCTACGAGTTTTTCCAGGGCGCCAAACATTGGTCCATAATCGGGTTCAAAGCCTTTTTTATCGGTTTGTACTGAAACCAGGATAACGTCTGCATCTGACAGAACAGAATAATCATGACTTGCCGAAAGAAGTCCGTTTTTAACAGCATCATGAGTTATTTCATCGAGATCGGGTTCGATCCCTCCGATCACTGATCTTCCGCTGTTAATAGCATCAACTTTCCATCCTGAATTAACAGATTCCCTTTGAATAACTATAACTTTAGCAGGTTCATCAGTTCCGATTTTTATCCTGGCAGATGCCAGCATTGCTGCCATAGGCATGCCAACAATTCCGGGACCAATGACCCCGATTTTTTTTACTTTCCAATTTTCAATACTGAGAGGTGATTGTTTATTTTCCATAATAAAAAAATATAATTTTAACTTTCTTTTTTTTTACCACAAAGGAACGTCATAGCTTAACACTAAGGATCACAAAGGATCAGTTGTTTTTATCAATGAATGTCTGAAACCATAATTCGAGACACAGGATCCCCCATAATCCGCGTCCGAAAGGGCGTTCACAGCAGATCAGATTCTCAATATATTTTGAATTTATAATGCCTCTCTCCTTTGCCTTTTGCGAATCATTGTATCGAGAATAAAATCTTTTGCTTGATTTTTAGCCCAGAGATGGAGAGGAACCGGGAATCCCATTTTTTCTTTCCGGTTCATGATTTTTTTCGGCACATGTCTTTTATGGTTCTCTTCAGGAGGTATTTCATTTCCCCTCCCTTGAACTTCATACCTGCAGGCATACGTGAGATCAGGTCGACAATTCTCCGGTCAAGAAGCGGAACCCTTGATTCGATTGAAACGGCCATACTTACACGATCTTCCACCTGCAATAATCCGGGAAGGCTGGCAACCATATCAAAATGTGTCATCTTATTATAATAGCTCAGGGTATCAGGATGATTAACAGATCTTTGAAAAACTTTCAAACATCTCATTTTCCTTGTACTCTGCCATGAAATCTTTTGTCAGAAAGCATTCTGAAGAGCCCATACGATTTATCAACCTGAAGTATCTCCTGTCCATCGGTTCAAATAGATCATCTTTCATGAAGTCCTTGAGCATAGGTGTATAGGTACGAAGGAAAGGCAGGTTAGGGAGAATAGAATTCAGTGAAACAATATGTTCCTTTTCTTCATTATTTTCAAATATTGCTCCTTTCAGAGCCTGTTCAAGGTATGCCACCAGGTACCTGGCATATCCTCCGAATATTTCATCGCCTCCCTGTCCGCCAAGCACAACTTTCACATGCTCTGAAGCAAGTCTTGACACAATATACTGCGGAAAAACTCCCGGCCCTGCAACAGGTTCATCAAGATGCCAGATCAGTTTTGGCAGAAGATCAATAAACTCTGCTTCCGTAGGAATGACCTCATATAAGTTCGGAGTTTGCAACTTTTGCAGCTTCCCTGGCATACTCAACTTCATTAAACTCAGGACCCTCATCAAATACTCCGGTAAAAGACTTGAACTGCTTGCCGTATTTGCATGCAGATAAAATAGTTACAAACGAGGAATCAATGCCTCCGCTAAGGTATGATCCAAGAGGGACATCGCTTCTCAGCTGCTGGGTGATTGCTTCATCAAGAATCTCTCCTAATCTGACAATAAAATATTCTTCAGTGTGATATCTGTCAATTTTAAAGTTAGGTTCCCAGTACTTAACCCTGTTAAATTTCCGGAGGCAAGATCTATAGTCATATAGTGACCCGGGGGCAACTTTATGAATATTCCTGAACATTGTTCCTTCGCCGAGAATAAACTGAAATGTCAGATATTCATATAAGTTTTCCTGTCAGGTTCTGCAGTAATATCCAGGATGCTGGAGTATCGACTTTATTTCGCTGCCGAAAACAATTTTCTTCTCATCATGCGTACCAGTAAAGCGGTTTAATTCCAAAATGATCTTTTGCAACGAGTAATTTGTTTCTTTGTTTGTCATAAATGATAAAGACGAACATCCCGTTAAGGTCATTGACAAAATCATCACCGATATTCCTGGTACATATGCAAAATTACCTCTGTATCGGAAGTGGTTTTAAACTGATGACCTCTCTTTTTAAGTTCCTCTCTTAACTCAATATAATTGTAAATTTCTCCGTTGAATACAATAGTACAATCGTTCTGAGTCATCGGTTGCTTGCCTGTTGAGAGGTCAATAATCGATAACCGCTTATGATAAAAACCTACAGGTCCGTCAATAAAAACTCCTTCTTCATCAGGACCTCTGTAATCAATAACAGATGCCATTTTTTCCAGGATCTGGATATTGGCTGTTTTCTTGTCTTTATTTATAATTCCTACAAATCCGCACATTTAAACTTCAGTTAAATTAATTTGTACTCTGATATAAATTTGATCCGGGAGTTCATTTTTTCACCCCTTCAGTCATAAATGCATTGAGTTGTAAAAATCTGCATTTGTGGCATTTATAGTCATTTATTAGTTTTAGTAATCTGTCTTTACCGAATCTGCACATCAGGTCTTGTTAAGGACGAATAATTTGAGGCAATAAAACTAATGGAAGCAATCGTGAAAAACAAATCTGACGGACTTAAGACAGGCTCAAATCAGCTGATTTGTGATCAATTTCACTGCAGGAACAAGGGGTAAATCAACACTTTTGAGCAATCTATGCCTTATTAGGTGCCGTTTATCAAAAAGCTGATTTTTTTAAAAAATTTTAACCGCAAAGCACGCAAAGTCCCGATAGCCATCGGGATAAAACCAAAGTGCGCAAAGAATATATCAGGATGTGAGTTAAGGATTGTTTCGTCTCCGCCGGCCGGCGGATCCTCGCAATGACCGTGGACTTAACTTAATTAGGTTCAGCTCAAAAACACAATTTACCTTACTTACACCGTCATTGCGAGCCCGACGAAGGAGGGCGCGGCAATCTTAAACTCACATGACTAAACCAACCTTGTCACTCTCAATAGGATGTGACTAACTTTGCCCTGTGCCCTGTGCCCTGTGCTCTGTGCTCTGTGCTATCAGATGGTTTTCCCCGCCAGTCTTGTCATCCCATAATAGGCGCTGCCGAGCAGCGAGGCGCTCGACCCGAGATGAGCCCGTTCGATGATCACTTCCGATCGGCAGTTCTCAAGGGAATTGGCAAATGCGCTTTTCCTGATCATATCAAGATAGCTGTCGCGCGCCTCCGACATTCCGCCGCCAAGAACAATTATCTCGGGTGCGAAAATCGTGATAAGATTGGCAAGGCCTATTCCTACCAGCTCCGCATTTTCCTTAACTACCTTAACTGCAGCCGGTGAGTTTGTATAACTTAATTCAAAGATCTCCCTGCAGGAAAGAGGTTTTTCATTTTCAGGTCGTGAGTCACCTGTTTCTTCCTGGTACCTCCGGACAATTGCTGATGCTGAAGCAAATTGTTCATACGATCCTCTGATACCTTTATCACTGATTCCATTCTCAAAATTAATGATCATCTGTCCTACTTCCCCGCCGGCATTATTTACTCCTCTGTAGAGCTTGCCATTGATGATTATTCCGCCGCCGATCCCCGTACGAAGCGCGACAAAAACAATATTTTCATATCCGTTCGCAGCGCCGAAACGGTGTTCTGCAATGGTCATCATATTTGCATCATTACCTACATAGGCCGGCAGACCGGTTTCCTGGTTGATTATCTTTGCGAGAGGAACATTCGTCCAGCCTTTAATACCCTGGTCAGGACCAATAACTATCCCCGAGGCATGGTCAATAAATCCTTTGGCGGCTGTGCCGATACAGATCGGGTTTATGCCTTCCGATGCAACTGATTGCCTGATATCCTTTATGGCATCGAGAAGCTTTGAGATAAGATAATCGCGGTCCTGGTCAGGGTCGAGCGGAAAGGATTTTGTAGCAATTGCTTCACCGTTGATCTTAACGACAGCGATCCTGATTGAGTTCCGGCCGATATCGATTCCGATGGCTGAAGCGTGATTGAACATCCTAGATCAATTGATGATGGTTTACAAAAATAAACTTTAAATCCATTAACCGCAAAGGGCGCAAAGCTTTAAAACCTAAGGTCGCAAAGAAAAGTCAGAACCTACTTCCATGCAACTCTGTGCAACTCTGAGCACCTCTGTGAAACTCTGTGACAGTTCTTGAAATTTTTGGTTACACAGAGATCCACAGAGAAGCACAGAGAACCACAGAGTATTACTACCGCATACCGCAAGCCGCATGCCGTTTTCCTGAGCATCTTTGATAAATAATTTTATTTAATAACTTTGGAATTAGATTATTTACACAAAAATGATAGAGAAAGTCAGGGAAATATTTAAGAGAGAGGCTAACGCCATCGAAAACATTCCGGTAACCAAAAGCTTCGAGACGGCAATCGACATAATCTATAAACATGTTCACGGGAAAAACGGGAAGCTGGTTACCAGCGGGATGGGAAAAGCAGGACAGATAGCCCATAACATCGCAACAACCTTCAGCTCAACAGGAACGCCATCGATATTCCTTCATCCCAGTGAGGCACAGCACGGCGACCTTGGGATCATGCAGGAAAATGATGTCCTGCTTGCTGTTTCCAATTCAGGAAAAACCCGTGAGATAATTGAACTGATAGATCTTAAAAATAATCTCTTCCCGCAGATACCGGTAATAGTAATAACCGGAAATGAGAACAGTCCGCTTGCCTCAAAAGCCGATTGCTATATCCTTACAGGAGCACCTGAAGAGGTCTGCATACTGGGACTCACTCCCACTACCTCCACAACCATGATGACTGTCATTGGAGACGCACTGGTGGTACTCATGATGAGCAAAATTGATTTCAATGCCGAGGAATATGCGAAACGGCACCATGGGGGATACCTGGGGATAAAGTCGAGAGCTATCTCCGGGAATAAGTCGAGATTTGAAGAGGCAGGTAAGCTGGGTGCTGGGTGCTAGGGCTGGTAGCTGGGTGCTGGTTAAGATATGAGATATGAGCTGAGAGCGTAGAGCGTAGAGTGGAGAGCGTCACAGCTGACGCCGATTTGCAATCGGTGCAAAAATTCACGGGTTGCATCCGTGGATTTACACTCCAAACCCCCCAGCCTTGCTCCGCCGAAGCGCTACCATCGGCCGCCATAGGCATTGCCGACGGCGCTGCGCGATGGCGAGGGGGAGCTTAGTTCCTCACTGTGAAGAACAGACCCTTTGCGACCTTGGGTTTTATCCCGAAGCTATCGGGACTTTGCGTGCTTTGCGGTTAATTGATTTAATAGTCAAATCCGCGAGCGGGTGGCGTTTGCGATTAAATCAAAAATCGGATCCGTTTTTGATTGATTCCAGCGTGCTTTCGAGGGATTCCTGGAATTTGTTGGCATTTTCGATCCATTTCAGGATCTTTTCGCTTGTCATCGGATATTCCGGGGTACGCATCGAAACGGTCCTGTAAGCATAATCCTTTAATTCCGCAACATTCTCGAGTACTTTCCTGAAATATACCCTGAAGAAGGAATCGGTAATGAAGAAATAGCGTTTGCGATCGGAGGGAAATGTCTTATAGTCAATTATTTTGTTCTGCAGCAGGAAGTTAAGCGAATTGCTCACAGAACTCTTGCTGGCTTTGAAATACTTAACCAGCTCGTCAAAGGTCTTTTCAGGAGGATCGCTGACGGTGAAATATGATACTATCCTTCCCTGCATCGGCGTGAGCCCGAATTTTTCAAATACCTTGCCGGTCTCTTCAATTGTCTCGCGAATTCGTTTTTCCTGAGTTGGCATGATTCTTTTATAAATAAAAGTTACAAAACAAAAGACAAAAGGGAAGAACTGTCACAGTCCCGAAAGCTATCGGGACCACAGAGTAGCACAGAGTGACACAGAGGATTAATAGCCCCCCCTTGGGGGGGTTGGGGGGTGCAACGTGCATGGCGAAGTACCCCTTATGCCAGATTCTTGTATCTTTCCTCAATCTCTGTCTTCCAGCCTTCTTTAAACAAAATTAAATTAATTCCCGGTCAGTTCTATGACTTTTGAACTAAAAAAACAAAAAAATTATTTTCTTGCTTCCGTCAGATAAAAAGATTAGTTTTGAACACTTCCCTTCAGGGACCAGAAATTAAAAATTAGAAATCAGGAATTAATAAAAATCCAGATCATGACCACCAGCTCACCTACAACCGCGATCAGCAGGAAAGATTATATCTTTTCAGTATCCATCATCGGACTGTTCTTTTTTATCTTCGGATTCGTCACATGGCTCAACGGGATACTTATCCCCTTCCTCAGAACTGCATGTGAATTAAACGATTTCCAGGCTTATTTTGTAACATTTGCATTCTATGTCTCATATTTCATAATGGCACTGCCCTCTTCAGCAGTCCTGAAAAAGACCGGATTCAAGAACGGGATGTCGCTGGGATTATGGATAATGGCTGCCGGAGCATTGATATTTATCCCTGCAGCTATGAGCAGGACATTTGGCCTCTTTCTTCTCGGCCTGTTTGTTGAAGGAACCGGATTGGCTCTTCTCCAGACTGCCTCAAATCCTTACATAACTATTATCGGTCCGCCTGAGAGTGCAGCCAAGCGCATAAGCATGATGGGAATTGCCAATAAATTTGCAGGAGCAATTGCGCCTATAATACTTGCCAGCATCATTCTGAAAGATTCAAAAGTACTTTCCGAAAAGCTTGCCCAGGCAGCTGATGCCGCCAGCCGTACCACCCTGCTCGATGAACTGGCCGGCAGGGTCATCATGCCATATATCGTGATGGCTGTGATCCTGGTTTTGCTTGGTCTGCTGTTGCGCTTCGCCCATCTGCCGGAAGTGGACACTGATGCGGAAGATGCAACAAGCGGGGAATCCAATGCAAAGAAAACCAGCATCTGGCAGTTTCCGCACCTTTTGCTCGGAGTGGTCGCTCTCTTCTTTTATGTCGGCGTTGAAGTTATCGCAGGTGATACAATAATAAGATATGGGCAATCGATAGGTATAGCGATGGAATCGGCAAAATACTTTACCTCACTCACTTTAATAAGCATGATAATTGGTTACCTTCTCGGGATCATATGCATTCCAAAATATCTCACACAGGTGACTGCTTTAAAAATATGCACAATACTGGGTGTCATTTTTTCACTGGGTGCCATACTCACCCCGTCCCACCTGGTATTCTCCATGTCATTCATAGATATTATGACACTCAAATCAATTGAGCTGGTGCTGCCGGTAACGGTATTATTTGTTGCACTTCTCGGGCTTGCCAATGCACTTGTATGGCCGGCTATGTGGCCGCTGGCGCTCAACGGGCTTGGAAGATTCACAAAAACCGGATCTGCCATGCTTGTAATGGCTATTGCCGGGGGCGCTTTAATACCTTTATTATATGGCAAGCTTGCAGTGACATTTTCAACCCAGCACGCATACTGGATTTGCGTTCCTGCATATCTCATAATTATGTATTACGCCTTTATCGGGCACAAAGCAGGAAAATGATATGGCGCACAATCTGAAGGAAATATTTGAATATTTCGAAGCCGATGGCACGTTCCTGAACGGTGAAGCATACGGCAGCGGACATATTCATGATACTTTCAGGGTAGAAACAGCTGAAAAGGAGAAAGACGATTATATACTTCAAAGGCTCAATACCAAGATCTTTAAAAACATCCCGGAACTTCAGCATAACATTGAGAGAGTCACCATTCACCTGAGAAACAGGTTAGCAGAGATCCCCGGATCGAATATTAAAAGGGAATGTCTGCGGCTCATCCCCTCCCGCGACGGGAAAACATGGATCGTTGATAATGATGGCAGTTACTGGAGGATGTATATTTTCATTTCCAACCATCATTCCTATAATATTGTCGACAGTCCCGACAAGGCTTTTGAAGGAGGAAAGGCGATCGGCCGGTTTCAGGCAATGCTTTCTGATATGCCGGGAGAACCTCTCTTTGAGACTATTCCATGGTTTCACGATATCGAAAAAAGGCTGGAGGCGTTCAATGACAAGATAAAGGAAGACCCCGTCGGGCGGGTAAGATCTGTATCGCGGGAAATAGATCAGGTACTGAGCAGGGCGGAGAAGATGAAGATAATATTGCGTCTGGGTAAAGAGGGTAAAATACCTCTCAGGATCACCCATAATGATACCAAATTCAATAACATACTGCTCGATGAGAATGATAAGGCATTGTGTGTTATTGATCTCGATACCGTGATGCCGGGCTATATACATTATGATTTTGGTGATTCAATCAGAACGGCAGCGAATACAGCCTCGGAGGATGAGAAAGAACTCTCAAAGGTCAACATGGACATAAATCTCTTCAGGGCATACGCTGAAGGCTATCTTTCCGAAACAGGTAAGACATTAAATGATGTGGAGAAAGATATGCTTGCATTTGCTCCGGGATTAATTACTTACACCATTGCCGTACGTTTTCTCACTGATTTTATTGATGGCGATAACTACTTCAAGATACATCACGAGCTTCATAATCTCCAGAGAGCACGTGCCCAGCTGAAACTGGTTATGAGCATGGAGGAACAGTATGAGGAGATGAGGAGGATCATCGGGAAACTGATCTAGGCCAGGCTGAGATATGAGATATGAGATGTGAGCGTAGAGTACTGAGTGATGAGTGGTGAGTGGTGAGGTTGAGGTTGAGGTTGGGATTGAGGTAAAATTGTGATTTCTCTGTGGCTCTCTGTGCTTCTCAGTGGAACTCTGTGTAACAAAGAAATTTAAGAACTGTCACAGAGTTGCACAGAGTATCACAGAGCTACACAGAGGCGGATAGAAGCAGATGCTGCCTTTTCTTTGCAAATCCTTTGCGTGCTTTGCGGTTAAAGGATTTCAATAGGAACAACAAGTAACTATGGATTGGACAAAAGACGAAACAAGCTTTCTGAAGACACTGAGTGACGCTGACAGGATCCAGGGATTCCTCGATTCACTCGATTATAATCCCGTTTATGAATGCAGATCACCGCGATGGGTGATCAGGAAAAGATCTGCACATTGTTTCGAAGGCGCCCTTTTTGCTGCCGCCGCAATGCAATTCAATGGATATAAACCACTTATAGTTGATCTGAAAGCATATAATGACGATGATCATGTTATCACTGTTTTCAGAGAGGATGGCTACTGGGGAGCAGTAGCAAAATCAAATTTTACATCACTAAGATTCCGGGAGCCCGTTTATCGTACGCTTCGTGAACTCGTTATGTCGTATTTTGATTTTTATTTCAATATAGTAGGTGATAAATCCCTTCGATCTTATTCACGGCCCCTCGATCTGACGATCTATGATTCCCGTCACTGGACCACAACCGATGAGGATCTGGAGTACATTGGGGATAAGCTGGAGACGATACGGCATTATCCGGTCATTGATCAGAAGATGATCGGCAATCTGAAAAAAGCAAGTGATATCATGCTGCAGGCAGGTATGCTGGGCTCGAACTGGGATGGGTTGTTTAAACCGAAGTAGAGGCACAGGGCACAGGGCACAGGGCACAGGGCAAGACAACTACAGCCGTGAAACTCCGTGAAAAACTCTGTGTAACTCCGTGGTTAAAAGGCCAGGGCGAAGGGCACAGAGCACAGAGCACAGAGCACAGGGCCCTGATTACTGATTACCGATTACCAATTACCGATATTACCCCCAAACCCCCCAGGGGGGCTTAGATTCTCACTTTTCTCTGTGGCTCTCTGTGCTTCTCCGTGGTCCCGATAGCTATCGGGACTGTGACAGTTCTTGAATTTTTTGGTTACTACTGATCACTGATTACCGATTACTGATCCCTGATTCCTGGTTTCTGATTTCTGATTTCTGATTACCGATTACCGATTACCGATTACTGATTTGCAGTTAATGGATTCCATATCCGGTCGAAATATATTACCTCCTATTTATTTGTTTATCATAATATTACGAAGTATGACTTAATCCCGGTCGAAGGTTCTTTTTGTAATTAACGTGATATTGTCTATTTTTGATACCTTAAATTAAACAGGGTATGGATTTATCAGGTAAAAGCTATAAAGCCTTTTTTGACCGTGAGGAAGCTTTAAAAAAGCAGTATAACGCCAAAAATGCTGAGAAACAACACTCAAAGGGAAAGCTTACCGCTCACGAAAGAATCAGCCTGCTTTTCGATTCGGGTAGTTTTGAAGAAATTGATGCTTTTGTTACTCCTGCTTCACAACCTGTTGAATTCGGGAAGGTTGAAAGGACATATGGTGATGGTGTAATAGCCGGTCATGGAAAAATAAACGGACGACTGGTATTTGCGTATGCCCAGGATTTTACCATCATGGGCGGTTCACTTGGGCTGGTCCATTCCAAAAAGATTACCAAGATACAGGAAATGGCGCTTAAAATGGGAGCTCCGATTATTGGCTTAATGGACTCCGGCGGAGCACGAATTCAGGAGGGTGTCGCCAGTCTGAGCGGTTATGCTTCAATCTTTCATAATATCATCAGTTCTTCGGGGATAATCCCTCAGATATCCGTGATCATGGGTCCGGCAGCCGGAGGAGCCGTTTACTCTCCCGCACTTACTGACTTTGTCTTCATGGTGAATCATACAAGCTATATGTTTGTGACCGGACCGAATGTTGTGAAGGAGGTATTGAATGAAGATGTAACATCCGACGGTCTGGGCGGCGCTGAAGTTCATGCGCGAAAAAGCGGCGTTGCACACATGATATATGATGATGAGGAAAATACATTGCTTGCCCTGAAAAAATTCCTCTCCTACCTCCCATCCAATAATGTTGAAAATCCTCCCATTGTTCCCGATGACGGTTCAATAAACGATATAAATGAAAAGCTGAGAGACATAATTCCGGAAGATCCGAATAAGGCATACGATGTAAAGGATGTTGTTGCTCAGATCGTTGACAGAAACAGCTTCTTCGAGACAGCAGAACTTTTCGGCGCCAGTCTGGTTACAGGGTTTGCCAGGTTAAAAGGTAAAACAATTGGGGTGGTAGCAAATCAGCCAAAGGTTCTGGCAGGTGTCCTGGATATCAATTCATCGACAAAAGGTGCCAGGTTTATCAGGTTCTGTGATGCTTTCAATATTCCGATCCTTACATTTGAAGATGTCCCGGGCTTTCTTCCGGGAGTTGATCAGGAACATGCAGGAATCATACGTCACGGCGCAAAATTGCTCTTTGCATACAGTGAAGCTACCGTGCCAAAGATAACAGTCATTCTAAGAAAAGCTTACGGTGGTGCATTCATTGTAATGAACAGTAAATTTCTCGGAGGCGATTTCAGCTTTGCCTGGCCTTCTGCGGAAATTGCCGTTATGGGTCCCGACGGTGCTGTAGCGATCCTCTACCGGAAAGAACTTGCTGAATCTGATAATCCGGTTGAACTAAAAAAGGAACTGGTTAAAAAATACCGCGATAAGATCGCTAATCCGTTTATTGCCGACGAGAGCGGGTATATTGATGAGGTTATTGATCCTGCAATGACACGGAAAAAGATAATCTCTGCCTTCAATGCACTTAATAATAAATGGGTCAAGGTGCCGGCGAGGAAGCATGGGAATATGCCACTTTAAGGCACAACGGCGCAAGGGCGCAACGGCACAGGGCTGGCGCAATGGTGTAAAGGTCACTTGCAAGGTAAAGTCTAGCCGTTGAGCCATTAGTGAGCCGTTGAGCCTTTGAGCCTTTTCAATAATGCAACGAAATTAAGTAACAGTGATGAAAATTCGTAGAATATTAATTGCCAACCGTGGTGAGATAGCTGTCAGGATAATGAGGACAGCCCGCCGTATGAAGATAGAGACTGTCGCTGTTAAAACGGCTGTTGAACCTAATGCGATGTATCTGGCAACAGCTGATGTGATATATGATAATACGGAGGACACCTCGGAGATCCCGGTATTTCTCAACATTGAAAAACTTATAGGTATAGCTATAAAGACAAATGCTGATGCCATTCATCCGGGCTACGGGTTCCTGGCGGAGAACGCTTATTTTGCCCAGAAATGCATTGATAATAAACTGATTTTCATTGGTCCGTCGCCCGACGCAATTTATAAGATGGGCAACAAGACCATTGCCAGGAAGATCGCTATGGCAGGCGGGATCCCGATGGCAATGGGAAGTGAAGGAAATATTGCCAATGAAGAAGAAGCCGCCGTAATAGCAGAAAAGATCGGATATCCTGTAATAATCAAAGCTGCATCGGGTGGCGGAGGAAGAGGCATGAGGATCGTGAGGAAAGCCGGCGAGATGGAAAAGTTGTTTATTATTGCCAGCAAAGAGGCAGAGAAAGCATTCAATGATCCTTCTGTTTTTGTGGAAAAATATATTGAAAATCCGAAACACATTGAATTTCAGATACTGGGCGATACAAAAGGAAATGTGATACACCTTGGTGAGAGGGAATGTTCAATACAGAGAAAACATCAGAAGCTTCTCGAAGAAGCTCCCTCCTCCGCACTCGATGAAAAGCTTCGGAAAAAAATGGGAGACATGGCCGTGCAGATTGCAAAAGCAGTCAATTATCATTCTGCCGGGACCGTAGAATTTCTTCTCGACTCCGATAAGAATTTCTATTTCATGGAAATGAATACCAGGATTCAGGTAGAACATCCTGTAACTGAAATAGTTACCGGATTAGACCTGATAGAGCAGCAGATCAGGATATCAAACGGAGAGGCACTTCAGTTTAAACAAAGTGATATTAAATTAAAAGGATGGGCAATTGAATGCAGAATAAATGCTGAAGATGTGCAGGCAGGATTTGCCCCTGATCCGGGCAAAATTGAGAACCTGCATATGCCGTCTGACGCAACAGTCAGAGTTGATACCGGTGTCCAGGCCGGTTCATCAATTGTTGCAAGCTATGATTCTATGATAGCCAAGCTGATAGTAAAAGGTAAGGACCGGAAAGAAGCGATCAAAAACTGCAAGATAGCGCTCGATAAAGTATGGATCAAAGGGACCAAGACGACCCTGCCTTTTTTCAGAATGCTGGTGCGCCATCAGAAGTTTCAGGACGGAAGCTTTACAACCTCGTTTATTGAAAAAGATCTTGACAAGTTCTACTTTAACAGTGAGTATGAAGAGATGCTTGCAGCCTGGCTGGCGACAAAGCTCTTCATCGAAGAAAACCTCAATGACGACAGTATAAACGTCAATTTTGAACATGGGAAAGTGATGAGTCCCTGGCTGTTAAATAAACGGATTAATCAATTTTAAGTAATTCTGATAACCATGCCTAACGAAAAGCATCAGATAAAAAAACTTCACGCGCTATCCTCAGAGAACAGAAAATTCAGCTTTTCCCTTCCGTTGAAACACACTATCAGAATTGGCAAAAGGGATTATGAGGTAAAACTTAAGGCCGACGAGAAATACGGTACATATATTCTCTGGAAGAACAGGAAGTACCCTGTTGAAATTGTTCGCTCGAGCCAGAACAAATATGAAATACTCTTTAACGACATCAGCTATATATTCACTGTGGAAACGCCCTTTTCCCTGCAGAGAAAGAAGGTTTTAGATTCTAAAAGGGGCAAAATTGAGAGAGAGGTCCTTAAGGCTCCGATGCCGGGAAAAATAATCGATGTACTTGTAAGAGAAGGCTCAACTGTCCTGAGAGGTGAACCTCTTGTAATTCTTGAGGCGATGAAGATGCAGAATGAAATAGTCTCGCCTGTCAACGGGATAGTCGAAAAGGTTCTGGCAAAACCCAATACCAATGTTATGAAAGATGATATTCTGGTAGAAATCAAGCTATAGCTCTTGTACTGAAGTCTTGAAGTCTTTTTAACCGCAAAGCACGCAAAGAATTTGCAAAGTCCGCAAAGAAAGTTCAGTATCTGCTTCTATCCAACTCTGTGTAACTCTGTGATCCTCTGTGGTCCCGATAGCTATCGGGACTGTGAAAGTTCTTGAAATTTTTAGTTACACAGAGATCCACAGAGAAGGCACAGAGTGCCACAGAGAATCGTCAACTTCTTTATTCACTTTTATCTTGTGACTTTTGTCATTTGTTTTATATTAACGTCGTTATTCCTTTTCGCCTTTTCTCTATTTTTTCACCATTCGTCAACTCAAATCCGCCATCCGTAGACTCGAATCAGCTTATCTGATAATAATATCCTAACTTGCATATGTTAAAACCGGACGTATAAATATTTACGGTACAGAACAATATGGTGTGATATTCCGTTTTGTTTATATTTTTGGTTAAGTTCGAAACAAGTGCCAAGATGGATATGAAAACCAACAGACTGATAGCATTAATAATGATATTATGCTTTGGGATTTCATCCATTCCTCTGACTGCAAAAGATGTCCGCCGTCGCATCACAACAGAAACAAAATTAAAATCAGGTTCTGATACCGCACGGGTAAACGAATTTATCAGAAAAGCTTTTAAATATGCTTCCGTGTACCCTCCTAATCCGAAATACATGAAGGAAAATATCGATAGTGCTGAATCGTTGTGCAGTAAAGAAGATATTGAATTCCCTCCCCTTCTGCATCTTGCCAGGGCGGATTACTTCTTTCTTACTTCAGATTTCAAAAATGCATCACAGGAAGCTATGATCGCTGAGACCAAAGCAAAAAGTACAGGAGATATGGATGTCCTGGCAAAAACGCTGAATTTTCTCGGCCAATACACCATGCGTACAGGTTTCTATAAGGAAAGTATTGATTATTTTAATAACAGCATTGATCTGGCAAAGAAGAATAAGATAAAGCGAATTACCCTGAGAGATTATAGCGGGCTGGCTGATGTTTACTATATGCTGAAAGATATGAAGGAATACCGCAATAGCCTTCAGAAATTGATCGAGAGCTCCTATTCTGAAAATGACTCACTCTATCTTGAAGTAGCTTACTGGAGACTGGGAACAGTCTTTACGGAAGTTGATCGCAATTTTAACCGTGCCGATTCCCTGCTCAGGAAATGTCTTGCCATTTCGATGTTAAAAAAAGACACACTCTACATTTCGCTATCCCTGGCAAATCTTGGATGGAATTTTTACCTTGAAAAGAAATACAGTTCTGCAATTAACTACTATACAAGAGCTCTGTCATTCAGCGTACCTGCCAGGAGGCATGAAGCTTCCGCCAATTCCTACGGAAATCTGGGTACTATCTACAGAGATATCGGAGATACGGAAAAATCTATAAAATACTATAATAAAGCTATAGAGCAAGGTAAAATAGCCAATGATTATCGAAACCTGTCATGGATCTATAACGACATGAGCAACATGTATCTTATAAGAAAGGACACTGCAAATGCATTCAAGAGCTATGTTCTGTTTAAAGAGTTCAGCGACAGTCTTTTAACATCTGCAAGCAGTAAAGGGCTTACCGATGCGAAGATCCGCTATGATGCAGAAACTGAAAATAAGGAGCTTCAGCTGCTCTCCCTGAGATTAAGTAACCAGAGGCTGCTTCTCTATGGTTATACCGGACTGTTTATACTTTGCCTTGCTATAGGGATCCTTATCTACAGCCGGTCAAGGATCAACTCAAAGCGTCGCATCAGCGAGATGAATCGCAAAATAGCTGAAATAACCCAGGCCAACCTGAGGCAGCAGATGAATCCGCATTTTATCTTCAATACGCTGAATTCCATACAGTATTATATGTACCAGCACGATAAGCTGGCTACAAACAATTATCTCACAAAGTTTTCGAGCCTGATGCGAAAAGTGCTTGAAAACTCTCAGCATACTTCAATACCTCTTCAGGATGAGCTCGAGGCTTTAAACCTGTACCTTGACCTGGAAATGATCAGGTTTAAAGACAAATTTGATTTTGAGATCAAAGTTGACGAAGAGATCGATACACTCCTGTTTAAGGTACCGACAATGCTTATTCAGCCATATGTTGAGAATTCAATCAGTCATGGGCTTATGCCGTGTGAAGGCAAGGGACTTGTAAAAATTACGCTGAAGCTGGAAAATGAGTATATTTCATGTACCATAGAAGATAACGGGATAGGAAGGGAAGCATCGCAGGAAATGAAAAGATCGAGGGAAGGTAATCATAACTCCCTGGGTACCCAGATCGTTGCATCGCGCCTCGATCTTGTCAATACACTTTATGGAACCAGTTTAAAAACTATCTATACCGATCTTAAAAACGCTAAAGGGGAACCTGAAGGCACACGCGTGGAAATACAAATACCAATAATGACATGAAGCGCAAGTTAATAACAGGAATTATCGATGATGAGCCTGATGCTGTAGATTTCATTACCTCAATTATTTCGGAATATTGTCCCGATCTTGAAGTGTGCGGGAAAGCAAATAATGTAAAAGAAGGGACCGTTCTTATCAACGAAATAAAACCGGAGCTGATCTTTCTTGATGTTGAGATGCCAAACGGTACAGGATTTGATCTCCTGTCTCATTTTCCCCAGAAAGATTTCGATGTGATCTTTATCACGGCGTTCAACCATTATGCCATAAAAGCGATTAAATTCAGCGCCATAGATTACATCCTGAAACCCATAAATATTTCGGAATTCATTGAAGCAGTTAACCGGGTCGTTCTCAAGCGCTCGGCAAATCCGGTATCGTTCAATGAAAATTTTGAGGTACTGCTGGAGAATCTCCGTACCACTCATCCTACCAGGCTGGTCATACCAACATCGGATGGAAGGGAGTATCTTAATCCCAAAGATATAATCCGCATTGAAGCGGACCGGAGCTATTCCTGGTTTTTCTTAAATGACAAACGAAAAATACTGGTATCAAAGCACCTTAAAGAGTTTCAGGAACTGTTGAATGACCGTGACTTTTTCCGGCCGCATAATTCCCATCTTATAAATCTCGATTTTGTCAAGAAATTTATCCGGCACGACGGCGGCTATATTGAAATGACCGATGGTTCGCAGGTACCTATTTCAAGGAACAGGAAAGATCTTTTTCTTGCTCATATGGCGAGATACACAAGCTAAGAATAGCAGGTCATCCCTTTTGCTTTCTCATGAAATGCCAAAGTAATGCCAGCATTGCAGCAGATGTCAGTATCAGAGCAATTAATCCGTAAATCATGCTGTTGTACGGCGATCTGACCAACCAGGAACAGGCTATCCAGTAAAGTGGTGAAAAGAAAGAAAAATAATTCCAGGGGTGATGCAGCAGGAGACCCAGGGGAACCACAATCACAAAAAGACCATAAATCCAGCTGGAAGTCACTCCATGAAACCTTCTCCCGGAGGCACCAGCTTCAAAAAGGAAAACAACCGATGACTGGACCGAAAAAAGAAGTCCTGCGAAGAGAGTTCTCAGCCATCCTTCCGCCGGGACAGGCCTGGCAAGGATAACAGCAATCATGACTATAATGAAACTGAAAAAAACCGGAAAAATCATTTTCCGAATCAGGTATTTAATTTTATGGAAACCTTTATTTTCATGATTACTAATGACTTGTACGACATCTTCATTTTTCAGAGTATCGGTATATGCCATCCCGGTTATCAGCGGGATGATCATAATAAGGGTAATTGCGGCAAGGGAAAAATAACTGCCAGGCTGGAAACCTGTTTTAGAATAGATTAAGCCATAGAAGAGCGGAAAGATAAATTTCAGTGACAGCAGAAGGACGAAAAGGATAAGTATCCGGACCAAAAATGTTTTGTTGTGCAGGATGACAATAATATTATGTAAAATGTGCTTTTGAATCTGCTCTGCATCATTGATCTAACTTTAATTAGGCCCTATCTCGCCGTTTTGCCCCCCCTGCCCCATTGCTTCTTTAGACC
The DNA here is from genome assembly GCA_963791065.1 of uncultured Bacteroidales bacterium. Classification (GTDB taxonomy): domain Bacteria; phylum Bacteroidota; class Bacteroidia; order Bacteroidales; family VadinHA17; genus LD21. The sequence continues at coordinate 28,094 of CAWBQN010000013.1, forward strand.
CCCCATCCCCCCTAAAGGGGGGCTAATTCACTAACAATTAGGCAATTCTACATATCACCACAGAATTGGTCCCCCCTTAGTGGGACAGCCGCGAAGCGGCAGGGGGTGCGTGCTTTGCGGTTAAAAAAACTATTTTTTAACAGGAACATGCTTTAGGGTCCCAACCAGGAAATCCCAGAATTTGCTGACAGATTCAACATTGACTTTCTCATCGGGAGAGTGCGGATATTTGATCGTTGGTCCGAATGAAATCATATCAAGATCAGGATAAACGCCACCTATCAGTCCGCATTCGAGTCCGGCATGAATCGCTTTTGTCTCAGGGACCTTTCCAAACATATTCTTGTATACATCGCTCATCGTTTTCAGAATGGGTGACTGCATATCCGGTTTCCATCCCGGGTATTTACCTGTAAGTGTGACATTTGCTCCAATGAGGTGGAATACTGCAGCAATCTTCCATGCTGTTGCCTCCTTAGCAGAGTCCACAGAGCTGCGCGTAAGATTATATGTTTCAAACTTACCTCCTGCGCATTTCACAATTGCCAGGTTGTTGGATGTTTCCACCAGTCCTTTCACTGCCTGGCTCATCCGCTGAACTCCGTTAGGACACGCAAAAAGAGCCCTGATGATCTTGTATTGCTCCTCCTTCTTCATAACCTTTGCAGGGGTTGCTATCTTCTCAGCCACAAATTTCAGATCCGGCTCGGTATCGGAAAATTCGGCACGATACATTTTCTCGTAGCCCTTAACGAATTTTTCAAAATCCTTAGCTTTAGTCTCGGGCACTAAAACAATGGAATAGGATTCCCTTGGTATAGCGTTCCTAAGGTCGCCTCCTGCAGCTTCAGCAAGCCTGATGCCGTAATCAGATTCCGCCTGCATCAGGAACCTGAACATTATCTTATTTGAATTTGCCCTTCCCAAAGCTATGTCGACCCCGGAGTGGCCCCCCTTCAGCCCTTTGGCAGTAATTTTATATGTTACCACACCTTTAGGGGATTTCTCCTCGGCATAGTCTTTAGTGACATTAACATCGACACCTCCGGCACAACCAACATAAAGTTCTCCTTCGTCTTCAGAGTCGAGGTTCATGAGGATATCTCCCTTAAGAAGTCCTTTTTTGAGTCCGAATACACCTGTCATGCCTGTTTCTTCATCGATTGTAAAAAGTGCTTCAACCGGTCCGTGTGCTATATCCTTCGAAGCCAGGACAGCCATTACCGAAGCTACCCCGATACCGTTGTCAGCGCCAAGAGTAGTGCCATTTGCCTTTACCCATTCACCATCAATTACAGTTTGGATCGGATCCTTCAGAAAATCATGTTTTTTATCACTGTTTTTCTGAGGAACCATATCGAGATGAGTCTGGAAAATCACTCCTTTTCTGTTCTCCATTCCTTTGGTGGCAGGTTTCCGGATTATAACGTTACCTACCTTATCTACAATAGTTTCAAGATTATGTTTTTTACCAAATTCCTTCATATGTTCTATCATCCCTTTTTCATGTTTTGAAGGACGTGGAATCTGTGTAATTTCATGGAAATAATTCCATACTGGTTTCGGCTTGAGATCACGTATGTCGCTCATATCAATAGATTTTTAGTTTCAGAAAATAAGTACAATAAAATTACTACAATTTGAGTAACATAAACAATGATTAAGTATACTGAGATTTGGATACAGATATTTTCCCATTAAATTTTAACAGTAAAAATGTAACTTTTCATCATTTAAAATTTGTTACAAAAATTTGACTACATTGTTCTGCCTGATTCAGAAATATTTCTGATAACATAACAAGAAATAAATGAACAAGTTATCATGATATTCAGATTTCAATAATATTTAACAGATTTGGAAAAGTTGTTTAAAATATAGAAATAATGACCTTTTTATATATAGTAGTAGGGCTGGTTATTGATCTTTGACTTTATCAATGGTTTTCATGATTCTGCAAATTCGATTGCAACCGTTGTCTCGACAAAAGTTCTTTCTCCCCTGGCAGCAGTGGCTATGGCTTCTTTCTTTAATTTTGTTGCTTTTCTTATCTTTCCTCTTAAAGTTGCCACTACAATGGGTACGGAGTCGTAAATTCTGATGTTATAAACCTGACTGTTATCGCTTCTGCAGTCATTGCAGCAATCCCGTGGAATCTTGCGACATGGTGGCTTGGGCTTCCCTTCGAGTTCTTCCCATACTCTTGTCGGAGGACTGGTTGGAGCAGCAGTTGCAAGTTCGGGTTGGAGATCAGTGGTTATGGCAGGAGTAATAAAAATTGTTATTTTTATTGTAATAGCTCCTGTACTTGGAATGGTAATGTCTTTTATTATATCAGCCATTGTGATCTTCTTTGCAAGGAATCATTCTCCGTCAGGAATTGATAAACATTTCCGGCGTCTGCAGCTTTTATCAGCTGCGGCTTTCAGTCTTGGACATGGAGGCAATGATGCCCAGAAGTCGATGGGCATAATATGGGTAGCATTGATCGTAACAGGATTTGCTACAAAAAATGAAACCATATAGGTCATTATGGATAGTTCTTTCCTGCCAGGCCGCAATTGCTCTGGGTACATTACTGGGGGGCTGGAGAATTGTAAAAACAATGGGACAAAAGATAACCAAACTAAAGCCATTTGAAGGATTCTGTGCCGAATCAGCCGGTGCCACTGACGCTTTTTGGAGCCACACATTTCGGTATTCCAGTGAGCACAACTCATGTGATTACCGGAGCAATTATTGGGGCCGGGGCCAGAAAAGGAGTTTCCGCTGTAAAATGGGGTGTGACAACAAAATTTTCTGGGCATGGCTACTGACTATACCTGTTTCTGCAATTATCGGAGCCTTGATATTCCTGTTACTTAACTTTATCCTCGCCTAAGCATCGATTTCATCTTAAAGTTACTTAGCTGATACAATAGTCTGCGGAAATAAAATGTTTCGTAATCTGACTGACCGAAATTTGTTGAAACTTTCTGATCGAATCATTTTGAATTATGTTCCGATATCATTACTTTGTGATACCTGATTTTAGAAATTTTTAAATTGTAACTGCTTATAAATTAATGGCATCTGAAAAAGTAATTATCAAATTAATATTCTGATCTCAGTAAAAGAACACTAAAAGAAAAATGGTATTCCTGTACGTTGTTATTGCACTAACATTGATATTCGACTTTTTAAATGGATTTCACGATTCAGCTAACTCAATTGCAATTGTCGTCTCAACCAAAGTTCTGTCTCCGCTAACTGCAGTAATGCTTGCAGCTTTTTTCAATTTTATAGCATTCACAGTTTTTCCAATGAAAGTCGCCCACACAATGGAGGCGGTGTTGTTAATTCGGATGTAATGAAAATGACAGTTATTGCATCTGCACTTGTAGCTGCCATAACATGGAACCTTATTACATGGTGGATCGGTTTTCCTTCAAGTTCTTCACATACACTTGTTGGAGGACTTGTTGGTGCTGCTGTTACTCATGCAGGATTCGGTACCGTTATTTATTCAGGACTTATTAAAAATTGTATTATTTATTTTTATTGCTCCTGTTCTGGGTATGGTTATGTCATTTATCATTTCAACATTTGTAGTTTTTCTATTCAGAAAGCATACACCCTCCAGTGTTGATAAATATATTCCGGAAGCTTCAGGTTATTTCCTCTTCAGCACTTAGTCTGGGTCATGGTGGAAATGATGCTCAGAAATCCATGGGTATTATCTGGCTAGCATTGATTGTTTCCGGATTGGCAACAAATAATGATCCAATTGCCTTATGGATAAAATTGTCGTGTCAGACAGCAATTGCCCTGGGAACACTCTTCGGCGGATGGAGAATTGTTAAGACTATGGGTCAGAAGATTACCAAAGCTGAAGCCTTTTGAAGGATTTTGTGCTGAAACAGCCGGTGCACTGACATTGTTCGGAGCAACTCATTTTCGGGATTCCGGTAAGTACAACTCATGCAATTACAGGTGCAATAATCGGTGCCGGAGCCAGAAAAGGGGTCTCTGCCGTAAAATGGGGAGTGACAACAAAAATATTCTGGGCATGGATCCTGACAATTCCTGTCAGTGCTGTTGTTGGATCTTTAATGTATTACTTCTATGACTGGATCCTTTAATAACTGTAATTAAATCAATTTTTAAATATTTAAAAGTGGACATATGAATATCGATAGTTTTCTCAAGTTTTTTGTACCAAAAGATCATTCCTTCTTTCCGCTGTTTGAAAGTGATGCAAAAAACCTCGTAAGCGCAGGTAAACTTCTTAAAGAGCTTATGGCCAGCGGCGAGACTTTGGAACATGAAAGGATCTATAAAGAGATCAGAGATATTGAACATATCGGTGATGAAATTACTATAAAAACCTATGAACAGCTTAACAAATCGTTTATCACTCCATTTGACAGGGAAGATATCCATGAACTCACTGCAAATATCGATGATGTGGTTGACTCAATAAATGGGATCGCCCGCCGGATCTGCCTCTACAAGCCAAAAAAACTAATGCCCATTTACAAAGAGATGGCCGAACTGGTCTATGAAGGAGCAAAAGAAGTTGAAACTGCAATTCTTTGCCTGAAGGACCCTGCTGCGAATAAGGAAAAGATAAGACGGGCTTGCGGAATTGTTAATGCCATTGAGCATAAGGCTGATGAAATATATTTTACCGGTATATCTGAACTTTTCGAGCAGGAAGAGGATCCGAAGGAACTGATAAAAAATAACAAGATCCTCGAGATGCTTGAGAGATGTGTCGACGAGGAGGAGGATGTTACCGATACCCTGAAGGCTATCATTATTAAAATGGCGTAATGGTGCACAGGGCACAGGGCACAGGGCAAAGGGCACAGGGCACAGGGCGCAGAGCTCAGGGCGCAGAGCACAGGGCACCAGCCTTCGCGAAGGCTACGGCTGGCAAAGCAGGGCGCGTGGCTCAGGGCGCAGGGCACATAAAGGCAATGACGCATTATTGAGAAGGAGACCTCGCTGGCGCTCGGGATGACATTAAAGGTATATCTGTGCAAATCGATGGGGATCCCTCGCTGGCGCTCGGGATGACATTAAAGGTATATCTGTGCAAATCGATGGGGATCCCTCGCTGGCGCTCGGGATGACATTAAAGGTATATCTGTGCAAATCGATGGGGATCCCTCGCTGGCGCTCGGGATGACATTAAAGGTATATCTGTGCAAATCGATGGGGATCCCTCGCTAACGCTCGGGATGACATTAAAGGTATATCTGTGCAAATCGATGGGGATCCCTCGCTAACGCTCGGGATGACAGGGTCTATCATTAGGTGAGGGGGGAGAAGAGGCGATTCGTCGTTGCATGGTTTGGATATAATAAAAATCCTATGGACGAATCGCCTCTTCTCCCCCATTCTGTACCCCATTCACCGTGTCATCCCGAGCGCCAGCGAGGGATCTCCTACTTAAAAGGGCAGGATACTAAGTAGGCTGATTGGCAAATAATGCAAAATTTACAAGTTACTTATAATGTGGGAGTTATTAAATGTTGTCACTTTTTGAAGTGACCTAATTAACCAGGAAGTTCTATTCTCTCAATAGAGTATAATTCCTTCCACTCTTTATTAAATTTATCAATCAAAGCTATTTTTTTAATCCGGGAATATCCTTTTATCTGTTTCTCCCTTGCTATGGCTAATTCAATGAATTCAAATCTCTCAAAATAAACCAAAGTATCAACATTATACTTCTGTGTAAATCCCTTTATTTTCTTCATCTTATGTTCATAACACCGTCTATTAAGGTCATTTGTAACTCCTGTATAAAAAACATTATGATGATTATTTGTTAGTATATACACATAATATAAGTATATTCTTTCGGGCATTCAAATTGGGCTCTTAACATGTGAAATGTTTAAGTTACAAATAATTTGGATATTTTTCATTCCACATTGTATGGACATGGTGTAACTTGATAAGTTATATTCATTAATAAAGATTTGGGGATCCCTCGCTGGCGCTCGGGATGACATTAAAGGTATATCTGTGCAAATCGATGGGGATCCCTCGCTGACGCTCGGGATGACAGTGTCTATCATTAGATGAGGGGGGAGAAGAGGCGATTCGTCGTTGCATGGTTTTGGATATAATAAAAATCCTATGGACGAATCGCCTCTTCTCCCCCATTCTGTACCCCATTCACCGTGTCATCCCGAGCGCCAGCGAGGGATCTCCTACTTAAAAGGGCAGGATACTAAGTAGGCTGATTGGCAAATAATGCAAAATTTACAAGTTACTTATAATGTGGGAGTTATTAAATGTTGTCACTTTTTGAAGTGGCCTAATTAACCAGGAAGTTCTATTCTCTCATTAGAGTATAATTCCTTCCACTCTTTATTAAATTTATCAATCAAAGCTATTTTTTTAATCCGGGAATATCCTTTTATCTGTTTCTCCCTTGCTATGGCTAATTCAATGAATTCAAATCTCTCAAAATAAACCAAAGTATCAACATTATACTTCTGTGTAAATCCCTTTATTTTCTTCATCTTATGTTCATAACACCGTCTATTAAGGTCATTTGTAACTCCTGTATAAAAAACATTATGATGATTATTTGTTAGTATATACACATAATATAAGTATATTCTTTCGGGCATTCAAATTGGGCTCTTAACATGTGAAATGTTTAAGTTACAAATAATTTGGATATTTTTCATTCCACATTGTATGGACATGGTGTAACTTGATAAGTTATATTCATTAATAAAGATGGGGATCCCTCGCTGGCGCTCGGGATGACATTAAAGGTATATCTGTGCAAATCGATGGGGATCCCTCGCTGGCGCTCGGGATGACAGGGTCTATCATTAGGTGAGGGGGGAGAAGAGGCGATTCGTCGTTGCATGGTTTTGGATATAAAAAAATCCTATGGACGAATCGCCTCTTCTCCCCCATTCTGTACCCCATTCACCGTGTCATCCCGAGCGCCAGCGAGGGATCTCCTACTTAAAAGGGCAGGATACTAAGTAGGCTGATTGGCAAATAATGCAAAATTTACAAGTTACTTATAATGTGGGAGTTATTAAATGTTGTCACTAGTAGTAGCGCCAGCAAGGGATCCCCATCTTAAAAGGGCAGAATTCTAAGAAGATTCGGTTAGCAAATACAGTTAAGTTTACAGGTCACCTATAAGGCGCCAGCGAGTGTTCCCCTTCTTAATAAGGCAGGATGCCAATATCTGACAATTCAACCCTAACAATTAATTAACAATAATTTAACAATTTATTTTCAGCGTGTATTGAAATTATTCAGACTTTTGCCAATTAATAATTTCAAAGAAGATCTGAAAGTAAATAAACAATGAATAATTGGTATAAGAGATTACGTGGGCTTAGTCTTGAGATGGCAAGCACAAAATGGGGAATATGGGTATTGTTTATATGTGCTTTTGCCGATGCTTCCTTCCTCCCGCTTCCTGTTACAACTATTTTTTTAATTCTGGCTTTACTTAATGTCAAAAAGACTTTCAAATATGCCCTGTTTGTAGTTTTGGGAACTGTTGCCGGCGCTTCGGCGGGTTATCTGATCGGTCATTACGCCTGGCTCAGACCAAACGGACAGTTCACCGGACTCGTTCAATTCCTGTTTAATAATATTCCTGGCTTTTCCGAAGATGCTTATAATAAGATCCATCATCTTTTTGTACGATGGGACTACTGGATCCTTTGTGCTGCAGCCTTTACCCCTGTTCCCTATGGTGTATTTTCAATATTGTCGGGAGTGTTTGAGATAAACATCCTGATCTTTCTTCTGACCACCTTTGTTACCCAGATGATAAAATTCTCTCTTTTAGCTCTGATAACCGCTAAATTGGGTCTGCAGGTTAAAAAGTTTACAGAGTTCAGCTGGAAACCTGCTGCGATATTGACCGGCTTTGTTTTACTTGTGATAGTAATCAGCCGCGTTCTGTAAGGCTCATGAAATGTAAGACGCTCTCAGGGCTACCGATGTCTGCCAGGTATTCAGGAGACTCTTATAAACACTGATCAGCTTTTCCCTTATAACATCCTTATCGAATTGTGTCAGCAGCTGTTCTGATATTTTCAGACCCTCGTTATAAAACTGCCTGTCGTTTATCATCTTTCTGGTAAGTGAAATGAATTCAGCAGTGGTTCGTGCCTTAAGATAAGGATTTTCGTATAATGTTCTGTATTCTTCAATATCCCTGTATATTACAGGCATTCCGCATGCAGCAGCTTCCATCGGTGCAAGAGGGCAGTTTTCCTGGTAGGAAGGAAACAGCATCAGATCTGAAGCTGCATAGATAAGAGGCATGTCCTCAAGATCGATCTGCCCGGCATTGATAACGTTTTTGCCGGCGCTATTAAATCTTTCATCGATCCTTTTGATCCCCTCGCTCAGTTTTCCGAAAGGTCTGCCTCCTGCCCATACAAATTTTACTTCCGGTATTGCTTCAGAAATATCGAGGAAGTCCTCCACCCCTTTCCTGCCTGTCAGCTGTCCAACACCCAGAACTACAAATTCATTATCGGTCAGGCCAAGCATCTTTCTTCCTTTAATTCTGTTCTCCGCGGTCCTCTTCCAGTTATTTATATGAACAGGATTATATATCCTTACAATCCGGGTTTTTGCACCCGTCTCGATTATTGCTTTTTCAACCATCGGGGATATTGCAATACATACATCAGCATAGGAGTAGACAACCCTCAGGCCCAGCCTGATGAATGGCATAAAGATCCACCAGAATGGCAGGGATCCTTTTATGGAATCAGGTATGACATGTGCTGTATAAACTCTTCTTCCTTTATATTTTCTTCCCTTCCAGAGATAATAGAGCCCATAGGTATGACCATGAAAAATATCACCCGTACCTTCATCATTTACAACAACTTCAATATCGTTTTTCTCTTTTAATAATTCAATATGTTCCACGAACGCTGTATGCACACCGGTCGCTTTCATAACAAAGGGAGTCTCTGAGATCACATGAACTTTCATATTGCAGTTTTAAGGTGAAAGTTTAGTACGCAATTAAGGGTGGTTCAGTAAATATTGATAAAAACCTTTCCCTTTTTTACCTTTTTCCGAATGAAATATACCAGAATAACCATGACGGCTATAATAGCCAGTATAATTAGCATAACATATTTGAAGCTATGAATGTTCTGTTCAAACAAATTCCAGAATGGTCCGATCATATTCCCGATGACCACATAAACGGAAGCCCAGGTCACAGCAGAAATAAACGTTATGGGAAAGAACACTTTTGCTTTAACCTGGAGCAGACCGGCAATTACAGAGGTATATCCTCTGGTAAACGGAGTGAGCCGGAATATGTATATGCTCATCCGTCCTCCGTTTGAGATCTTAACTGTCAGCCGGTCGATCATCGAGGAAGATATAGGAAACCATTTAGGTTTTTTCTTCATAATAAATGATCCGGTATAGTAAAACAGGAAGTATAGTATGTTTGTCCCGATTATATCAGCAGAAACTGCAGCAATTATAACTAAAGGAAGGTGGAGAAGCCCTTTAAATGTCAGATAACCTGAGAATATAAGCAGTAGTTCATTCGGAAAAGGATTAGGCATGCCTATCTCCTGGAGAAAAACCAGGACAAATATTGCCAAATACCCGTATCGTGTTACATAATATACTACCTCTTCAGGCATATTCTACATTTTAATATATCAGATCGATCCTTCTGAATTAATGCAAAATATATTCTATTACATTTTGCTCTAAGATTTAATATGCAAATAAGAACAATAATGAATTATATTTTCAGCTGTTAATTAAAATGCCGGTTGTTTATTCTTATCCTATACGAATGTACGAATTTTTTAATAATCAATTAAACAATTATTAGAACCCTACCGGAACATTCCGGAGGTATTTTTGTTTTTATATAGAAATTTACGTGTTATTGCAAATTCAATTCATATGGATGAAAATGCTCAACATCTGACGAACCACAAAGTGAACTCAAATTCAAATATTTTAACTGAGGTTTCACTTGTTGTAGCCTTTGTACTGATTATTATTTTTTCCTGTCTGGTTATATTCGGCTCTTTCTAAAAAAGAGCTAAGGAGGTAAGTAGTAAGATTCACGGTACATGCGAGCTGCATGCCGGAGACCACAAGCCGGAGTTAAATACTTTTAATCATAGTCAGCACCATCTTGAATTTTTCCGCAGCATTAACTGAATGGGGTATATTTGCAGGTATAATTATACACTCTCCTTTTCCCAGAAGAAACGGCTTCCCTCCGATTATGACCTCTCCTTTCCCATCAACTACCTGAATCAAAGCGTCAAACGGAGCTGTATGTTCACTTAGCGCCTCCCCTTTGTCAAACGAGAACAAAGATATATTTCCGGTTTGCTTTTTGAGGACAGTTTTGCTTACGATTCCACCGTCAGAATAATCAATTGATTCACTGAAACTGAAGACTTTCGATTTTTCAAATTCGTTTGAATCCATAAGCTCTCTATTTTTTAGTCATACCAGTGCATTTTGCCGGATCGCAACTTTTCATACCCATATTTGCAGTTGAACAGCGGGTACTGCATTTAGCAGTATCGCACTTCGTTTCTTTACATTTTGCCGGATCACAGACTTTTGCATCAGTTGTTTTTGCAGCTGCCATTTTTGCACATGAAGATGCTGAAGGACATTTTCCACAATCCATTTTTGTTTCGGTGGAAGCTTTTTTCACTTCCTGCGGAGTGCTCTGCGCATTTGCAACCTTAATTATTACAACTGCGATCAGTAACAGACCTGAAAGAACAATAAGTATTTTTTTCATATAAAAGATTTTTGTTTATAATTATTTTTATCCCTGGTGTTCCTTTGTGTAACCTTTGTGTTCCTTAGTGGTTAATTGATTTTTTTTACTACAAAGGGCCACAAAGTCACAATGCACAAAGCTATTAACCTCCTTAACCTTAACCTTAACCTTTCTTAATATTAGGTAACTCCAATCCGTAGCCTTTCTTCTTATCCTCTGCCTTCAACAGGAACGCAAACAACAGGGAAAGTACACTCAGAGAGGTGAACATTACTAAATCAAAGAAATAATTATATCTCAGGTTCAGCCTGGTCTTTTCAATTATCGGATATATTGCTTCGGACGTTTTAATTTCAATTTCCTTAGCAAATTTATCTTTATCTCCTCCGGTAGTAACAGCTGTAAGAGCGCTTGCTGTGCTTGAAGAAATACTGGTTTTCATACTTGTCATATCAGTCGTGGTTGTAGGAACTGATTTGTATACAGTATTCTGAACCAATGAGTCAATCGTGCGGCTACTGGCTTTTTCAGCCAGCTGTAAAATTTCTTTAGCCGAAAGATCATAAGTTTTATCGGATAATACCTGCTTATAGGCGCTTGTTACCGCCTCTTTCACAGCAATTTTATTGGGTGTTACATCAGGGTTTGTTGCATTAAGAATTATTCCCAGCAGGAGCGGAATGATCCATAATCCTATATTTTGGATCCAGAAGATCACTGCGTATGCCGTCCCCAGCTGTTTTTCCGGAATAATTTTTGGAACAGAGGGCCACATTGCAGCAGGGACCAGTGAAAAGCCGATTCCAAGAATTATTACAACGGCTGCAGCAAGCCACCATGCATTCAAAAATGGGATCGTCAGCATTCCATGAACGAAAATCAAAATCAATGAGCCAATAATCATGATTGTAGCACCTTTCCCTTTTTTGTCATAAACCGTACCAAATAAAGGTGTAAGAAAGATTGTTCCGAAGGGCAGCAGTGCCGGAATTGAGCCCGCCAGGTTCGGGTTGACATGATATTTATTAATCATCAGATCAGTAGCATAAAACAAAAACGGGAATACCGCTGAATAGAATAAGACACAGAGGATGGCAATATACCAGAATCCTTTGTTCCTGATAATAAACAAGATATCCTTAAGCTCAAAAGCATCTTCCACGGCTTTTCCTTTTACACTCTGGGCTATTGAAACATCCAGCTTCTTATCCATGAATGTGTAAACGATAAAAGAGGATAAGGCTATCAGCATGAATACAAATGCCAGTAAAACCGGAGATGAGTAAGAATAGGTCTTTGCCAGGGGTAAAGCTATGCCAAGAGCCAGAGCCGTGCCAAGACGGGCTATAGACATCTGCATCCCCATTGCCAGAGCCATTTCGCGACCTTTAAACCATTTCACCACAGCTTTCGAGACTGTGATCCCGCCAGCTTCTGTTCCAACACCGAAAATCCCGAATCCTATTGCAGAAACTATTACCTGAGTTTTTATTCCAAAAATCATGGCTCCTTCGGGGAAGGCATGTCTGAGCGCCCAGTAATTAAGTCCGGTTCCAATCGCCATCATCGATGTAGCAGCCAATCCTGTAAAACGTACTCCCATTTTGTCCAATATGATTCCGCTGAAGATCAGCATGAACAAAAACACATTGAACCAGGTGTAAGAGGATGTATATATACCGAAATCAGAGCTGTTCCATCCCAGAATACTTTCAAGCATCGGCTTAACAGGTGAAAGGGCATAATTAAAGAAGTAGGCACCAAACATTGCCATTGATACAAATATCAGCGCGGTCCATCTTGCTTTTTTTGAATCACGTAAAGTATTGATAATTTGTTCCATGATTATTGTTATAAATTTTAGGTTTCTGACAGGTAATTTAGGTTTTTGTCGGGTAAATGTAATTAATTATTTAATATTAGGAAGCTCAAGGCCGTATCCTTTTTTCTTGTCTTCTGCTTTAAGCAGGAAGGCAAAAATCAGTGCAATTATTCCAAAAGACATGAAGATAAACATTGGTAATGTATAATTGTAAGTGGTTACTAAACTTCCTTCCACCATGACTTTGCCTGTCACACAATATTTATCGAGAACCCAGCCAATAAGAAAAGGAACTCCCCATAATCCAATATTCTGAACCCAGAAAATCAAGGCATAGGCTGTTCCAAGCTGTCTTTCCGGAATTATCTTTGGCACTGATGGCCACATTGCGGATGGCACTAATGAAAATCCAATTCCCAAAATAAGGATTAAAAATATCGCAAAGAAATAGCTGTTAAAAAGTGGGATTGCAAAAAGGAAATGTACCACAATGATAAGTATTGAACCGATTATCATTATTGTAGCCCCCTTACCTTTTTTGTCATAAAGGCTCCCAAAGAATGGCGTTAGGAGAATATTCCCAAAAGGCAACAATGAAGGTATGAGACCTGCATAATAATCATCTACTCCAAATTTATTGATCATTAGATTTGTGGCATATTTCAGAAAGGGGAAAACCGCGGAGTAGAAAAGAACACAGAGAATTGCAATGTACCACCATCCTTTATTGGAAACAATTGACCAAAGATCTTTTGTTTTAAATGATTCTTCAGGTTCTTTATCGTTTCCTTCGGCTGCCAAAGCCAGGGATTTATCAAGTTTCTTATCCTGAACACAATAAACAAAAAACGAAAGTAATCCAATACACAATAAAATAAGACAAATAAGGACAGGAGCAGAAACATGTCCAAATTTTAGTGCTATCGGTAAAGACGAGGATAACGCAACCGCTGTTCCGAGCCTCGCTATTGCAAGCTGCAACCCCATCGCCAAGGCCATTTCATGACCTTTAAACCATTTAACAATAATTTTCGAAACTGTAACACCTGCAACTTCACACCCGACTCCAAATATTGCAAACCCAATTGAAGCTAACCATACCTGTGCGGGAAATGTCCAGATTATTGTCCATGTTTGTCCGTCCAGAGAATGCGTGGATACTGCATAATATTTTATACCCGCACCGACAATCATTACAATACCTGAGACTATTCCTGTGAATCTGACACCCATTTTATCGAGGATTATTCCTCCAAAAATGAGAAAGAAGAAAAATACATTAAACCAACTATAAGAACCCGAAAACCAGCCATAAGAAGTTGCCGACCAATGCAATTCTTTATCAAGCTCCCTTCCAAGTGGCGACATAACATCGGTTAAATAGTACCCCGCAAACATTGTAAATGCTACAATAAGCAATGCAGTCCATCGTGCGGCTTTTGAATCACGCAGAGTATTTGCAACAGTTTCCATATTCTGTTCTTTGATTTGATTTAACGGTGGTGAATGTAATTAATATATTTCTCAAACAAATAGAAAAACTATTTCAAAACCATTTTAGTCTGTAATTGTTTCGAAGAGATATACTGTTACAATATCATCTGCCGTTTTAAAATAAATTCTGTTACTTTTGCATGGATTTAATAAGTCAAACTTCACAATTATAATATGAGAAAGATCATCATACTTGTTTTGCTAACGACTTTTGGTTTAAGGGTCCATCCCCAGAGTCCGGCTCCGCCGGAGAATTCTTCGGTTAAATGGTATACTCTGCAGGAAGCAGAAAAGCTTTACAAGCAGGAACCACGTCCGATATTTATTGACGCATACACAGACTGGTGCGGCTGGTGCAAAAAAATGGACAGTGAAACTTTCCCAAATTCAGTTATTACAGATCTTCTCAACAATAAATTTTATCCTGTAAAATTTAATGCCGAGGGCACTGAAAGTATTACTTTTTTCGGTCAGACATTTATCAACGACGGAAAAGCGGGTAAGGCACATCAGTTAGCTGTTACCCTTTTGCGCGGCCAGTTATCATATCCGACAGTTGTATTCCTGATGCCGCAGCCGGATGGCAAAATTCAGGTCAATCCTGTTCCGGGTTACAAACCTCCAAAAGATATGGAAGTACTGCTGAGCTATTTTGCTGACAAGTCATATGCATCAAAGACATTTGAGGATTATCAGAAGAGTTTTCAGGGGAAGAGTGAAATAGTACTGGGTGCTGGGTGCTGGATACTGGGTGCTAGGGGTAACTGGATATTGGGTGCTGGGTGCTGGGTGCTGGGTGCAATTTAACGCACCAAGGACTCCAGAACCCAGCACCCAGCACCATCTGATTTAAGAATAAAATTATTTCTCTAATTAAGTTTAATCACTTCCCAATAATATAGTTCGCCGGCAGCTGAATGACGTCCCCGAACTGATAGATCAGCTTACGGGAATTAAGAAGCTCTTCGCTTCCGAGATTGATCTTTATGTCGACAACATCCGGAACCCTGTAAAACAGTCTGTCAAATTTTTTAGAATCTGAACCGGATTGGGCCCTGTTGATGATCGTAAGAGCTTTGGTTTTCTTTTCCGGAGTAAATTCTATAGTTACAGGCTTACCCTGTTTCATTGAACCGGCGATAGGTCCGGTCAGATCAGAGAATTGAAACAATGTTGAAGGTTTTCCCACCATCGTCTTTTGCGGAATGATCTGATATCTGAATGTAAAAGTATGTCTTAGAGTTTTACCTGTGAAGAGTTCCGTATAAGATTTTTCCAGACGGTTTATTTCATTTATGGCAGCATCACTCTGAGGAAATACATTTGCTTCACCGGTAAGAATCAGATGCTTTCCGTCTCTCAGTTCCAGAAGTCTTTTAGCAGCTTTTTCAGCAAGCTGATCGACCGGAAGTTTCTTTTTCTTCTCCACTATATATGGTATGCGTACAAAAGTCGAATCTACGTTAAGTCTTTTATAGGCAGTATCGCGTTGCATCTGAAAGTATTCATCCGAGCCCAGATCAAAGGAGTTAGACTGGCTGTTTCCCGATTCGTCAATAATTCCTTTATTATCACTTGAATAAAACAACGACGGATTCAGATCGAGAATGAGTCCTTCTTTCCTGAGTGAAAGAACATTTGTCTGAAACAGTGATGTACTTGAAATAACATAATATTCGGATGGGTCCAGTTCATCATGTGTTTTAATACTCAGACTCTCAATGGACCATGATTCGCTTTCGCTTTTAATGACATCGGTAAGCCCAAGAAGATCTTCAGCATACTGGGCATACGGACCTGGTTTCTCAATAGTTCTTTCCATTTCAACCACAACTGTAAATACAGTCCGCGGAAGACCATATACAATACTTCCGTTTCTTAAAGCTGTTGAATCTGAAAGGGGCAATATAACACTCTTTGAATCAGCAAGCTGTTTATTTGTCATGCATGAATTAGCCAGTAGCAGGGTTATCAGCAATACGGATAATCTGATTATTCTTTTCATATCTAAATCTATATAAGTTAATTCATATTTATTCACTCAATGACTCAATGGCTTAACGGCTCAACGGCTCAATGGCTCAACGGTACAATGGCTCAATGGCTCAATGGCTCAATGGCACAACGGCTATAACACTGTTGGTGCCTTTATGCCTTTATGCCTTTATGCCTTTACGCCTTTACATCTTCACAGTTCGCGTATCTTATTAAACGCATTAAACAGGTTTTTGATTATGTCCGAAGCAATAATTGATTCATAACATAATTCGTCAGCTGCAAAATCACCGGCAAGACCATGAAGATAAACCCCCAGAACAGCAGCATGTTCAGGGGTGTAGCCCTGCGCGAGCAAAGATAGTATAATTCCTGTCAGGACATCACCGCTTCCGGCAGTAGCCATGCCCGGGTTACCGGTACTGTTAAAATACACTTTACCATCCGGAGTCGTAACAGAAGTATGTGCTCCTTTAAGAACAATATATGCATTTATGCTTTTCTGACAGATCTATCTGTTTCATCAGACGATGATAACTATTTTCAGTTTTTCCTGCAATCCTTTCAAATTCCTTCGGATGCGGAGTCAGTATTGTTCCTTCCGGAAGGAGTGAAAGCCACTCTTTATTTAAAGACAGAATATTCAAAGCATCTGCATCTATTACCATTGGCTTCTTGCATTCATTCAGAAGTTTATACAGGGCATTTTGGGTTCCGGGATCCGTTCCGATCCCCGGTCCGATTCCTACTGCACTGAATGAGTCAGTATTACCGATATCAGAAAGATGTCTTTCGTCTTTGTCAGGTTCAGCCATTGCTTCCGGCAGGGCAGACTGAATTATTACAACGCCACTCAGAGGAATATGGCAGGTAATTAAACCGATACCTGTCCGCAAGGCGGCTTTTCCCCCTAAAACCGCGGCTCCCATTTTTCCGAAAGATCCGGCAATCAACAACCCATGTCCAAAGATCCCTTTATGATCAAATTTATTCCTTTTCTTAAGTAAAGGGGTTATGTCACTCATTTCAAGCATCTGAAAGGGTGAACTTATATTTCTTATGGCATTCGGGCTCAGTCCGATAGGCAATACCTCCCATTCACCAAGATAGCGGGCATTCTCAGCAAACATAAAGGAGAGCTTCGGGAAATGGAAGCTCACCGTATAATCTGCCATGACAATACTGTTATAGTCATTCCCGGTATTATCCTCACAGAACATTCCTGAAGGGATATCGATGGAAATGACTGTTGCATCAGAATCATTGATATGTTTTATAACATCCGCTGCCAGACCCTCCGCACTTCTGGCGAGTCCTGAACCGAAAATTGCATCAATAATAATATCACCCGAAGAAATAACAGGAAATTTGTCACAATCCTTCAGATAATAAAATGGTACGCTTTTTTCGGATTTCAGACGGTTAAGATTTTTTTTCCAGTCGCCAGAGGTTTTTTCAGTAAATTCGACATAATGTACCTCTGTTTCATAACGATCCGATGCGAGCATTCGTGCTAGGGCAAGACCATCTCCCCCATTATTTCCGGGACCGGCAAAAATAAAGATGCGCCTTGTTCTTTCAAAACGCTGAATGTACCACCGGAATACCTGTCCCGCAGCACGTTCCATCAGATCAATTGAAGCTATCGGCTCATCTTCAATGGTTCGCTCATCAATTTGCTTTATCTGATCGCTTCGGAAAAGCTTCATTCCATGTTTTGTTTAACCCACAAATTTACACTCTTCAACTTTGAATTAAAAGGATACTAACAATTAAGTGAGAAAAAGAGGGAATAAAGCCGGTTTTTTCTTTGAAAAAGATTGATACATTTGTTTTACGACTCAATAACCTTTTAAAAACCTGATATTATGTTGAAGAATCATCCAAAGGGACTTTTAGTAGCCTTCTTTTCAAATATGGGAGAAAGGTTCGGATTTTACACAATGATGGCAATACTTGTATTGTTCCTGCAGGCTAAATTTGGGTTATCAGAAGGCAAAGCAGCTGAAATCTATAGTTGGTTCTATTTCAGTATATACGCACTTGCGCTTCTTGGGGGTATCCTTGCTGATGCTACAAAACGTTACAAAACTGTCATTTTATTCGGAATTGCAATAATGTTTGCCGGCTATATCATTATGACTATACCGGGCATGACTCTGACAATCACTATCATAGGACTTTTCACTATCGCATTCGGTAACGGTCTGTTCAAAGGAAATCTTCAGGCAGTTGTAGGCCAGATGTATGATGATCCGAAATATGCAAAACTGCGTGATTCTGCTTTTATGATATTCTATATGGGAATAAATGTAGGAGCGTTTTTTGCGCCTTTCGCTGCAACGGGAATGAGAAACTGGTGGTTGAAAACAAATGGATTTGCTCATGATGGAAGCCTTCCGTCACTTTGTCACCAGTTCATTAATGGAACATTAAGGATACTTCAGTCTTTCAGCAATTAGCTGATAAGGCGAATCTCAGCGGACATGTTACAGATCTTTCTGCTTTTGCCCATAACTATCTGGAGGTATTTTCAAGAGGTTATAACTATGCATTTGGAATTGCAGCTTTAGCAATGATCATTTCACTCCTGGTTTATATTTTCTTCAATAAATTATTGCCAAATAAAGAAAAGAAAGTCACGGAAGTATCTGAACAAGTGGAGTTTAAACCTCTGGTTCTCATACTGGCAATAGCAGCATTGGTAGCTACCGCATTTGGGTTGCATTTCATTCCCCAGGTAGGCTGGAAAGATGGTTTTGCTTTCGGATTGTTTGCAGCATTCATAGTCTGGCTCCTTCTTACAGCGAGAAAAGAAGAAATGTCGAGATTAGTTGCATTAATCCTGGTCTTTATTGTGGTTGTCTTCTTTTGGATGTCATTTCATCAGAATGGCCTTTCACTTACATTTTTTGCGCGGGATTATACTGTAAAAGAGGTGACTCCATTTACCAGCTTGTTTTTTAATTTATGGTCAATTCTTGCGGTAATAGGTTCTGTTGCCGGTCTTGTGATACTCCTTAACAAGAATATGAAAGGTCAGCAAAAGATCGCAGGTGGAGCGTTGCTGATAGCAGCTTGTACATTTGCATACTTCAGGCTGACAAGAGCGAGTGCAATGAATGCAATTTCACCCGAGATCTTCCAGTCATTCAATCCGTTGTTCATCGTTGCGCTGACATTTCCGGTAATGGGGCTATTCTCATGGCTTAATAAAAAAGGATTAGAGCCATCAACACCAAAGAAAATTGGTTTTGGGATGATCATAGCAGCAGTCGGATTCATGGTAGTGCTGATATCCTCTCTTAATCTTTCATCACCACATATTCTGGCTGGAGTTCCTGTACCGGAAGCTGAACGTGTTTCACCATATTGGCTAATGAATAGCTACCTGATACTGACAATAGCTGAGCTTTTTCTGAGTCCGATGGGACTCTCATTCGTGTCAAAGGTAGCTCCCTCGCGTTTCCAGGGACTCATGCAGGGAGGCTGGCTGCTTGCAACAGCGGTGGGCAATAAATTACTTTTTGTAGGCGGTCTTCTCTGGAACTCCGTAGAACTATGGCAATTATGGCTTGTATTTATTGTCTGTTGCCTGACTTCTGCAGCTTTTATCTTTTCAATGCTGAAGAAGCTGGAGAAAGAGGGGAATGGGTAGAAGTTATCCCTCGCCCTTCGGTAGTATCACTCCCCCTTTAAGCAGGGGGAGTAAGAAGATCCGTTGATAAAAGTCTAGTCCTCAGATGTATAATCTGAAAACTAGATAACTTTCATTAACTACTTTGCCGTTTAAGTTGAATCATTTTACATCTTTTCATGCATATCAGTTAATAGATTTAATTAAATGTGCAAAATATTAGTATATTTGTTATTTAATACTTAATTGTAATGCATCTGTTGAGATGCATTTTCCTTTTATATAGTTTTACAAAATGAAAGTCCTGAAGTTTGGCGGTACATCAGTAGGTTCTCCTGAGCGGATAAGAAACGTTAAAAAGATAATTGAAGCACAAAGCACACCCTGCCTTATCGTTGTGTCTGCCTTCCAGGGGATTACGGATGAGCTTAAACATTTGAGTGAACTCGCTGCCAGCCGCGACGATCAATATGAACTCCTTCTCGAAAAAGTCATAACAAAACATATAGATTTTTCAAAGCAGCTAATTGCTGGCAAAAAGCAAAGTATTGTCATTGAGGATATTAATAATATTTGTTCAGATGTCAGGGAGACATTAAGCGGCATCTACCTGATCCGTGAGCTCAGTAAACATTCCCTTGACCAGATCCTGGGTATTGGAGAGATCCTGTCATCCCTTATTTTAAGTAACGTAATAGAAGACAGTTATTTAATTGATGCACGGAATTATATAAAGACCGACAGTAATTTTGGTTTTGCAAATGTGGATTTCGTCAAATCAGATGCTCTGATTGCAAAAAATCTTCCGGGAATGAAGAAACGCATTATTGTCCCGGGCTTTATTGCCAGTAATGAAAGAGGCGATATGACAACTCTTGGACGAGGAGGGTCAGATTATAGTGCTTCAATTTTTGCGGCAGCGCTCAATGCTGAGGTTCTCGAGATTTGGACAGATGTTGATGGTTTTATGACAGCCGATCCAAAAAAAGTCGAAAGAGCTTATGCCATAGAGAGCCTTACCTATTCTGAAGCCATTGAGTTATCTCATTTTGGTGCAAGGGTTATCTACACTCCTACACTTCGTCCGGTATATAAAAAGAATATTCCGATCATTGTGTTGAACACATTCAATCCGGAATCAAAAGGAACCATTATCAGCAATAAGTCAAATGATAATCATATAAGTCCGATCAAGGGTATTTCCTCTATAGATCACATTGATCTGATAACCTTGCAGGGAACGGGTATGGTCGGTGTAACCGGAACATCAATGCGCCTTTTCGGAGCCCTGGCCCGGAAGAATGTCAATGTGGTACTCATTACACAGGCTTCTTCGGAGTATTCTATAACTTTTGCTGTGAGCCCGACCGATTCGGTAATTGCTTCAAAGGCCCTGAATGATGAATTCAACATGGAAATAGAACATAATAAGGAATTAAAGATCCTTGTTGAAAAGAATCTGTCAATAATTGCTATCGTGGGTGAAAGAATGAAAAACACCCCGGGGATTTCAGCAACGCTCTTCAGATCGCTTGGCAGGAATGGAATAAATGTAATTGCCACAGCTCAGGGTTCATCAGAGCTGAATATTTCTGTTGTTATTAAGAATGAGAGTCTCAAAAAAGCGCTGAATGTAATACATGATGGATTTTTTCTTTCACGCTTCAAGGAGATGTATGTCTTCGTTGCGGGCACGGGACTGGTCGGTACAAGCCTGATGAAGCAACTTCAAAATCAATACAATACACTTATAAGTGAACATAATCTGAAAATCAACCTTATAGGCGTCACCAATTCCAGGAAGATGATTTTCGATAAAAAAGGAATCCCGTTGGAAACTTACAGGGACGCACTTAAGAACTCAGATGCAAAAGGAGATATATCGGTCTTTATTCAGCAGATGACAAGAATGAACCTCCGGAATTCCGTATTCATCGATTGCACAGCCAACAGTGATGTTGCATCACGATACAGTGAGATCCTCTCAAGATATGTTTCAATCGTCACAGCAAATAAAATAGCCTGTTCCTCTGAGCAGAGCTATTATAGGCAGCTTAAGAGCATTGCCAATGAACGCGGAGTCAGGTTCATGTATGAAACGACTGTCGGCGCAGGGTTGCCGATCATAAAAACAATTAACGATCTTGTACTTAGCGGCGACAAGATCCTTAAGATAGAAGCTGTACTTTCAGGAACAATGAATTTTATATTTAATGAACTGAGTCCTGAGGTACCTTTAAGCAGCGCTATCAGAAAGGCAAGGGAAATAGGTTACTCGGAACCCGATCCCCGTGTAGATCTGAGCGGAACAGATGTAGTCAGAAAAATAATGATCCTGGCGCGGGAAGCAGGCTATTCAATTGAAAAAGAAGATGTAGTAATTAAAAAGTTTCTTCCTGAGGAATGCTTCAAAGGTGATATCAATTATTTTTTTGAGAAGGTAAAAGAGTATGATCCTGAATTTGAACAAAAACGTAAGGAACTTGCAAAAAAGAATTTAAAGTGGCGTTTTTTTGCTACAATTGAACTGGGAAAAGCACGGGTCGAACTTCTTACAATAGATTCAAATCACCCGTCCTTTAATCTTGAAGGAAGCAATAATATTATTCTTCTTACCACCAACAGGTACAACGAACTGCCTATGGTGATCAAAGGCTATGGTGCCGGAGCTGATGTTACAGCTGCAGGCTTGTTTGCTGATCTGATGCGGGTTGTGAATGTCTGAATAAGAGATAATGAGTGGTAGAGGTCAAGAGGTTGATGTTGAGATTGAGGTTAAAGAAAGCGACATATAAGTAATTGAAAAAGAAGGGAATAAAATATTATTCTACGAACCTGAAGGCACCGAAAGTTACTTTTGGTGAAGCGCTCCTCAGAGGCCTGGCACCTGACGGAGGCTTGTACCTTCCTGATTCATTGCCGGTAATATCCCAAAAGGAAATCTGGAGTTTTACACCTAAAAGATATCATGAAATAGCGTTTGAAGTTCTGCATAAAATCATTGGTAATGAGGTAGATAAAGAACAATTATCAGCATTGTGTGCTGATGCTTATAATTTTGAGGTCCCGATCGAAAAAGTATACGGCAGGAAATACATTATGCGTCTCGACCATGGACCGACCGCTTCCTTCAAGGATTTTGCTGCAAGGATGATGAGCAGGCTAATGCAGTATTTCCTGTCACAAAACGATCAGCATCTTACTGTCCTCACAGCCACATCGGGAGATACAGGAAGCGCAGTAGCCAACGCTTTTTATGGGCTGGATAACATCAACGCAGTCATATTATTCCCCGCGTGATGAGGTTACCGCGATGCAAAGGAAACAGATGACAACCCTGCAGAAAAATATAGCCGTTATTGCAGTCAATGGAAAGTTCGATGACTGTCAGCGGCTTGTCAAGACTGCTTTTCTTGATCAGGATCTCTCAGGTATCTCCCTCACTTCAGCGAATTCAATAAATATCGGTAGATTGCTGCCACAATCGGTCTATTATTTTTACGCATGGTCGAAGCTGGCTGCCACTATTGATGAGGAAGCTGTTTTCAGTGTGCCTTCCGGTAATTTTGGGAATCTGATGGGCGGCCTGATAGCAAAAAAGATGGGTCTTCCGGTAAAACAATTTATTATTTCGACCAATGAAAATGATGAGGTGCCTGAATTCCTGAATAAAGGGAGCTATGAGCCAATCAGTCCTTCAAGAAATTGTATTTCAAGTGCAATGAATGTGGGGCATCCCAGCAACCTGGCAAGAATTATTGACTTTTATGGAGGTGTCATGGATGAAACGGGACTTATAGTCATAACACCTGATCTTGCACGAATGCGCAAAGACCTTTTTGCCATAAGTGTGAACGATGAAGAGACCAGGAAAACCATTACTGAAGTGTACAGCAGGTATACGATGCTGCTTGAGCCCCATGGAGCAATTGCATGGAAAGGTTTGCAGGAGTATTCCGCAACGAATGCAAAAAACAAGCAGGGGAAACAACTTTGCATTTCTCTTGAGACGGCCCATCCTGCAAAGTTTCCCGATGAAATACGTCAAATCTTAAATATTGAACCTCCCCTGCCCGATTCTCTTGCCGGCCTGGAGAAGAAAACCGAACACTATATTGATATTGAGAATAACTACCAGCTATTAAAAGATTTCTTACTTAAGAATTATAAATAATCGGATCATGTATATTGTTTGTTCTGACCTTGAAGGTGTATTTGTCCCTGAAATCTGGGTGAATGTTTCCAGTCACACCGGAATTGATGAGCTTAAGCTGACAACACGGGATATAAGTGATTACAATGTTCTTATGAAAAGGAGGCTTGATCTGCTTAAAAAATACGGACTGACCCTGCGGG
Source organism: uncultured Bacteroidales bacterium (assembly GCA_963791065.1). Taxonomy (GTDB): domain Bacteria; phylum Bacteroidota; class Bacteroidia; order Bacteroidales; family VadinHA17; genus LD21. The sequence goes on from CAWBQN010000013.1 coordinate 52,184, forward strand.
ATGTACAGAATGTAATTTCATTATTAAAACCTTTGCCCGGAGCTCTGGAGTTTATTGACTGGCTTCGTTCGAGAACTCAGCTTATTGTTGTTTCAGACACCTTCAGTGAGTTTGCTGATCCCCTTATGAGGCAGCTTGGAAGACCAACACTGTTTTGCCATCATCTTACAACTGACGGCGAGGGCAATATTACTGATTATAATCTCAGGCAGAAAGATGGTAAAATGCATGTGGTTGCAGCGCTGCAAAGCCTTAATTACAAAGTAATTGCCATAGGAGATTCATATAACGACATCTCAATGCTGCGAAAAGCGGACCATGCAATTCTTTATAATCCTCCTCAGAATGTGGCTGATGAGCATAACGATCTGAAAGTGGTTAAAACCTATGCAAGCCTGAAACGGATGATTTCACAGCTGCTACACGGCGAGGAATTATGAAATCTCTCAGGATTATAAAGTGGTGTATTGCTCCTTCCTCCTGTACCGATAGGAAGGAAAAATATTGAATTTAAGCCTGATAAGTTTCCCCTCCTTTAAAAGGCTAATCTCTCGTCACATTTTTTTTGGCTCTGAAAGAGCCAAATGTGAATAACCCCCAGCGCCAGCTGGGGGTAGAGTAACGCATTGATATTAAGCCCTGAAAGGGTTTAATATATTGGAATTATCGTAAATATCATGTAACTTGTACAATTCTTTGTGCTAACTTAACTTTTAAAACTATGTCGAGCTACCGTCAACATCTTTATCATGTCGTAATAAGGACTGATCATAGTCACATGACATTAAAACAAGAACATGCAGATGAGCTTTATTCTTACATCACTGGAATTCTTAGAAATAAAAAAAGTCATCTCTATCGCATTAACGGAATTGAGAATCATATCCATTTATTAACCGATCTGCATCCATCACTAGCCCCTGCTGATCTTGTGAGGGATATTAAGACAGCATCTTCATTATGGATCAAGCAAAGTAAGCTATTTCCAACATTTGCGGGATGGTCAGAAGGATATGGATCCTTTACATGCTCTTATCGTGATATAGACAGATTGATTGAATATGTCAAAAATCAACAATATCATCATAAGAAGATAACTTTTGAAGAAGAGTACAGAATGATACTCTTAGAAGCAGGGATTACACCTGATGAAAGATATTTTCCATAGTATTTACATTCAGCTCCTTTAGAGCTGGAGACACTACTAGTCATCTTCCCCCAGCTGGCGCTGGGGGTTATTCACATTTAGCCACTTCGTGGCAGCAAATGCCCAAGTTAAAAAGATGTGATATAAGATTAGGCCCCCTTTAGGGGGTTGGGGGTAAAAAGATAGAATGTGAAACCTCCTCGGATACAATCAAGATGTGTATAAAGATTAGTTACG
>CAWBQN010000014.1:0-331093 GCA_963791065.1 uncultured Bacteroidales bacterium
AGTTGGTATCACACCCTCCAACACCTAACGTCCATCAAGTCAAATTTTAAATGCGAGACAAAAGATTTATAGCAGAACATCGCGGTGGACTTCTAAAAAAAGATCAACATAGACAATTAATTAAATGGGCTTGCAAATGCTGTGAACATGTTTTACCACTCTGCAGTGATACAGTAGATGAACGACTGATAAATGCGCTATTGATTGCTAAAGAATGGGCAAGCGGCAATGCTAAAGTAGAAGATGCGATGAAAGCTTCCGTTGGCTCTCATGCTGCGGCAAGAGAATCTGCTGACCCAATTTCAATAGCTGTAGCTCGTTCCATTGGACAAGCTGTTGCTACTGCTCATATGGCAGACCATTCATTAGGAGCCGCCATCTATGCTTTGAAAGCAGTGAAATATGCTGATAAATCGATAGGTGCAGAAAGAAAATGGCAGAATGAACAATTACCTTTAGAAATTATGGATCTTGTCTTGACAACAAGGACTAAAAAGGAGCAATCATTTAAAGACTTAAAAATAAAATGATTGGGGTCGTAACCACAGCAGGAGATAAGTTACTTATGCTTTGCAGGTAACTTTCCGAAGATTTAAACGTCTAACAAATTTAATTTTCATGAGAAAGATTCTTTCCCTGTTTATATTATCAATAGTCTTAAATTCTTGCGCTACTATCATTAATCATCCATTTCAGAGAATTCATATCAATCATGATCCTGATATAAGTATAAGGGTTGACACTTCGAAATTTATATATCGTAGCAGTGAGATTTACAATGTTTTTATCCCTAAGAATTATGTTGTAAAAGATTTTTACTTCTTCAGAAGCAGAAATGAAATACCTATCATAATAAACGAAACTGACACATTTAAACTTAAACCACATAGATCCTATTTCGCCTATTGGTTCGCTAACATTTATACTTCTTATGGCCTGGGTATGTTGATAGATTATACCAATGATAAAAGCTTTGAATACCCAATCTATAACTACTTCACAAAGGAAAATAGTCAAATTAAAAATGTAAGATTTAAGCCTATTCCTGAAAAGAAAGTAAAATTCACTATTGGAGTACCTTCTATAAATTTCTTCCGGCTTCAAACTGATAATGGAAAAATTAATTCAGCTTCGGGTTTAGGAATATCTGCAGGTGTTGAATACTTCTCTAAAGAAAATATCTATTTTTCTTTAAATGTCGGAGTGACCATGAATCTATATTCAAAAAGAAATGATACAATTGACGAAATGCATCATTTCCGAGAGTTCTTTTTAGGATCGGAAAACTCTTCATCTGCACAGTATTTGAATTTTAGGGTAAATAAAATTTCTCCAAGATGTGAATATGGTATCGGATTGGCTGTGACTAACCTAAATTGGCAATCAAATAATAGAACCGATCTTTCTGATTCGACGTATTTTTATTCTCCAAGTTCGTATAAAAGTTTAAATCTCGGTTTAACCAGTGATCTAAGGCTGAGACTTACTCCAAACTTTAATATCGGGATTCAATATCAACCATCATTATTTGATTTTCAACATAAAAAATATAATTATCAGCATTTTATAACTATCGAATTAATTTGGAGATTTTAGCTCCTGGTTTGTAAATCAGGACTCATTTTCAATTTTGTTACAAAGAGATTGACGGAAAGTTTAATTAAGTGCCTTCCACCAACCCAGGACAGCTTTGATCGAATGTAGATTCAGGTTGCTTCGCAAAGTGACATAGTGATCGATCCTCGGTTGCCTTTTGCAGCCCGGACTACTTCTCGATCACCAAGATATCCAATATGTTCTTTATAAAAACAAAATTATATGAAAACACACAAATTGCTGGTAGTTCTTTTACTTTTTGCAGAAACTGTATACGCCCAAAACGCAGATGATATAATCATTGCAAAAAGAATCAGAATAAACTCGAAAATACTCGGTGAGGAACGTACAATTTTTGTTTCCAAACCCTCGGGCTATACTGATTCAACTGCCTTCTTTCCGGTGATGTATGTCTTGGATGGTGATCCTGATGTAATTACTTTTTATTCAGGAATGGTCAATAATTTGTCCGGCTATGATTTATGTCCCGAAATGATAATTGTTGCAATTGAAAATACAGTTAGGATTCGGGATATGGCTCCCTCAAAACCAAAGTATAATGAACAAGGCATTGAAATAAAGTATTATGATAATGAAAAAGTGGGTGAGGCTGATAAATTCCTAAACTTTATTGAGACTGAACTTTTTCCAATTATTGAAAAGAATTATCGGACAATTCCTTACCGAATTTTTTCGGGTCATTCAGCAGCGGCAATGTGCGTAACCCATGCCTTTCTTACACATACGAATATGTTCAATGCCTACATTGCAATGAGCCCGTCACTTTATTGGGACTCCAACTTGTTAAATAGAGTAGCCGATGAAAAAATAGGAGGCTTAAACTTAAAATATAGGCAATACTATTTCAGTATAGGGGGTGATGAGACTCCTTCCGATATTGGAGATGCACATACTTTTGCTAAAACACTAAAGGTAAAATCACCAGCAGCTCTGAGGTGGAAATTCGACTATATTGCAAATGAAGATCATGGAAGTCAGGTTACTATTGCTCTTTATAATGCTCTGAGATTTATATATGAAGGATGGAAATATGATAATGATAAAATGGTATCGGGCGGATTAGACGCGATTAACACTTTTTACCAAAATCTTACTGATAGGTTTGGGTATGAGATTCTACCTGATGGAGATACTATGAATTCTATTGGTTGGGAAGTAAAGCGTTCAGGCAGACTTGAAGAAGCAATAAAAATACTCGAAGATAATACCCGGAGACATCCAAAATATCCAGAGGCCTATAGCTACCTTGCCGAAGTATATTCAGCTGCCGGAAATTATGAGTTTGCAATTAAAAGTATTGAAACGGCAGTAGAACTAGCTACAGCTCAAAATAATGACAATTTAAAGAGATATAAAATAATACTTGAAAGAACACTCAAAGCAAGTAAAAAGTAAAACAGACACCACGACTCTGACGGCAACTCATTAAACCGCAGGGCCGTCAGGATTCACTTATTCAGACCAGGCGAACAATACTATTATAAAAAATGTTAATGAATTCAGTGAATACTTTTACGAGTTTTATTTTTTATTAAAAGGAGGATTTCGATGTCAAATATTATTGATTTTGAAAATGTTTCTGCTGCAGGATTAGAGTCATCACCTCTTTCGGAATCACTTGCAGGTTTACGCGCTAACGAATCAAGGTATTTTAAGAACAAATACAATCATGATTTTACTGTCAGCCCTGCGGCCAAAAGCAAAGATATACTTGACTATGTTAATAATATTCTTCTAAATGAACGTGATATTAAAATTTCATCAAAGCCACTTGAAACATCAGAATTCGTGGTTGACGGTATAAAATGGACATACGTATTCTATGAAAGCGGACTTTCAATCAACGTTATGTATACACTTAATAATCCTAAAAAAAGGGCAGTAGGCTTTAAGCTTTCAGAAGGGATGGAAGTACCAAAAGAGCTGGAAGAGAAATTCAAGTTTGCAAAACAAAAATCAAAACTTGCAGGAATAATTCGTGGTTCATTTTTTGTAATTAAGAGGGAATATTAAGTCTCCTTGCCAACGCATCCGCCAGCTGGCGGCTCCCAATAGCTATCAGGAGCTGTCTGGACAATTTCATAGTGCACCCGGGCTCCCAAATTTCGTTGACAGCGTCGCTGTTAATTGACAAGTAAACTTAGAACTACAAATAATTAAAAACCAAAAAACATGCTACACTGTACACCATTTCTCTTATTTGACGGCAATTGTGCAGAGGCAATGTCATTTTATCAGCAGGTTCTAGGTGGAGAATTAAAGCTTACACCGCTGGGAGAAACACCAATGAAAAGTCAGTTTCCAACAGAAAAGCACAAGAGGATTATCAATGCTCAATTGAAAAGCGGAGCCATAGAAATATCGGCTACAGACTGGATGGCATCTCCTGCGCTGGAGCCAATACAAGGCAATACCTTCGCTATATTTGTCAAAGGTGACTCCGGTAATGAACTGAATACAGTTTTTGATAAGCTCTCAAAAGGAGCTGATCAGGAAAGGTTTCAAAAATTGCACGACATGCCATTTGGGACCTACGGTCAGTTTTATGATAAATACGGTGTCCAGTGGATTTTTGTTGGAGAGAAGGCATAACTTTACGATAAAACTATCACCTCACTTTGCGTTCCGTTGACATCAAATGGGCAACCTGCTTAAGCATCCCTGACAATCTTACAATCATTAAAAAGTCATCGCAGTTTTAAAATCACAGTCTTAAATAAGTGACTCTAAAGGATTATAACGGAATGATCTTTGTGGCATATTAATTTTAATCATGAACTTATGACAATGAAGAATTTCTTATTTTTTGTAATTTTCCTCACGGTTTGCCTGGATTCCTGCAAAAAACCAGAGAAAATCAATTTGAATAAGGAGAATTCTTCATTGGTGATAAGAGCTGGATTCATGTGCGGTTGGGGATCCGGAGAAGATTCATTAATTATCTCAAGTACAATGATTAAGTACGTTTACTCTGTTCCAGCCAAATCTCATATTCCGGAAATCAATCAGACAAGATTTACCACGGTTACAGATTGGAAAAACATTACTAATGCAATCAATATCAACAACTTCTTAAAACTTAATTATAATACATGCAATGTATGTGTCGATGGTTGCGATGAATGGATTTCAATTAAAAATGATTCAGTATCTCATCAAATTAGATTTGGCTATGGACTAAAAATAGATTCAATTAAACCGCTTCAGGATATACTATCTCAATTAAGATCAGAATTTAGAAACTGATCTGAAAAAACGCCTTTATTTTCATTGCGTCACATCATCGGCAACCCGGACAACTTCATCACCTATAATACTGATGCAACAATCTGATAATTTGTAAGTCTATAGCTAAAAGAAAATGAAAATACACTTTTCGTATGAATCCATTTAAATTAGCATTTCGCCACTTATTCCGAAAGGGAGAACATACTACTACCCGGATCATATCCCTGGCAACCGGACTGGCTTTTGGCATATTGCTTTTAGCTGAAGTATTTTACTATTACAGTTACGACAGTTTTTATCCTGATGCAGGCCGGATTTATGTTGTTCACGAAAACTTTAAACCGGATAAGTCGGTGAACAAGCTTATGAGCTATCCAAGAGTCAGTGGTGCAATCGCGCCGGGTCTGAAGTCAGAAGTCCCCGGTATTGAAGCGGCCTGCCGGCTGAACTCTATCGGGAAAAATGTTTTTTATACCGAAAATCTGAACAGCTATGAAGCCGAATTCTCACTGAGCGATGAATATCTTTTTGATGTTCTTCCCCGCCCGATGGTGAGCGGAAATCCCAGGGAGATATTAAAAACACCTAATGTGTGCATGATCTCGGATAAAATTGCCAGGGCAATCGGAGGAGAAGTGACAGGGAAGGTGATTACATTAAAGAGATTTCCTGACAAAAAACTAACCATAGCCGGGGTATTCAAAGATCTTCCTGAAAATACAAACTATAAATACGATATACTCATTTCAATGGTTTCTACAAAGCAGTTTACATGGGATGGAACTGCATAATTGGCTGGGTAACGACCGGTACTATGCATGCGTAAAGCTGGCACCGGGAGTCAGTCCTGAAAGTCTTGCTCCTGCAGTCAGGAAAATGCAGGAGATTACACCAGGACATTTTGAAAATAGAAAAGGAACAGGGTGGCCTCGTTTTAAAATACTCGTTTTTGCCAATCAGGAAAATACATGCCGATAATGTAAAGGACATGATCATCATTCTCAGCACTATTGCAATTGCTGTACTCTTTGTTTCGCTTATGAACTATATTCTGCTGACATTGAGCGCGCTGGTAAACCGTGCAAAATCATCGGCTATATATAAAACCTTCGGCGCCCAGACTGGAGAATTTACAACAGCTGATATTCATCGAAACCTTTCTGCTGTTCACCATTTCAGTTATCGGAGCCGTTCTTATCATTGCAGCATCGAGACCAATTGCTGAATCACAACTGCAGCACAGTATCAGGGCAGTACTGAACCCTTATGTTATCTGGCCATTGCTGGCAATAATTGTTGTATTAATAATAATCACAAGTTATCTGCCCGGGACGGTTTTTTTCGCGCATACCGGTGGCCACAATTTTCCGGTCTTACAAGTTGAAAAATAAGACATGGAAGCTGGTATTGCTCGCCATTCAGTTCATTGGTGCCTCGTTTATCCTTACACTGATGATTATTGTAACAATGCAATACAGCAGAATGAAGAACGCAGATCATGGATACCGGGTAAAGGGAGTGTATTTTGGATCGACTGTCGGCATGGAGGGCAGCAAGCTTTCTGCCGTACTTAACGAATTAAGAGCGATGCCTGAAGTGGAAAAGGTTGGATTGGGATTCGATGTGCCAATGCATGGCGCTTCGGGAAATAACGTGCATTCAGAGGATAGAAAAAGTGAGTTGTTCAATGTTGCTGATTTTTACCAGGTTGATGAGAATTACCTCTCAATTTTAAATATTCAGGCATCACTGGGACACAATTTTTCGCCACAGGATGCTGCTGCCAATGATGTGATGATCAGCGAAAAAGGAGCAGGACTGCTGAAATTAAATAACGGCTGGACAGATGGGGTTGTCGGAAAACAGCTCGATATAAGCGAACATGATCCTGCAACTGTATGCGGGGTGTTCCCCGATTTCATTATTAATTCCATGGCAGATCCTGATTTCCGGCCTTCGGTGTTTTTCTACCTGCCTGAAGCAAAGTTTGAGCAAAAGAAAATTGAAAAGCCTTCGGCTTCATTTTTGATACTTGATAAAAGTTCATGATAAGGCAGGAGATGGTATGATAAAAAAAATTACGGATGTTTTTAATCTGGGTATGCCGCAAAAAGATGCTTCTATCAGCAGTCTTGAAGATGAGCTCCAGAGTAAGTATAACAATCAAAAAGGATTTCGTAACGCATTGATGGCAGGGAATTTGGTTATTTTGCTCATTACTGTTATCGGCTTGCTGGGTTATACAACCAATGAGGCCAACAGGCACCAGAAAGAAGTGGCAATACGAAAAATCAGTGGCGCTACTCTGCCGGATATACTGCGGATCTTTGTTTTCGAGCTGGAATATGTTGCCATTCCTTCTGTTCTTGCAGGTTTGATCGGTGCATGGTTTACAGTAAATAAATGGATGCAGAATTTTGCTGTAAAAGTACCGCTTCACTGGGGAATATTTGTTCTGTGCAGCTTTTCAGTCCTGCTTTTAGTTGCACTGGTTGCTGCTATAAACTATTACCGGACCGCCAATAGAAATCCGATTGAGGCATTAAGATATGAGTAGTGGAAATAAGAAATTTATATACTTTTCTTATGCAGTTATTTTAAAATGGGAGAATTTGCATGGTATCAATGACAAAACCAAACTGTTGCATGGTTGCAAGCTGATGATTAAACATTTTTATATTTCTTATTGTTTTAAAGTATTAACAGTTTAGCACTTTATGATTATGAGAAAAATAGTTGTCTTATCATTTATTACATTAGATGGAGTCATGCAGGCACCTGGTGGACCTGAGGAAGATACGTCGAACGATTTCAAGTATGGTGGTTGGGTTGCACCTTACTTCTACTAAAGAATGATTTAGTGGACGAACTCTGGCTCAAAATTTACCCATTGACTCTTGGTAAAGGGAAAAAGTTGTTTGACAATGGCACGATTCCGGCGGCTTTTGCATTAACTGAGAGTACTATTACACCAAGTGGAGTAATTATTGCCAATTACAAGCGAGCCGGAAAAGTCAGGACAGGTACTATAGGAGCTTAAGGAGAAATAAAATGAGAAAACTAATTGCAGCAATCAATATGACACTTGACGGGTTTTGCGACCACACCGCAGTGATTGCAGATGATGAATTGCATCAACATTATAATGAGCTATTTAGTAATGCAGGCACCATTTTATATGGAAGGATAACATATCAACTTATGGAAAGTTATTGGCCAGCCATTGTGAAAAATCCTACCGGTAACAGACCAACAGATGAATTTGCAGTATTAATAGACAACATTTCCAAAATTGTTTTTTCACACACGTTGAAAAATGTTAATTGGAAAAATGTAAAGTTGGCAAAGGAAGGAATTAAAGAAGAAGTATTAGAACTCAAGCAACAAGAAGGTAAAAACATTTTAGCTGGCAGCCGAAGTTTAATAGTAACGTTAATGCAACTTGATTTAATTGATGAATATCAACTCTGCGTTCATCCAATTATTTTAGGAAATGGTTTGCGATTATTTAAAAACATAGATAATATAATAAATCTTAAACTCATAAAAACAAAAATCTTTGGCTCCGGTGCAGTTACGCTTTATTATGAGCCAGCAACAAAATGACTGATAGCCGAAACGACACGACTTTGGACGAGGCGTAGCACATCTGCAGTCCGGCCCGAAGACGCCTCACTGCGGACTCCATCTAACTAAACTAATTCCAGATCAATTATGTTTGCATCGGTAACCTTCGACAAATCATTGATTGCCCCATGTGGCATGAATTGTGGAACCTGCATTGCCTATCTTAGACTCAAAAACAAATGTGTTGGTTGCCGGGTTCATTCTCCGGCAAAACGAGCCACTCGTGTGATGTGTATTGTCAAAAAATGCATTAATCTTGAGCAGACATCTTCCAAATTTTGTTATGACTGTGAAAAATTCCCTTGCAAAAGAATAAATCAGCTAGATAATCGATACAGAACAAAATACAAAACAAGTTTCATTGAAAACCTCACCATTATTAAAGAAAAAGGCATAGATAGTTTTCTTGAGTTTGAATCTAAACGGAGAACCTGTCCAAACTGTGGATCAGTTTTAAGCGTTCACCGAGACAAATGTCTGTCATGCGAGAAAGATTTAAAAAACGCCTTATAATATGGATTGTATAGGTAATTGGTTTCGCCTGATTGATTCATCTCTCGGTCTATTTTTGATTTGCCTGGATGTGTGTGATCCAACTGGCTGGCCAGTATGTCCCGTATAGGGCCGTTAGGCAAAATCCTTCCTGATCTGTTATATTGCAATTACGAGATATGGAAAACAAACAAACAAAGACAATTAAGACAGTTTCAGTTATCGTGATTGTCTTTTCCGCATTCATCATCTTTGGAAATGGGATAGGTGCATTAATGTACTCTTTGCTAAGTTCCTCAAATAAAAATCCTGACATTGCCTTGACTACTCAGACTGCTGATGGGTTCAGCTTCCTTTGGGCTCATTATCTTCAATTATGCTTTTCAATGTCTCTAATTGGCATATGTAATCTTGTTGGCGGAATTGGTTTGCACAGATTAAAAAATTGGGGTAGACTTATCATTATTGCTTCTTCAATACTGATCTCATTTTCGATAATGTTTTTCCCGATCTTTATCATAATGGCGAATCAAAAAAATCCTTTTCTGGAATTACCCGGGATATTAGCGGTTGTAATAGCATTCATAATCCTTTTGATACCCTTCGTTCTTCTAATTAGGTACTTAACAAGAGGAGAGATTAGAAATCACTTTGCCTGACTCAACAAATCATCAAAATGAGAACAATTTTCAAAACATTTATTTCTTAGTTGCGTTTGTTTATTATTAATTTTAATAACTGACACAATGTAAAAAGCCATATTATTCTGTTGTGTTATTTTCTGAACTAAACTCCTTTTTGGACAAGAATTTAGGGATAAACAATAAAAAATAACAAGATTATGGTTTCAGGTATTCAAAAAGAAAAAGCTGAAATGTTCCTGAAATTTCATCAGGACAAAGAAATTTTGGTGCTGTTAAACTCATGGGACATCGGAAGTTCTAAATTAATAGAAGCATGTGGCTATAAAGCAATCGCAACAACAAGTATGGGAATAGCTGCCTCTTTAGGTTATCCTGACTGCCAGGTAATACAATTGTCAGAAATGATTGAAGCTATAACGGGGATCGTAAATGGAGTACAAGTTCCGGTAACTGTGGATATAGAAGCCGGATATGGAAATAATTTAAATGAAATAATTGATTCGGTTAAAAAGATAATTGCAACAGGAATTGTTGGAATAAACATTGAAGACAGTATTGATTTAAATCCGGTATTAATTGACGAGATGGAATTTTGTGAAAGAATATCAGCTATTCGTGCATTATCAGATTCACTGGGCTTTCATTTAGTAATTAATGCAAGAACTGATTCATTTTATACTTCGTCAGGTTCGCCACGAGAAAAATTATCTGAATCAATAAAGCGTGGCAATAAATACCGGGAAGCAGGTGCAGACTGCATATTTATTCAGCCTGTATGGGAAAAAGAAACGATTTCAACACTGGTTAAGGAAATTAATGCCCCAATTAATATTCTTTCAAACCCTGGAATTGGGGCAGGATTACCTCCATCTGTTCGTGAACTGCAGGATTTAGGTGTTGCCCGTTTAAGTCTGGGTTCAGGTTTGATGAAAGCTACTTTAGCTTTAATTAAAAAAGTTGCTGACGAACTATCAGAAAAAGGAACTTACAATATTTTGTTAGATTCTCTAACCCCGCTTCCCGACGCTGCATTGGCCTATAAAATGGCAATAGGGTTAAATAAATGAAGAACCACTAACTTAGAACGAGAGAGGAAAAACTCCTGAGGAAGAATCTAAAATACAAACAGATTTATTTCAGCATAGGCGAAAAGCAACCAAAACAAATACTGGCAGTAAAAAAAGCAAAGATTATCTGGCTCAATTTTTGATCTCTAATCAAGGACTTTCCAGGAAGAGCCAATCCAATCGACAAAAATCTACTTATTCTTTATCGTATGAAAATTTACATCTTTCTTCTAATCCTGCTTGTTAATTCAAATCTTTTTGGACAAACTGATTCACTAGAAAAGGCTGTTCTATATAATAAGTTAATATCCAAAGAAATAACTGAAGCCGATTTCTCGAAAATCTGGGCTCAATGGAATCAGAAAATCAGTAAAGAAAAATATCCTGATCTGCCGCTAGATCAAAATGGACAAGTCCATTACGTTTTTATCAATGAATTCAAAGGTTATGACAAGGCAAAACTTTTCGATAGAACCCAGGAATGGTTATCAATAAATTATGGACTGCTTCCCGCCAGCATGTATTTCAATTTGGAAAATGGGAAAATAATTTTAAGAAATAGCTTAAATCTCCTTAAAAACTATAGCTGCGCCTACACTTTAATTATTTCATTAAAAGATGAGAAAATTAAGCTTGAATTAATTAGTCTTATGTATGATGCTTATTATGAGGGAGACTATGCATCAGGTATACCTGACAAGACTATAAGATTAAATATTAATGAGGTTTATCCAATAATATTAAAAAAGCCCTCGGAATGGAATAATGATTTTTTATTGTTTAAAACTACTAATCAGCTATTTAATGCCGAAATAAAAAATCTTGGCGATTATATCCAGAGTTTTGACAATTCCGGCCTATTCTAAATATCACCGGACCTGCAAAAAACCTGTCTACACGCACTTCCGCGACGCGGACACTGACTCATTAAACCACAGGTCTGTAATGAATTAGTAACCAGACTAATATGAAACTAGTTGACACAATAACAATAGATTGTACGCCCAATAAGGTATACAGTACTCTTGTCTTTTTCTTTCATAACTCTGAAAACTATAAATTGTGGCATACGGATCACATATCCTGCTATTGGAAAAAAGGGAATGATTTTTCACCTGGATCTGTTCTTATAGCTAAAGAGTATTTACATAAGACTGCCTTTAAATTAGGATTCAAAATATTAAAAAATGAACCAGGTATCTATTTTGACTACAAAGTTCTTTTCCCTTCCTCATTAATATGTTCAGGCGGATCTTTTAGAATGACCCCAACAGGAACAAAAACTGAATTAGTTGCTCAGCTTAATTTCAGATTTGGTTTTATCCTGAATATGCTTTTTAAAAGAATATTAGACTCCTTAAGAATTCATATGAAAGAAGAAGGAATATCAATAAAAGGATTAATTGAAAATAACCTTTACGAAGACAGTCTCTCATCATGACCCAGGCCTTTCAGCATCTGCCAGTCCGATACCTCCTGATAGCATGCCTGGACATAACCCGGACGGCTTGACAAAAAAGAAATGCAGACAATATACTTAACCTAAATTTTTAAAGAATGAAAACAAATCCATTATTATTCATTGCACTTTGTACATTGTATTTTTCCGGATGCGGATCGAATCCAAAAGGAAATAAAGATGCGCCAGGTAAAAACCTATATGATACTCTAGTCATTAAAGAGGTAAGTAATGAATTATACATTTGTACCTGTAGCCCCAATAAATGTAATCCAAGCGGATCAGGAAATTTATATTATCAGGGAAAATGGAAACAGGATTTAGTAAACAAAGAGGTTGATTATAGAAATTGTGATGAGAGATTCTTAATTCAATGGAATTTATCCGGATTACCAAAAGGGATAGAGATAATTGAAGCTAAGATGGAGCTGTATTGCGATGCTTTTACCGGAGATAAACAGGGACAGTTAGTATATGAGCCTATAGCGGAACCCTGGAATGCTGAGATCGGGTATAACAAAAAACCAAATACAATAATTGATGATAGAGTCTTAACTGATTGGCCGAAAGCGAAACAATATCATGTTATAGATATTACAAATTTTATTAAAAAATGGTACTATAACAAAATTCCTAATTATGGATTGATGGGGTATAGTATTAATACTGAAACTACTAATTCGGCAGTGTTTTGTTCTTCCATTTATCCGGTAAAAGCATTGCTGCCAAAACTTATAGTTATATTTAAAAAGAATAAAGCATAGGACAAAAAGGAGGAGATTGTAATGTGACTTATGTAGAGATTCTGGCCCCGACCAGAATTGACCTGCTATGGTCACCTTACGCTGACGATGCTATAATTAATTGTTAATGACGAGATTTAAAGAAGTCTAACTTATATAATTATAAACAATTAACTAAAATGAAACAACATGAAATTATTAATTCAGAAAATGTCACTTAATCAGTTGTCAGGGAACATCAAGACAATCACCGGATATGTAATTTTAAATATCCTGTTTTGTTTGGCTTCGGTTGCCCAGACCAGAAGTGACCTGCCTCCACGTATCCTTGAACTTGTGCCCCCGGGGACTGTGTTATACTTCCCAAAACTTTACTGCTTAGTCCGACGATTGCAGTTGCCAATTTCAGTTCCGAGAAAAATGTTGCAATCGGCCGTGTAGTTGAATATAAATTACAAATCCGAGCTTTCGACAACAGCTCGCCAACTTGGAAAATGCGTGAATCTGCATATCGTAAGCAGATGAAGGGCACATAGAAGAAAACCGCGCTTAGTCTTGCTCACGAATCTGCTAATCAAGGTATGTTCACTGCTGACCTTAAAGGAAACTAAAAACTCATGGGGATCCGGTTTAACTCAGCGCTTGTTAAATCACCCGCCAAATGCAAGCCAGTATGTCACCTATCAATGTGCATACTTCGGGATGATTGGCGGAATCGTGTTCGAGTTATTTGTAAGTGGCATTCCGGATAGTCCGGAAGAGGGTGATAAATGGGCACAAAAAGTAGCTGAAGTTGTCTCCAGACTTACTGTTTCAAACATAGGAAATTAATTGTGCCTCAGAGATTTCCAAAGCACACAACGATGCTTGATAACAGAAAGGAATTTAAGTGACTATGTGTTTATCATACCAGAGAGCACGATTTGCACGTTTTAAACGATGAGTTCCGACTAAAGCCAATATCAAAACCCAGAGGTTGGCCCGATGTGATTACGGTTTTTCTACATTCTCTTATTAAGCATTGGGACGGAATACTCATTGCAGTTATTGTATCTGGCTATGACGGGGATGGAGCCGAAGCATTATGTGGCATTAAAGAGGCAGGTGGCATAACCATTGCTCAGAAGCCTGAGACAGCAACTCAACCGGATATGCCTGAAAGTGCAATAGATAGCGGTTGTATTGATTTTATTCTTTCACCTGAAGATATCGCAAAAGAAATTAAGAGAATTATGAATGCAGGCAAAAAATAATTCATAATCATCACTGTACACTCACCAATAGCTCTAACGATTCAGGAAGACACTACGAACGCTAACTCCACAAGAAGTTACGAATGTATATTTAATTAATTTAAATCAATGTCGAACAGAATTTTAATCATAACAACTTTGTTTTTTTGTTCAATTTTATCTTTCGGACAACAATTCCATGGGTCTGGTTATTTAGCAACTTTAAAAAGAGCAGGCAAATATGATACTAAGGACCATAAAGAAATCCCAATTTTTGAGTATCAAACATCTCACAATAAAAACCTGGTTGCATTAAGAAATAACTTCAACTTAGATTCCATTGCAGGTTTTGGTAATGAAGTGTCCAGGTTATTAAACTTGCTTCATTGGGTGCATAATTCTGTTTCCCACGACGGACAACATGAAAGCGGTATTAAAAGAATAAATGCAGAAATAATTTTAGACGCTGCGCGGACCAAACATATTGGAGTCAGTTGTGGCGAATTGGCAACTACTTTGAATGATTGTTATTTGTCAATGGGTTGGGCATCAAGAAAAATTTACTGCTTTCCAAAAGACAGCTTAAATAATGATAATGATTCGCACGTCATAAATATGGTCTACTTATCTTCAAAAAAGAAATGGATTTGGGTTGACCCAACAAATGATGCTTATGTTATGGATGAAAAGGGTGAACTATTAAGTATAGAAGAAGTAAGAGAAAGATTGATTACTAATAAGCCTTTAATAGTAAACCCGGATGCAAATTGGAATCATAGGAGTTCAATGACAAAAGACTATTATCTTGATATTTATATGGCTAAGAACTTATATAGATTTTATTGCCCGTTAAAAAGTGAATTTGACTATGAAACTGAGGGTAATAATAAATGTATTGTTTACATAACTCTTTTGCCTTTAGACTACCATAAAAAAATAGACTTTAAAACTCAGAACAACAACAATCCAGACTTAAAAAAGACTTTTTATAACATTTATAATCCTGACATATTCTGGCAAATTCCAAAGGATTAATAAATACGATCATATCATATAAAATTGTGCCAATATTAACTGTTGGGGAACACTACCACCTGTTTTGCCGGGTTATGATGGGGTAATACCGATGGCATTGCACTTAATGATTTATAGTCGTATTTTTATATTTAATTTATTCGTATTTTCGTAAACAGACACGATTTCTCCATGAAAGATAAATCAACACAAATTGATAAATATATCAAACCAGCGTTACTGGTAATTGATGTTCAGAATAAATACATGGCAACGGTTCCACCAAGAGATAAAGAAATTGCGATTTTCTTTATAAATCTCTTAATCAAACTTTTCCGGAAACACGACTTTCCACTAATTCGAATTTATCATCATGACAAAGAAAATGGACCAAGACCAAATACAGAAGAATTTGAATATCCTGCATCAATATTAATCAAACCGGAAGACTTTCAGATAATTAAGACTTATTCAGATGGTTTTAATAAAACCAATCTTAACAAGGTTCTGACAGAAAATGGAATAAATACAGTGTTTCTTTGTGGTTTAAGTGCTGTTGGATGTGTTCTGGCAACCAGAACCGGCGCGCAAAATAATGATTACAAAGCCTTTATTGTAAAAGATGCAATTATGAGCCATAGTTCTGAATACACCAGAAATGTTGAGACCATGTTTGATGCGGTAAGTTATGATATAATAAACCTGATCCTTGAAGACTGCTAAAACGGAGCTGCGTCATCAATCTAAAACGGACAACTTGTCTCTTACTAACCGCAACTCTATTAAACCGCCTGGCCGTTATAAGGTATTGGATTCCTGCCAATTCACGAGATGGTGGTGCACTTTTTGCAGGTATACGATTAGATCCGGAAACCAATTAGAATTTCATTTCTAACTCTATGATAACTTCTGATTCAAAATTTGACAACACCTACTGTAACCAGACACGTGCAGAATCCTATTCTAAACTTGAATTCCCAAATACGTATTATTTGGCATATCGGGATCTGCCTGGAATAATTTCTTCACATGTTACCGGGATTAATGCAATAGATTTTGGATGCGGGACTGGCCGATCAACCAGGTTCTTAAAACAATTGGGATTTAATGTAATTGGTATCGACATTTCCAATGACATGCTTGAAATTGCCAGAAAACTTGACAATTCAGGTGATTACCAGATTGTCTCAGATGGCAATTATAAACATCTTGGCATTAACCAGTATGATCTGATCCAATCCATTTTTACATTTGACAATATTTCTGGTTGGGAGAATAGAACATTCATACTATCAGGACTCCGTGATTTATTGAAACCCTCCGGAAAACTTATTTGTCTTGACTCAACTCCGGAGTTATATGTAAATGAATGGGCGTCATTTTCTACTAAAGACTTTCCTGGTAACTGGCACGCCAAAACAGGGGATATTGTATGCGATATCATGCTTGATGTTGAAGACAGAAGACCAATTGAAGATATATTCTGGACCGTACCTGATTATCATAAATTATTTAAAAATGCCGGATTAACTTTAGAGGCAACTTATAAGCCGGTTGGCTATAAAGACGAGCCTTATAATTGGGTCTCAGAATTAGTCATTGCACCATGGATGATTTTTGTCCTGACCAGGTCTTCAAATTAAATAATGCCCACACGTATTTTCTGACAATTTAATTGTACCACTATGGAAAGAATCAGAGTTTCTAAAGTATATCCCGGATTATCAAAATTCTTTATAATTTTCGGAAGCATTTTTTCTATTCTCGGATTTTGCCTGCTTATTAAATCGTTAATCAGCGGATTCAATGTTAAGTTCCCTTCAGGGGATTGGAACTCTGTTACATTTATAGTTCAGGGATTCCTATTCATATTATTTGGTAATTCAAATTTAAAAAGTGGAAGATATTTCATTGAATGGGATGATAACGAGCTTCGATTTCTTCTCCCTGACGCTAAGAAAGTAGAGGCAATAAAGTTTGATCAAATACATTCAATAAACATAAGACTCTTTGAAATTGAACTGAAACTTGAAAACTGTACCAGGACTATAAATCTGGATAATCTTCAATTTGAGGACCTTAGAAAAGTTAAAGAAAAATTTGAACGAATCTCCAGGATAATTAGATAATATGATCTGAAAAATTTGTGCTAATCAGGGCAGTGCTATAAGCAATTTTAATCTCATTGCGTAGAGAATCAGTTAAAACTTA
Organism: uncultured Bacteroidales bacterium; assembly: GCA_963791065.1. Classification (GTDB taxonomy): domain Bacteria; phylum Bacteroidota; class Bacteroidia; order Bacteroidales; family VadinHA17; genus LD21. The sequence continues at coordinate 17,335 of CAWBQN010000014.1, forward strand.
ACATCTATATGTCATGAAAAAGAAAATCACCTTAATTTTCATTATCGTTTTATGTTGTCCGCTTTCAGCATGTACTGAAGATCCAAGACCTAAGATAGAAGGCTATCTTAATAAGGAAATACGTATTATTGACGATTTCGCGGGACAAAGTATTACTTTAATTAAAGAGAACAATGATTATTTCATTCTGCGAAAGTTCTTTGGATCTGGTGTTCCTGTAATTGGATCCTCAAAATATAAAGTTCTCTTTAATAGTGATTATCAAATCGCCTTTTCGGAAATAATTGAAACATCAATGGATAGTTCATGGAATAACAATAAAGAAGAGTTTATCTTAACCGTGAAGGACGATGGTCTTAACTTGTATCTGAATCGATTAAAAGTAGTTATAGCAGAATGAAAAGCGTATCACTATCAGCGTAAAGAAGGGCTTCCGCCACATTTATAGTCTTAAAGTTTGAACATAGATCCGGCATCATTGTTAAAAAGAATAATAAGATTCAACTGGTACTTTGAACGCTAAATTGAATGACAGCTTGATACAAAAATATTATTAAATAAAAATGAGCTGTCTGTTTTATTAACATAAAAACTATGTCAAACTCAATTGCAAAAAAAGAGTTGTCAACAGCACAACGTGAAGAACTATTTAGAACCACTGAAAGCCCGTTTTGAGAAAAACATGAACCGCCATAAAGGTCTTGAATGGTCCAAAGTACAAGCAAAGCTGGAAGCTAATCCCGATAGCGAAAAACTGTGGTCACTCAATGAAATGGAAAGAACTGGCGGCGAACCCGATGTCGTTAGTCATGATAAAAAGACGGGTGAATATCTTTTTTATGATTGTTCAGCGGAGAGTCCTATAGACCGCAGAAATGTTTGTTATGATCGCGAAGGGCTGGAATCAAGGAAAGAACATAAACCGAAAAATAACGCTATTGATATGGCAGCTGCGATAGGTATTGAAATTTTGACGGAAGAGCAATACAGGGAATTGCAGGAACTTGGGAAATTCGATACTAAAACATCGAGCTGGGTTAAGACACCCGCTGAGATCAGGAAGCTCGGCGGTGCACTCTTTTGTGATCGTCGGTATGACCATGTCTTCGTGTATCACAATGGTGCAGAATCTTACTATGGTGCCAGGGGGTTGCGCGGGTCACTATGGATCTGAAAGAAGAGAGGGTCTGCATCTCTGCAAACCCTCATCCTGTCTTAAGTCGGGGTGATCTGACTCGAACAGACGACCCCTTGCACCCCATGCAAGTGCGCTAGCCAACTGCGCCACACCCCGCTTTGACCTCCGTAGCTTTAGCGAAGGAGTTATTTATCCACCAAAGCTTAAGCCAGAGGGTAAAAACTATGCAAAAATAATCAACTAATCGGATTATACAATAAGCCAATATCAGAGTGAGCCCATTAAATCAAAGTTGATTATATTTGCAGACAAATTTAAGGTAATCTATTATGGATATTTTTAAACCGCTTGATCTTCAGAAAGATGATAAGAAAGCTGTGGATATTGAAAAAAATGAAAAGGTAAGATGTCTTATAATTGGTTCAGGTCCTGCTGGCTATACTGCTGCGATATATGCTTCCAGGGCAAACCTGAATCCCGTTCTGTACACCGGACTTGAAATGGGCGGTCAATTAACAACTACAACCGATGTAGAGAACTATCCAGGGTATCCTGATGGTATTACAGGACCGAAAATGATGGAAGATTTTAAAAAGCAGTCGGAACGGTTTGGAGCGGATATCCGATTCGGAATTGCTACAGCAGCGGATTTTTCCGGCAGAATACACAAAGTCACTTTCGACGATCACAGAATAATAGAAGCAGACGCTGTAATAATTGCTACTGGTGCTACAGCAAAATATCTTGGAATGGAGTCGGAGTCCAGATATGCCGGGATGGGCGTGTCTGCATGTGCCACGTGTGATGGATTCTTTTATAAAGGGAAAGATGTGGCTGTAGTAGGAGGTGGAGATACAGCTGCCGAAGAGGCTACTTATCTGGCCGGGTTATGCCGGAAGGTGTACCTGATCGTAAGAAGAGATGCACTCAGAGCTTCAAAAGCCATGCAGAATAAAGTTTTTAAAACAGAGAATATTGAAATAATGTGGGAGCATCAGGCCGTTGATCTTTTTGGTGATCATGGAGTTGAAGGTGCTACCCTGGTTAAGAAAAAAGGTACCGCAGAAGAAGAAATTGTGAAAATAAAAATTGATGGATTTTTTCTTGCTATCGGGCATACTCCAAATTCAGGTGTGTTCAGGCAATTTTTAGAAACGGATCAGGTTGGATATATAAAGACTATCCCCGGCACCTCAAGAACCAATATTGAAGGAGTCTTTGCTGCAGGTGACGTACAGGATCCCCGTTACCGACAGGCCGTTACGGCTGCAGGCTCCGGTTGTATGGCAGCAATGGACGCAGAGCGATACCTTTCTGAATTGAAATGACTAAATCTGAACATGAGAACGACCTGTACTTTAAGTTTTATTGAGGTATCATTTTAAATTAAGTCATTCAGATGGTCTGAACATCGCCTGTCGCGTTGTCAGCCGTAACTTTAATGGACTGAAAATAATTTATCGTATCAGGAAGCGAAGGCTGGCATTTAATACATAATACATACTTTTCCGATGAAGACCTTTAAGAAATCATTTAAAATAAATGCCGAACCTTCTGATGTCTATTCGGCTATAACCAATCCTTACACCATTGAACTATGGTCAGGTTATCCTGCAATAATGAGCACCGAACCCGGAAGTGAATTTTCTTTATGGGAAGGTGATATAACAGGAAAAAACCTGGAATTTGTTCAGGATAAGAAAATTGTACAGGAATGGTATTTTGGTGATCAGCCAGGGAAGTCCATAGTTACAATAACTATTTCACCCGACAGGGAAAACTCGCTGGTAACAGTTGAACAATCTAATATTCCCGACGAAGAGTTCAGTGGTATTGCTGATGGATGGAGGGAATACTATATTGGAGCAATAATTCAATTCTTCAATCCTAATTTCTAACCATCCGATTATCCTCACATTTATTCTGTAAAACATTAAATATGAATGAAATGAACATGTACATTCATTCCCAAAAACTCTGTCTGTTACTGGTCCTTATTTGTGCACCTTTAACTATGAAAGCCCAGACCGATACTGTAACCTATCCTGAGCAATTCCTTTTTCCTCATTTTGGCACTGCCAAAGTAATGATGAAGGGTGGCAAAGATTTTGACATGATTCTGAATTATAACATTGTCTTCGAAAAAGTTGTAATGGTGCAGAAAAATCTGATTTGTGACTTATCTAATACGGGTTCTGTCGATACAATTTATCTTCTTAACCGGAAATTTGTTCCGGCAGGGCAGGTCTTTTATGAACTATTGCTTGAAAGACCATTTGTCCTTTTTGTCCAGCACAGGTCAAATGTCTCATTGCCACCCAAAATGGATTCCTATGGTAAAATACCGGAGACAACCGCTACAGATGCTAAAAAATATCTTTTGATTGGTAATAATTCTAGCCTTTTATCGGATCAGGAGCTATTATTCAATAAGGAAGAAGTATACTGGCTGAAGTTGAATGAATCAATACAAAGTTTCAGAAATGCGATGGAATTGTTTAAGATCTTTCCTAAGGTAAAAGGTGAGATCAGGCTTTACATAAGACAAAACAGGCTAAAATTTGAAAGTCCGGAGGATGTAATAAAGCTTATAATCTATTGCAACACCTTAATTAAATAGTACGAAACTAATGTGATCCATGCCTGTTAGTTTCTGATCAGATCTGTCGAAATTGGCGTTGTTGATTTTTGACTGAAAAGTGCGAATATATCTTCTGAACATGCGAGGATCATGTTTCCTATACCTTTGAATGACAGGGTATTTGCATGCGTTTGTATTTTAGAATTCCATTCCGGGACCCACGACAAGATATGATGATTTATAAACCTGCGGATTTCCTTGGTCATCTCACCTCTGCATGCTTCATCATCAAGGACAAGGAATTTGTCTATGAGCAGGGTCAGGAAGAGCAGCTCGGTACCAAGATGATCATCTTCTATTTTCCCCTTGAATTTTGATTGCCAGCCATACGACTCATAAAATTCTGTTACAGAGGAAGAGTGATAACCAGAATTTTCGGGGTTATATTTAATGTATTCCGACTCATATGCGGGTGCCAGAACAGGCACAGGTCTTAAAAAGAGCCTTATAAAGTCCTCGTGCAATAATTTTCCAAAAGCTGCCTTATCGGTGAATGATTCCCGTAGTTGCGAAGCGGCTTTAACAAAATTCGGGTTCGAACTTGAAACAGGTAGGGTCTTTAAGATCCCTCTCTCCCAGAAATCATAAATGCATTCCTCTGAAGGTTCGTGCATTATCATGCTTCCCGCAAAATAAAAAAGCATATTGTAGCCTTTCAAAATATTATGATTATGACTCTTTTTGTCCATTATGCTAAAAATAATGTTCTACTATTACTGAAAGCATGAATCATGGAAGTATTTAGGACGCCTGCATTTTGAATATTATAACCATTTTACCGGTAATTTGTTCAAAATGGAATAATATATTGTTAAAAAAATACCAGTTTATTAACAGTTAGTGAAGCAGAACATCATTTTTGCTCCGGAAGAGTGAAAAACATTTATTCAAAAGTTGAAATTTACCAGTTCATCGGAGTATTCGTGGTTATCAACCTTTGCCTTGATCTCTGTGAAAGCCTTCACGGTATATTTCACATCTTCAAGTGTATGAGCAGCTGTCGGAATCAGGCGCAGCATTACCACATCGCGCGGCACCACAGGATAAACAACAACGGAACAGAATATCCCATGGTTTTCCCTGAGGTCATATATCATTTGTGTTGCCTGAGGAACACCGCTTTTCATAAACACGGGTGTAACAGGCGATTCAGTATTCCCGAGATTAAGCCCTGCATCTCTTAAGCCTTTCTGCAGGGCCCGTACAATTGTCCAGAGTTTATCCTTCTGTTCCGGATGAGCCTGGATAAATTCAAGTCTTTTTATTGCTCCCAGAGTCATAGCCATTGGAAGAGATTTGGCATATATCTGTGAACGAAGATTATAACGCAGATAGTTTATAACATCCCTGGTACTTGCAACGAATCCGCCAATTCCTGCCATTGATTTCGCGAATGTTGCAAAATAGACATCAATCTGGTCCTGTACGCCAAAATGTTCTCCCGTTCCGCTGCCTCTTTCACCCATGGTACCAAAGCCATGAGCATCATCCACAAGAAAGCGGAATTGGATCTTCTTTTTCAAAGCAGCGATTTTATCAAGCTTACCGAGGTCGCCTGCCATACCGAACACCCCTTCTGTGATAACAAGTATTCCGCCACCCGACTCTTCTGTAATTTTTTGCGCCCTCAGCAATTGTTTCTCACAACTCTCAATATCATTATGCGGGAAGACAAATCTCTTTCCCATATGTAACCGCAAACCATCCATGATACAGGCATGAGCCTCGGAATCATATACTATTACATCATGCCTGTCAACCAGAGCATCAATAATTGAAACCATTCCCTGATAACCGAAATTCAGAAGATACGAATCTTCCTTATTTTCAAACCTGGCGGCCATTTCCTCAAATTTTTCATGAGTCGAGGTGTGCCCCGACATCATTCTGGCACCCATGGGAGACGCTAATCCATATTTTACTGCTGACTCAGCATCAACTTTTCGAATCTCCGGATGATTGGCAAGACCGAGATAATTATTCAGACTCCAGGTAAGAACTTCTTTTCCTTTGAATCTCATATGAGGTTCAATTTCACCTTCAAGCTTTGGGAAAGCAAAATATCCGTGACCAAAATCCTGATACTGACCTAAAGCACCACGGTTGTTCTTAATCTTTTCAAATATATCCATGATAATAACCCTTTCTAAAAATTTTCCCAAATTTAAAAATTAACGGGATTAAGATAATACCTATTTATACCTAATTTCCCAACCCTGCAGTTTATAGTATAATAAATGCATTATTATTACGTTTTTATGCCTGGAATGGATTTTTTTCCCTAATTTTGCGCAACAATTTTTTTTATGAGATTCAGATTACATATTGTCCTGATTATTCTTGTGTTATTAAGCTCCTGCGGTGAATATGAGAAACTCCTGAAGAGCACTGATTTTGATCTCAAGAAATCAAAAGCAAAGGAGTATTATGATAAAGGAGAGTATGTAAAAACCACGGAACTGCTTACCCAGATTCTTCCTCGTTTCAGAGCCACCGATGAAGCAGAAGATCTGAACTGGATGAACGCTGAAGCTTATTATGGTATGAAGGATTACATAATGGCGGGCAGCTATTTTAAATCATTTATAGATCAGTTCCCCTTTGGTAAACATGCTGAAGAAGCAAATTATATGGCAGCTTTATGCGACTACGACATCTCTCCGCGTCCCGAGCTGGATCAGGAAAGCACCAGAAATGCAATTGAGGGTTTCAATATTTTCCTGAACAAATATCCCAATAGTTCAAAAGCAGAAGATGCCAGAAAACGTATAAATGACTTGCAGGATAAACTGGTGGAAAAATCATATCTGAATGCAAAGCTTTATTATGATATGAAACAGTATAAAGCAGCTGTTGTTGCTCTGAATAATAGTCTTAAAGAGAATGCAAATACAAAGTACAGGGAGAAAATGATGTACCTTAAACTGAATTCCCTCTATCTTTATGCTCTGAATAGTTTACAAAATAAACAGAAGGAGAGATATCAGGCAACACTTGATGATTATTACTCTTTTATGGAAGAATTTCCAAAGAGCAGTTATGAGAAGGATGTTAGCTATATCTACGAGAAAACGAATAAATATTTAAAAATAGGGATTCCTGAAACAGGAGTAAAATAATTATATATCTATGGATTACAGAAAATCACTGGCACCCGTAACAACTGTTACACGCAATCTTGACCTGATGACTCAGGGTACAGGAAATATTTATGAGACAGTAATTGTAGTTTCGAGAAGAGCCAACCAGATTTCGGTGGAGATGAAACAGGAGTTGAATAAAAAACTTGAGGAATTTGCATCATATAGCGACAATCTGGAAGAAGTTTTTGAGAACCGTGAACAGATTGAGATTTCAAAATTCTACGAGAGGCTCCCGAAACCAACACTGATAGCTTTACAGGAACTTGAGGAAGGCAAAATCTTCTACAGAAACCCTGAAAATCCTGCTAAACAGAAGTAATATTTAGCATCGGCATGCTGAAAGGCAAAAACATACTTATCGGTGTAACCGGAGGTATTGCAGCTTATAAAACTGCAACTGTCATCCGGTTGCTGGTTAAGGATGGTGCAGATGTCAGGGTCATAATGACCGATCATGCAAAAGATTTCATAACACCTCTCACATTATCAACATTATCAAAAAACCAGGTGTTCACTGAGTTCTTTAACCGGGAGAACGGTGACTGGAACAGTCATGTCGATCTTGGCTTATGGGCTCACCTGTTTCTTATTGCACCGGCTACTGCGAATACTATAGCTAAAATGGCTAACGGAGTAGCTGATAATTTGCTTCTCACTACTTATTTATCTGCACGATGCCCGGTACTTGTTGCACCATCCATGGATATGGACATGCTGAACCATCCGTCGACAATAATAAATATTGAGACGCTCAAAGCTTTTGGTAATCTTATTCTTGAGCCTTCTAGCGGAGAACTGGCAAGTGGCCTTTCAGGTAAAGGCAGGATGGCTGAACCGGAAGAAATAGTTAAGGAGATAAGTGATTTCTTCTCGAAAAAAAAAACCTTAAGCCTCTGAGAGGCAAGCATCTTCTCATCAATGCAGGGCCTACCCGCGAACCAATTGATCCTGTTCGTTTTCTGAGCAATTATTCTACCGGTAAAATGGGTATTGCACTGGCTGATGCCGCTGCAGAATACGGAGCTGATATAACTCTTGTTCTTGGTCCTGTAAATATAAGACCACAAAATACTTCGGTTGAGATTATTCATGTTACAACAGCTGAATCAATGGCAGCTGAATGTCTTTCGAGATTCCCTGCGTGCGATATAGCGATCCTCGCAGCAGCAGTGGCGGATTATACCCCGGAAAACGTTCGTGGGAAAAAGATCAAGAAAGACGGATCAGAGCTGGTATTAAGACTTAAAACCACCACAGATATTGCAGAATCCCTGGGGAGGATAAAAAAACTATCACAGCTGATCGCCGGATTCGCACTGGAAACTGACAATGAGCTGGCAAATGCCCGTGCTAAATTATTGCGGAAAAACATGGATATCATTGTGTTAAATTCTCTGAATGAAGATGGAGCCGGATTTGGACACGATACTAACAAGATTACAATACTTGACAGGAACAATAATATTGATAAATTTGAGTTGAAATCAAAGGAAGAAGCTGCAAAGGATATTCTTAACAAGATTGTTTCATTGATAAAACAAAGGAAAGATTGATGATGGTTTCCCGGTTTAAATATTGTCTGGTTCTTTTACTTGTCCTTCTGCCAGGAATTATCGACGGTCAGGAACTCAACTGCAATGTGCAGATATCTGCCCAGAGGATACAGGGATCGAACCGCCAGGTCTTTGAGAGCATGCAGCGCGATCTATTTGAGTTTATGAATAATACTGTCTGGACAAACCATGTTTTCAGCTATGCTGAGAGGATCGATTGCAATATTCTTATTAACCTCAATGATCAGCTTTCGGCAGACGAATTTCGGGGAACAATTCAGGTACAGCTTAGCAGGCCGGTATTCAATACAACCTATAAATCAACGATGCTGAACTTTATCGACAATAGTTTTCAGTTCAAGTATGTGGAATTTCAACCTCTTGAGTTTGACCCGAGTACGTACAGGTCGAGTCTTGTTTCTGTTCTTGCCTATTATACCTATATGATCCTCGGTTTTGACTATGACACTTTTTCTCCTCTCGGCGGAACAGAATTTTACCAGATGGCTGAAAAAATTGTGACAAATGCACAAAATGCTCCTGAGCCCGGATGGAAGCCGTACGATGGATCACGGAATCGTAACAGATACTGGCTCGTAAAAAATGCTCTCGACAAAGAATACGAAGGCGTGAGACAATTCCTGTATGAATATAATATGAATGGCCTCGATAAGATGGAATCAAAAATAGCTGAGGCACGAACAAGCATGGTTGAGAGCCTTAAACTCATTCAGGATGTCTACAGAAAGAAACCCGACCCTTTCATGTATTTGGTTCAGGTTGTTATGGATGCAAAGTCAGATGAACTCATTAATATTTTTTCCGGGGCATTCCCTGAGGAAAAAAGTCGCGTTGTGCAGATTCTTACTGAAATTGACCCTGCAAACAAGGCAAAATATGAAAAGATCAATTCAGCCAATCCATAAGAACCTGTTATGCTCATAAAACTGTTCGTTCAGAATTATGCTCTGATAAAAGAACTGGACGTTGAACTTGAAAACGGCCTTACAATTATCACCGGTGAGACAGGTGCCGGTAAATCTATTTTACTGGGCGCACTTTCGCTGATCCTTGGGACAAGAGCTGATTCCACTGTTCTTCTTGATAAAAAAGAGAAATGTATCGTAGAAGGCACTTTCAGAATTGATGAATATGATCTGAATGAGTTCTTTATTAATAATGAACTTGATTATGAAGCTGTTACAATTATGCGGAGAGAGATAAACCCAGCAGGGAAATCACGCGCCTTTATAAACGATACTCCCGTTACTGTTAATATGCTAAAAGAGCTGGGCGACAAGCTTATTGACATTCACTCGCAGCATCAGACACTTATGCTCAGTGATAACTCATTCCAGCTCAGCCTGATTGATTCTTTTTCCGGCACGGCTAAGCTAAAAAATGATTACCACGAAGTTTACTCAGACTACCGCAGATTGAAAAAAGAGTACGCCGCAATTAGGGAAAAAGCCGATAAGAACAAAGCAGATCTTGAGTATTACCAGTTTCAGTATAGCCAGCTCGACGAAGCCAAATTAATTCAGGGAGAACAGGCCGACCTTGAGGCAGAACAGGAATTGCTGGGGCATACAGAGGAGATAAAACTGGCATTGACAAACTCTTCAGTCCTGTTTTTTACTGAGGGCGCATCTATTTTGTCCATGCTCAGGGATGTAAAAATAAACCTTGGAAAGATCAGGACCTTCCTTCCGGAATGTGAAAGTCTGATGTCAAGAACCGAATCAACTCTTATAGAACTTGATGACCTGGCAGCAGAGATTGAAAAGCTGGCTGTATCCATCGAAGCGGATCCGCAAAAGCTGGCCCGGATCAACAACCGGCTCGATATTATCTATTCACTTATCCAGAAACACAGGGTACCGGATCTTAACGGACTCATCCGGAAAAAAGAAGAGATAAGAGACCTCATTAATTCTATTGTTTCAAGCGATGAGAGACTGGTTGAACTTGGAACTAAGCTTGAAAAAAATGTTAAATTGTTGAAGACCATTTCAGAAGAGATATCAACAAAACGTAAGAGCGTATTACCGGAGATTGAATCACGTGTTACTGCATTACTCAAACAACTTGGAATACCAAATGCAAAATTCAGAATTTTACTGACTGCTCTTGATGAATTTACTCCGACAGGTATCGATCATGCTGATTTTCTATTTTCCGCGAACAAACAGACAGCACCCGAGAACCTGGCCAGGATTGCATCCGGTGGCGAATTATCAAGGGTCATGCTTAGTCTCAAATCGCTGCTGACTAAGAACAATAATCTGCCGACCATCATTTTTGACGAGATAGACGCCGGTGTTTCTGGAGAGGTAGCTGACAAGGTTGGTCAAATTTTATCGGGGATGGGAAAATATATGCAGGTCATCAATATAACCCATCTTCCACAGGTTGCTTCGCGTGGAAACAAGCATTATCATGTTTATAAAGATGATACTGAAAGTTCAACATTTACCCGGGTTAAGTTGTTATCTCACGAGGAAAGAATACTCGAAGTCGCCAGATTGCTAAGCGGCAGCGAAGTTACAGAGACAGCTATGAAAAATGCCCGGGAGCTTCTGAAGGCCGGAATTAACTAAGAGAAAATCCCTTTCCGCAGGATAGATGTTCCCGCAGTTCTGATAGCTGTCGGAAACACTGATTTGCGCTGATTACAAATATACTTTATAATGAATGTAATGAGAAAAGGACTTCTACAAGGGAAAAAAGGAATCATTTTTGGTGCTCTTAACGAAAAATCAATAGCGTGGCAGGTTGCCATTAAATCCTGGGAAGCAGGAGCCGATCTTGTTCTAACCAATTCTCCGGTCGCCATAAGGATGGGAACAATTAAGGAACTGGCGGGGATCACACATAGCCAGATTATTCCTGCCGATGCGACCAAAATGGACGAGATTGAGAATCTGTTATCTGAAAGCATGAAGATTTTTGGAGGTAAGTTCGAGTTTATTCTTCATTCTATCGGAATGTCGCCTAATGTGAGGAAAGATATACCCTACGAGCAGACAAGCTATGAAAATATGCTGAAGACATTCGACATCTCGGCGTTAAGTTTTCACCGCGTCCTTCAAACTTCTTATAAGCTTGATGCACTAAATGAGTGGGGATCAGTGGTGGCATTATCATATGTTGCAGCGCAACGGACTTTATCGGGTTATAATGATATGGGTGATGCAAAGGCTCTGCTTGAGTCTATAGCGCGTAGTTTCGGATATATCTACGGTCGCGACAGGAAGGTGAGGGTTAATACGGTCTCGCAATCACCTACAGCTACAACTGCAGGAAGTGGCATTCATGGATTTGAATCGTTGATCGATTTTTCGGAAAGGATGTCACCTCTTGGCAATGCCACAGCCGAGGAATGCGCCGAATATTGTGTTGCACTTTTCTCCGACCTTACACGAAAAGTAACAATGCAAAACCTGTTCCACGATGGAGGATTCTCCAGTATGGGAATGAGTATTAAGGCCATTGAACAGTACCAGAAAAGCTTTGATGAATGTGACTGTGGAGAGAAAGTAAAATAATAAGTATAAAAACCTATTTTTCAAGCGGCTTGCGGTTCAGTGAGCCGCTTTTTTTATATTTGAAATTACCTAAAGCCAGATCCTATGATAAAGGTTGTATTGTTGGTGATTTTCTATTTTGCTTTTCCATTAGTCATTATCTATTTATGTAAAAAATGGACCTTTCTTCAAAAGATTGGTTCAATAGTTCTGGCTTACGTTTTTGGTCTTATTATTGGAAGTACTGGGATCTTGCCACAGGGAAGCTCTGGTTACAGGCTGGCTCTCCAGGGAAAACCTGAGCTGCCGCGAACTGAGGTTGAAGCATTGATTATCCAGGGCAAGGCAACAAATAATGATATTCTGGTAAATCAGATAGCTCAGGTTCAGGACATTATTCCATCAATTGTTGTTCCACTTGCATTTCCGTTATTGCTGTTTTCTCTTAATGTAAAGAGGTGGTTAAGATATGCAAAAAAAGGATTTATCTCGGTGCTGCTTGCACTCATTGCTGGCGTGGTGATGGTTACTGCAGGATTTTTCATCTGGAAAGACTCAATACCTGAAAGCTGGAAACTGGCCGGAATGTTTGAAGGAATATATGCAGGAGGAACCCCGAATTTTGTGGCAATAAAAATGGCTTTAAATGTAGATGCGAACCTTTTTGTGATTCTAAGCACCTATGACATGATCATAGGCGCATTCCTGGTACTCTTTTTTATAACAGTGGCTCCGAAGCTATTCAGGCTCATCCTTCCCCCATTTGTAGAATCAAAAGGAATAAACGGCGATGAAAAAGAAATTTTACAGCAGACTCAAAACCTGGAAGATTATTCAGGTATGTTCAGGAAAGGAGTATTCCTTCCTCTAACTGGAGCACTTGGCATTTCCATTCTGATTTTTGCACTCTCCGGAGGTCTGGCTTTGCTTTTGAACAAACTTCCCATGATGGTTGTAGTGATCCTGTCAATAACCACGCTGGGATTGCTACTGTCGCTTTCAAAAAAGATTAACCATATTGAAAAGACGTTTCAGCTTGGGATGTACCTGATACTGGTATTTTCACTCACAGTTGCTTCAATGGCAAACATCAGGATAATGTTCGGCACAGGAATGCTTAATCTTATCTTATTTATTTCCTGGTGTTATTTTGGATCGCTTATCCTTCACATTATTCTGGCAAAAATATTCAGAATTGATGCTGACAATTTCCTGATTACATCTGCCGCATTTATTTTTTCACCTCCTTTTGTACCGCTGGTTGCCAATGCCCTTAAAAATAAGGATGTTATAGTCACAGGAATTACCGGAGGCATAATAGGCTATATAGTAGGTAATTATCTTGGAGTGGCACTGGCTTATTTTCTGAAGGGATTCTGAATGTTAAAATGTGGTGCAGGGACTGGTCGCGACCAGTCCCTACACCACATATAATTTTTAGAGTGTTTTGGTGCCTAGAACAGGTAATTCAATCCGATTGAGAATCCGATATTACCATCCTGAACATTCAATGCCTTACCGCAGTCAATCGCAACGACAAAGTTCTGCTTGTAAACAACCATTACACTGACTCCTGCACTCTGATGGAGTTTGTCGGGTCCAGGCTTAAAAAAATCGGAGTACTCTTCAGTAGGATATTTTTCACTAAAAGTGGCTTGAAGATTTGTCGGAAGTTTGATATCCTTTGTAGTCTTTCCGAAATCATAAAATCCATTCAGTCCAATATAACAGTCCTGTTTAAACAATTTGAAATACAGCGGTTTCCATCGCAGTTCGACATTACCCATGAAAAAGGCGTCACCCACTACTCTGTCCAGTAAAATTCCCCTTAATGTTTTTGAACCACCCAAACCTTCTGAAGTTGCACCGGTTAACCTTGAGGTAATTACCTCTGATTCGTAAAAGAATGGAGCATGACCCGAAATTGTAGCCTGATATCCTAAACGGTAAACGAATGAAAGGTTCTTTTCAATTAAGGTAAAATATTGACGATGAATTATATATAGTTTTGAAAATCCCCAGTTGTTTCCCATGAATTTAGGAGCAACCGCAATTCCTATCTCTGTCCAGAGACCTTTCATGGGGTTAGGTCTGTTATCACGGCTATCCCAGGTAAGCCCGACTTTAAGAGTATTGATCCATCCTCCATTGACCTCATCAGCCGGAATAATACCAAGTGCCTGGTACCGTTCAAAGAGACCCGGAACGGAATCGACCGAAGGAAGCAAATCTTTTTTCCCCTTGTTAAGCTTATCAATATTTACAGAACTTGTTGTAAAATCCTGAAAAGCCAGACCTGCACTCCATTTTAAATGATCTCCGGAGAGTTTTCCCTGGAAATCATTCTTAAATCTGAACTGGTTTTTCTGATAACGATAAAACATTCTTGATCTGTAGATATCTGAAGATAAATCATCATCCATCCAGTTTTTATTAAAGACTGATTCATATCCATTGAACCCGTAAAAAGTGGCTGCCCTGTTTGGAAGATAACTTAGATCACTTATCCAATAAACTCCCGGTATAAGGTGACGTGATTCGAACATAAACCTGTAAATCCCACTTCCTTTGGTGTACCGTGATATTTCAGTATAGGTATGATCAATAAAATCAGGATACTTCTGCCATCACCATAGTTAAAAAACTCTGCAAGTGCTCCATATTCAAATCCGAGATCAGAGTCATATGTTATAGCAGGTAATGCTCCGCCGAAGTTCCATCCGGTTTTTACTTTTTTCTCCTGTGCTGAAAGTGACAATACAAAAACTGACAGAAGAAAAACTAAAAAAGTCTTTTTCATGGGTTATAGGTTTAGGTTCATAGCGTTAAAGATAAAGAAAAATGGAAATTACAGTCACTTTTTTTAATATTTGCTACCTTAGGACCTTATTTATACGACTAAATGCTTACCGGCTTACTTATTAAAAATATAAAGTGTCTTGTTCAGACTGAAGATTATCCCAGATTGAAAGTTTGCGGTTACCAAATGGCTGAGATCTCTTCAGTCTATGATGCCTGTCTCTATATCAGGAATGGACTTATTGAAGAATTTGGGAAAATGAACGAGCCCCGGATAAAAGACATGCTGAGTAAAAATAATGGATTTGAAATTATAGATGCAACCGGAAAATTTGTTTTTCCTTCATTCTGCGATTCTCATACACACCTTGTTTATTCAGGAAGCCGCGAAATAGAATATATTGACAAAATAAAAGGATTATCATATGCGGAAATAGCAAGAAGGGGAGGAGGGATTCTTAATTCAGCTGCAAAACTTCACGAAACATCAGAAGATGAGCTATATAAACAATCAGAAAACAGGATAAACGAGATCATTGCTTCAGGTACAGGAGCAGTTGAAATAAAAAGCGGATATGGTCTGAACCTCGAGGATGAACTAAAGATGCTTAGGGTAATTAAGAGAATTAAAGATACATGTCCGCTCGAGGTAAAAGCTACTTTTCTGGGTGCCCACGCAATCCCTGAGGAATATAGAAATAACAGAGGAAAATATGTTGACCTTGTAATAAATGAAATGATACCGGTTGTTGCTTCTGAAGAGCTGGCGGATTTTATAGATGTTTTTTGCGATAACGGATTCTTCACTGTTGAGGATACTGAAAGGATATTAATGGCTGGAATGAAATATGGACTCACAGCTAAGATTCATGCAAATGAACTGGATTATTCAGGGGGGATCCAGGCAGGAGTAAAATATAATGCTCTTTCTGTTGATCATCTCGAATTTACCGGAGATGATGAAATAAATGCTCTGAAGGGATCGGAAACGATGCCTACATTGCTTCCGGGATCAGCTTTTTTTCTTGGAATGACCGATCCTCCCGCAAGAAAAATGATAAATGCGGGTCTGCCTGTTGCTCTGGCATCTGATTATAATCCTGGTTCATCTCCATCGGGCAATATGAAATTTATAATGTCGCTTGGCTGTATTAAATTAAAAATGCTTCCGGAGGAGGTAATTAATGCGGTAACAATAAATTCTGCATATGCAATGGGGATTTCTGGAACACATGGTTCAATTGCAAGAGGGAAGGTAGCTAATGTATTTATTACCAAAGAGATACCATCTTACGAATTTATGCCTTATGCATTTGGAAGTAATCTGATAGATACTGTAATACTAAAAGGGAAAATTTACCCCCCACCCCCCCTAAAGGGGGGCTAAGGCGCTCATCTGAAGATTAATATCCTTTAGAAATGCGATTTAACCCCCCTTAGGAGGGCAGGGGTGGCCAGAGTACAACTTAATTAACCCTAAAAGAAAAGGGGGCAAACTGCACTATATTAATGATTTAAGTCCCTCCCCCCTGGGTGAGGGATTTAGGGAGAGGCAAAATAGAAGAGGGAGAGGCAAAATACAAGCTGGGGGAGGGATATAGGGAGAGGCAAAATGCAGGAGTTGACATATAGTCTCATGTAGTAATTGTAATGAAATATAGTATTTATATGGAGAAGAAGATCATCGAATGTGTTCCGAATTTCAGTGAAGGCCGGGACATGGCAATAATAAAGCAGATAACCGATGTAATTGAGTCAGTGGAAGGGGTGAAATTGCTTGATGTGGACCCCGGAAAAGATACCAACAGAACAGTTGTGACTTTTGTTGGAAATCCCGATGCGGTTTCTGAAGCGGCGTTCCTGTCAGTTAAAAAAGCTTCAGAAGTTATTGATATGTCAAAGCATCATGGTGCACATCCAAGAATGGGAGCAACTGATGTTTGTCCTTTTATACCGGTTTCAGGAATCACAATGGAAGAGACTGTTATATTGCTCATAAAGTTGCTGAAAGGATAGGAGATGAACTGGGTATACCGGTTTATTGTTATGAAAATGCAGCCAGAAAGCCGGAAAGAAGAAACCTGGCAAACTGCAGGTCAGGGGAATATGAAGGACTCAGAAAAAAACTTGCAGATCCCGAATGGAAACCCGATTTCGGACCGTCCGAATTCAATGAACGATCGGGGGCCACAGCTGTCGGTGCAAGAGACTTTCTTGTTGCCTTTAATGTGAATCTGAATACTACTTCAATCAGACGTGCAAATGCAATAGCATATGATGTAAGAGAAAAAGGACGGCCAAAAAGAGAAGGTGATAGGTAACAGGAAAAGTTGTGAAGGATGAGAACGGGGAAAAAGTTATGATACCTGGTTCACTGAAATCCGTTAAAGCAATAGGCTGGTATATTGAAGAATACGGAATTGCTCAGATATCAATGAATCTGACAAATATCTCCGTAACGCCTGTTCATATGGCTTTCGATGAAGTGTGCCGCAAAGCGGATGCACAGGGGTGTAAGGGTAACAGGATCAGAACTTGTCGGATTGATCCCTCTGAAGTCTTTGCTGGATGCAGGACGTTATTTTCTTGCAAAACAGCAGATGTCAGCAGGAGTATCCGATGATGAACTGATCAGAATAGCCATTAAATCAATGGGACTGAATGACATCCATCATTTTAAACCTGAAGAAAAAATAATTGAATTTGTTATGGCAGAAAAAAGTGAACGCAAACTGATTGAAATGAATCTGAAAGCATTTATGGATGAAACTGCTTCTGATTCACCTGCTCCCGGAGGAGGTTCTGTTTCGGCTTATATAGGTGCGCTGGGGGTAGCTCTTGGTACAATGGTTGCAAATCTTTCGAGCCATAAAAGAGGATGGGACGACAGGTGGAAAGAATTTTCAGACTGGGCTGAAAAAGGGAAAGAAATTCAGAATGATCTTCTTGAAATGGTTGATGAGGATACGAAGGCTTTTAAAAAAATAATGGAAGCATTTTCACTTCCAAAAAAATCTGAAGAAGAAAAGAAGCTGAGAGAATATTCAGTTCAGGAGGCAACAAAAAATGCGATCCTTGTTCCATTAAAAGTAATGGAAACTGCTTATTCAGGATTTGAATTAATAAATGAGATGGTTGAAAATGGTAATCCGAACTCTATAAGTGATGCAGGAGTAGGGGCATTGGCTATTCGGTCGTGCATAAGAGGTGCATTTCTGAATGTTAAGATCAATGCCTCCGGACTAAAGGATAAAGTCTTTGTGAAAGATGTAATTGCCAGAGGAGAAAGCATAGAATCCAAAGCTATGGAAGCTGAAGAAGAAATCCTTAAACTGATTAATTCGAAAATCATTATGCTTTAGCACCAAACACAAATAAGGTAAAATTAAAAAGAGAGATCTGATGATTTGGGTTCAAATACAATTCTTTTTATTGTACTCAATTTATGTGAATAGCCGCCAATTTCTGATTTATAGATCCCCTGATGATCGATCGAATCAATTCTTACTCTTCCTGAAGCATGGATCACAAGCCCCCTCGACAAAATCATCCCGACATGAGATATTTTGCCTTGTTCATTATCAAAAAAAACCAGATCTCCGGGCTCAGCCTGATCAATAAAATCAATTACTTTTCCGGCCTCGGCCTGTTGCCAGCTGTCGCGGGGAATCTTAATCCCGTGAATTTTATAAACAAGCTGTGTAAGACCTGAACAATCGATTCCTGAAGGTATCCTTCCTCCCCAGATATAGGGACTGTTTATAAATTTCATTGCTGAATCGGTAATTGAATCATTTGTTGAAATAAAATTATTGCTGAATTCTTTGGCGGTGGTATATCGTTGTTCCCTATCATAAAATGATTTGTCTTCAAAATCAGGATTATAGATCTCACACCCTGCCTCAAGAACCATTTTCGTCTTATCGTTTTTATAACAAAGAAGAGATCTGTTCAATACATGTCCGGATGAACCGTCTTCAACCAGTGAGTGCTGCAGATGATCCATATCGATCCATCCCGGGTAGGTGTCGAACAGAGTTTCAATTTTCATCCAGGTGCCTGACTTATCCACAACAGAATATTTCTCACCAAAAAGTACCTGGCTCAGCATCTCTGTTTTATGTGAAGGACCCGATCTGAGAGGTACAAATACATTCTCACATATATAATTTTCCATCTCCCGAATTATTTGGATCAAAATTAGTAAATAATCCTGAATTTCATTTTATATTTTTACAATCTCAAACCAGGTCATCAAAAATATCGCCAATGTCTGAATTCAGGATGTTTGGAAGCCAACCAGAAAACAAATATTTAAATCTTATTTACTTCATCCTAAGCACGATAATTGTTGTTGCGATCTGGCCTCACGGTGAAAAGGAAGGTCTTGTGAGAATTATCGGGATCTTTATACCTGTTTCATCCTGTTACCTTGTTTTATGGTTTTTTCTTGCACATTTCCGCAGTGACGTGCTTGATGTAACCCGAAAGACACTGTTTATTATTCTTATGATCCTTTCATTCGTTACCTTAACCAGATATGCCATGACGTTTGCTGATCGGAATATACTGTTCCTTATTCCGGTTGTTATCATTCCTGTAGTAATTAGGACATTTTATGATGCCAGACTGGCATTATTTATCTTGCTGATTACACTGATGCTATCAGGATTTATGGTTCCTGATCCGTTCATGTTCATATTTATGAGTTTTATTTCAGGAATGATTGCAATTTTTACAATGACAAATATTTACAGGAAAGCTAAATTATTATTTACTGCAGTGATTGTAGTAATAAGTTATTCAATTCTTTATTTAGGATTAAGCCTCATGCACGATGGCAGTCTTGTCAATGTAAAACTTACTGCCTTTTACCTGTTTGCCGGCAATGGATTACTTGTTCTTATAAGTTATCCTGTCATGTTTATTTTTGAAAAGAAGTTTTTCTTTCTTTCAGATACTAC
The DNA here is from genome assembly GCA_963791065.1 of uncultured Bacteroidales bacterium. Lineage (GTDB taxonomy): Bacteria > Bacteroidota > Bacteroidia > Bacteroidales > VadinHA17 > LD21. Next base: position 37,100 of record CAWBQN010000014.1, read on the forward strand.
ACTTCTTGAACTTGCAGATACAAATCAGGCCCTTTTGAGAAAGCTTGCTGATGAGGCTCCCGGTTCATTTCAGCATTCACTGCAGGTAGCAAACCTTGCTGAAGAAGCTGCAAGAGTAACCGGGGCGAACCTTTTGCTTGTAAGAACAGGAGCACTGTACCATGATATCGGTAAAATAGCAAATCCAAATTATTATATTGAAAATCAGACAGATGGATCAAGTCCTCACGATAAACTGGAACCTGAGGAAAGTGCAAAAGTGATAATAAATCATGTTAAAAACGGAGTAATCCTGGCAAAAAATTTTAAACTTCCGATCCAGATCATTGATTTCATCAGAACACATCATGGAACTACGGTGGCTTATTATTTCTTTAAGAAATACACCGACCGTCACCCATGGGATACGAGCAAGGAGAAGGAGTTTACCTATCCCGGTCCAAAACCATTTTCAAAAGAGACCGCAGTCATAATGATGGCTGATGCAGTGGAAGCTTCTTCACGCAGCCTGGTAAAGTATTCTGAAGAGTCTATAAGTGAACTTGTTGAAAGAATAGTTTACCTCCAGGAACAGGATGGGCAATTTTCAGATATTCCCCTGACATTCAAGGATATTTCTGATATTAAGAGTGCATTTAAAAGAAGATTATCAAATATCTATCATGTGAGGATTGCTTACCCGGAAAGAAATTTATCTGCTGATTAACGCATATCTATAACCTCTACTTCCTTGAATTTTTCAGGATTGAATATAAAAGCGCCGGCATCGGGTTTTACATTCAGGTTATATTCCTTCACACGAAGAGTAATGATAATGCCATCACTCCTCTTATATTCAAGACTGATGAGATCAAGATGAGGTTTCCCAATTGTAAGCCGGACCCTCAGGAGATCACTTTTAATATCTTCAGGATAAAGATCTATAATATATGAATCGGATTTTTCTTCAATCAGCCGGCTCTTATAACCTTTTTTGTACATTGAGAATACCAGTGAAGGACGGTTTTGAAATGAATTATCTTTCTTGTCGGCTTTTGTAATTGTAACTTCTTTTTCTGCAGGAAGATAACTCCATGATGTCTCTCCATTAAACCAGACAATATTATCTGGGAGATCAAGTTTGTATTTATCCTTATTGAGAATGATTGATCCTGCAAGTGTATCATTTGTATTATCGGTTTGATTCACCGTAATCAGCTCAAATTTCATTGAAACTGAAGGGGCTTTAAAAGCATTGTCAGCGAATTTGTCAAGGATCGATATCGCTTCCTGATCATTCTGAGCTATCATATTCAGTGAAATCAGGGGAAGAAAAAGCAAGAATATAAGAATGGATCTCATTTTAACGGTTTTACTCCAGTCGCTTCAAAATCTGTTCCAAAGCGATAAAGTCGGAGCACAGTACATCCCTGGCTTTGCTTCCTTCGAACGGGCCAACGACTCCTGCAGCTTCAAGCTGGTCTATTATTCTTCCTGCCCTGTTGTATCCTATCGAGAGTTTTCTCTGGATAAGTGAGGTTGATCCCTGCTGATGCTGAACAACCAGCCTTGCAGCTTCATCGAACATGGGATCTCTTTTGCGCAGATCCACATCCAGAACACCTGATTCGCTGTCGTCAACAAATTCCGGAAGATGCATGGCATCGGCATAACCTTTTTGTGATCCGATAAAATCTGTAAGCTCTTCAATTTCAGGAGTATCAATAAACGCACACTGGACCCTTACAGGTTCATTTCCTGAAGAAACCAGCATATCACCCCGTCCGACCAGCCTGTCAGCTCCTGTTGCATCAAGAATTGTTCGTGAATCAATTGATGAAAAAACACGGAATGCAATTCTTGTCGGGAAATTTGCCTTGATAAATCCTGTAATAATATTTGCTGATGGTCTTTGAGTGGAGATAATAAGATGGATCCCAATAGCCCTGGCAAGCTGTGCAAGCCTGCCGATCGGTCCTTCAATTTCCCTTCCTGCTGTCATTATCAGATCAGCAAACTCATCGATGATCAAAACAATGTATGGCAGGTATTTATGTCCTTTTTCAGGACTAAGCTTTCGTGAAATAAATTTTTCGTTGTACTCTTTGATATTCCGCGACTGGGCAGCTTTAAGCAGTTCCAGCCTGTTATCCATCTCAATGCACAAAGAATTAAGTGTTTTAATAACTTTTTGGGTATCAGTGATAATAGCATCCTCTTCATCAGGAAGCTTTGCCAGAAAATGTCTTTCAATCTTCATATAGAGAGGTAATTCCACTCTTTTAGGATCGATGAGAACAAATTTGACCTCGGCAGGATGTTTCTTATATAGAATTGAAGTTATTATTGCATTTATCCCCACGGACTTTCCCTGACCAGTTGCCCCGGCAACAAGCAGGTGCGGCATTTTAGTCAGATCGACAATATATGGTTCATTTGTGATTGTTCTGCCAAGTGCAAGCGCAATATCGAATTTTGTTTCCTGAAATGCTTTTGAGGTAATCAAGAGATCGCATTGAGACCATTTCCGGTTTTTTATTCGGTACTTCAATACCTACAGTTCCCCTTCCGGGGATTGGAGCGATAATTCTTATTCCCAGAGCAGAAAGATTCAGTGCTATATCATCCTCAAGTGATTTTATGCGTGCAAGTCTCACTCCGCGTTCCGGTACGATCTCGTACAGTGTTACTGTAGGACCAACTGTCGCTGAAATGCTTTTTATGCTGATCTTATGATCGCCCAGGGTTTTTATTATATTTTCTTTATTCTCAAAAACTTCAGTATTATCAAAAGCGGTATCTGATTTATGTTCTTTCAGAATTGAAACAGGAGGAAATTTATATCTCGAAAGATCAAGACGGGGATCATAATCTCCCATTATCTTCTCAACCTCATGATCGGGAAGGGTATCGAGCACCTCAGGACGGGTAATATTGAGTGGTACATCTTCGGCATGCGCGACGGAGGATTTGTCATTATCAAAATCCCGGATTATGGAACCGGTTGACACCAGTTCAGGGATTTCTTCATCAGTATCATCATCTTCAGCATATTGCTTTGTAGTTTTTACAACAAAATCAACTTTCTGGTCACTTTTTCCTTTATTTTCATTGGATTTGTAGTCCTGACCTGCCGCATCTGAGCCTGGAACTAAAAGAGGATCGGGATCTGTCTCATTTTGTTTCTCAGCATTCCTTCTGAATTTCAGAAATGAGGGCAATTTTATCCGAATGATTCCGGTTTTACTTTCAGTGCAAAAACCAGATATGATATTGTCAGGAACAGCAGAACGACACCTGTTCCAATCATCCCCATAAAAGCATTCATCCATCTGATGATATGATATCCCTGTGCCCCTCCCGGTCCGCTGCCCAGGTACACATTTGAATTACTGAAGATGAAACCGAGAAGCAGTGAAAGAATAATTGCTGCAAAAGAAAACTTGACAATGAGATTAAAAGGCTTTATTTTCGGGAACTTGAGAAGGTATAGGCCGACGGAACCAAAAATCAGCGGGATAAAAAATGCACCAAATCCAAAGCCATTATTAATAATCATTTTAGCAAGAAAATGGCCGCTTTTGCCTGACCAGTTTTTTACAGCAATATCGGGACCTGAAACTATATCGGAATCAGCTATACTGAGGTCGGTTTTCCACCAGAAAAGATATGCAACACAAGCCAGCAGGAGATATAATGCAAAGCCGGTTATGAGAATTCCAATGACAAATTTAATCCTCTCATCGGTAAAAAAGGATTTGGATTTTACAGCGCTCTTTGTAGCTTTTGCATTTTTTTTACCGGTATCTTCCTTCTCTTTAGTCATCTCCTGGTTAAATTTTTCAAGACAGTTATCGTTTTTTAAACGCAACCCAAAGGTAATAATTTTGAGTCTTACACAAAAAGCAGGCCAATGATTTTGTATTCGTGAGGGATAATTTGAAATATGGAATGATGAATATCGGAATCGCCTATCGCCTATAATACATAATACATTCCTAAAGACTGATCATTTTATTAATGAACTTGTCGATTTCCTCCCTTGATACTCTTGTGAATTTTTCTCTTCTTTCAAATTCTTCATCAGGAATTTCTTTTTTATAAACTGTTTCTGCATCGAAATGAAGTTCTGCAGATCCCAGAAAAAAGAAAAAGCTCATAAGCACTCCATCAATCTGACTAAATGGAGTGGCAGCATTTGGATTTTTAACATTTATCTCATTGGTATACCATATTTCAAACACTTTATCCTTTACTCCAGGCAAAGTGACTTCAGCATTTTTACAATTGAATCCGCATATTACAGATGTTTTTGCTGTTTTTTTGATCGACATTCCATTCATTGCTTCAAAACCGGGAAATTGTTCGCCGGGTTGAACCGGATAGAAATATTTTAAGGTGAAAAGGCTGAAATAAGTATCGAAAATTCCTTCTTCAGGATTTGCCAGATTAAGTATTCCGGAATTTCCAAATGAAGAGATCATTTCAAAGAGGATTTTATCATTTTTAAATGATACAATAAGATTTTTAGGCAGAACCTCTTTCGGCATTGCTCCGAAATTACCTATATAATCTATGTTATAATGGATTTCTCCCTGATTTATATATTTCCCCCCTTTTTCCTTACAGGAGAAACCTGTCATCGCGAAGATTACCGCAATGAACAATACATAGCTGAATCTCACTTATCTGGTAGTATTTTGAATTTCGTAAATGTAGTATTTTTTTTTAACTTCAATTCTATCACTTGATTTTTATGAGATTAATCCGCCTATCTGATCTTACAGCGAAATTCATTAAGATTTCTATTGAACCTGCTGTGATAAGGAATTATTTGAATTTTGGTACTTTTGTGAGCTCTGAGGATAAATATTGATCTCTGGATTATTCTTAAGAATATGGAAAAGAAACTTGCGGTTGTTGCCCTGGGGGGCAATGCTCTGTTAAGAGGCGATCAGATCGGGACTATTGATGAACAGGAACAAAACACTACTGAGACACTTGAAAACCTTATTTTCCTGATAAATGAAGGTTACGATCTGGTAATAACTCATGGAAATGGCCCACAGGTTGGAAATATCCTGATGAGGAATGATGCCGGCGAACAATTGTATGGTATAGCGCAGATGCCTGTTGATATCTGTGTGGCTGATTCACAGGGAGGAATAGGATATATGATCGAGAGGATGTTCAGGAATGTTCTTAACAAACATGGGATATGCAAGAATGTAATCTGTATTGTCACACAGGTACTGGTAGATATAAATGATCCAGCTTTCAGTGATCCGCAGAAAAGAGTAGGTAAAATATATTCAAAGCAGCAGGCTGACGATCTTACTAAAAAAAAAGGATGGATATTCAGGAGGAAGTCAAAACACAGGGTGGATTCAGGAGAGTTGTTCCATCTCCGGTTCCTGTTGGTGTGATCAATGAATCAATTATAAGTGATCTTGCGAGGAAGGGAAATATTGTAATTGCGGCAGGCGGGGGAGGGGTTCCGGTATATATTGATGAAAAGAAAGATGTAAGGCCGGCTGAAGCAGTTATTGATAAGGATCTTGCTTCTTCACTTCTGGCAACACAGATAGGTGCTGATGAGTTTTATATCCTTACCGACGTTCCATATATATATATTAATTATAAAAAGCCTGATCAGCAGATCAGGGAATTTCTAAATTACAATGATACCCTGAAATATCTGAATGAAGGGCAGTTTACCAAAGGGAGCATGGCACCCAAGATTGAGGCTTGCCTTAGATTTATCAAAAATGGCGGCAAAAAGAGCGTTATAACTGAAGCGTTCAAGCTGGCTGATAAAAAATATGGGTCGAAGATTACCATGGAGTATGAGGATGACCGGCGATGATTAACTCTTTTTGATTTTGCTTTTATCTTTTTACTTTTGTTCCCGCTTTGCAGGATTTCATAACTTCATTACTCTTTTTAAATTTGTCTTTAATCTTATATTTTAAAAATTATCACGATGACACAAATCTTCACAACCGTCATTTCCTTAAACTTCTTGATTTTACGCCTGAAGAGATCACATATCTTCTCGATCTGGCTGCAGAGCTTAAAAAAGCAAAAAAAAATGGTAATGAGAAAAAATACCTTATGGGAAAGAATATTGCTCTCATTTTTGAAAAAGCATCCACACGCACACGTTGTGCATTTGAAGTGGCAGCATATGATCAGGGTGCACATGTAACTTATTTGGGACCCACCGGATCACAGATAGGCCAGAAAGAATCGATGAAAGATACAGCCAGAGTGCTTGGCGGCATGTTTGACGGAATTGAATACCGTGGTTATGGCCAGGACATAGTCGAAGAGCTTGCAAGGTATGCCGGGGTACCTGTATGGAACGGTCTGACAAATGAATTTCATCCGACTCAGATACTTGCTGATTTCCTTACAATGATAGAACATTCTGATAAGCCCCTTAATAAGATGGTCTTTTGCTATCTGGGCGATGCCCGGTATAATATGGGGAATTCACTTATGGTTGGTTCTGCCAAAATGGGGATCGATTTCAGGATAGCGGCTCCTAAGGCTTATCAGCCATCAGATGATCTGGTCACAAAATGCAAAGCAGTTGCCACTGAGACAGGTGCAAAGATCACAATTACTGAGAATGTCGGGGAGGCAGTAAAAGGCGCTGATTTTCTTTATACCGATGTATGGGTATCTATGGGTGAGCCTGATTCTGTCTGGGAAGAAAGAATCAGATTATTGAAACCTTTCCAGGTGAATATGAATGTTATTGAATTGACAGGAAATCCTGCAGTAAAATTTCTTCATTGTCTGCCGGCATTTCATAACAGGGAAACAAAAGTAGGGGAGGATATTTTTAAAAAATTCGGTCTCAACGGTATGGAGGTAACGGAGGATGTGTTTGAATCAAAACACTCTATAGTTTTCGATGAAGCAGAGAACCGGCTGCATACTATTAAGGCAGTGATGGTGGCGACATTGGGGTGTTGAAAAAGTCTCAATTTAACCGCAAAGCACGCAAAGTAGGCGCAAAGTACGCAAAGTCAAAACATTATAATTCAGTTCTTTGCGACCTTTGCGTAAAACCTTTGCGACCTTTGCGGTTAATGGATTTTGATTTTTTAATCGACCTAAGTAGTGAGATGATAATCACATAGTTAAGTCCCTCCCCCCTGGGGAGGGATTTAGGGAGAGGCCTAAGAATAGAGGGATTTAGGGAGAGGTCTAAAGAATAGAGGGATTTAGGGAGAGGTCTATGAAATAAGTTCCTTCACAAAGTAAAAAGTCATAATAAAGGAAGCTGCAAGCTTCAGGCCTATCCCTGTAAGGAATCCCAGGAGACTGCCGAATCCGGCCTTAAAGGCATAGCTCATATCATCTTTGAAGATCATTTCTCCTACAAACGCACCGATGAGGGGGCCTAAAATTATTCCCAGCGGACCAAGAAAGAAGCCAATTATCAGCCCGACAGTTGCACCTCTTGTCCCATACTTTGACCCACCGAACCTCCTGGTTCCCCATACAGGCACAATGTAATCCAGAACTGTTGCCAATGCAGCAAGGATCCCAAGAATAATCAGGGTTGCAGTTGTGAATTGTGCGAACCTTGAAAGGTGAAGAAATATTAATCCAAGAAAACTTAGAGGCGGCCCGGGCAATACTGGTACCAGACATCCGATTATCCCAATGATCATAAAAATGATCGCCAGAACAAGGAGTATGTAATCAGACATTTAAATAATACTTATCACTTCTTGCCAAGATCCTCGAACTCGACGTTTGTGAATTCCTCACCTGTCAGGGGGCTCTTCTCGTCGCTGACTTCCGCAAAGGATACAGGTTCGGAGACTGGTGACACCTCTTTACCATTACCAATGTATGTAACGGCATCCTTTAATCCTTCCGAAAACTTTTCAAAATCTTCTTTGTAAAGAAAGATCTTATGCTTTTCGTAAAATACTTTACCCTCTTTACCTAAGCGCTTTTTGCTTTCGGTAATAGTCAGGTAATAATCATCTTTCCTCGTAGCTTTCACGTCAAAAAAGTAGGTTCTCTTACCGGCACGCACCACTTTGGTGAAAATTTCTTCTTTTATGATTTTATCCTCATGCCCGTTTATGACTTCCTGTATTCCGGCTTCTTCTTCCATTTCTAAGTCAGTTAGTGTTAGGGTTTTGTTTTGTATTGTCAAATGTAACAATTATTTTATCAAATCAAAACCTGACAGATTATTTGTCCTTAATTTTGTCATGTTGTTTTGAGGGTAAGGGAAAAAGAGTATTTTTGCAGCGGAAATTTGAGGTTCTTTACTGATGATAAGCAGAAGATTATTACGTATAAAAGCTTTGATGGCACTTTATGCTTTTAACCGCAGGGAGGATGAGAATCTTGCCCAGGCCGAGACGGAATTGATGTTCAGCATAGGAAAGAGTTATGACCTTTATCATTATTTACTGTTACTTGTTCTGGAGCTTGCGGATATAGCAGGTGAAAAAATCGACCAGGCTCTGCAGAAAAGAATGCCATCTCACGAAGATCTTAATCCGAGAAGAAGGTTCATCGACAATAAGGTTATAGCCCAACTGAGAAAAAACATTGAATTTAAAACATACGTTTCCAATAAAAAACTTTCCTGGATAAATAACTCTCATATTCCCCGTCTGCTTTACAACAAAATGATCGTCTGGGAAGTGTATGATGATTATATGAAGTCAGATACTGAGAATTATCTCTCTGACAAGAAGTTCATTACCAGGCTTATTACGGAACTGTTTTCAAATTCTGAAGATCTTAATGCTAATCTTGAGGAACAAAGCATCTATTGGAATGATGATATGGAATATATCTCATCAATGGTTGAAAAAACTCTTAAAAAGTTTAAAACCGATTCAGGAGAATTAACTCCTCTGATGCCTTTGTTCAAAAATGCTGAAGATGAAGAATTTGTGAAAATATTATTCCGAAAAGCCATTCTTAACACTGGGAAATGCTCGGAACTTATTGATAAAAATACAACCAACTGGGAGGTTGACAGGATTGCCCTGATGGACATTCTTGTCATGCAGCTGGCAATAACTGAAATACTCGAGTTTCCCGAAATACCTGTAAAAGTTACTCTTAATGAATACATTGAGATCGCAAAATACTATTGTACTTCAAAAAGCAGTACCTTTGTCAACGGAATTCTTGATAATATAGTGAAGGAAATACGCGATGCGGGCCTGATTAAAAAATTTGGCAGAGGTTTGATCGGTGAGACAATAACAGACGAGAATTGATCATGTGACATTAATTAAGTCTAATGATGAAAGCAATAATGACATTTATGATATTTGCGGCAATAATAGCTTCAAATTGCAGCGGAGGATCCGGCAGAAGTACAGCAGGATTTTCTTCAGGTTCAGACAGCACGGGTAAAAGTGTAATAATCTTCAGGGAGTATCAGCACGATTTCGGGAAAGTGACAGCGGGAGAGAAAGTCAGTTATACCTTTACCTTTGATAACAAAGGAACGTCAAATCTTATCATTTCTTCTGCGACTACAACCTGTGGATGTACAGTTCCTAAATATGATAAAAAACCAATTCCTCCCGGAAGCAATGGAACCCTTGAAGTCGTATTTGACACTTCAGGCAGGGAAGGAATGCAGACCAAGACTATAACTGTTAAATCTAACGCTTCAAAGCCTGTTGTATTATTAAAGATAACTGCTGAAGTAGTGACCAATAATAAGTAATAACTATTAATAATTGAAACAATGACCAATTTCGCGTATCTGTTTTTAATGGGTCAACCCGGAGGAACAACCGGACAAAGTAACCCCCTTGTGACATTTCTTCCGCTCATCCTGGTTTTTGTAGTCTTTTACTTTTTCATGATCAGACCACAAATGAAAAAGCAGAAGGACATGAACAACTACAGAAGCTCTCTGAAAAAGGGTGATAAAATTATAACAACCGGAGGAATATACGGGAGAGTCTATGAAGTGAAAGATAATTATGTAACTGTTGATGTTGGCGGTGATATCAAGCTGAAGATTGATAAAAATGCTCTATTGAAAGATCCAACTGCAGACGTATAAAAACAAATTCTATACTTTAATCCTTTGGAGAAAAGGGATATAGGTAACCGGTCAGATTTCCTTGTGAAGAAAGGTGTAAGAGCACTCAACAGAGATATTGCTGTTTTTGTTTTCTTCCTTTTCCTTTCATTTATTTTATGGTATCTTAATTCACTTGGCAAAGAGATTGAAGCCGGGATAAAGTATCCACTGAAGTTCACTAATGTTCCCAGGGACAGGATTGTAAATGATGACCAGCCTGCCGAGCTGAAACTCTTTCTCAAGGGGCCAGGCTATTCAATATTAAAGCTTAGAATTTCAGGCAATAAGGCCCCGCTGATAATTGATATTTCAAAGGTAAGTTACCGAAGGGTTCCGGGAGATAAGCCGCTGAATTATTACATACTGACATCGGGGCTGATGAAAAGCCTGAATGTACAGATGAGATCGGGATGTGAGATCACATCAATAAAACCCGATACACTCTTCTTTAACCTCGATAGGGTTGTTGCCAGATCATCTGCTGTATCTGATGATAAACAGGATATCCGAAAAAAGCATTGACCTTAAATCAGTCAGGTACATAAATTATGACAAAAGGGAAACCAGGATTTAAGCTGGGTGTTACCGGCGGTATCGGAAGCGGAAAGACTTCCGTCTGCAAGGTTTTCGATATTCTGAATATTCCTGTTTTTTCTGCTGACAGGGAAGCAACGGAAATTATGGAGCATGATAAGGGAATAATCAGGGACATCAATACGATAGCTGGTAAGGACCTCTACTCTGCGGGAAGTCTTGATAAAGCTGAACTTGCCAGACTGATCTTTAATGACAAGGCTCTGCTTGAGAAGGTTAATCTGCTTGTTCACCCTGTTGTGATTGATCACTTCATCAAATGGGCATTGGACCAGACTTCACCATATGTAATCATGGAGGCAGCAATTCTCTTTGAAAGCGGGGCTTCAAAATTTGTTGACAGAATAGCAACGGTCGTTGCACCGGTCGAAGAAAGAGTTGAAAGAGTAATTCAGAGGAATAAGCTTTCGAGAGAACAGGTAATGGAAAGGATAAATAACCAGATGGATGATGAAACAAGGATTAAACTGTCACATTATATAATCAATAATTCCGAAAATGATATGATTATACCTGCAATCCTTGAGATACATGAGGATATACTAAGATCTATTAATTCTTAAAGCTGAATATGGGAATCTTTGGAAAATGGATTGGCGGAGGACTGGGCTTTGCAATGGGTGGTCCGATAGGAGGACTTCTGGGTTTTCTCGTTGGCTCCATGATAGATGGAACAACTGTTCAAACTTCAACTTATACTACCGGATCTGTAAGAACCAGTCAGGGTGATTTCGGAATGAGTCTCCTGGTCCTTGTCGCAGCAGTTATGAAAGCTGACGGGAAGGTCGTAAAATCTGAGCTCGATTATGTTAAACAGTTTTTTGTCAGGCAATTTGGCCAGGAATCTGCAAAACAGGCATTGCTTACATTAAAAGATATCCTGAAACAGGAAATACCTGTCAGGGATGTCTGTCTTCAGATAAGGGGAAATATGGATTATTCATCGCGTCTGCAATTGCTGCACTTGCTATTCAATATTTCTCTGGCTGACAGCGTGATCCACACTTCGGAGATTCAGATAATTGAAAAGATATCTTCATACCTGGGAGTTGCTTCGGGTGATTTTTTGTCTATAAAGAACATGTTTATTCCCGAAACGGATTCTTCCTATAAGATTCTTGAGATTGATCCGTCTTCTTCCAATGATGAAGTTAAAAAAGCTTACAGAAGGGTTGCAATGAAATATCATCCGGATAAAGTGAGTCATCTCGGAGATGATGTCAGAAAGTCAGCCGATGAGAAATTCGCAAGGGTCAATGAAGCATATGAGAAGATCAAAAAGGAGCGGAATATGAATTGATTCATGAAATTGAAAAAAATACCTGTTCTGAAATGGAGTTTACAATTCTAGGATTAAATTTGTACCTAAATAACTAAGAGATGATTTTAAAAGATATTCTGGCAATTTCCGGAGAACCGGGACTTTTTAAATTTATAGCCCAGGGAAAAAATGCTATAATCGTTGAACACCTGGAAACAAAAAAGAGGAGCAGTGCATATGGATCGGCAAAAGTGAGCTCTCTGGACGACATAGCAATATTTACCGATAAGGAAGATATGCCTCTGGGGAAAGTTTTTGATCTGATCCATGAAAAAGGGAATGGTGGTCCTGCGATAGACTCAAAATCCGATACCACTAAACTGAAAGAATGGTTTGAAGGGATCCTTCCGGAATACTCAAAAGATAAAGTATATACAAGCGACATAAAGAAAGTCGCCCAATGGTATAATATACTGCATAGCCTCAATCTCCTGGTAAAAGAGGAACCTGAAAAAGCAGCAGAAGAAAAAGAATCTGAAAAAAAGGCGTCTGTGGAAAAACCTGCTCCTGCAGCAGAAAAGAAAAAGAAGAAGGCTGCACCAAAGCCAAAGACGAAATAACTCAAATAGTATGAATTTCGGTGGTAATGAAGTCGTTTATGATTATCCGGAATCACAGATAATCATCGTTCCTGTACCATACGATGAGACAAGTACCTGGATGAGAGGTGCTGATAAGGGTCCTGACGCCATTTTGGAGGCTTCGGTAAATCTTGAATTCTTCGATATCGAAACATCATCAGAAGCCCATTTGAAAGGGATTTTCACATGAATCCGGTCACACAGAAAGAGTCTCCGGAAAAGCTTACTGAAGATGTTTATTACAGGGTTCTTTCATTGCTTCGGAGAATAAATTCCCGGTTGTGATAGGAGGAAATCATACTGTAACAATCGGCGCCATAAAGGCATTTTCTGAATTTTACGAAAATCTCACTGTTCTTCAGCTTGATGCCCACTCGGATCTGCGGCAGGTATATGAGGGATCAAAATTTAATCATGCATGTGCGATGGCAAGAGCACGGGAATTTGCACCGCTTGTTCAGGTTGGAATCCGCAGTGTTTCAGCAGAAGAGCTGCCGTATATTGTAAAAGACAGGATCTTCTATTCCCATGAGCTATTTTATAACAAAACTCTCTACAGTAAGGCAATTGATAAGCTTTCGGAAAATGTGTATATCACAATTGATCTTGATGTGTTTGACCCGTCAGTGATTCCGTCGACCGGAACTCCTGAGCCGGGCGGACCACCATATTTTGAGCTGATGCATTTTGTAAGAGATGTGATAAAAGCCAGGAATGTTGTCGGATTTGACGTGGTTGAGTTGTGTCCCTCTTCAACAAATAAATCGCCCGATTTTATTGCTGCAAAAATAATATATCAGATTCTTAGTTACAGATTTGCATATTAGCGACATCCGACTGTCCCTACATAGCGAATCTAATCCTCCTTCTTCGCTCGCTCCCAGATCACATTCATCTCATCAAGACTCATATCATGAAGCGATATACCTTTTGACATTGTCTCCTTTTCGAGATAATTAAACCGTTTGATAAATTTCCTGTTGGTCTTTTCAAGAGCAGCTTCAGGATCAATATCATAAAGACGTGAAGCATTGATGATTGAAAAGAGCACATCACCAAGTTCAGATTCAATTGCCTCAGTATTATGATTTTTTATCTCTTCTTTCAATTCAGTGATCTCTTCAAGAACTTTATCCCAGATCTGTTCACGTTTCTCCCAGTCGAATCCGACACCTCTCACCTTTTCCTGTATCCTGTTGGCTTTTACAATTGCCGGCAACGATGGTGGAACCCCTGAAAGAACAGGTTTATATCCGTTGTCTTCTTTGATCTTGAGTTGTTCCCAGTTCTCCTCAACCTCCGAAGCGCCTGTAACTTTAACATCTCCAAAGACATGCGGATGCCTGTAGATGAGTTTGGCATTTATTCCCTCCAGAACATCTGCCATAGTAAAAGTCCCTTTTTCAGCACCGATTTTTGCATAAAAGACAATATGAAGCATAAGATCCCCAAGCTCGTTTTTTATGCCTTCATCATTGCCGGAGAATATGGCATCAGCCAGTTCATAAGTCTCTTCAATTGTCAGCTTCCGCAAACTTTCATTCGTCTGTTTCATATCCCAGGGGCATTTTACCCTGAGTTCATCAATTATATCAAGAAGCCTGTCAAACTCTTCAAGACTTTTATTTTTGTCATTCATGAGTTGTTATTTTAAAATAAACGGTTAGGAGATGCAGCTTTATTTGCCAGATCGATGCGTAATACCGATCCTATTGAAAGACTGAGTAATTCGGAAACATTAGCTCCATTTATTGAAATTTCAAGGAGATCGAGCTGGTTAAATCTTGCAAGCATCTCACCGACCGGTACATCACTGTACTTGAGGGAAATTTGATCGGTATAATTTTTATTGCTCTGAATCAGAATTCTGTAAGCTTTCTTTTCAAATACCCTGTAAAATACTTCCCTTGTAATATTTGAAATTGCGTTTCCATAAGAATCAATGAAAATGATACTGCCGATAATCACATCTTTATCAATTGTTGCTCTTAATGGAACTCTTTCACTTAATTTATTGACCGGCTGTCCAAGCTGCAACGGGTTTTTCCCGGCAATCAGATCAGCTGCGGCCTTGGCAAATATTTCAAGTTCATCGCAAATTTCATTATGATCTAATTTTATCACCTCATCAGGGTCGGAATTAAGAATAAGATTAAAGATCCCATTATCTGTTCCTATGAAAAAATGATCTTTGGCTCTGACAATCAGATGATCCTGATTATTCCCTGCTTCTGAATGGACACATATTATATGAACAGAGCCTTTCGGGTAATTATTATAAGTATTTCTTATGATAAAAGAAGCATGCGAAATATTAAAAGCCGGAATATTTCCCGCATTATCAATAACAACTGCTCCGGGACACAAACTGCTTAGTTTTCCTTTAATGATTCCATAATAGATATCATCAGGCTTCCATTCTGTTGTTAATGTAATTACCGGCATATGAAAAAACTTATAGCAAAGATAATCTTCTAAGGAAAAAATAACCTTACTTTGTACTTTTCAATGAAGTTTTTTATGAACTATTTACCATAATCAGGGGTGATTTTATCGGTTGGTACTGAAGTTCATTAATTTTTGCTAGGTTTAATGACAGAGATAATAATTTTTCTTGAGGATATTGACCCTGTAGTTTTCTTCGGAACAAACAATTCGTTGCTAGATAAAATCCGCAGTTTCTTCCCTAAAATTAAAATCATGGCCCGGGGCAATGAGATAAAGTGCATGGGCGAGGAGACTGAGATCACTATTTTTGCGGAGAAGTTTAATGAACTGATAGAATATTATCGGAAATATCACCGGCTGGACGAGCAGGACATTGAAAAGTATCTTTTTGATGCTGAACATATGAAGTCAGCATCAAACGGTGAGTTTGAGCAGGTTTTGATTTTCGGTACAAGCGGCAAGCCGGTCCGTGCACGTACTGTAAACCAGTTGCTTTTAGTGAGTGATTATAAGACCAATGATCTGATAATTGCAGAAGGACCTGCGGGGACCGGAAAAACCTACACGTCTATTGCTTTGGCAGTGAAGGCATTAAAAGACAGGGAAGTGAAAAAAATTGTTCTGACCCGTCCTGCAGTTGAAGCAGGTGAAAGACTCGGATTCCTTCCGGGCGATATGAAAGAGAAACTTGATCCCTATCTTCAGCCATTATATGATGCACTTCATGATATGCTGCCATTTAAGAAACTGGAAACATGGCTTGACGATGGTACGGTACAAATTGCCCCGCTGGCATTCATGCGCGGGAGAACTCTTGAAAATGCATTCGTTATTCTTGACGAGGCTCAGAACGCAACTATCAGCCAGCTGAAGATGTTCCTGACAAGGATGGGGGTAAGCAGCAAATTTATTATGACTGGAGATACTACCCAGATTGACCTGCCCAGGAAAAATGACTCCGGTCTGCTGATGGCAATGCGGATCCTTGCCAATATTGAAGGTATTTCAATAATCAAGTTTGATGAGCGTGATATTGTAAGGCATAAGCTGGTTAAAAAAATTGTGAGAGCCTATGAGAATGAAGAAAATGAGGCAGAAAAGCTGAGAAACAATAATACTAATAAATAGCTCTCTATTACTATGCCTCTCCCTAAATCCCTCCCAGGGGGGAGGGACTTCCCCCTGGAGGAGGGGGATGAGGTAACCAGACAGAGAGATTAAATCCTATAAAAATGACAAAGACAATTTTAAGCTCAAACTACAGTTTCCCGGGACAGAAGAGCATGTACAAAGGGAAAGTCAGGGATGTGTATAATATTGATGATAAATATCTTCTCATGATTGTCTCTGACAGGATCTCTGCCTTTGATGTTGTGCTCCCAAAAGGCATTCCTTATAAAGGCCAGGTTCTTAATCAGATAGCTGCGAAATTTCTCGATGCAACAAAGGATATTGTTCCAAACTGGAAAATTGCCACTCCTGATCCGACAGTGACTTTTGGACATAAATGCGAACCATTTCCTGTTGAAATGATTGTAAGGGCTTATCTTACCGGAAGTTCATGGCGAAACTACAAATCCGGAGCCAGAGAGATATGCGGGATCAAACTGCCTGATGGGATGAGAGAACACCAGCGTTTTCGCGATGCCTATTATAACTCCTACTACAAAAGCTGAACAGGGCCGTCATGATGAGGATATTTCACGCTCTGAAATTATCAGTAGCGGTCTTATTTCCGAAGAAGATTATACGCTAATTGAAAAGTATACGATGGACGTATTCAAAAGGGGATCTGAGATTGCCCGGCAGCATGGACTGATACTTGTTGATACCAAATATGAATTTGGAAAGAAGGATGGAAAGATCTATCTGATCGATGAGATAAATACTCCCGATTCGTCACGTTATTTTTATGCGGATAAATACCAGGAAAATTTTGAAAAGGGACTTCCTCAGAAACAATTATCAAAGGAGTTTGTAAGGGAATGGCTCATGGAAAATGGCTTCCAGGGAAGAGCCGGAGAGAAGGTACCTGAGATGACCGATGACTTTGTGAATCAGGTATCGGAAAGATACATAGAGCTTTATGAGAAGATAACCGGCGAAAAATTTGTCAGGGCAGATATCAGTAATGTTCCTGAACGTATTGAACGGAACTGCAAGACATTTCTTAAATCATTGTAATTCAGCTATAGAAAAATAATAAAGTATAATGAGAATAATCAACAGGATAAATGTTCTGATAATATTGATTTCTTTACTGATCTGTAATACAATAAACTCACAGGTTGCTGTTGAAAGATCAAAAGACAAAGTAATTATTTCCGGAGTTGCTTATTATGTTCATCAGGTTAAAAAGGGAGAGACTGCTTATTCAATTGCGAAAGCTTATGGGATCACTGTAGAAGACCTCGATCGTGAAAACCCGCCTGCCGTTTATGGAATCAATGAAGGTCAGACCCTGAGAATTCCTGTTAAGATCGTTACAGATATAAAACCGGTTGAAACCGAGACTACAAAAAGTAACCGTGATGAAAGTAAATTTGTATACCATAGCCTGAAACCGGGAGAAACTATTTATTCGCTTTCGAAACTTTACGGAGTTTCTGAAAATGAGATAATTCAAAGCAACCCGGGGATCGACATCAATAAGCTTTCCGTTGGAATTGAAATCGCAGTACCAAAAAGGGAGTTTATGAGCAGCCGGCAGAAATTTGATGACCAGGAAAACAAATATACTTATCATAAAGTGCTTATGGGAGAAACACTCTCCTCGATAGCTAAACAATATGGACTAACAGTGAGGCAGCTCCGAAAGGAGAACAGGGACTTGAGATTTCCTCAGGTTGGCGATTTTGTGAGGATCCCGGGAGTAAAAATAGCTGAAGTCCCTGAGATTAAGCAGGTTAAAACAGATACTGTGCCAGCAGTTGCGGAAGAAGTTCCCGCAAGTATTGACAGATCTGCAGGATTCACTCCGGTAAGAGATCTCAGGGGTTCTTTGAATGTGGCTGTTCTTCTTCCATTCTACCTCGGGGAGAACTCCGTGAGATCAGATGTTGATTCATCAAGGCAGGTGAAAGGGAAAAAGACCTATAAGATGAACAAGGTCGCTGATGACTGGATCTATCCCGGAAGCGTCGATTTTCTCGAAATGTATGAGGGAATATTACTCGCATCAGACACCTTGCGTTCACTTGGTTTGAATATAAACCTGCATACCTACGATATTAAGAGTGATACTGTTGAATTAATTCAATTGATAAGATCAGGTAAATTGGATGATATGGATCTGATAATTGGTCCTGTCTATTCGCATAACCTCGCTATTGCGTCAGATTATGCAAAGAGCCGGGGTATTCCGGTGGTATCCCCGGTTCCGCTTATAAATAATTCTGAACTGATAAATAATCCTACACTTTTTATGGCAGGCTCGTCTCTTGAGATTGCCCAGAAAGCCCTGGCAAAGAAGATAAGTGAATATTATGATTATAATATTGTATTTATTCATGCCGACAGTTTAGGAGTTGATCAGGATGTAAAGAGATTTAAAAACCTGATATTTACAGAATTGAGTTATAAGCTGCCATACGAAGACATAAAGTTTAAAGAGTTTTTGTTTTACAGCAGATCGATGTTCAACAATGACTCCATTAACAGGTTGAGCCATGCTCTTTCCGAGCAATCCAAAAACCTCATTGTTATTGCATCGGAAGAGCCTTCTGTGATCAGCGAGGTAATAGATATAATCAGTGGTCTGACCCGCAGATTTAATGTTAAGCTATTGGGATATCCAGTTATCAGGGATCTCGACAGGCTCGACCAGAAGGAACTGTTTGATATGGATATACTGGTTTATTCTCCGTACTGGATCGATTATTCAAAAAATAATGTAAGGCAGTTCAATCTCGATTTTATGCAAAAATTTCATACACAGCCATTAGAAAAAAGCTATGCATGGCAGGGATATGACATTGCGTTTTATTTTTTAAGCGGATTGGCTATGCATGGGAAGAGCTTTATCTATCACCCTGAGATTCATAATCCTGATCTTTTGCAGAGCGAATTTGACTTCAGACGGAAATCTTCATCAGATGGTTTTGAAAACCATAAACTTTTCATGGTCAGATATACTAAAGATTATCAGGTTATCCGGGAGGAAGAGAATAAACTCACACAATAAAGTCAATACTCATAGAAGGACGAAGGTAAACCTGTTAATATAGATTTGTGTTAATAAAAATTAACAATCGGGAATATTAGAAGATTATAATTTGTCTATTACCTGAAGTATGATCAAAGAATCGTACAATACAACCGGAGAAAATGAACTGGTGAAAGCATCTCTGAATGGCGATCAAAATGCATTCGGAGAGATAGTTAACCGTTATCAGAAAATGGTTGCGCGTACGGTAAAGGGCATGCTTGGAGATTCGGTTTTTGCTGAAGATATTGGGCAGGAGGTATTTATTAACCTTTATTACTCCCTGTCAGAGTTCAGGGGTGAAGCAAAACTTTCAACCTACATTCAGAAAATTGCTGTGAACCTGACTCTGAACGAGATAAAAAGAAGAAAAAGGTTCTTCTCAATGTTTTCGCAAAAAGCTAATAATGAGATGTATGAATTTGAAATCTCTGACCAGGATACAGAGGAAAGAAAAGAAGCAGCAGAAATAGTGAATAAAGCATTAATGGCAATGGATCCTAAATTCAGAATAATTGTAACCTTGAGAATGCTCCAGGGATATTCAACAAAAGAGACTGCCGAGATCCTCAGCCTGCCCCTTGGAACAGTCTTATCAAGGCTATCAAGAGCACAGGAACACTTACGGAATATTTTGTCAAAACTATAAATACGAAAACAATAAAATGGACCCCTCAAAAATTAAAAATTTAATAATCAGCTCACTTGATAAAGATGCTGACACTACTGATGTCCCTGCCAAACTTGAAGAGGAGGGCATTACCTATGATTTCAGTCAAAGCTTTAAAGACAAGGTGCTCGGGAAGCTGTTTTCAGCAGGAATTGCAGTAAACCGCCAGGTGGAATTTGTAAAATACATGAATTTTGCTTTTTACCGTATTGCACTTACCGGCGTGGCTGCGATTGTAATTCTTCTTATATCAATCTTTCTTATGGAAGGTTCTTTTTCATTCAATTCCTTACTCGGATTGAGCAACAATTATGATGAAAGCATTGTCTGTCTTTTAACCGGAAATTAGCATTAAATGAAAACAAGATCTATATTATTGGTTCTGGTGACACTGATCATAGGATTCGTTCTTGGGATGCTGACATCAGCACAGATCAGATATCACAGGCTAAAACCAGTCAGGGTGTTTTTTTCCGAACAACGTTTCAGAGACGGATTCTATCAGGCAATACAACCCGATGAGCAGCAAAAAGCAAAAATTGAACTGGTCCTCAATAAGTACGCTAAGATTAACAGCCAGCTGCAAAACAATTTCAGGAAAGAACTTGATGCCAGTATGAAGGAATTCAGGAAAGAACTTGATTTAAACCTTACAAAAGAACAGATTGCCAGATTAAAAGAGATGGATGAACGTCGCCAGGAGATGATAAGACAATACAGAAGGACTCATGATAACGATAGCCTTGACATAAAGGATGGCAGACGACATGAACCTGATGGCCGGATGTTTCACGATGAACATCATGCTCCTTATGCTGAACACGATTCAACAGGATCACCCGACAATAAATAGAAGATAGTCAAGCAGGATTGGCAGGTCATCTGAATTAACACCAAGAGAAATAAGCAGATCTTTGTCTTCCGAAAAAATGGAGATGAACTGTTCTCTGGTCAGCTCTCCGCTTATTATACTTTGTTTGTAAAGCTCAACAGCTTCTTTTTTCTTGCCCCTGCATAGCGCAAGATGTCCTTTGTTAATCTGATCATGAGCGTTTAGCTTCCCTGCTGACAATCGATCATAATACTTTTCTGATTCATCAAACCTGCCAAGTGCAAAATAGCAATATGCTATAGGCCTTAAGATCTTAAGGTTCCCGGGTTCCTGATATTCAACCCTGAAATAATATTTCAATGCTTCCTCATAGTTCTTAAGATCGATATAACAATGAGCTATCATTATAACGGTATGTATATTTTCAGGTTCGAGATCATATGCCTGCAGATAATATTCCAGAGCTTCGTCATTCCTGCCAAGCCTCCTCAGACATAAACCGATTTTCTTTATGGTCCAGGGTTTCCTGTCAATAAGCTCTGCTCTTCTGTAAGACTTAAGAGCTTCTTCGTAATCTGAATTTTCCTGGTAACAATAACCTATTTTTTCATATAACTGAACATCAGACGGCTTCTCATTAACCTGTTTCAGGAAAAGGAGCAGAGCATCAGAGTAAAAGTTTTTACTGAAAAAATAGTCAGCCAGCCCTGCTTCTGCTTCCTGTGCATTGCAGGTCATCCTGAAAAATTCGGAATTATAGATATCCAGTTTCCCTACAAACAGGTCTTCAAATTCTTTTTTATAAGGTGAAAGTTTAAAAAATCTGTAGATGTCCTGAAGATACTGGGTAATGTTTGTTCTGAAAACCCTGTACGGATCAGTCGAAGATTCTTCTTCATTTAATTGTTGCAGCCCTTCAAGTTCCATCCTGAAAACTTTTAAGCATCATGCTCTTTTGCGAGGACGGAAGATATTTCAGATTCAGGAGCAATGAATACTTGTCAGAGTTGCAAATGAAAGGAGTTTTGTATAAGGCTTCAGCCAGCTCATTCGTCCCGGGACCAAGAATCTCATCCCTGTATATCTCATTCACAGTTTCATGATCGGGATAGAAAGGAACAAACCAGTTCTGAAAATCTTTAAAGAAATCAAAATGTTTCATGTTTGCGAATGCTGACATATAAACATCAGCACCTTCCATCTGAAGCTTTGTAAGCTCTTCCATAGTCTTGAAAATTTCCTCTGAGTCGCTGAACATCTCTGCCCAGTCAGGATTTTTCTCTTCCGTTTTATCTTTTGGAAGAATATTTTCAAGATCAAGTTTTTCCTCTATCATGGGTTTCAGCCGGGCAACCTGGGGCAATATCTCATCCTGAAGCTTTCTGCCCAGGTCTTCAGTTTCCCTCGACCTGATAATCTGCAGGACAATAATTCTGCAGTGCTCCCTGAATTTGGTATTCAGGCTCATTTCCGTGATCCTTTCAGTGATTTCAGGGTATAATAGTATTCGTCCGTTATAATAATGCAGATTCAGGATCAGTCCCGAAAGAGCCCTTTCCATAACTTGTTCCTGTCCGGCTTCGTACAGATTTATCAGATGAAACAGCTTTTCCGATTGCCAGGTTCTGAAGGAGCTAAGAGTAATTGCTGTGGTAAAAATGCTTGCTTCATACCATCTGAACTTGCCTGAGTTCATGATAATATTGATAAGGCTATTTTCTGCTTCGCCATAATAATCGGTCAGCCAGAGATGATTGAAGATATTTCTTATCAGATGTTTGTGTTTTATGGAAATTTTCGAATCAGGGTCAGGATTAATTTCATTGCTTAATTTAAGCCATTCATCAAGCTCCGATTTAAACATCAGGTCATCAACAGTTTCGACAATAGTTTTGCCGCTAAGCTTCATTTCTTTTTCAGCTTGTTGCTTTACCCAGTAGGTATGCCACCCCGAATTATGTGACAATATGTCCTGTCTGGCTCTGTCGGAAAGTTTGAGAATTGATTGAATAAGTTTAATATATATCTTGTTACGCTCAGGATCCTTTATTCCGTCAATGGTATAAGTTACCATATTCCTGTAGGTCATTTCAATATCATTATACTCATCACGCATATCACCTGATGATGAATTTGAAATCATATCAGTCAGTATATCAAGACTTTGTTTGATCTTCTTTTCCGAAACCAAGGTGCAAAGTCTTTTATGCTGCTGAATCACTTTTGATACGTCCATCTTATTCCTCTTTTAACTTGATCCGCATGGAGCGGGTTAAGTCGTACATTTAATTGTAGTACTATAACGAAACAATAAATATCTGACAAAAGATCATTTTGTTCTCTAAATACCCTATAAGCAACAATCAGACCGTTTCGAAATTTTTTAACTGCAAAGGTCGCAATACGAGTACGCAAAGCTACGCAAAGAACATATTTACAATATCTTG
Organism: uncultured Bacteroidales bacterium; assembly: GCA_963791065.1. Lineage (GTDB taxonomy): Bacteria > Bacteroidota > Bacteroidia > Bacteroidales > VadinHA17 > LD21. The sequence continues at coordinate 60,272 of CAWBQN010000014.1, forward strand.
ACTTTGCGCACTTTGCGCCTCCTTAGCGTGCTTTGCGGTTAATGGATTTTGACTTTTTCAACGGATCATGGTGGTGAGTAAATTAATGGATTTCTAACCTCAGAAATTATATCCGATACTTATGTAACCTTTTATCTTATTGAAATACTTCTCCTTGTTATAATTTCCGTACATTATTCCAATCCTCAGGGGACCGATTATCGACATATAGCCTGCACCCAGACCGACACCTGTAAGGAGTGAAAATCCAGTTTCATTTTCAGATTGCTTTTCAGCAAAGATATTTGCCATAAAGTTCAGATGGAAGTCTTTAAAAATTTCCATGTCAGCACTAGCCCTGAAACCCAGAAGTTCTTTTACAGGAATTTCATTGGTTCTGAAACCAACCATTGGTATTGATCTGTTATTAACCGATTCAAATCCACCGAGAAGATAAAAATTGTCCTGAGCTGAAACTGAATCAGTCTTTGTCATAAAAAGGGCATCTCCGCCAAATGAAAATGTCAGCTTCCTTCGAAGGTGAAAAGTAATGATCCACAGAGATATGCAGGGTATAGAATCGTTCAAAAGAATATGGCCCATGTTCGTCCAGGCTGATGACTGTATTTGAAGAATCAGTTTTGAGTGTTGCGGAATGCAATTTTGAGGTGCTGACAGAAAAATTGAAAGTTGAACCTTTATTTGGGAAATGCTTGTTATCAAGGGTATTTATCCGGTAATCATAACCTTCAGTGATATAATTGAATGAAAGGTTTTTAAGGTGTACGTCCGAAATGTAATGAAACAACAGATAAAGGTTTTCATATTTTGCTGAAATACTCATAAGATTATTAAGTCCGATCCTGCGGTTGAGAGATAGTCCGGGTGTGAAATTCCGGCTTATCACCTCACCCAGATCACCTCTTATATCAAGCAGGGGGATCATGGTATTGTCAGAGGAAAAATTGGCTGCCAGCCCGAAGATCTGGTTTCTGTCTATAAACTGGAGGTAATTTAAATCGAACCTGTAGAACTGGCCGATTCGGGAACCAATATTGATGACAGACCTCTGTGTCAGCAGATTCTTCATGGATAATTCAAAGATCAGTCCTGAAAGAAGTGAGTTGTCGTAGTGCACAGATCCGTAGAGCATTGCTGCAGGTTTCTCGATACAATCAATTGCCAGGATCAGAGAATCATTTCTGGGAAGGATCCTGTACTTTACTTTATCAAACCAGGCTTTTCCATATAGAAGTTCAATCCGGTCCTGAAAGAAGAAATTTGTCTACGTTTTGCTGGGTCCTGATGTCAAGAACACCCAGTATTTGCTCGTCTGAATAGCTGTTGTTCCCGTTGATTTCAATCTTGTCAAAACTATATGTTTTTTTATCGAGGATAGGAACCAGTGGTTTTTGCGGACCGAAGCTGTTCAGAGAGTCGGCAATGGCTTTGAAAACGTCTTTATACGGCAGTGCCGCTTCATACCCTCGCCGGATAAGAGAATCTACATTGTCAAACGAGAAGATCGATAGATTTTCAGTTGCGGGTCTGATAAGAACGTTTACCAGCTTTCTCTCTTCTTCAAAATCAGTGAGGCTTCTGAACATTGCTATCTGCTCCATTATACCGGAGACTGACTGCAGTCTGTCGGATTTATAACCCTTAAATCCGACATAGGACCCGATTATAATGTCGGCTCCCATATCTTTGGCTTCAGATGCAGCAAAGTTTCTTATTAATCCGCCATCCAGGAGCAGAAGTGTGTCAATACTCATCGGTGTAAAAACTGAAGGAACTGAGAAACTGGCCCGGATAGCGTCAGGCAGATAGCCGGTTGTAAGGTCAACTATTTTAAACCTGATAATATCGGTCGCTACACACAAAAAAGGGATTGGAAGCCTGGAAAAATCATTTATATCTGCGGCGGGCCATGCATAGAAACTAAGAGTATTTTCAACCTGTTGTCCGTTAATAAGGCCTGACGGGAGAGTCACTTTTCTGAAAGACAGAGGCAACGAAATTGCACTATTTGCGAAATGTTCCTTTTCCAGAAAAATTACTTTATTTTCCGGGATCTCATTTGAGAAGATAAGCTTCCAGTTTATGCTCTTGAATATTTTCTCTAAGCTGTCAGCTGAATAACCAAGCGAATACATTCCGCCTATAATGCTGCCCATGCTTACCCCGGTGATCATGTCGGGCCTTAAACCAGCTTCTTCCATAACTTTAAGAACTCCGATATGGGCAATTCCCCTGGCGCCTCCGCCACTAAGAACCAGCCCTATACGCGGCCTGTTCTGAGCAGATATATCAGGAGATGTTGTGAAGAAGAATAGAAAGAAAAGAAATGCAATCAATAAGATTTTTAGCAGTTGTTGGAAGGAAGGCAACCATGTGTATTCATATTTAGCATCTTAGAATGCTACTGATTAATAGCACATATCTATGCAAGATAGCTATTTTAAGTAATTTAGCGGCGTGAAACCGCAGCATTTTTTCAATAGCAATTGGCTTCCTACTACTAAAAAAGAGGTCGATATACTGGGGTGGGAGGAGTTAGATGTCATACTTTTCAGCGGTGATGCCTATGTCGATCACCCTTCATTCGGACCGGCTGTAATAGGGAGAGTCATTGAGGATGAAGGTTTTCGCGTAGCAATCGTACCACAGCCAAACTGGCAGGATGATCTGAGGGATTTTCGCAAGCTCGGAAAGCCAAAATACTTTTTTGGTGTAACAGCAGGAAATATGGATTCGATGGTCAACCATTATACCGCTGCCCGCACGGCTAAGATCCGATGATGCCTACACTCCGGGCGGAAAAGCCGGATTCAGGCCTGATTATCCGACTATTGTCTATACCAGGATCTTAAAGGAGATATTTCCTGATGTTCCCGTTATAATAGGTGGAATTGAAGCCTCAATGAGAAGACTTACTCATTATGACTACTGGAAAGACGTGCTTGAGCCCTCTATTCTGATCAGCAGCAAGGCTGACATGCTTATATATGGTATGGGTGAACAGCCATTAAGGGAACTTCTGAGGCTGTTATCAAAAGGAGTTCAGTTTTCATCGTTGAAAACAATCCCGCAGACTTCAGTTGTTATAAAGAAGGATGATCCGCTGCCGCCTCAAAAAATCTGGAAAGATATCTCCCTTCATTCATTTGAAAAATGCGTGAAGGATAAAAACCTGTTTGCTGAGAATTTTGTGAAGTTTGAAAAGGAATCAAATAAAATTGAATCAGCAAGGCTTAATGAAGCTTCCGGTGATTTAAGAGTGATTATAAATCCTCCGTTTCCGCCAATGGAGGAGAAAGAGATTGACCGTACTTTTGATCTCCCGTATATGTATCTGCCTCATCCGCGTTATAATAAAAAGGAAAACATTCCCGCTTATGAGATGATAAAATACTCGGTGAATATTCATCGGGGTTGTTTTGGAGGTTGCAGTTTCTGTGCAATTGCGGCGCATCAGGGGAAACAAATAGTCAGCAGGTCGGAAAATTCAATCCTTAATGAAATCGCGAAAATTACCCGGCTGCCTGATTTCAAAGGCTATCTCTCGGACCTTGGCGGGCCGTCAGCAAATATGTACAGGATGAAGGGTAAAGAGATTAAATTATGCAGAGTATGCTCCAGACCCTCCTGTATATGGCCTGAAGTCTGCAAAAATCTGAATACCAGTCATAAAGCTCTGACAGATCTTTACAGGAAAGCAGACATGATCGATGCAATAAAAAAATCATTTATCGGCAGCGGTATTCGTTATGATCTGCTATTTCCCGAATGGAATAAAAGCGCAGGGAGGGATGAAGCGGAATATCTCGAAGAACTTGTTACAAACCATGTTTCCGGCAGACTAAAGGTAGCGCCTGAGCATACATCGTCACAAGTGTTATCATACATGCGAAAAGTACCCTTTGAGTTATTCAGAAAATTTAAGAAGCGGTTTGACAATATTACATCAAAAAATGATCTGAAGTACGAGATTATACCATACTTCATCTCATCGCATCCGGGTTGTACTGATGCCGACATGCAGGAGCTTGCAGCCGAGGTGAAAAGCCTGGGGATAAAACCCGAACAGGTTCAGGATTTTACACCTACTCCGATGACATTATCAACTTTAATGTATTATACCGGGGTTGATCCGTATTCAGGGAAAAAGGTTTACGTGGCAAGGAATATTGAAGAAAAAAGGAGACAGAAGGAGTATTTTTTTTGGTACAGGAAAAATCCAAAACCATTTAAACGCAAATTGTAGGTACGTTGCATGGGGCTGTTGAAAATGTCGAAATCCATTAACCGCAAAGGTCGCAAAGGTTTTACGCAAAGAACGCAAAGAACAGATTTATAGTGTTTTGACTTTGCGAACCAGCTGGCGTCGATTGCTTCGCCGCTCAATGCTCGCAATCGGTGCCATAAACATTCAAAGCCCGGATTACAACCGAGCAGAATAAAAAGACTGGGGTGCAGGTCGTCATCAACTACTGCGAGCTCGGCGAAGCCAAATCCGCGCAAGCAGTGTATTTTTTAATCCGTAATCCGCAATCCGCAATCTTCAATCCCAGCATCGACGATCCGAATCCGCAATCGGTGCCCAATCATTCGTATTCCTTTAATATATTCTTAACGTCATCCGGGGCAACCCGGCCATAAGTCTTATCACCTACGAGAACCACCGGGGCCAGCCCGCATGCTCCGACACATCTCAGGCTGGAAAGCGAGAACTTACTGTCTTTTGTTGATTCACCCACCTGAATGCCAAGTTCCTTCCTGAACTCATCAAGTACTTTTTCCGCGCCCCTGACGTAGCATGCTGTTCCAAGACATATGCTTATCGGATGCTTGCCTTTCGGGGTCATGGTAAAAAATGAGTAGAACGTTACTACTCCGTAGATTTTCGCTACTGGCATATTGAGACCATCAGAAACGACTTCCTGAACTTCTGCAGGAAGATATCCAAAATGTTCCTGGCAGGTATGAAGAACGTTTATAAGTTCCTGAGGATCATTATTATAAGTTGTGCATACACCTTTTATAAAATCCACATCTTCTTTTCTTAATTCTATTTTTATATGAGACATAACCGTGAAAATTATTATTGTCAAATACTTTATTACTATTTTTTAATCAGGATCTTTTTCTTTTTATCAAAATAATGTGTGTGAAGCAGATGGTGAGCTTTTTCGCTTCCGGGTCTGCCGAGGAACTCGTCATACAGACTAATTATGAATGGATTCTCATGTGATTTCCTGAGAGGTTTCTTCCGGTCCTCCGAATAGATGGCTTTTGCCCTGGCCTTTATGATCTCAGAATTACCATGGTGAATTGGTTGTCCTCCTCCTCCGATGCAACCTCCGGGACATGCCATTACTTCAATGGCATGGAACTGTGATTTTCCTGATCGTACATCATTAAGAAGCTTTCTGGCATTTCCCAGTCCATGAGCGATACCAATATTTACCGGCAGTCCGTCAAAATCTATAGTTGCTGAACGGACACCTTCCATGCCTCTGAGTTCAGTAAATTCAAGCCTTTCAAGCTTTTTGCCGGTATAGAGTTCATAGGCAGTACGGCAGGCAGCTTCAATGACGCCTCCGGTTGTACCGAATATGACGCCGGCTCCTGTTGATTCGCCTAACGGAGTGTCAAACTCTTCATCCTGAAGGGTATTGAGGTCAATATTAGCCTGCTTAATGAATGCTGCAAGTTCCCTTGTGGAAATTGAAAAGTCAACATCAGGATTGCCATCAACCGAGAATTCGTCCCTCTGGCATTCATATTTCTTGGCAAGACACGGCATTATTGATACTACAACCATGTCTTTCCGTTTAACACCTATCTTATCCGCAAAGTATGTCTTGGCAATGGCACCGAACATCTGCTGTGGCGATTTTGCCGTTGATGGCACATCTTTGAGGTCGGGGAAATAGTGTTCAAAGAAGTTTACCCATCCCGGGCAGCACGATGTAAGGATCGGTATCCTCGCTGTTTTATCTCCGTTCAGATGTCTGCTGAGCCGGTCAAGAAACTCAGTACCCTCTTCCATAATGGTGAGATCAGCCGCAAAGTCAGTATCAAATACATAATCGAACCCCAGGGCCCTGAGGGCCGCTGTCATTTTACCTGTTACCAGGGTTCCGGGGGCGAGTCCAAACTCTTCGCCAAGAGCAGCACGCACCGCAGGTGCAGTTTGAACAACAACTGTCTTTGCCGGATCTACAAGAGCCCTGAGGACCTGCGGTACATGATTAACTTCGGTGAGGGCGCCTGTCGGACAAACTGATACGCATTGCCCGCAATAAGTGCAGGTGGAATATTCGAGATTCTGCTCAAAAGCAGGCGCTACCGTAGCCATAAAACCCCTGTTAACTGCCGATATGGCGCCAACAGTCTGAACCTCATTGCACATCATTTCACACCGGCGGCACATAATGCATTTGTCAAGGTCTCTGATGATTGAAGGGGAAGTATCTTTTCTGTAAGTGGATACAGCGGCATACTCAGCGCCGGGGATATCTCTGATTCCCAGGCGGTGCGCCATAGCCTGAAGTTCGCATGTGCCTGATTTTGAACATACCAGGCAGTCTTTTGGATGATCGGAAAGAATAAACTCCATCACGGTCCTCCGTGCATTAAGAACCCTTGGAGTATGGGTTTTGACAACCATCCCCGGCTCGCAGTTTGTTGAACAGGTGGGAGCGAGGTTTTTTCTGCCGGTAACTTCTGCAACACAGATCCGGCATCCAGCCGGCTTGTTCTCAATGTTCATGTCGTGAAGCTCCATATAACACAGAGTAGGTATATCTATTCCCGCCTCCCTTGCAGCTTTATATATAGTCGTACCTCTCGGTACTTCAACTTCTTTATTATCAATTGTAAGCTTTATTGTTTCCATTATGTTTCTGATTAGCTGATAAATATTGCATCAAACTTACATTTCTCCATGCAGGCGCCACATTTTATGCAGATTGACGGATTAATTAGATGTACTTCTTTTCTTTCTCCTGAGATAGCATTAACCGGACATACCCGCGCACATGCGGTACAGCCGACGCAATTCTCAGGATTGATAATATATTCCATCAGGCTGCGGCACTGACCTGCCGGGCACTTCTTATCCGTAACATGTGCTACATATTCATCATAATAGTTATCCATCATGGATAGAACCGGGTTAGGAGAGGTCTGGCCAAGTCCGCAAAGAGCAGTATCTTTAATAACCAGACTCATGTTTCTCAGCCTGTCAAGATCTTCAAGCTTTCCCTTTCCATCGCAGATCTGTCCGAGAAGTTCATGTAACCGTTTATTCCCTATCCGGCAGGGAGCACATTTCCCGCATGACTCCTCCACTGTAAACTCAAGGAAGAATTTTGCCATCGATACCATGCAATCATCCTGGTCGAGGACAATCATTGCTCCGGAGCCCATTATTGATCCGGCCGCAATAAGGTTATCAAAATCGATGGGAGTGTCGAGATGTTTCTCAGACAGGCATCCTCCTGAAGGGCCCCCTGTCTGAATGCCTTTGAATTTTTTACCATTCCTGATGCCTCCTCCGATCTCGAAGATAACCTCTCTCAGGGTGGTTCCCATCGGGACTTCAATCAGCCCTACATTGTTTATCTTGCCTGCCAGGGCAAACACTTTGGTCCCTTTTGACTTTGGGGTACCGATGCTGCTGAACCATTTTGCCCCTTTGAGTATTATTGCCGGAATTGCAGCAAATGTTTCAACGTTATTAACGTTTGTGGGTTTGTTGCGATAACCCGATTCTGCCGGGAAAGGCGGTTTAACGGTAGGTTCTCCCCTCAGCCCTTCCATGGAATGAATAAGAGCTGTCTCCTCACCGCAAACGAATGCCCCTGCACCATAACGAAGAACAATATCAAAATCAAAACCTGTTCCTAAAATATTTTTCCCGAGTAATCCGTATTCCCTTGCCTGGTTTATAGCAATTTTTAATCTTTCAATTGCCAGCGGGTATTCTGCACGAATATATATCAGTCCATTGCTTGCGCCAATACTGTAGCCGCATATGGCCATAGCCTCAAGAACGGAGTGCGGGTCGCCTTCCAGAACGGAACGGTCCATGAATGCCCCGGGATCACCTTCGTCGGCATTACATACCACATATTTCTCATCTGACTGGTTTTTACGGGCCAGTTCCCATTTGATACCGGTTGAGAATCCCGCACCGCCGCGGCCCCGCTGACCTGAATCTTTCACCTCTTTTATAACTTCTTCAGGTGACATTGCAGTGAGAACTTTTCCCAGCGCCTGATAACCTTCACGTGCTATATATTCATCAATATTCTCGGGGTTAATAAACCCGCAATTGCGAAGAACTATTCTGAGCTGCTTCTTAAAAAATCCCATCTGATTAGGGTCGGAGACAGGTTGACTGGTTACCGGATCCTTATAAAGCAGCCTGGTTACTTTCCTTCCTTTTATAACATGTTCCTCTACGATAGTTTGAGCATCTTCAGGTTTGACATGAACATAAATAGTATTGTCAGGCATTACCTTTACGATGGGCCCTTTTTCACAAAAGCCAAAACAACCTGTAAGTATAACCTGGACGGAATCCATCAGCCCTTTTGCTTCGAGCTCATCTCTCAGATTGCAGACAATAGCATCGCTTTCCGAAGAGTGGCAGCTTGTTCCGCCACATACCAGAAGATGCATACTGTATTTTGACATAGTTTTTCCTCCTTATTCTTTTAAGTCAATAGTCTGATAATTCACCGGGATTATACCATCCACGAGCTCCCCTGTTTTAATGTATTTTTCAATTATCTGATCAGCTCTTTTGAGGTCGACAAAACCAAATACTACGGGGTCCTGACCCGGAAGTTTGACCTCAATGGTGGGTTCGGCATAACAATAACCCATACAACCTGTCTGTGATACTATTGCTGCAACATTTCTCCTTTCGAGCTGCTCGGAAAAAAATTCCATTACGGTCCTGGCTCCGGACGCTATTCCGCATGTTGCCAATGCAACTTTCACCTGAACGACGCTGTCAGGGTCGATTGATTTGGTTCCCGTGGACCGGCCGCTTGTTAATTCTTCGCGTCTCTTCTTCAGATCAGCGAATGAAGTGATTTTTGACATTACCTGTTTTTATTAAGTTTTTATAATTTACACGCAAAGATAATAAATTAGTGTGAAATAAATAACAATGTTAATAAAATAACAGAACTTTATAATTATTCTAAATAATGACGTCTTTTAACATTTTGGATCAGGTCTTTGATTAAGCAGATCCGATATTGAATGAAATCTTGAATATACCCAAGTTGTAGCGTTTTTTGATAGCGTGGCGATTTGAAATTAAATCAAACTCAGACTTTGATCCGATAAAGATTACTTTCAATTACCGTTGGCTTTAGCCAATTACCGTTGGCTTTAGAGGCTGTGTGATAATTAACTTTTATATTTTTTACCAACTCTTTTAGGTTTTATTATTAAAGTAAGAAGATCTTACGCGATCTTACGCGATCTTCCAGTTGTATTTTCCCACTTTCTGGAGTAAGTTCTCCATATTTTCTATGTTTATGAGCCTTTTTAGATTGTAAGCGGTTGTATATAGGTCAATTTCAATCTGCACTTTGTGTTTTTTCCTTAATAGGAAGCAAAATTTTCCCATCATTGTTTTTATTGTTCCAAAGGGATGTTCAACTACTGTTTTTCGATGCTGGACTTTCTCCATATTTTCCATTTCCCCTATCCATTCCCTGTAATTATCTATCCATCTATGATTTACGTTTACTTTTATTGCCCTCCCTGTTTTTGATTTTGTACACTTACTCTTTATTGGACACCCTTTACAATCATGGCATTTATAAACATTATAAGCTTGATCGTCCTGTTTGTAAGCTCTTGAGTGTATCTGTAAAATTTTATTGTTTGGGCATGTAAAAGTGTCGTTATCTGTATTATATAAAAATTCTATTCCATTTTCTCTGTCCTGTTTTTTTGTTGGTGGTTCTGGCATTGGAATATAACAAGTTGTAAATGATGTTTCCTGTATCTCTCTGATTTGAGTTGCGTTGCCATAACCCTTGTCAGCCTCAATTTCATCGGGAGTAAAGCCCAACTGCTGTGTTAAATTTTCCAGATCGGGTTTTAATAAATTGATGTCACATTCATCAGTAGTAACCTCTGCCAGTGCAATCATGTGATGTTTCGTATCTACCCCGGTTTGTACATTATAACAAGGCATCTTCCCATCCCTGCATTTCATAAGGTTTGCATCAGGATCAGTTGACGATATATATTTTTTTCCAGACTCTTTTAATTGTTTTTTAGATGCTTCTAATTTGTTTTTTTCGTCTTCCAGCTTCTCAATTTTTTTCTTTAAATCATCTTTGTCATTTGATTCTTGTTCCAACCGGTCTTCAAGCTCATCTATCTCTTCCATATTGTCAAGATACTTTTTAAGAGTTTGTTCGATGTTCTCTATCCGGCTTTTTAATTTTTTCTCTGAATACACGTCACGTCCAGCATATGCCTTCATTTTGCTGCCGTCAAACACAAGAGTTTTACCTTCAATATAACCACTTGTCTTTAAAAACTTTCTGAACTCAATAGCCACTGAGCGGATCAGTCCTTCATTCTCCCGACGGAACTTACAAATCGTCCAATGATCTGGTTTTAAATCTCCCAGTAGCCATATTACTTCGATGTTTCTGTAAGTCTCATTTTCCATACGGCGACTTCCAGGAATCCAGTTGAAATAACAATACATTAATAATTTGAGCATTGTTGATGGCGAGTAACTAGTACAGCCTTGATCACTATGGCCTCCCCATGAACAAGCATCTTCATTTTCAATAATGAACTTCTCAACTACAAGATCTATTAACCGTACTGGACTATTCTGTTCTACCCATAACTCAATGTTTGGGTAAAGTAGCAGTTCGTTTCTGTCTTTTGGATTTTTATAGTGCATTGTCAGTTATTAAAATATGCTTAAAAACTAAGCCTTATCTAATTGTAAGATAGATATTTAAAGCATATTAGACAAATAATCTAACAACGATTTTTAAACAATTTTACAAAATTATTAACCAATCTATTTTCACACAGCCTCTTTAGCCAACGGTATATCAAGCTCACTATAAAGGACTTTAGTCCTTCATACTTGGGCTAAAGCCCGACCTTGGTCTGTACCTTCATGGGGATGTATCAAAAGTACATCTTCTTTTTATAATGTTCATTTCTTTTTGTTCGTCCAAAAAGAAACGAACCAAAGAAAAAGGGCGCCGGAAATGATAACTTCAGCCTTTTTTGGCAAAATGCCTTAGGCGTCACGCTCCCAAAAAAGGCTGAAGTTCGCGCCATTTCCGGTTTGCCATCGCACGTTTCCACTCGAAATTACTGTTAATAATTGAAGTAAAATGTGGAAAAGAAGGGGGATGCCTCCCCCTTCCAAGAACCTCAAATCATGTAACTTGAGGTATGCAAAAAAATTACAGAACAAATGTAGTCTTTAAAGATTACAGTCCCAACCAAATTCTACTTCTTCCGCCATCCCTGGAAGAAATGATAGAGTCTAGCCATTCGGTACGTATTGTAAATCAAGTCATTGAAAGTCTTGATTTAGATAATCTTATAAAAAAATATAAAGGAGGAGGCACATCAAGCTATAATCCAAAGATGATGCTAAAGGTCATAGTTTTTGGATACCTGAGTAATTTTTACTCCAGCAGGAAGATAGCGCAGGCTCTTCATCGTGACATATATTTTATGTGGCTTTCAGCAATGAGCTATCCTGATCACAATACTATAAACCGCTTTCGCAGCGAGAGATTAAATGGAGTTCTGAAAGAGATTTTCAGTCAGGTGGTACTACTACTTGTTGATAGTGGAGTCATAAGTATGAATGAAGTTTTTCTTGACGGGACCAAAATAGAAGCTAACGCTAACAGGTACACTTTCGTTTGGGCAAAAAGCATAAAAACGAATAAGGAGAAAATAAAGAAGCAAATCAAGGAATTATGGGCATATGCCGAGAGTGTCGCAAAGGAGGAACTTGAAAACAATGAACCAGAACATTTTGAGAAAATCGATGAAGAACAGGTAAGAAAGACAATAGAGACAATAGATAAAGCATTAAAAGGCAAGGATATAGACAAGAAAGTAAAAGATAAGTTATCCAGGGTTAGGAAGAAGTGGCCTGAGATACTTAAAAAATATGAAGAACAGGGAAAATTGCTAGGAGGAAGGAATAGTTATTCCAAGACCGATCCAGATGCAACATTCTTTCGAATGAAGGAAGACCATCTTGGGAACGGTCAACTAAAGCCTGCATATAATGTGCAAATAAGCACAGAGAACCAGTTCATTATAGGATATACAGAACACCAATTGGCAGCAGATACTACTGCATTGAAAGATCACATGGAATCACTCAGGCAACAGTATGACAGAGACCCTGGAGCAGTTGTCACTGATTCAGGATACGGATCTGAAGAAAACTATGAATACCTGGAAAAGAATTGTATTCAGGCTTATGTGAAATATAATAATTTTCATAAGGAACAAAGTAAGAAATGGAAAGAAAATCCCTACAGGACGGAGAACCTAATATACAATCAAGATGAGGATTTTTATCTATGTCCTCAGGGGAAAAAATTATCGTTTATTGATGAGGTTAAAAGGACCAATGACAACGGGTATGAGCAAACCATCAGAGTTTACCGGTCTCAGGAATGTGATGGGTGTCCGGTGAGAAATCTCTGCTTTAAAGCAAAAGGTGAGAGAAGAATCGAGATAAATCGTAAACTCCTGGAATACAAAAGGAAAGCTCGGGAACTATTGACAAGTGAAAAAGGTATTGAATATCGTCGACAAAGGCCAGTTGATGTAGAGTCAGTTTTTGGAATCATAAAGCACAACAAAAATTATAGGAAATTTTTGACCAGGGGTCTGGAAAAAACCCAAATTGAGTTCGGATTAATTGCTCTATCACATAATCTGGCAAAACTGGCAGCCAGAAATTAGGGAAAAAACCCCCTTTTCCTCGACATGTAGTAGTTCATTGTAGTTACGATCCTTTGATCATCCCAAACATTAGGATGTTATCCGTCCATAAAAGCGTAAAAAGACTTCCTCTTTAGGCGAATATCCTAAAAAAGAAGTCTTTTGATACATCCCCTAACTGAAATTATGCCAACTTTGAATATAACATATATCTCAATATTAGCTACTTACAAACCAGGATTATCAAGAAGTCAAAGAACAAAATTGTATGTAGTTGAAAATCAATTATAATTAAGTGGACACTAATGATAGATTATGACAAAATATAAAAAAATTGTATAAAAAAGGTAACAAATTGGAACCAATCCTTATTAAACTGTAATTTGATAAAAAGAAGAAAGCTTGAATGTCATTAGGTTTCAATCATGAATCCTGATTACTTCAAATATTTATTGTAAATTAATAGGTTCATTATCTGCAAAGGTATTGAGCCATGAAGGAATCGAATTCTAAAATTCAATTTCTTCAATTTATCATTTTAATATGGTTGGTTGCTATGAAAACGAAGTATGTAAAATATTGGTCGGTTTTTATATCAACAATTAAATCATTGATGTCAAAGTTATTTCTAACAGGTATAATTTTGGCAGTTAATCTAAACCTGCAAAGTCAGACTGTCAGGATTGCCGGCAGTTTACTTGATAAAAGTGACGGAAAGGCAATTAGCGGAGGGATTATCTATCTGAACAAGGGTAATCAGGTTACATCATCAAATATCAATGGTGAATTTTCATTCATTACTTTAAAAGGAAGTAAACAAATCTCTACCCGGGTTCTCGGATACAAACAAACAAAGATCCTTTTCGAGGCAATTTCGGATACCGTAATCAATATAAGTTTGGAAGTTTCGCCTTTTGAACTTGATGAAGTAACTATTACGGGTGATTCAATAAAAAATGTAAAGATCACTTCTCAGGGTAGTTTTATCTTAACTCCTGCAGCGCTTCGTGAGACACCGAAACTCTTCAGTGAACCCGATCTTTTAAAATCGCTCCAGCTTCTGCCCGGGGTGATATCGGGAAAAGAAGGCACTTCCGATCTGTATATCAGGGGAGGTGGCGCCGGGCAGAATATCATAATTGCAAACGGGTGTTATTTCTTTCTTCCCGGTCATCTTCTTGGTATCGTTTCTCCGTTTGACCTCGATTTCCTTGAAAGCGCCGAGCTTTACAAAGATTACCTGCCATCCGATATTGGCGGCGGGGCATCATCCGTTATTAGCCTTGATTTCAGGAGGCCCCGCACCGATTCCCTGAGTGCACAATTAAGACTCGGCTTGCTTTCATCCGGGATTATTCTCGACGTCCCCTTTAAGAAACTGAAGTGGGACCTTACGGCGGGGCTTAAAAGAAGCAATTACTCTCTTTATGCACCCCTGCTGAAAAAGTTAGTTCCCTCCGATGTAAGTACTTTTCTGCCACCTGATAAATACTCGTTCTATGACGGCTTTTTAAGACTTTCAAACAATTCTCCGAAGTGGGGTAAGATAACTTACCTTTTCTTTGGCAATTATGATAACGGTAAACAGGAGAACAAAACCACCGGTCAGACAGCTGATACAATTACAACATATACCGACGGTGTTTCAACCGGGTGGAACAGCATGGTCCATGCGTTTCAGTGGGAGCCGGTTGAAAATGGGGCGCTCAGGTGGAAAATTAATCTTAATTATAACAGGACCGCAATCGGACGGAGAATTTATACGAAGTCTGAAGAATCCTTCGGAGGTTCCCCGGGATATGTAACAGGTGAAACAATGTATTCGTTTTATCCGGCAGTTAACAATTTTGGGACATCGGTGGAGCTAACCCGGACCGGTGATAAATTCACTTTTTCAACGGGCATTTCAAACAGGTTAAGACTTTTTGCATCAAATAATTATGCCATAAATAAAACTGATACTGTAGAGAAAAGGAACGATCTGAGTACCACGGACCTGGTTAACGAGACCTCGCTGTTTTTATCAACAGGTGTGCTTCTTACCACCAGGTTGCGGCTTGATGCCGGACTCAGACTGACTGGTGTTATCACCCGTGATGCAAATTTCCTCGTTCCTGAACCAAGGGTCAGGCTCTCGTATAATGAAGGAGCGGCTTTGTCACCGCATCTTAACTATGTAAGATTGAGCCAGAATGATCATTCGGTTGAAGGATCGAATGCCGGGCTGCGGACAATGCTCTGGCTCCCGCCGGGCAGGGATTTTGGTCCGGAGATATCGGATGTGTTTTCAGCCGGTTTTCAGGGAAAGATTGAAAATGACTTTGTATGGATGCTTGACGGCTATTACAAGAAGATAACCGGTATGGTAGATTTTAAGCCGGGAGCAAGCTTTATTTTCGACACTTCGTTTGTTGATCTGCTCGACAGGGTCAGGGGCAGGGCATACGGGCTGGAAGCAGGAATAATGAAAAGAACAGGGAAACTTACAGGAAGCATAAGCTATACATATTCAAGATCAAAAAGAGAGTGGGGAACGCCCGAAGGTCTGATCTGGATACCTTCATCAGCTGACCGCCCCCATAATCTTAACCTGGCGCTTAAGTACTATTTCAGGAAACGGACAAGCTTTGGCTTGAATTTTGTCTACCAGTCTGGCGCTCCTGCAACAATTTATATGCATGAAACATCATATGGTGAGTTTTTCGAAACTAAGAATAATATAAGATACTTTGATTATCATCGTTTAGACATCTCGTTGAGGCAAATTTTTGTTAAAAGTAAATTTTCCATATTTATAGATGTCGACATCTATAATGTTTATAATCATAAGAACACATTCTATTTCAAGAAAACTTACGATCAGGTTAATAAGTCATATTACTATGAAAATATTTGTCTGTTTCCAATTATGCCATCATTGACTTTGACAATTAAATATTAGAATTATGTTGGAAGAATTGACTGACAGTACGATTAAACCAATCGTTTTTAAAACACCTACTGGTTTTGTATATTATGATTATGTTGATATAATTTTGTGTTCAGCAGATGGTAATTGTACATATGTCTTTAATCTTGAAAGTGATACTCCTCTCAGGGTGCTTCACAATATTTCCTTTATAGAGAAGAAATACGGCACAGACAAATTTTTACGATGCCACAAATCACATATAATTAATTTGATGCATGTGGAAAAACTAATAACAAAAACCCACCAGGTTCAGTTGAAGAAGAATTATATTGTACCTCTGTCACATAGATGCTGGAGAAGGTTAAAGCAAATGACAGAAAAAAATATATCAAATAATATCAGTGGAAATTAACCTTTAACGAAATGAAAATAATAGATAATAGCCTGGAATATTTAACAATAATAAATAAGACGCATATTAAAAGAAGTTACATCAGAATAATAATTACTGGTTCATTAATCGCAACTATTGTCTTAACGATTCATTGCGAAGGGAAAGATAGATTTTATAGACCAAACATACCAGAGAAACTCTGTAGCATTGGCATAATTGATGTTGATGATACAATAATCTATAGTTCGCAAAATCCTTTTTCGTTAGGTGATAATCTGCGCTTTATATCTTTTGAAAAGTCATTTCAGTCAGAATACCCGGAAGAAAAAAATGATTCTTTAAGAAACTTTTCTTTCTCGATATCTTCAACTAATAAAGAACTAATAAACTATCATTTTGATTCAGCATTAACTAACCTTCAAAAGTTTAAATTACCAACTACTGAATTCAGATCGGGAGAAAAATACTTTCTAAAAGCTCATGATGATGGCACTACTGAAATTTCATCTGAGGTCACTGTTCCCAGTCCTCCTCCATCTTTGATCTTAAATTCAGTCCGTAAAGAGTCAATTGCAATAACCCAATCTTCTGATTGCTACTGGCCTCTTGATGATAGTTTAAAGCTTGCTATAATTGATATTTCTTTTAATAATGAAGAAAAATCCTATTATGCTCTGTTGCTCAAAGGAATTGGCATTAATTTTAATATGCCTCCAGGAATTATGGGGTATATAGATTTTTCTATTCAAAAAAGTAACATTCAGGGATTCATCGCTACCCTCCCTGGTTTGGAATCATATCATTTAACCTGTAATAACAAGAGAATGAGTTATTATACATTACCTGTAAAGGCTTTTATTATGGATGGGCATAATATAACAAATGATAAATGTAATTTGACTCTTTTAGTGAAATTTAATGACGGTTATTCATTATTTAATGTCTTCTCTTCATTTCAGATCAGACTACTAACTATTCCGAGAGAATTTTATCTATTTGAGAAAAGCTTATATACTTACGATCAAGTTGTAAATGATCCTTTTTCTGAACCGGCATATCTTAATGGTAATATTAAAAATGGTAATGGAATTTTTGCAATTTGTAGAAGTACTCAAATTACTAAAATCTTGCCCTTTCCACCATCGTTTTAAGCATTTTTTTAACCTACTGAAAGCCAGAATTACGTCCTTTTCAAAAATTTTCTATTGCAAAATTCATTGGTTCATAATTTATATATTGATTTTCGTCCTGTATTTTATGTCTTTAAAGGTACGTGATTGGTTATGTATTGACTTGATTTTAAAATACTCATAATTTTATATTAGTGAAAAGTCTATTTTAAGATTATTAACCACTAAAACTTGAAACTATGAGAAAAATTCTTTTGCTTTTTTTCGTTAGTGTATCTTACCTCTCATCAGGCCAACAAACGGCTTGGGATTATCCAATCAAACCTGGGAGTGAAAAATGGAGATCTTTGAAATCTCATAAGGAGATGGTTCAGGCATGTCAAATTCCAGAAGATGTTATCAAATTAATATCGACAAAGGACTTGGCTTCTATCTGTCTTGATTATCCACTTTTTTTTACATTGACTGCTTTTAATAATATGCAGCAAGGATTCGACCAAGTAATTACAGAATTTAACGGCTTTAAGGAATTCTATCAACGGCCTGATTTTGGGACAACACTTCTGGAGGTTTATGCTAATATCAAGAATGAAGACTTAACCCTATTTAGTACAAATCTTGATAGGGGTCGTTTTAAATTCAAGATATTCTACCTAGAATTAATGCTAGCTCAAGAAAACGTTTTTAAAAATTTGAAAGAAACTGATTTAATTCAACTTCTAAAAGTAAGCTATCAAATGGGGAAGCAAAAACAGAATTATAGTTACTCTGTATTCCAGATTCAGACTTCCTATCTTGTTATAGCTAGACTTTTAAGCTATTTAAATGATGACAATTTTAATAAAAATTATCAATTAGATCCTAAAAGATACAATATGTTTCTAAAATCGATAATTCTCCCGGATAAAGAATTAATTGGTGAAATAGATACTATGGCGAGTGAGTATCTACGAATAAGGGGAATTTAATCAGTAAGTACAAGTTATTGACGGATTGCTTTAATTTTTAAATTTTTTTACCATGAAAAAGTTCATTATTCTTTATTATTTGACAATATTTTGGCTTGTTCCTACCCTTGGGCAATATCAACCAACTACGGTTCAAACCCCAACTGGTGTATCAGTAGATGCATTGATTTTTACTGGCACTGATTTTGATGCAGATGACATCGATACCTGGAACTGGTATTGGACCTATGGATATAACTGTAGAATACTAGAAAATTCTACACAACGATACAATTGTCATGGATACGCTTGGTACGATATCGAAGGAAGGATGGGACAGTCGGATTTGCGTTGGATAAATGATGTAGATGATTATGGAAGTCCTATATACAATGTACCTAAATATTACACTGGTGTAAATAAAAGTTATACAGAAACACAGACTGTTACAAATCATTTGCGGGTTTCATACTATCCAAGGGATCACTCAGCAGTAACCACACAAGATCAAGATTCTGTGATTTCAAAATGGGCTTGGGGTCCACTAGTTAAGCATACATTGGCCCAATGCCCGTTTTACGATGATGCGGTAATAAAATATTATAGACTATATCCAGTAATAACAGGAAGCACTGAAATTATGTGCTCAGGCCAAAGAACTTTTTCCTCTAATTTAGCTATACCCAGTTCTACTTATTCTTGGTCGAAATCGGCTGGTCTAAATTATGTTAGTGGAGCAGGTACAACGAGTTACACAATAAGTGCCGGGGGCAGTGGAGATCAATGGGTAGGATTTCAAATGACTACACCAAGCGGCGAAGTAGCTGCAGCCAGTACTCGAAACTTTTGGGTTGGAATGGCCCAGGTACAATCTATTTCAGGACCATCTTCTGCTTCACGCTATGTAACTTATACTTATTATGCAAATGTTAATCATTCAGCGGGAACAACATATATCTGGTTCATAAATCCTACAGGCCCCTATCTCACTCCATCGGGTGGTGAAATTAACAGTTGTGGTGTCTATTTCTATTCAAACGGATTTTATACATTGTTAGCACGCGCTGTTAATGCTTGTGGTACCAGCACCCCAGCTCAAAAAAGTATTAATGTTGGAAGCAAAATGCTTTCAGGTAAATCACTTATCCTTTTTCCAAATCCAGCTTTAGATAATGTAACTCTTACGATTAAAGAAGATCCGCTTTTAGTAACAAATGATGCTGACACTATCAATTCTGAGAAATCGGATTTCAAAGACCTGGAACCAATCAATTATACTGTGCGTATATTTGATAACAAAAGTAACCTTTTGTCCACTTTCCTAAGAAGTGGTAATACCTTTAATGTACCTTTAACAAACATGCGCGACGGAACCTATATAATTGAAGTTAGCGATGGTAATACACGATATACGCAACAACTATTAGTAAAACATTAAAAAAGCATATTAAACTCTGCCGGGGATAAATGTCCCTGGCAGGGTTTTCTATTAGCTGTTTTGAAAAAAACACACCTTCCTTTTGCTGTCAGTTACATTTCGCAAGAAAAAATTCACGTATTGAAGAATATAGCACTCAAATGCGTTTTCGGTTATCTCAGCAACACTATCGTAACATTACATTCCCCAGCAGAACTCTTCCGCTTTTCCAGAATGCCCTGAAATATGGATCATCCGTTATATAGATTACCTCTCCGGAGCCAATTTTTTCAGCTCCGATCACCAGCGTGTTTTTGATCTTATCTTTGTATTTAAATCCTGCGAAACCGGCTACAGGTTCTTTATCAAGAATATATCCAATATTGCTTCCTGAAGCCAGGAAAGGATAACCGGCAGTCCGTTTCATGATAAACCATTCTTTGCCCAGGCCAAATGAATAGGGATGAGTATCATCGAGTTTTACCTTATAGATGCTTCCGGCCGAGCGCTCGGAAAGATTGTATCTTCTTTCATTCTCATATTCAAATTTCTTAAGAAGGGTTGAATCATCACTTTTTATTTTTTTCTCGGCAAGTTTCTGTTCTGCGGTCCTGGTCTCTATCGCTTTAGCCAGCGATGTAGTTTTATTTCCGGCAAATACCGAGATGGCGTTCTCAAAAGCGATCACTCTGCCTCCTCTTCTGACATAATCAACAATCGTGTCTTTTAGCCTGGAATAGTTCCCTGATGTAAGTATAAGTATATCATAATTCTTTAAATCTACTGTTTCTGCCGTACTTATATTCAGAAGGGATACCGGATAATTAATCTCTTTATCGAAAAAGTACCAGATCTCACCCACAGAGGCAGATGAAGTTCCTTCTCCGCAGAGAAGAGCAATTGATCTCTTCTTCATTAGCGGGGAGTTTTCTGAACCAAAATCTTTTCCGCTGTCAACTAATCCGGTATTCTCAGGCGTTAGTTTAACCTGGCATTCGTTTGCACAGGCCAGCACATCCTTGTCAAATTCAGCTTCAAGATGTTTATTGTCGCCACGTGCGACAATGATGGTTCCCCTGTTAAAATTATCTCCGTTCAAAACAAATGGTTTCAGGGAATACCGCAGCTTGATATTTTTATTATACAGTGCTGCCATAAATCTGATTTCATCAAATCCCGAAAAATTCGCAACATAGGCATAAGGCCTTGCACTACCGGTTTCATTTACGATTTTCTTTATTTCCACTTTAGCCGTATCAGCAGCAATCCTGTCAATTACTGCAAATGCTTTGAGATTATATATATACGGAAGCGACCAGGCCGTGAGATCATAGGTCAAAGAATCTGCAGATTTACTGACAGGTTCAAATAATGCCTGGATAAAATGAGATTGAGGCTGATAAGCGCTGATAAGAAGATCACCTTTTTCGATTGTAACCTCACCGGGTTTATTTGTATAGTAGTCAAAACCCTTGAATTTTTTCCCGGTATTACCGGCATAGCTGTACTTTATCTGGTTCCTGTCAAAAAGCTTCAGCAGGTCAGCGATATTTGATTTTTCGTTAGATCCTTTAATGATCACTGATTTATATTGAAATTGCGGATTCTTCGTTCCCTCTTCAAAGTAATTATTGAACTCAGAAACCAGTTTATCCCTGTTCTCATATGATACCTTCAGGGTAGCCATCGAAGCAGTAAAGTGGCCATCAATTCTGTCTTTCAAAGTCAGAGTGTCTCCTGATTCAAGCTTATAAGCTATCCCTGACGGTCCGCCGCCTCCCTGTTCATATGTAAATCCCATAGCTCCGTTGAACAATGGCCAGGTATCACCATAGCTGGGATAGAACAGGTCGAAATTTTCTTTGGTGAAATAGAGCCTGAATTTTTCATTGAAAAGCGCAGCATTCCCTTTTCCCATCATTTTATGGAATTCATGCTGCCAGGGTGTTATTATGATATTCCACGGATCCGACCCGGGAGCAAAGAAAAAGGTCGATTCAGCGCCCATCTCATGAAAATCAGCATATACCTGAGGCATAAACTGATTGTAAAGGATAAGTCTTTGCTGAGTCTCTGTCTGTGTTTGCCATATCCAGTCGCGGTTAAGATCGAAAAGATAATGATTTGAACGTGCACCGGGCCATCCCTGGTTATGTTCCCATGATCTCCCGTCAGGATTGGTAATGCTGTTCATCGAATTCCGGTATCTGCTCCGTGTAAAGATCATGACCGTCGGGATTCTGACAGGGGTCGATCACAATTATGCAGCTTTTAAGATAATCAGAAACACCCGGATATGAGCCACTGACGAGTGTATAAAGTGTCTTCATTGCAGCTTCCATACCAACAGCTTCATTGCCATGAATATTATAAGCAAGCCATATGAACGGGATCTGTTTGCCTGTAAATTCCCCTTTTAATAATCCGGTCATTATCAGATTATTTTTTCTGTATTCTTCAAGATTGGCCAGATTTTCTTCACTCGAAACAAAACATACCCCCAGTGGACGGCCCTCATTGGTCATTCCATAATCGCGGTAAACTGCAAGCGGAGAAACATCTGCAATATATTTGAAATATTCAACAGCCCTGTGATGGTAAGTAAACTGCGTCCCCAGTTCGTATCCGAGGAATTCATCGGGGGATTTAATTGTCTGGGATTGAGCTGTTGAAATGATCACGAAGGATGCTATAGCAACCAGGAACGGTTTTTTCATTTTAGAAGGATTTGTTAGAGGGGCTTAATATAGTATTTTTTAAAATAAATCCGCCTTCTCTTCCTCTTTTTGCTGTTGAGCCTTTGTGCCGTTGCGCCTTTACGCCGTTACGCCGTTGCGCCGTTAATCATACATGAAAATATGAATCCAGCCGTTTCCCTTTCTTCATCCTGTAATGAACAAAAAGCAGAACTAGCGCAATTGGAAGGAGTGAAACAGCAACTATCGCGGACCAGCGGATCTCAACAGCATTAAACATGTATTTGTCTATAATAACCTCTGTAACCAGGCAAAATCCGGAAAGAACAACGAATGCGAATGCAAGAATATTAAAACCTTTGAAATGAGCCACTTTCCAGAGAAAGCTGACAATACTTACTGAAATAAAAAGAGCAATTGTTATAGGCAGTCCGAGTGCATAGAACCAGTCAACCGGAGGAGAAAAAAGGTCGAATAAAAAAAGCATTGTGAGCATTGTAACCAGCAATCCCGGAACAATTATAAAGTATTTTCTGAAAGCCAGCAGGATCAGAGTGAGACAGATCCATGCAGCCATGATACCTGTATCGGCATAGAGCGACCAGGAAAGTTTTTTCTCTATAACAAGGTCAACAATAGTACAAACAGCAACGCCTGAAAAAGCGATAACCCCTGTCAGCTCCCATATGTGGGTCCTGGTTTCTTTCTTATGTAAAAGAATAATATCAGAAGGGTAATGTTCTGACCTGTCTGTCAGGGATCTTCTTATCCTCCTTTCCTATTGCAAATCCGCAAAGAGGACAGGAAGTCATATCCTCCTCGAGTTCGACACCACAGTTTATGCAATAACTCATAACTTGAATATTTACTTGTTTTTCAGTACTTTAACAGGTATTCCCGATTCTGTGAGATGTTTTAGAAAATGCATTTCAAAGCTTGTCGACCGGGAGATATTTCCAAAATTCAACCTGAGATGATCCTTAAAAGCCACCATGGCGCAACTTATTTTCACATGGGTATTGGGTGGAGTCGGTATTAGCTCAAATGAATCGATGAGCTCTTCCATTTGTCCGGATAATTTAACCATGCCAAGATTAGTCAGTATTCCTGAACACTGGTTAGAACCAAGTCTCCGGTAAACAGCAGATATTGCCATAGATTTTACAAAAAGAGGAAGGAACCTGATGAAGGGACTTTTTTCGTGACCCACATTCTGTGATAAAAAACGTGTGATCTGTTTTACATCAGCTCCTGTCTGCAACTGATATTTGACAATGTTCAGGATCTCATCAAATGAATAGACTCCAAGTCTCAGATCAATTTCAGGCAGGACAAAAAGCGAAAAGTTCCGCATCGTGTTGCTCGGAAATTTCTTTCTCAGGTTAACCGGTACTTCAATACGTAAAACTCCTCTGCGCTGTTTTTTGACTTTTTCTTTTTCTTCCAGGTAAATCTTCTCCAGAGAGAACAGGTAAACAGATACTATATATTCCGTAACTGAAACGTTATGACTGCGCGCGATCTCGAGTAGCTTGCAGAGATCAATTACCGTGTGGGTCACTCTCAGACGCGGTTTTTCATTCAGTTTAAATGGCAGATGCCATGCTTTTGTGAGTTTTCCGGGAGGGGGTATTTTTTTCTTAAAAAACCTTTTATAACCGTCCTCCATCTCGTCTTCATTTATCGGACTTTCGGGTAATATTATACCTTCAGTTGATAGATCGGTGCTGCCATTTAATCTGAAGTAAGTGTATAACAGTGACTTGAGGTATTCAAAAGCACCGCCGCCATCTGTAAGTATGTGAATGAATTCAACTGAAATCCTGTTTTCTTTTACCAGGATCCTGTAAAGTGGTTCATTTTTTCTTTTGGCGGCAAAAGCTGTACAGGGTATTTTTTCTTCTGTCTGAATTCGCGGCAGCTGCTTATTAAATTCGAGATAATACCAGAATAAACCGCTACCCAGTGATACACTGAAATATGGAAAACGTCTTGAAGTGATCTCGACAGCTTCTTTGATCTTTGAAAATCTTATGGGTTTTTTAAGGATGGCAGTTATCCGGAATACTGAAGTCAGCTCTCCCGACATTATTGCCGGAAACAGCTTAGCTGCATTATCAAGCTTCAACCACCCGATCTCCTGAAATGATTTAGTTTCGATCCCGGTACCCTTCATTTTATCAGGTAAAAATACAAAAAGTTTGTCAATCTCCGGGTTAGTGATATTATGCACTCTGAATGAATACATGCTAAAAATTCCTATTTTTGTTTTTCCGTTTTTGAATAGTCACCTTTTTAATATAATAATCATGAGAAGATTACGACTCTTTCAGTTTTTAATTTCCCTTATATTAACAATCACTTTGCCCGTTAATCCGGCAAAAGCACAAATGCCCCGGCGTGGTGGCAATCAGGTTGCAGTAACAGGATGGACCGATGATACACATTACCTGATCCGCAACTTTGATCCGGATAAAAAACTTGTCCTTCAGAGTGTTGACATAAAAACCGGAAAAAGTGTCGTAGTACCACAACCCAGATCGGAAAGAGAGATCATAAGTGAGTCTCTTCCCACGGGGACAGTGTTAGGCGTCACAGATGTGATAAGTCCTGATAAAAAAAGTGTCGTTATCATAAAACAGAACGATCTGTACTTTTTTACTACCGGCGATAAAGAATTGAAAAGACTGACCAATGACTCTGTTCCCGAAGTAAATATGCGTTTTTCACCCGATGGGAAAAGAATCGCATATACAAAAAACAAGGATCTTTATGTCTATGATCTGACCATTAACAAGGAGATAAGGCTGACTTTTGATGCTTCCGATAAAATATACAATGGTTATTGTTCATGGGTTTATATGGAAGAGATACTTGAGAGGGCGAGTCATTATGCTGCCTTCTGGTGGTCTCCCGACGGCAATAAAATTGCATATCTGAGAACTGATGAAACCGATGTACCGGTTTTCACGCTTAACAGGCTCGACGAACCCGATGGAGTTCATGGTCATATTGAGGCCACACCTTATCCGAACCCCGGAGACCCAAATCCCAAAGTAAAAATGGGCATTGCTGATATTGCAACAGGCAGGACGACATGGGTAAAAACCGACTATAATGTTGATCAGTATATTGCATGGCCCTTCTGGACCCCTGACAGTAAAAAGCTTGCCATTCAGGTGATTAATCGTGATCAGAA
Source organism: uncultured Bacteroidales bacterium (assembly GCA_963791065.1). Taxonomy (GTDB): domain Bacteria; phylum Bacteroidota; class Bacteroidia; order Bacteroidales; family VadinHA17; genus LD21. The sequence goes on from CAWBQN010000014.1 coordinate 85,941, forward strand.
TTTAATCAATATAATTCTGGCTGATCCGTCAACGGGTGATTTTACCGGAATATATACCGAAAGCAGAAAGACATGGGTGGAATTCCACGAGGATATTTATGTAATGAAAAACGGATCAGGGTTTATTTTGCGAAGCTACAGGAATGACTGGGAGAACCTTTATTATTACGGTTGGGACGGGAAACTGATATCACAGCTTACAAATTTCAACTTCAGGGTGACGGCTATCAACAGGGTGGATGAAGATCTTAAACTGGTTTATTTTTCAGCAACAGGCACCGAATCAACTGATAGTCATGAATTCAGGGTCGGCCTTGATGGTAAAAACCTGTTACAGATAACGGCTGGGAATGGTACTCATAATGTAAGCATTTCACCAAAAGGAACTTACTTTATCGATACGTGGAGCAGTATTGTGAGTCCGGGATCGATTATAGCCTATGATAAAAAAGGGAAATCGCTTAAAGAGATCTATAAATTTGAGCAGCCTGTTTACGACCCTGCAAAAAATTCAAAAGCCGAAATGTTGAAGATCAGGACTTCTGACGGGCTTTTCAATATGCCGGCAATCATAACTTATCCTGTTAATTTTGATGCCTCAAAGAAATACCCGGTCATTTTTGCAATTTACGGTGGTCCCGATGCTAAAAATGTGAATAACAGGTGGCAGGGAGACAATCCTTCCTGGAATTCACAGCATGGAATTATAACCTTTACAGTGGATCATCGCGGTTCAGGGCAGTTTGGGAAGAAGGGACTCGATTATCTCTACCGCTCCCTGGGCAAATGGGAAATCCTTGATTATGAAGATGCTGTTAAGTGGCTGCGGACAAAATCCTTTGTCGACAGCACAAGGATCGGTATTACGGGCAGTTCATACGGCGGATATATGACCTGCCTTGCACTGACTAAAGGGGCGGGTTACTGGACCCATGGCTTTGCCGGATCATCGGTAACTGACTGGCGGCTTTATGATGATATATATACTGAACGTTATATGGACACGCCACAGGATAATCCTGATGGTTATAAAGATGCTTCCGCTCTTACATTTGTAAAGAATTATACAGGCAAACTATATATGGTACATGGAGATATGGATGACAATGTCCACTTTCAGAACTCGATATATCTAATTTCCAGGCTTGAGGACGATGGTAAAGTTTTCCAGTTCATGTTATACCCTGAAGGACGGCATGGATGGGGAGGTGCAAAAGCGACCCACGCACGAAACGAGGCTAATAACTTCTGGCTGACAAATTTTTTCGGAAAGTAATAACTGCCTTTATAACCCTTTGTGAACCTTAGCGATAACCTTGGTGTTCCTTTGTGGTGTAGAAAAGTTATTTAACCACAAAGGCTCACAAAGTAAATCACAAGTAACACAAAGGGAAAAAATTGAATTAATTCTATGTTATACATCATCATTATACAAGAGTTATGAATATTATCCGAACTTTTTCCCTGAATCTTTTTTTGTTCTCTGCGCTTATTGCGAGCGGTCAGAATGATCCGGTCATCGATAAAATTATTGACCTGGGCAAAACCGATAACAAGGTCATGGAACACATTGATTTTCTTACCAACAGGTTTGGTGACCGCGTAACCGGCTCAGATGGTTACTATAACTCCTGTGTATGGGCCGTCAATACAATGCGGTCGTGGGGAATGATGGCTGAGATGCAGGAGGCCGGAGAAATGGCTGTTGGTTTTAACCGCGGTGCCTGGTTCGGTAAAATGATTTCTCCCAAAGAGATGACGCTCGATTTTGGGACCCCTTCCTATACCGCCGGGACAAAAGGACGTCAGAAGGGACACGTGATGCTTTGTCCGCTTACTGTTGAAGAATTCTGGAAATTAAGGGATAGCATTAAAGGAGCATGGATACTAATAGATGGCGTTAATTCCGGATGGCCCCGCGATCGTGCAGGCGAATCTGAGCTTATCCGGCTGATAAGGAATGCAGGTGCCCTGGGAACTATTCAGCTTTCTACATTTCCGATCAGACTGCTGTTTCAGAAAGTTGATTCGTGGGATAACTTACCAACTTTACCCGATATCAAACTCATTGATAAACAATATAATGAAATAAAAGAGCTGGTGTCAAAGGGCCAGAAGGTTGAACTTGAATTCGATATACGAAACTATTTCAGACCCGGTCCTATTAAATATCATAATGTGATCGGTTGGATACCAGGCACTCAATACCCTGATGAATATGTTATTCTGGGTGGTCATCTTGATGGATTCGACGGAGCATCCGGTGCAGTTGATAATGCATCAGGAGCAACGGTGGCAATGGAAGCTGCAAGGTTGATAATGGCGGCCGGCGGAAAGCCAAAACGTACCGTAATGGTTCATTTATGGGCCGCCGAAGAGTATGGTCTCCTTGGATCAGCTGCCTGGGTGAAACAAAATCCTGATAAACTTCCCCGGATATCCGCTGTTTTTAATCGCGATGGTGGAACCAACTGCATATCAGGTTTGAGTGTTTCCAAAGCTATGATGGCTGATTTTCAACAGGTTACTAAACCTATACTTGGACTGAACCCCAAATACCCCTTTGAGCTGACAGAAAGGACCCGGCCGGTGAGAAAAGGCGGAAGGGGAGGAACAGATACTTTTTCATTTTTACAGAAAGATGTGCCTGCGTACGGATTTAGTACGAAAGGGGAACAGCGATATGGCCTTACGTGGCATACCACCCTTGATTCATATGATCAGATCATCCCTGCTTATGAGGAATATTCTTCGATGGTGACTGCTGTAGTGGCCTACGGGGTTGCAAATCTCGACCATCTGTTGTCGCGTGACGGATATTTTATGCCCGATGGAATTTATGCAGATTTTAATACCAATAAAGGGAGGATCACTGTGCTGCTTGACTATAAAAAAGCGCCAGTGACAGTTGCAAACTTTGTCGGACTGGCCGAAGGTACGTTGACTAATGCTTCCTACCCCCTCGGGACGCCATTTTACAAAGGATCGATCTGGCACAGAGTGGTAAAAGGACATGTGATACAGGGTGGGGAACCTGCCATCATAAAAGATCCGGCAAACTCTGACGTTAATTCAATAGGATACATGATCCCGAATGAGATCAGCGATCTTAGCCATAATAAAGCGGGAATGGTAGGAATGGCAAATGATGGTCCGAATACAAATACATGCGAGTACTATATTACACTTGCAGACAGATCATATCTCGATGGTAACTATACTCTTTTCGGGGAGGTGGTTGATGGTATGGACGTTGTCAATAAAATAGTTCAGGGTGATACAACGAATTCTATCACAATCATCAGGGCAGGTTCTGATGCAGAAAAGTTTATCGTGAATGATGATACATTTAAAGAATTACTAGACAGGCAATGGAGAAAAGTTAATTATGAAAAGGCTTTCAGGAAAGCACAGGAGGAGAAATTTATTGCTGATAATTACACTGGTCTTGATACATTGCCGGATGGTCTCAGATACAAGGTACTGGTAAAAGGTGCAGGCAATACTCCTGTGGATGGATCTTTGCTGAAAATAAAATACAGTGGTAAATTAATATCGGGCTTAAGTTTTGCAAGTTCAGCAGATGATGGGAAACCTGTACCAGGTTCCAGACCGCTTGATTTTTCACATACCCTTGGAAAAGATGGATTGATTCAGGGGTTGAACGAGGCGTTAAAAGAGATGAAGCCAGGAGAGAAGAGGCTTCTGATTGTGCCACCTGCCCTGGCTTATGGAATAAATAAAGGATTCTACGGAAAAGAAATTCCTGGTCAGAAAAGATTTGTAATATCGCCGGGTGAAACACTTATACTCGAAGTAACTCTTTTAAGTATCCGTCCCTGAATTATTATTTTTCAATAATCAAAGTGAATGAAATATTGTTTATTAAATTGGTAACAAATTATTGTAAAATCTTTTGGCACTCCAAATTCCAAATTCAATTTTATGAAAATAGGCGTTCTCAAGGAGACAGGAAATGAAAACAGGGTGGCAATCCTTCCTGCCGAAGTAATTGCATTGAAGAAGATGGGTATAGATGTTCTGGTGGAAACCAATGCGGGAGCAAAGGCTTTTGCTACCGATTCAGCTTACAAAGCAGCCGGTGCCGGAATAGCCGAACGAAAACATGTCATTTCAGAAGCTGAGATGATACTTTCGATTAATCCTCCGGTCGAAGATGATATTAACTCGTTCAGGGAAGGGCAGGTATTGTGTTCTGTTCTCAATCCTGTCGAGAATAGTAAATGGCTTGAAAAAGCACGGCTTCAGGGTTTATCTGTTCTTGCACTCGATCTTATACCAAGGACAACCAGAGCTCAGACAATGGATATTCTTTCATCCATGGCCACCGTTTCCGGGTATAAAGCGGTTCTCGAGGCTGCATCACTATTGCCACGGTTCTTCCCTATGTTCATGTCGGCAGCTGGAACCATCAAACCTTCTCATGTCCTTATTTTAGGTGCGGGTGTTGCCGGACTTCAGGCAATCGCCATAGCAAGGAAACTTGGAGCAGTTGTTGAAGTATTTGACGTACGGTCAGCAGTAAAAGAAGAAGTCAGGTCACTGGGTGGAAAATTTATTGAAGTTGCAGGAGCAAAAGAAGACAAAGCAGCAGGAGGATATGCAGTTGAACAAACAGAAGAATTCAAGAGGCAGCAACAGGAACTCATTCAACAACACGCAATTGCATCTGACGTAGTTATTGCCACTGCCCAGATACCGGGCCGGAAAGCTCCCGTTTTATTACTCAAGGAGACAGTTTATTCAATGAAACCCGGGTCAGTCATTATCGACCTGGCAGCTTCAACCGGAGGTAATTGCGAACTTACAGAGTATGGAAAAAACAAAATCGTAAACGGTGTGAACATAATCGGGAAATCCGACTATCCTTCCGAAATGCCTTCGGATGCAAGCAAGATGTTTGGATGCAATGTTATAAACCTGCTTAAGATTATGGTTGACAAGGAAGCTAAGCTTTATCTTAATATGCAGGATGAAATTATTAATGGTACGACTGCTGTGCATGGGAAAGAGTATGTCAGTCAGAGAGTGAAACAACTACTTAATATAAAATAACCAGATTTATGGAAAATGTTTTTGGATTTTTCTTACAGCACCGGGAAGCAATATTCATTGTGATCCTTTCAATATTTCTTGGCATTGAGGTTATAAGTCATGTTCCGGCAGTTCTCCATACTCCGCTAATGTCAGGAGCCAATGCAATTCATGGAGTGGTAATCATCGGGGCAATAATTGTTATGGGGCATGCTGAAACCACAGGATCAATGATACTCGGTTTTCTGGCTGTTGTACTAGGAACACTTAATGTTGTAGGCGGATTTGTAGTTACCGACAGAATGCTGGAGATGTTTAAAAAGAAGAAATAAACTGAGTAAAAATCTATTCGTATGGGCCAGCATTTTCAACTGCAGACAGGAATCTCTATATTGGAGATGACCTATATTATTGCCTCAGTACTCTTTATTCTGGGATTAAAAATGTTAAGCCACCCGATTACAGCACGGCGGGGTAATGCCCTGGCTGCTGTCGGGATGGGACTCGCAATAATTGCAACTATACTTTTTCATCAGAAAGATGGGAAACCGATTGGAAATATCGGCTATATTCTTGTCGCAATAGGGATCGGCACAGCTATAGGATGGACAATCGCAAGACGGGTAAAAATGACTGCGATGCCTCAGCTGGTGTCGTTTTTCAATGGGATGGGTGGAGCAGCGGCTGCTCTTATTTCAATGATAGAATTTCCAAATGTAAGTCCTGAGCTGATAGCAAAAAGCGGAATGGCTAACGGTCATGTGCTCGCAATCCTTTTGGGGCTAATGATCGGAACAATTTCCTGGGCAGGAAGTATGGTAGCCTTTGGAAAGCTTGACGGACGTATAGGCGATATGCGGATAAAAGCAATGAAATACGTGAATCTGACCATTCTCGCAGTTCTGATCGGATTCATAATTTATATAATGACACGGCATGTACAGGCAAGCAGCGAATTGACTCCGTTAATATACATTATGTTTGTGATCGCAGTCATTTATGGGGTCCTTTTTGTAATGCCTATCGGAGGCGCTGATATGCCTGTAGTTATCTCCCTGCTGAACTCATTTACTGGTGTAGCTGCGGCAATGGGTGGGTTTCTATATAATAACCAGGCAATGCTCACGGGAGGAATATTAGTCGGATCAGCAGGGACCATTCTGACCATTCTTATGTGCAAGGCAATGAACCGGTCATTACTTAATGTTATTGTTGGAGTGTTCGGGGGAGGTGGACAAACGCAACAGACTATCACAGGATCTATCAAAGAGATCTCGATCTCCGATGCTGCTGTACTTCTTAGCTACTCAAAGAAAGTTGTCATAGTTCCTGGTTACGGCCTGGCAGTAGCACAGGCTCAGCATATCTGCCATGAGCTGGACAAGGTTCTGGAGGAGAAAGGAGTAGAGGTTAAATATGCTATTCATCCTGTTGCCGGACGAATGCCCGGTCACATGAACGTGTTACTGGCTGAAGCAGATGTCCCGTATGAGCAGCTTATTGAGAGTGATGAGATTAATCCTGATCTTCCGAATACCGATGTTCTTGTAGTAATTGGGGCCAACGATGTTGTCAATCCGGCTGCTGAAGATGACCCCTCAAGTCCAATATACGGAATGCCAATAATCAAGGCCCGTGATGCTAAAAATATTATAGTCATGAAGCGTGGTATGGGCAAAGGCTATGCCGCAATAGAAAACATGCTTTTTTATAACGATAAGACAAGGATGCTGTTCGGTGACGCCAAGAGCACTCTTCAGAACCTTGTAAATGAAGTAAAGAGCCTTTAGAAATGAACCGGCATATTGAAAGACTTACACTCCTGAGAGCTGCCATGAATGATAAAAACATTGATTTTTATGTCATTCCTTCGGCGGACCCTCATCTTGGAGAATATATTCCCGATCACTGGCGGATAATCAACTGGCTCACAGGCTTTACCGGATCATCTGCAACTGTAGTAATAACCAGTTCATTCGCCGGATTATGGACAGATTCACGATATTTCATACAGGCTGAAAAACAACTCTATGGTTCCGGATTCAGACTGATGAATCCTGATTTCCAGGAAAGCGGAAGTTTAATTGACTGGATTGACCGGGAAATAAATATCGGAAATAAAGTTGCCCTCGACGGGAGTATTTTTTCGATAGAATGGACAAGGAAGATTGAAAAACTGTTAAGTGTCAAAAACATTTCATTCGATTTTGAATGCGATCTGATTTCTCCGTTATGGACAGACCGTCCACCAATGCCTGTTTCGGCAGCTTTCGATCATCCCATACAATTCTGCGGAAAGGGCCGGTCGGACAAGATAGAAGAGGTCAGGGAACGAATGCGGTTGACCGGAGTTGATTTTCAGTTTCTTACTTCTGTAGATGACATCATGTGGCTGCTCAACATAAGAGGACATGATATTAAATTCAGCCCCCTGATAATCGCCTTCGCAATTATTGGAGCAGAACAGATCATGTTATTTGTGGATGAGAATAAGATCCTGTTAAAACTTGCCTCAGAATTCGACAGGCTTGGAATAGTGATGCTACCGTATGAGGAAACCTCAGCAATTTTGTCAGCTTTGTCATCAGATTCAACTATTCTTATCAATCCTTCAACTACATCCTCAACGCTTTATAAATCAATCCCTGAAGGAATGAGAGTAATTGAAGATATTTCAATTCCAACCCGGTTGAAAGCTGTAAAGAACGCTGTTGAGATTGATAACATAGGCAAAGCTATGCTTAAGGACGGAGCTGCTTTGTCAAAGTTTTTTTACTGGTTAGAACAAGAATCTGATCCGGAAAACAGAACTGAATTATCTATTGGTGAAAAGCTTGAAAGTTTGAGATCAGAAAATGAAAACTATCTCGGACCAAGTTTTTCTGTTATAGTGGCATTCAATGAACATGGCGCATTACCTCATTATACATCAACCACCGATACAGATATCAACATTGGCACTGAAGGGATCCTCCTTATCGATTCAGGAGGTCAATACCTTGACGGGACGACAGATATTACAAGAACAATTTCTTTAGGAAGTCCGACAGGTGAACAGAAAAGAGATTTTTCTTTAGTTCTTAAAGGGACAATTGGTTTAGCCATGGCAAAATTTCCTGCCGGAACAAAGGGTTCCCAGCTTGATATTTTAGCACGCAAAGCTTTATGGGAAAATGGATTTAATTATGGTCACGGAACGGGGCATGGAGTCGGCTTCTGTCTGAATGTCCACGAGGGCCCTCAGAGTATTGGTCCGGGTGCAGGAGCCGGCACAAAAACAATTATTGAGCCTGGCATGCTTATTTCTGACGAGCCTGCAATATACAGGGAGGGGAAATATGGTATTAGGATTGAAAATCTGATCCTGTGTTCTGAAGACAGGGTAACTGAATTCGGGAATTTCCTGAAATTTGATACAGTATCTCTTTGTTATATAGATAAATCTCTGATTGACATCTCGTTACTTGACCGGAAAGAGATAGACTGGCTTAATTCCTACCATGCCGAAGTATATAATAAGATTGAGCCCGTTTCTATTCAAATGAAGAAAAAATCTGGCTAAGAGAAAAAACAGAAGCATTTTGATTAAATCCACGCTATCTGGGTCAAAATCCATTAACCACAAAGGTCGCAAAGATTCTACACAAAGGACGCAAAGAACTGATTTATAATATTTTCTTTGCGTACTTTGCGCCTACTTAGCGTGCTTTGCGGTTAAATCAGGACTTTTTCAACGGCCCTTTTATTTGGACTGGACGCATAATATCCTCCATAAGGGTAATATCCATAACCGGGAACTCGGTGATCCTTAGCCTTGCACAACCGTATGGAACCAGGGTAACCGATTCTACATCTCCTTCGGGTTTTACAGGACTCAGAGGCGGAACATCGGCAGAGTTGTCTTTCAGTGTCCACTCCGGAATTTTCATTCCCCTTGCGCTGATGACAACCGGTGCATCCTGGGTCCACTGTACATACTTTGCTGAATCTGCTGACCAGACCATGTCACCTTTGTCCGCAAAAGGATATTTGCTTACTGGATTGTCTGTTATATTTATGCCACGGGTAAGATATGTTTTATTTATTACCAGTCCGTAGTTCCACGGGCTCTTCGGATCAATCTCCCAGTCGACGCTACCCTTGTAGTTAAAATTATCATAGTTAATCTTTACACTCTTGTAATCCTTGTCAATGCGAAGTGAAAAATAAAGCGGACCGCGCAACAGGGCAACTGAATTATTCGAGTAGTTCTCGAGGCGCAGCTGCATAGGCAATTCGATAAAGATCTGATCACCATCCCTCCATCTCTCTTTAATCTTATATGTTGAAGCATTTTTCACTTGAACGGTATTGTTTTTGAACCTGACAGTAGCCGAATCGGCCCAGCCGGGAATCCTCAGCTCAATCGGGAACCTTACGGCTTTACTGGTATTAACCGTAAGTTTTACCGACCCTTTAAAGGGATAATCTGTCTCTTCCGTAATCGTTATTTCATTGCCTTTTGCCACCTTTGCTTTTACTATTGAAGGACCGTAAGTTACCAGTGCCAGTCCATTGTCATTTGTTGCCATCCACATGCTCTCAACAAACTTGGGCCATCCCTGATGCATATTTGCCAGACAACATGCAAAATTCGGCATAAGACCATAAATATTGGAGTAGTCTCCGTTTGAGCTCCAGTCTCTTTTAGCAGCGGAGACAAGCACCTGGTTTGCCTGCTGATCATACTGATGAGCCCATAAATCAGGAGTCATTGTTCCGGGGAGAGAATTGTAAGCAAGAAGCTCAAGTCTGTCAGCCAGAGTGTTATTGCCAAAGATCTCATATAGTTCTTCAAGCGAGAACATGTATTCTACAACTGAGCATAATTCTGTTCCTCTTGCCGGATTTTTTCCACCCAGATGTTCATCACCTGAAAATCTGCCACCCGGTTGTCCATGGTTCAGATCATATTTTCCAATTCCTGCAAATACGGCTTTTTTATATCTTTCGTCCTTTGATTGCTGATACCATAGTCCCGGATATTTTATTGCCATTGCATTATTAACAACGTGAGCTGTCAGACCCTCCGGACCCCAGTTTAGCGGGATCTTCTTGTTTGCCACTGCCGCTGAATCCCACGGGAATTTTTCATAATAGCTTGTCCAGTCCGAACTGTTTTTCTGAATTGATTTGATTGTTTCGAGGATCCATGGTTGTCCGGTTTGCCTGTACAGCCAGTATGCGGTGACTGCATTTTCCATGGCGCGAACCCCTCTCCATTCTTTGTCGGGCCAGTCGGGAGGAGAATCGTGCAGATATCTGAAATACCTGGTAAGCACATCAAGTGCCCTTTTGTCGCCGGTTGCTTCATAGTACTGCATAAGGACTTTATTAGCCACCGCTAGCGGCCAGCGGTCCTTATTTTTTGCGGGTCCGTACCAGCCTGTATCACTGCTGCTTGCGAGTATCGGTTCAATCCAGTCTTTTACTTTGCTGATCAGTCGTTCATCGTTCAGAAGATATGCAAGAGGGACCAGACCATCGAGGAAATACGGACCTCTTTCCCAGGCTTCTCCGTTGCCTCCGCGCCATGATGAATTTACCAGGTCGGGCCAGAAATCGTCAATGTTCCCGGTAAGACCTGCGGCCTGATTCTCTAACTGTGATTTTAACCATCCTGACGGTTTAACAGTACCAAGCGGCAATTGAATATATGCATTTTGTAGTAACGGTTCAGGGTTGTTCTTATAATTGGTATTAATGTTTTCCTTCCCGCAACCTGATAGAAGAAAAATCGAAACAAACAGAATGACAGTAAAGTACATCTTCATTTTAGTACAATTTGAAAATTGGATTGGATGATTCCTTTGTAAAAATAGGAAAATAACCGGATAGTTATCCGGCCTTTGAGTCAAAATCCATTAACCGCAAAGGTCGCAAAGATTTTACGCAAAGGACGCAAAGAACTGATTTATAATATCTTGACTTTGCGCACTTTGCTCATCCTTAGCGTGCTTTGCGGTTAAATTTAGACTTTTTCAACAGCCCCATACTTTTTAATGCAGTATCTCATTTATCCCCAAAACTTTTATTGACTGCTATGTGGAAGGGGTGAAATATAAGGGGCTTTGACGTTCTTATTCTGTTTTCAATGCCCTGGCCGGGTTCATAACTGCTGCCTGATAGGCTTTATAGCTTATGGTAACGAATGTGATTAAAATTGTAAGTAAGGCTGCAAATAATAACAAAGCCACTTCAATCTTTGCCCTATAGACATAATTTTCAAGCCATTTACTCATAAAATAATATGCTATGGGCACTGCAATAACGATCCCGATAGTGACCAGTAACAGGAAATCTTTTGAGATCAATCCGAGAATCGTATTTTCGTTTGCTCCGAATACCTTCCTTATACCTATCTCTTTGGTTCTCTGTTCCACCATATATGATGCCAATCCAAATAAACCAAGACATGCAATCAGGATTGCAAGAATGGTAAAGAGAGTAAATATAAATCCTCGTTTTTCGTCAGCTTTAAATTGCCCGTTGAATCTTTCTGTGAGGTATTGATAAGCAAATGGCTGATCCGGGAATATTTCCTTCCACTTTGCTTCGATAAAGCCAAGTGTTTGAGTTGTTTCATTGCCGCTTAATTTTATATATACAACATTGTTCTGGGGACGGTAAATGAGCAGGAGCGATTCAATGCCGTTATACATGCCGGTCTGATGATAATCCTTCATTACGCCAATTACCCTTCCGTTAATAAAATTTCCGAGAGTGACTTTCTTTCCTACAGCTTCGGCCCAGCCCATTCTTTTAACAAATGTTTCATTGACTACGACACCTGTAAGAGTATCAGAAGGCATATCCTGCTGGAAACCACGTCCTTTCAGAATCTTTATTCCCAGTGTCTGGATAAAATCATAGTCCACGACCGTAAAATTTATACCCCTGTTAGACATTCCCTGATCTGTTTCCACGCTGAATATTACTTTACCACTACCTTCTCCTACTGCATTGCTTGTTGAGGTTACATATTTTATATTCTGATTTTCATGAAGGACCTGTTTCAATACAGGGTACTTTCTCACCATGGCGCCATTGAGCTGGAGACCTATAACATTCTTCTGATCAAATCCCTGATCCATAGTTTTTAGGAATTTAAGCTGCCTGAATACTACCAGAGTACAGATAATCATAATTACTGAAACTGAAAACTGGATAACAACCAGGATTTTGCGAAACAAACTGCCGGCTGATCCATGGGTAATCTCACCCTTAAGTACTGTAACGGGACTGAATCGGGATAGAAAAAAGGCAGGGTAGCTTCCCCCGAAAATTCCAACTATAAATACGACAGCAAGCAGGCTTAGCAACACCACCGGGCTATACAGTACGTGCAGAGTAAACGATTTACCTGCAAGAAGGTTGAATTGAGGCAACAATACTATTATCAATATAATACTGATTATAAGCGAGATGATAGTGAAAACCAATGACTCGGATAAGAACTGAAACACAAGCGGAGTGCGTCGTGAACCCACAACTTTTCTCAATCCGACTTCGCGTGCACGGCGAGCTGACCGTGCTGTTGCCAGGTTCATATAGTTCATAGCTGCTATAAGTACCAGGAATATTGCAACTATTAAAAATATGTAAACATATGTTATACTTCCAGTTGGTTCCGGCTCCTGACTATTTGTTGAATAAAGATGGATCCTTGTCAGTGGTTCAAGATGATATTTAATTGAAATGTTTAACGGTCCGAAAATTGGCTTCATATATACATCATACATTCCCTGCATCTTTGTTTCAAAAGCTTTTACATCGAAATTTTTAGGAAACAGAAGATATGTAAATACCCCAAAACTTCCCCAATTGCCTAACTGTTTCGGTAAGTTATTTCTTGCGGCTACAGCATCAAAACGGAAATGAGAGTTAGTGGGAACATCCTGAATTACTGCTGTTACTTCATAAGTATCAGTCCCGGTAGTAAGGGTTTTCCCAATCGGGTCAGACTTTCCGAAATACTTGTTGGCGATCTTTTCAGTGAGAATAATTTTTTTCGGGGCCAGCAGGGCAGATTTAACCTCACCCTTTAATACTTTATAGGAGAATATATCGAACAGGGTCGAATCAACATAATAAAAGTTCTCTTCATTGAATTCCTTGTCTTCATATTTATATAAAGCACGGGGCATATTTATAAACCTCACAAATGACTGTACTTCAGGATAATCCTGAACCACCTGGGGTCCGAAAGGTATTTGTGCCACAATCCAGGTGAACTGATCATCCGGTTCTTTTATGCTTGATGAAACACGATAGATCCTGTCAGCTTTCTCGTGATAACGATCATAACTAAGCTCATCAGCCACATAGACAATTAGAAATATAGCACTGGTGATCCCTAAGGTCAGTCCGAGAATATTCAGAATACTGTATCCAAAATGTTTGATTATGTGTCTGAAAGCTGTTTTTATCAGGTTTTTTAACATGGAGTGATAGTATAAAAGTTAGATAAAGTGTTAAAATTATGTTTTTAAATTAAAGGAACTTCACGGAAACAGGGCATTAACCGGAGATTAACAATAACCCCCCATCACTAGCTCAACCCCCAACCGCCCACATGGGGGGCTATATAAATCCAGAATTACGAACTCAGAACAAACGAATAACGAATTATCAAATATATGATACTTCTTCATTCTGATTTCAAATGATCATGATTCTGATTTCGTCAAGTCCCCCAATTGGGGGATTCAGGGGGTATCCTCCGTTACCTTTACCTGATCGAACCACCCAACACCCTGACCTGGCATCTTCAGAATGAGGTTTGTCTTAAAATGTGCTGTTGTGTCCTTTGGAATTGTAACAAATGTTACATATTCCTTCCAATCTTTTTCCGGGGTGAACCTTGCCCTGCCGAAAGCACCCAGCGAAATTTCGACATACTGTGGTGTCTGATCACTACCTGATAGACGAGTATTTTCCTTATTTGTTACAGGAAAAAACCTTTGTTCGGGATCTGACTTTGCCCAAATGGAGATCGTATATGATGAACCGGCTTTGACCCAAAATGGGAAAAATCTGATGGCCAGACTTTTATTATTTTGAGGAGTGATCAATCTTAAAGAATGATTACCATCGTAATATTCCCTTGTGTCGAGAAAATAAGTTGCACCTCTGTCACCTCCGGGCCGTGCATAACATGCTGAAGGTAATCCGGGAGCCGAAAGATCTTCAAATCCTTCATCCTTAATGAGGTTTGTATTTTGTACAAGTACTGTCTTCTTCTCTTCAGTTTTAATGTTAATCAGATATGCCTCAGAGCCGAAAGGTGCAAGCTGATCCGTGATGGTTCCATTTTTAACCGGAACTATCCTGTTTTCGAATAATACTCTGGCGGTATTGTTATTGACTCCTGTCATTCTGAAAGAAACACCAACGGGTTCATTTATTCTGTTAACAGCCATGATAACCAGTTGACCGTTATGCACCCTTGAGGTGACTAACACATTCTTTGAATAGGATACCACAGGCAAAGTCTCTTCATCGGATAGGAGCCAGGGGGTCAGTTCGGAAACTTCTACTGCCATTCTGCCGCACTCGCTCCATGTTGCAGCGGATTTGGGGAAATAATTAAGACCTTGCCGGACAAAGTACTGAATACCGGTAGCACCATTGATAATAGATTGCCAGGTCATCGAACGGATCTCCTGGATCGTAGGTTCTCTCCTCCACAGCTCTCCCCCTCCGAAAGCCTGTGGAACGATCCATAAAGGTCTCTTTCCCCTGAACTCATTATTTAGCTGACCCGCTACATCACCGGGCATACTCACCGGGAAATCTGGTATGGGATACGGATCAGCCATGACAATATCAAGGGCAGCTGAATATTTTTTAGCTGTTATGAATGGGGACATAAATACAATTGAAACCGGATGCCATGGATCGTTTTCTTTAATTATTTTATAAATCTCTTCCAGCTGATCAGGTGTTATGCTGGTGCCATTTGGTTCATCAGAAATGTACCAGCCAAGCAGTGCAGGATGATCCCTGAAGGTTTTAATTTCGTTAATCAGCCTGTCTCTTTTATCTTTATCACTGAGCCCGTCAATTTTTGATCCTACTCCACCACCGCCCGATACTGATAGCAGGTTGTAGTGCACTTTCATGCCAAGCTGGGCACACCGGTCCATGTAAGCTTTTCGCTCATTGAGGGTCTCCTTGCTGATCTTCTGGTAAGGTGAAATCATGTTGAATCCCTTCACAATTTCCTCTTCGGGCAGTGAAGGATCGACCGGAGAATAACAATAAAAACCAAATGGGAAAAATGGTAACTTGTTCACTATCAATCCACCGGTGAATCTGTCGGTTTTGACTTCATTTGATTTATAAGGAAGGACCATCAGGTCAGTTCCTGCATGATAAACGATTCTATTATTACCTGCTATACTTATATCAGCTTCAGCTTTGTAAACTGCAGGAGGCAGCTTTATCGGGAATGGCATTCTCAGAATACTCTTTCCGGGAATTCCATCCCAGGCAGCTGCTGTGTCCTTGCCTACTCTCAGGATGATTGACATATGATTCTTCGTCAGGCCGGCAGGTATATGAATAAGGAATTCGCCTTCTTTCTCACAGGAATAAAAGCTCTGACGCGAGAAGATACTAAATGCGGTTGAATCGACAGTCTGGCAAAATAGTTTTGAGGGCAATAAAATCACAATAACTATCAACAGGCAGACCCTTAATATTCTCATATACATAGGATGGAATTCAGTTTGTAACACGCAAAAATAAACAGTTTTAGCAAAGGTCTTTAAGATTGACTCCTTTATTTATGTATCTTTGACTTAACAAATTTTGATCAGTTGAAAATCCGGTACCACCTATTACTAATTATTTATCTCCTGTTATTGTCATCTTATTCAGTCAGTAATGCCCAGGCAAAACGTCTGAAATTCATAAAACTGACTATCGATGATGGCCTTTCCTCATCAATTGTCTCGTCTATCGTACAGGATCATCGGGGATTTGTATGGATCGGTACTCCTGATGGACTCAACCGGTACGACGGTTTTAAATTTGCAGTATATAAAAATATCCCGGGGGATACTGCAAGTCTTGCGGATAACGTCGTAAGAACGGTGTTTGAGGATCATAATAATAATTTATTCATTGGCACGGAGAACGGATTGTGCATATATAACAGGGAAAAAGATTGTTTTCACAATTATGTATTTGATAATTCTTCCCCTTTAAAAGGGATAGAATGCAGTGTTAATAAGATCGTTGAGGATTCGCTTGGAAATTTCTGGTTAGGCACAAATGTCGGCTTAATTTATTTTGACCGAAATAAAAATCAGATAGTTAGGTATTTGCACGATCCAAATAATCCTGTAAGCCTGAGCAATGACAAAGTTGAAGCTGTTCTGATTGATAGATTTAAAAAGTTATGGGTTACAACACGGGGAGGCTTGAATCTTTTTATTCCCGATAATAAAACTTTTATCCACTATACAGGTTACGATGATCCTTCTGAAGATCTGTCAAATAACGTTTTACTTGGTATGATCGAGGATCAGGCAGGAGACCTCTGGTTTGGAAGCACTAAGGGACTTTACCGTATGGTGAACAATAGTAAAGAAGCCATAATCTCAAAATTAATTCATTATCAGCATGTCAGCAGTGACAAGTCAAGCCTTTCCATAGATCAGGTGACATCGCTTTATGTTGATGGCCCCGGAAATCTATGGATTGGAACTGAGAATGGCGGGTTAAATTTGTTTGACCGGGAGAAACAAAGTTTCTGGCACTACAGGATTGATGATTATGATCCGCAAAGCCTGAACAATGAATCGATTGAAACAATATATGAAGATAAAGTCGGGAATTTGTGGATTGGCACATACACTGGCGGTCTCAACATAGCAATGAAAAACCGGGATGCAATAATTAAATATCAAAAGCTTCCCGGGGCTCCATACAGTCTCAGTCATAATTCAGTTGCCAGCTTTCTGGAGGATCATCTTCAGCAGATCTGGGTCGGTACTGACGGAGGCGGCTTAAACCTTTTTAACGAACGGATTAACCGCTTCAAAAGATTTAATATAGATAATTCGAACTTGAGCAGCAATTCAGTACTTTGCATGTTCGAGGATTCCAGAAACCGGATCTGGCTTGGAACATGGGCGGGCGGATTGGTTCGGTTTGATTCAAAAAGCGGATCATTTGAGGCGATTACGACAAAGAACAGTGGTCTGCAGGATGATAATATATACGCACTTGAAGAAGGGGATAAAAATGACCTCTGGCTGGGAAGCTTTGAACATGGATTAATTCATTATCAAATAGATGAAAAGAAATTTACGTCCTATACACCTCAAAACAGCGGCATAGGAAACGAAATGGTCGTTAAAATTGTAAAATTTTCCGGTGGTCGCTTGTTAGTTGGCTCAACTACTTCATTCCAGATTTTTTCACCAGCCGGCAATCAGTTTGTAACATATTCTCACGATCCCGGCAATGTAAGTAGTTTAAGCTATCCGAGGATAACTGACATCCTTGTTGAAAACGATTCCTGCATCTGGATCGGAACACCCGACGGACTTAACCGGTTTAATCCGGTAACCGGATCTTTTCAAAGGTATTATGAAAAGGACGGATTACCCGATAACTTTATAAGGGGAATCATTTTAGATAATTCGGGTATCTTATGGGTAACGACGAATGGGGGAGTGTCACGATTTGATTATAAGCATAACCAAATAAAAAACTTCGTTAAAGCCGATGGTTTGCAGAGCAATGAATTTATCGAAAGAAGCATACTGAAAACTAAAAGCGGTGTTTTGCTGATGGGCGGACCAAAAGGCTTCAACATAATTTATCCTGATAAGATCACAGAAAACAAAATAATCCCGGCTGTACTTATAACCGACCTTAAAATATTCAATAAGAGGGTAAAGCCGGGGGATAAAAACTCACCATTAAAGCAAAATATTACTGAGGCTAAATCGCTGACCTTAAATTATAAACAGTCTGTCCTTACTTTTTCTTTTGCTGTTATGGATTTTTCAGCTCCTGAAAAAAACAGGTACGCATACAGGATGGAGAATTTTGACAAAGACTGGATTTATCCCGAAAATAAAGCTGAAGCAACTTATACTAATCTTAATCCGGGCAAATATGTATTTCATGTAAAAGGGTCAAACAACGATGGTTTATGGAATAACACCGGAACATCCATCATGATTACCATCCTCCCTCCCTGGTGGGGCACCTGGTGGTTCAGGCTGATCGTTATTTTAACAATAATCCTTTTGTTTACCAGTATACTTGTTACGCGGGTTAACCAGCTTAAAAAACAGAAGATCCTGCTTGAAGAGAAAGTTGCAATAAAAACCGCAGAGCTAAAGGAACTGAATTCTTCAAAAGACAGATTCTTTTCCATCATTGCGCACGACCTTAAAAATCCCTTTAACATCATTATAGGTTTCAGCGAAATACTGAATGAAGAAATAAAAGCAAACGATGTCGCAAGAATTAATGAATATGCCAACAATATAAATACCTCAGCAATTCAGACTCTGAGACTGCTTGAAAATTTGCTTGAATGGGCAAGTTCACAAAGCGGGAAAATATCTTTTAATCCCCTGCCAATAAGCATTATGGAGCTTTTGGACGAGGAATTAAAGATGGCAAAGGATATGGCCATTGCTAAGAATATTGAACTTATAAAGACTTACTCAGAAGATGCTACAATTGTTGCGGACAGGAATATGGTAAAAACGATCTTGCGTAATCTGATATCGAATGCAATTAAGTTTACCCGCCGCAATGGCATGATTGAGGTAAAGGCCGGTATCATCGGGAATCAGCTTGAAATATCTGTGAGGGATAGCGGAATTGGCATGACAAAAGAGATAATGAAGAAGCTTTTCAGAATAGATGCTGATATTTCTACAAGGGGTACCGAGGATGAAAAAGGTACAGGCCTCGGCCTATTCCTGTGTAAAGATTTCGTTGAAAAGCATGGCGGAAAGATATGGGTGGAAAGTGAATCCGGGAAGGGAAGTGTTTTTTCGTTCAGTCTGCCTTCGGAAATATACATACCAGTATAGAGCTTCCTTACCTCATTATTAGTCTTTTATTTACCCTTTAAACAGCTTTTGAATTCAATTTAACTCCAATTAAATATGCAATTGGGCAAAAATCTATATCTTTAATACGTTGAAGCTAAAGGTACAATTGAAATCTGTTGTGTTAAAAAGTCTGAAATTAATAGGAAGTTATCATTTTAGCCAGTACATAATGATTCTGCTGCTGTGCATTTCAGGTAATTCCGGAACTTATGCCCAGCAACAATATTCCAGATTCAATCATCTCACCGTGAATGATGGACTATCAAGCAACCGTATCAGATGCATATATAAAGACACAAAGAATTATCTCTGGATGGGCACTGACGTAGGACTCGATAAATATGATAGTTACCAGGTAAAGAAATACAGACAATCATCCAGGCTTCCCGGATCCATAAGCAGCGATATTTTAACTTGTATCTATGAAGACAAGGATAATAATCTCTGGTTTGGTACTTATAACGGCTTGAACCTGTACAGCCCTGCTAAGGACAATTTCCAGGTCTTTAAAAAGAACAATGCTAACAGTAACAGTTTAAACAGCAATTGTATTACAGGAATAGTCGAAGACAAAAAGGGGAACCTATGGGTAGTCACGGACGGAAGTTGCATGAACAAGTGGGACCCGGTGAGTCAGAGTTTTATGAGATATCCATTTGATTCCCAGAGACATAGATTATCTGTTCGTCCTTCCCGTATGGCTGCTGTTGATTCCAGAGGATACATCTGGGTAGGTTCATTAAGTCCCGGTATAACGCGGTTTGATCCTGAGAATGGATTATTTACAAAATTTGATGACCCTAATATAGAATTCAGTGATTATAGTTATAAAAGCCTGTATATTGATAAACAGGATAAAGTCTGGATAGCGACAGACGGGATAGGATTTTTTTCCTATGATCCGGCAATCAATAAGTTTGAACACTTCGGAGTAAAAGGGGATGGCAACGGAACAAACCTTAATTTCATACTGGATATTATTCCTGAAGATGACCGGTTTCTGTTGCTTGCAGTTGATCAGGGTGGCATAAACCGGTTCGACAAACTGACCGGGAGGTTTGATTATATTATGTATGAAAATACAAACGATTACGGCCTGAACAATAATGGAATATGGTGTTTCCACCGCGACAATGAAGGAATTCTTTGGATTGGTACCTCTGGCGGAGGGATAAACTATTATAATCCTAAAAAGGAAAGATTCAACCTTTTTACACATAACAGTAACAATCCCAATTCATTATCTTATAATTTTACAGGCAGTTTATTTGAAGATAATGAAGGAAAGATCTGGGTCGGAACAGATGGCGGAGGTGTTAATGTTTACGATCCAAAGACTGGTAATTTTGAGATATTTAAGAACGATCCCCGAAATCCATACAGCATAAGCGGAAATGTAATAAGGGGCATTGCAGAAGATAAAGATCACAACATGTGGATCGGTACCTGGGATGCCGGATTAAACAAGTATGAAAGAAAAACAGGCAGGTTTATACACTACCTGCCTGATAAAAAAAATCCCTCAAGCATATCGAATAAAACTATCTGGAACCTGTTTATCGATCATAATAATATGTTATGGATAAGCATCTATAATATAGGTATTGATTTGTTTGATCTGAACAAGGGAGTAACCAAACGATTCAGATACAACCCCGACGATCAGGGATCATTAAGCGCAAGCAACAGCTGGTTCTTTTTTGAAGATCAGGAAAATAATATGTGGATCTGTACCCAGGAAGGCCTTGACATCTATGACAAGCTGACTCACACCTTTAAAGTACTTAATTTCCCTGATAATGATATCGGCGCATTTTATAAAGATAAGTCGGGATATATCTGGGTCGGGACAAATACAAAAGGACTGTTTTTATGTAATAAGGACGGTACCATACTTAAGAATTATAATATGTCGAATATCCTGCCCAACAATAGAATACATGCTATTACGCAGGATAATAATGGTGATATCTGGATATCAAGCAACCTGGGAATAAGCAGGCTGAATCCTGATATCCAGAGTGTCAAGAATTATTCGAAGGAAGATGGATTACAGGGAGACCAGTTTTATCAGCAGTCATTTCTCAGGACACGTGAAGGAGAACTGTACTTTGGGGGATACAGCGGTTTAAACTCCTTTTTCCCGGATAGCTTGAAAGACAATGATTTCATCCCTCCGGTTTATATTACAGATTTTCAAATTTTCAATAAACCGGTTGTTTATGCAGTCCCTGGAGCACAGTTTCAGACACATATAAGCGAAGCAAAAGATATTACGCTGAACTGGTACCAGACGGTCTTCTCTTTTTCATTTGCAGCAATAAATTATGTTCACCCGAAAAAGAATCAGTATTCCTATATAATGGAAGGATTCGAAAAAGACTGGAACTTTACAGATGCCTCACGCAGATACGTAACCTATACCAATCTGGATCCCGGAGAGTATACTTTCAGGGTAAGAGCATCGAATAACGACGGTGTCTGGAATAATGCAGGCACTTCATTGAAGATCATCATTTTACCACCATGGTGGAAAACATTGTGGTTTAAGATTCTTGTTCTGTCTGCTATTGTTTTTATTGTCATCACGATTTTCAGATCGCGTGTGCGGCAGCTGGAAAACCAAAAGATCCTTCTCGAAAAATCAGTGGCAATAAAGACTGCAGAACTAAATGATCTCAATGCCTCAAAAGATAAATTCTTTTCAATTATTGCTCATGACCTGAAAAACCCCTTCAATACCATTATCGGTTTCAGTGAAATGATGAAAGAATCAATAAGACTAAATGATTCTGCAACCTTTTATGAATATACTGTGATGATAAACACTTCGGCTGTTCAGACATTACGCCTGCTTGAAAATCTCCTCGAATGGGCAAATTCGCAGCGCCGGAAAATAACATTTACTCCTGTGCCAGTTAATATCGGTGAATTGGTAAAAGATGAATTTATGATGGTTGACGAGATGGCGACCAGGAAAAGCATTGATCTTAAGAATTATGTCAATGATTCATTAACAATAATTGCAGACAAAAACATGCTAAGGACCATCCTGCGGAACCTTATTACAAATGCTGTGAAATTTACCCATAAAAATGGTCATGTGGAAGTTACCGCCATCTTTTCTGATGATCATGTTGAAATTGCCGTGTCGGATAACGGTATTGGGATGTCACAGGATACTATTTCAAAACTTTTCAGGATCGACGCTAATCTTTCAACCAGGGGTACTGAGAATGAAAAGGGAACAGGTCTCGGACTTTTCTTATGCAAGGATTTTGTCGAAAAACATAATGGAAAGATCTGGGTTGAAAGCGAAGAGGGGAAAGGAAGTACATTTAAGATCCTGCTTCCTTTGGATTCAATAAATACTAATTAAATTATTCCTTCAAGTAGAAGAGCCAGTAATTTTTAAGATATTCTACTGTTTAATCCTGGAATAGAAACTTTCCTTATAAGTATTGCTGACCGGAATTCTCTGCCCGGCAATCAGTATTACGCCTCTTTCAACTGACTTGATCTTATCAATTGCTACAATAAATGATTTGTGCACCCTGCAGAATTTATTTGATGGGAGACTTTCTTCAATCTTTGAAAAACTCTGCAAGGTCATGATCTTCCTGCCGGTGCAGATGATTCTCAGATAATCTTTCATGCCTTCAATATAGAGTATATCATCGATGTCAACTCTTTCAAGCCGGTACTCAGTTTTTACGAATATATAACTATCATCTTTTTGAGAAGGTTGGTTAGCTTCATGCTTTTGGGTGAAATAATCCATCACCTTATTAACAGCCTGAACGAACCTCTGGAAAGAGAAAGGTTTTAAGAGATAATCGGTGACATTAAGCTCGAAGCCCCTTATGGCGTACTGATCATAAGCCGTGGTTATAATTATTCTTGATGCAGTTCCTGTTGCTTCAAGAAACTGAATGCCTGTTAATTGTTCCATCTGAATATCAAGAAATATAAGATCAATGCTGTTTTCCTTAAGCCATCCTATGGCTTCAATGGCATTATCAAATGTCCTGATCAGGCTTAATTCAGAAACCTTGCTTATAAATCCTTCAAGCTTTGACACAGCCAAAGGTTCATCGTCTATAACGATACAGTTAATTTGCATTGGTATCTATTATAAGTTGCACCTGGTAAAGAAGATCTCCCTGATCAATAATAAGTTGATGCTTTCCCGGATACGTCAGATCAAGCCTTTTCTTAAGGTTGGTTATACCATAACCTGAGTGACCCCTATTTGCAACGTCAGCTCTTGTTTCGTAGTAATTTGCTATCTTAAAAGTAACTATACCATTTTCTGATTTTAATTTTATGTCAACACATGGTTTCCTGTTACGGAAACTGCCAAACTTAAATGCATTTTCGATAAGTGGTACAAAAAGAGCAGGAGATAACATTACATTAAGATCGCCCTCCGTTTCAAACCTGATATCTTCCGGAGTTCTTATCCTCATCCGGTGTAATTCAATGAAATTGCGTATGTACCCGATTTCCTTGTTAAGATCGACTACCTCTGATGAGGTTTCATATGTAAGATAACGCATCATATCTGACAATCGTATGAGAGCAGAAGAAGCTTCCTCAGGATTCTGCCCGATAAGAGAATCTATATTGTTCAGAGTGTTGAAGAGAAAGTGGGGGTTAAGCTTGCTTTTGAGAAGATCAAGTTCCATCGCCAGTTTCTGTCTGTCAAGCTCAGCCTGCTGATTCATCGTTTTGAACCAGGAGATAATCACTCCGAAGAATGATCCGAAGACTGCTGCTGTTAATACCGGGAAATATCCGCTCATATGCATCTTCAGTGAGTAATTGCGATAGAAGTTATGAAATGTCCCTTCAAAAAATGCTCTTGACAAAAACAATATAGTATATCCGAAAAATGGCATAATCAGTACTATAAGAAAGGACAATCCAAAAAACAGATCCAGCTTTTTCCGGTTGAGGAAGAAAGGCACCATTACCAGATAAAAAAAATAAAAAATGATCATCAGGTACAGGAAAGCTATAATATTGCTGACAATCTCCCCTGGTGACGAAGCCTGGTTAATAGTTGAATACGGGAGATTTGCAAATATTGCAAACAGCCAGATAAAAACATGGATATAGGCTATTTTCTTTCTACTCATTATTTCCTTCTGATCTCGGGTACTCACAAACGTACCAAAATAATATGTTTTTACTTCTCCTGTATTCCTATTTCGCCGTTGTCAAATATAAAAACAAAGATAAGCCAGGTCAGGATAAAGATCAAAAATGATCTGCCTGAGCAACAAATATATCTGCAAGATCTGCATTTTTGTCTGTGAGTTAATGAGCCTGATAATTTCTGACCTTCTTCAGAGAATAAAAAGGTTAACAATAGAATAGTTGTATATTTGCAGCTTCAAAAACCACGTTCTAAACAGAGTTTGTTATGGAAGAAGAATCACACTATGCTTCTGCGCTGAGAACAACTGCTGAGAAGATATTTAAGGAGTTTGAACTGGTTGGTTCGCAAAAATTCTTTACCGAAATTTTCGGATCGCTTACAGGGATCGCAGCAGTTATAGATCAGAACCGGCAAATTGTATTTGCTAATAATGAATTTCTTTCATTACTGGGTATTCATTCGCTCGAATCCGTACTGGGTAAAAGACCGGGAGAGGTGGTTTCATGCATACACTCAGCAGAGGAACCGTCGGGATGCGGTACCACAAGGGCATGTGCTTACTGTGGAGTTGTCAATGCAATTCTTGAGAGCCAGAATACGGGAAAAAAATCAACCAGAGAGGCCCGCATAACAGCTGTTTCTGATGAAAAATTCAAGAGCTGGGATTTCAACGTGATTTCAACTCCGATTTCTTTTAGCGGTGAATTGTTTTATGTTCTCGTTTTACAGGATATCAGTGATGCAAAAAGAAGAGCAGCGCTTGAAAGAATTTTTTACCACGATTTATTAAATAGTATTGGAGGCATTAACGGGCTTCTGACTGTTCTCAAAGAGGGAGTCAACAAAGAAGAAGCTGCCGAGCTTATAAATCTTCTTGAGAAGTCAAGCAGGAATATACTGGAGGAAATTATAATTCAGAGAGATATCCTGGCAGCAGAGAACAGCGAGCTAATTGTAAACATAGAATTAACTAATTCGGCTGAACTGCTTGACACAGCAATAGAGAAGATCGTATTTCATGAAGCCGTAAAGGACAGACAGATCATTAAAGCTCATGATACAGTGAGTACAAACTTTGAGACAGATAAGAACCTGCTTCAAAGGGTACTTGTCAATTTACTAAAGAATGCACTTGAAGCCACAGAAATGGACGGTACAGTCACAACCGGGATTACAAATACTGATGATAAAATTATCTTTTGGGTAAAGAATAGTGAGGTCATGCCGGAAGAAGTTAAAATGCAGCTTTTTCAGAGATCATTCAGCACAAAGGGTGTAGGAAGAGGCATCGGGACATACAGCATCCGGTTATTAACGGAAAACTATCTGAACGGCAAAGTCAGCTTTATAAGCAATAATACTGACGGAACTGTTTTTAGTGTAGAGTTAAATAAGATCTTTCCAAAGATCAATAATTAGATTTTACCACATACCTGCCAGTGGTGTGTGTATGCACGATTCATTTCCTTAGAAATTTGTCAATTTCTTTAGCCACTTTCCTGCCTGAAGCGATAGCATTGACAACCAGGGTTGCACCACTCACCGAATCGCCGGCTGCAAATACTTTCTGCCTGCTGGTCAATTGGCTCTGATCAACTTTTATGTTCTTTCTCTGATCTAGTTCCAGATCGAGCTCACTCAGCAACCCCTCGAGGGCAGGATGGACAAATCCCATTGCCAGT
This sequence comes from uncultured Bacteroidales bacterium, assembly GCA_963791065.1. Classification (GTDB taxonomy): domain Bacteria; phylum Bacteroidota; class Bacteroidia; order Bacteroidales; family VadinHA17; genus LD21. The sequence goes on from CAWBQN010000014.1 coordinate 111,974, forward strand.
AATACCAGATCTGCTTCGAGAATTCTTCGCGAATCATGGACAACCAGCATTGTATATTTGTCATTAACCAGGTTCCATACAACATCTTCCACCTCAACACCGGTGACATGGTTATCTAGTCCAAGGAATTTTACTGTAGCGAGATTCCAGAATCGTTCACATCCTTCTTCATGTGAGGTCGATGTCTTCAGCACTTTTCCAAAGTAAGGCCACGGATTATCTCCTGCCCTTGTAAGAGGTGGTTTCGGCATTATCTCAATCTGGGTAACACTTGCTGCCTTTTGCCTGATAGATGTACCAACGCAGTCAGAACCTGTATCGCCGCCACCTATTATTAGTACTTTTTTACCCTCTGCAGTTATTGGATTAGCTGCAGCAGCTATCTGGCCCGAGTTAACCCTGTTTTGAAGCGGAAGGAATTCCATCGCAAAATGGATGCCGTTAAGTTCCCTTCCTTCTGCTTTAAGATCGCGTGGATGTGTTGCTCCGATTGCAATACAAATTGCATCGAATTGCTCCATAAGCTCCTTACCCGTAATGTCCTTACCAATGGTCACCCCGGTTCTTATTATCAATCCTTCCTGTATCATGAGGTCAAGACGCCTGTCGACGGTAGCTTTGCTAAGTTTAAAATCGGGAATTCCATAACGCAGCAATCCTCCTGCTTTATCATCTTTTTCAAACAGGGTAACAAGATGACCAGCTTTATTCAGAAGATCTGCAGCTGCCATACCGGCCGGACCGCTTCCTATCACTGCAACTTTTTTACCAGTGCGGGTTTTTGGAGGCTGTGGCTTTATATATCCCTCAGAAAATGCCTTTTCAACAATTGCCACCTCATTTTCCCTGATTGTTACAGGTTCCTGATTTATGTTCAGAACGCAGGCATGTTCACAACTTGCCGGACATATTCTGCCAGTAAATTCGGGGAAATTATTAGTAGCTGCCAGACGCATATAAGCACCTTTCCAGTCACCTTTGTAAAGCAAATCATTCCACTCGGGTATTAAATTATCGACCGGACAGCTCCAGTGGCAATATGGTATCCCGCAATCCATGCATCGTGAAGCCTGCAACATCCGGTCTTCACTGTTAAGAACCTGCTCAACCTCACTGTGATCGCAGATCCTCTCGTTAAGAGGTCTGTTTCCTGCTTCCTTTCTTTTTATCTTTAGAAAACCGCTTACATCAGCCATAATATCTTTTTAATATCGTTTATCGTCTATCATTTAAATTCCCTGCGCTCTGTGCCCGTGCCCTGCGCTCTAGCCCTGTGCCCTGAGCCCTGCGCTTCTAGCTTGCGCTTATCTCCAGATCAATTTCAACATCAGCTATTTTTTTCCTTATCTCTTCAAGCTTCTGTTCCTGAAGGACCTTTTTAAAGTCATATGGTATCACCTTAATAAACATCGGGATATACTTGTAGGGATCATCGAGGATCATCTTAGCTTTTTTACTTCCTGTATACTGATAGTGACGTGAGATAAGCTCAGTGAGCTCATTTACATCACTATAGTCTTCGACAAGTGATAATTCGACCATGCCCATATTACAGTAAAAATCAAAATCACCGTTTTCGTTGAATACATATGCGATTCCGCCACTCATTCCTGCGGCAAAATTGCTGCCTGTGGTTCCAAGGACAACTACGCGGCCGCCAGTCATATATTCACAACAATGGTTGCCTACACCTTCTACCACTGCAATTGCTCCGCTGTTGCGAACACCGAAACGTTCACCGGCAACACCGGAGATATATATTTCGCCTCTGGTCGCCCCATATAATACAGTATTTCCGATAATAATATTTTTGTCGGGTTCAAAAATAGAACCGGCAGGCGGAACAACTATGATCCTGCCGCCTGAGAGACCTTTCCCCAGGTAGTCATTTGAATCACCCTCCAGATAAAGCTCCACGCCGGGCGAAAGGAACGCGCCAAAGCTCTGACCCGCAGAGCCATTGAATCTGCATTTAATAGTACCGTCAGGCAGACCTTCTGAACCATAGAGCATTGCGATTTTACCTGAAAGCATGGCCCCTGTTGTTCTGTCGGTGTTATGGATGGACCTTTCAATAACAACCGGCTGTTTATCAGAAAGCGCTTTTTCAGAAGAAGTAATCAGCACTTTATCAAGGATATGATCAGTTTTTTGATCCTGGACATCACAGCAATGCATGGCATTGGAAGCCGACTCTGCCGGTAATTTAAGCAGGGCAGAAAGATCAATATTTCTGATTTTCCAGTGGTCCACCTCCGGATCACGTTCCAGCAGGTCAGCCCGGCCGATTATATCATCCATCTTTTTAAAGCCCAGCTGGGACAGGTATTCACGCACTTCCTCAGCCAGGAAGCGAAAAAATGTTACGACATTATCGGCTTTTCCCCTGAATCTTTTTCTCAATTCCGCATTCTGGGTTGCCACTCCGACCGGACATGTATTAAGATGGCATTTACGCATCATTACACAGCCTAAAACAATCAGGGCAGAGGTGGAAAAACCAAATTCTTCTGCACCCAGCAACGACGCTATTATTATATCTTTTCCGCTTTTGAGCTGGCCATCGGCCTGGATTATAACCTTTTTCCGCAGATTATTCATCACCAGCGTTTGCTGTGTTTCCGCAAGGCCTATTTCAAGCGGCAACCCGGCATGTTTGATGGATGATGACGGGCTTGCGCCGGTTCCACCTTCATATCCGCAGATTGTTATCAGATCGGCGCCAGCTTTTGTCACACCCGCTGCTATTGTCCCGACACCGCTTTCGGAAACCAGCTTTACACTAACCTTTGCCCTTGGATTGACATTTTTAAGATCGAATATAAGTTGTGAAAGATCCTCAATTGAATATATATCATGATGAGGAGGCGGAGAAATGAGTGTAATCCCGGGTATTGCGTACCTTGTTTTGGCAATTATCTTGTCTACCTTGTGCCCGGGCAACTGACCACCTTCTCCGGGTTTTGCACCCTGTGCTATCTTGATCTGCAGTTCATCTGCATTCACCAGGTATTCGGTCGTAACCCCAAAGCGCCCGCTTGCCACCTGTTTTATTGCACTTCTTACGCTGTCTCCGTTTTCGAGCGGTTTAAACCTTTGAGGATCTTCACCTCCTTCCCCGGTATTGCTGCGACCGCCGATCCGGTTCATTGCAATTGCCAGAGTCTCATGTGCTTCACGACTGATTGAACCATATGACATTGCTCCGGTCACAAACCTTTTCATGATCTGTTCAACAGGTTCAACTTCTTCGATCGGTATCGGATTGATTTTCAGTTTTAACAGACCTCTTATGAATCCCGGACTGGAGGTATCTTCATTGACACGTGAAGTGTATTCCTTAAACTTCCTGTAATCAGCAGTGCTTGTGCTCCATTGCAGGAGTGAAACGGTCTCCGGGTTCCAGGCATGGTGCTCCCCGTACTTCCGGTAGGAGTATACGCCTTCAGTGAGCATCTCAGGCTGTTCCTCTGTAACGAATGCCTTTCTGTGAGGAATAAGAACTTCTTCGGCGATCTCATTCATCCCTATCCCGCCAATTCTCGATACAGTTCCGGCAAAATATTTGTTAATAACATCAGAATGAATGCCAACAGCTTCAAATATCTGTGCTGACCTGTAGCTTCTGAGAGTACTGATTCCCATTTTAGACATGATCTTCAGGATACCTTTATTTACTGCATTGACATAATTTTCCTGTGCTTTCTGATAATCGAGCTGGATTGCCTTGTCTTTTATCAGTTTATCAATAACTGCCAGGCTCATATAAGGATTGATAATACTTGCCCCATAGCCGAACAGAAGTGCAAAATGCATCACTTCCCTTGGTTCAGCTGATTCGACAACTATATCAATCTGCATCCGCTTCCTCTTCTTTATAAGGTAATGATGTACTGCAGAAACAGCCATTAAAGAGGGTATAGGAGCGAGATTCTCGCTGATGCCCCTATCAGAAAGTATTATATAGTTTTTACCTTCATCTACAGCTTTTTCGGCGTCAACACATAATTGCTCAACGGCATCCTGCAATCCTTCAGCGCCCTTTTCAGCATTAAAAAGCAACTGCAGGTTGGCGGCTGAAAATCCTTTGTATCTCAGGTTTTTGACCACCTGAAAGTAAGTATTTGAAATGACAGGATTCCTGAATCTTACCATTTTCACGTGATCGGGTGAGGTCTCAAGAAGGTTTTGCTGTAATGATCCCAGGTAACCCGACAATGTCATAACCAGTTCCTCTCTGATCGGATCAATGGGAGGGTTTGTAACCTGTGCGAACATCTGTTTGAAATAGTTGAATAACCTGTATGGTTTTCTGGAAAGAACTGCAACAGGAACATCGTTGCCCATCGATCCGATTGGCTCTTTTCCGGTTGCAGCCATCTCCTTGATGATCCTGTCAGTATCCTCCAAAGAGTAATTGAAAGAGGTCAGATATTTATTGTACTCGTCTCCCATATCAGTTGTCTCCTGATGTCCCACCTCAATCTTTTCGAGCTTAACCATGTTCTGTTGGATCCAGAGTCCATACGGATATTCTGCAGCAAGTTCTGCTTTCAGCTCCTTATCATAGAAAATTTTACCGGCTTCTGTATCAACAAGGAGCATTTTACCTGCCTTTAACCGCCCTTTCTCCCTGACCTCCTCAGGGGCAAATGTCTGGACACCAGCCTCCGACCCCATGACTATCAGATCATTTGTTGTAATGACATATCTTGAAGGACGAAGACCGTTTCTGTCGAGCATGCCACCGATATAGCGTCCATCAGAAAAGATGAGTGATGCGGGGCCGTCCCATGGTTCGAGGAAAGTGGAATGATACTTATAAAATGCCTTTAATTCCGGTGATATAGGGTTCTTATCATTTATTGATTCCGGAATAAGGACCGACATTGCATAAGGAAGTGATTTACCGCTCATTATTAGAAATTCCAGCACATTGTCGAGTGATGCCGAATCGCTTTTGTCAGGTTCAATAATAGGATAAAGCCTTGTCAGATCGCCCAGTTTATCAGATTTTAGGATTGATTCCCTGGCTTCCATCCAGAAACGGTTTCCCTTTATCGTATTTATCTCGCCGTTATGTCCCAGCATTCTGAATGGCTGCGCCAGGTCCCAGCTGGGAAATGTATTGGTACTGAACCTTGAATGTACAAGTGCTATTGCACTCTGCAACCTCTCATCATTAAGGTCGAGAAAGTACTCTCCAAGCTGGACTGATGTAAGCATGCCTTTATAAACGAGTACTTTTGTGGAAAGACTCGGTATATAGAAAAAACTCTTTTGTTTAATATCCGAATTGCGGATAATATTTTCTGTCCGCTTCCTTATAATATATAATTTGCGTTCCAGATCTTCCTGGGGAATGTCAGCTCCCACAAGGATCTGCAGAATTTCAGGCTCTGCAGCGCGTGATATCTCACCGATGACAGAACTGTTGCGGGGAACTTCACGGAAACCGATGAGATTTACCCCTTCCTCCTTTATTATATTTACCAGGATCTCCTGGCACTCGTGAGGCATCAGAGGTGTCCTGAGGAAAGAATACCAGTCCTGTTCCAAATTGTCCTGCCGGCGGGAGTGAGTATCCCTGGATCAGATAAAAATCTCTCGGAACCTGGATCAGTACTCCTGCGCCGTCTCCGGTTTTACTGTCAGCTCCTTCTGCACCTCTGTGCGTCATATTAGTGAGAATATCAAGCCCCTGCTTTATAATTGAATGAGACTTTTTCCCTTTAAGATGTGCGACAAATCCAATCCCGCAGCTCCCGTGTTCAAATTCCTGCCGATATAATCCCTGCTGTTTTGGGCGTTCTTTTTTCATCTTGACTATCTTAATTATTTTTTCTGTTCAGTACAAAAAAAACCGTTCTCTGTTTTTGAGAGAACGGTCATCCCTAATCCGATACCAAACACCATTCTCAGTCAGTTCCAATTAACCTTTTAATGAGGAGTGATATAATAGACCTAAAATTTTTCATTCTTTAATATTATCCGACAAATATACTACATAATCTTTCAGATTGTTATAAAATGCAATAAAAAAATTAATAAAAATCCATAAAATAATTAAAAAGTTATAAACCTATTAATTAACAATATTCCTGTTAAAGCAGCAAAATCCACCGGAACTCAATTACCATTATGCAATTATTTATTACTTTGTATTTCTTTACAAGGTAGTTTTTTCTTTTTATAAACCTCATTTTTGGCTATAGATATATGGAAAATCCAGGGAACCTCGTAATTGTAATATTTGGAGCCTCAGGTGATCTGACAGCTAGAAAGCTGATGCCGGCTATATTTTCATTGAAGACTCAAAAGCTTATGCCTGAAAAGTATGCAATACTTGGTGCCGGAAGAAAAAAAATGTCGGACGAAGATTTCAGGGCAAAGATGAGTAGTGCCATTCTCTCAAACTCTGAGGAAAAGATAACGGATCAAAACCTTATTACTGATTTTATTAAGGATGTTTACTACCATTCACTTGACATTTCAGCTGAAAGTGAATATCTCGATTTAAAAAAGGTTTTGCAGGATATTGATAATAAATATTCAATCGGAGGGAATTATATATTTTATATGGCAACACCCCCCAGCATGTATGAAATTATTTCAATTAATCTGGCAAAATCGGGTCTTACTGATCAGGAAAAAGGGTTCCGGAGGTTAATAATAGAGAAGCCTTTTGGATATGATCTTGAGTCGGGACGAAAATTAAACAGGACCTTACATGAATTGATTTCCGAAGATCAGATCTACAGGATTGATCATTATCTGGGAAAAGAAACTGTTCAAAATCTGCTTGTTACAAGATTCGCCAATGGTATGTTCGAACCTCTGTGGAACAGAAATTATATTGACCGGATTGAGATCACGTCGGCGGAAAATATGGGGGTAGGAGACAGGGGAGGTTATTACGACACATCCGGCGCGTTGAGGGATATGGTACAGAATCACCTGCTTCAGATGGTCGGATTGACCGCAATGGAGCCACCTTCCTCATTGGATGCCGATGCTATCCGGAATGAAGTATTAAAAGTGTTTCAGTCATTACAGCCAATCAGGGAGGAAGATGTTCCTCTGCAGGTTATCAGGGGTCAATATATTCCATCTCTTATCCGCGGTGAATGCGTGACTGGCTACAGGCATGAAAAAGGAGTTGTAATTGATTCCCGTACAGAGACTTATGTCGCAATAAAGTTTTATATCAACAACTGGAGATGGGGAGGTGTTCCGTTTTATATGCGAACGGGCAAAAGACTGCCTACCAGGGTTACCGAAATTGTCATTCATTTTAAACAAACACCACATCATCTGTTTAAACATGGATTCGGGAAAAGAATCTGCTAATAGTTGATAATAAGGATACAGCCTGATGAGGGGATATTATTGAAATTTGATATGAAAGAACCGGGAGCAGGGTTTAATACAAAGACTGTAAACATGGATTTTCATTATAAGGACCTTGCAGATATCAGGGTACCGTCAGCATATGAAAGGTTACTGCATGATGTAATGATTGGAGACTCGACTCTCTTTTCACGCGATGATGAAGTTGAAACGGCATGGAAATTTCTGGAACCGATCCAAAAGGCCTGGGTTACCAACAAGGCAATAAAAATGTTTGGCTATCCGGCAGGCACCTGGGGACCGGAACATGCCAATGACCTGATTGAGGGAGAGGGTCTTACCTGGAGATATCCCTGTAAAAACCTGGCCGATGAGGAGTTGTATTGCGAATTGTAGTTGGATGGCGCGGATTTGCAATCAGTGCCAGAAAAGAAGAAGGCCCGGATCACAAATCCGGGCCAGCATTAAATAGCAAATTCAAATTTATTGAAACCGAACCTGAGAATATTCGCCACGCCTCATGATCTCGCAAAAGGATTTGCTGAGGAATTGTTACGGATGATAACCGGATCAGCAAAAATCAACAAAACTTTCACAATTGCCTTATCAGGTGGCTCGACACCTGAAATATTATTTAATATTCTCAGCAGCGACTATGCCGGATCTGTCCCATGGCATCTAGTCCATGTCTTCTGGAGCGACGAAAGATGTGTTGCGCCTGATGATCCTGAAAGTAATTATGGAATGGCACGGCGAACATTGCTCAGTAAGATTGAAATACCTGATATCAACATTCATAGAATTAAGGGAGAAGATAATCCTGAAGAGGAGGCTTTGCGCTACTCCGACGAAATATCGCACTTTACACGGTCCTGGAATGGAAGACCTGTTTTTGACCTTATCCTGCTTGGTTTGGGAGAAGATGGTCATACCGCTTCTATTTTTCCCGGGCACCCTGAATTGCTGGAATCTGGTAAAACATGTGAGGTTACATATCATCCTGTTACATTTCAGAAACGGATTACGCTTACCGGCAAGGTAATTAATAATGCTGATGCAATAACTTTTCTTGTCACCGGCAGGAAAAAAGAAGTTGTTGTTGAAAAGATGTTTAAAAAAGATCCGCATTCATTAAACTATCCTGCCGCATTTATTGTTCCTGTCAATGGCCGTCTGAGCTGGTACATTGACAGTGAGGCAGGGGGATTGTTATAGACCACCTGTTTTCAGAAAGTGAATTTCATAATAGTATTGATGTTTTTTTTCTATATTTGGGTAACTTTTTATTAATTTAAAATAAATAGCCATGTCACACGAAAAAGCGAAAGAACAGACAAAAAACAAGAAGGAACCTACGAAGAGTCTGAAAGAGAAACGCCTCGCAAAAAAAGCTAAAAAAGAAGAAAAGAAGAGACTGTAAAGTGACAGTTTAGAAGTTGTATCCTGGCTCGTAGGGTCATGTCATGGCATGACCACAAAAAGGCCATTCATTTTGGGGAGATATTTTCAGCAAAAAAAATCCCGGTCAAATGACCGGGATTGAATAATAAATCTTTGTATGGATAAACTAAGCTAGTCTTACGTCTACTGCATTAATTCCTTTTTTACCTTCCTGAAGTTCAAATGTTACTTCATCATTCTCTTTAATCTGATCTTTCAGACCAGATACGTGTACAAAATATTCATTATCCGAATCTGCATCTTTAATGAATCCGAATCCTTTTGATACATTAAAAAATTTCACTGTTCCTTTGTTCATTTTATTCTGTTTTTAAATTAATGCCGCAAGCTACGCAAATAAATTGAAAAATCTATATTATTTGATAATAATCTGATATTTGGTTTAGACTGTGATAAACAAATAGCTCCAAATCCTGAACATCGTTCTGCAGAAATTAATAATGATGAATAATGAACACTAAATCTTTTTACTTTTGACACCTTATATATTAATAAGGTAAAAAATATGAAAAAGATTTTAATTATCTGGATACATTATTGTCAGTTACATACAATGTCTTTGGTCAGGTCAGTTTTCAGACTGTTGCAGAAAAATCTGATTTTAAATCGACTTCAGATTATAATGATGTAAGGATATTTATCGATCAGCTTAAAAAATCTTCCCGTTTTATCAGGTAGAGAATCTGGCGACTTCCATAGAAGGGAGGGAGGTACCTCTGATGATCATTGGCAATCCATTGCCAGCATCTCCTAAGGATCTTATCAACGACAAAAGGATTGTCGTATATATTCAGGCAAATATTCATGCAGGTGAAGTTGAAGGTAAAGAGGCCACACTTATGTATGTAAGGGATTTACTAAGGGATAAGAACCCTGAATTCCTTAAAAATGTTGTACTTCTGATCTGTCCGTTATTTAATGCGGATGGCAATGAGAAGATCAGCCCTTTGAACAGGACTTATCAGAACGGACCTGTAAATGGTGTAGGCGTGAGGTACAACGGTCAGTTTCTCGATCTGAACCGTGATGCAATGAAGGCTGAATCTCCTGAAGTAAGAGGTGCATTGACAAATATTTTTAACAAATGGGATCCTGCTGTATTTATGGATTGTCATACAACAGATGGATCCTATCATGTCGAGCCGACAACCTTTTGCTGGATGGTCAACCCTGATGGAGATAACTCCCTAATTGAGTACATGCGCGACAAAATGATGCCTGAAATGTCAAAGACACTGTCTGGAAAATATAAAACAGAGAATTGTTTTTACGGTGAGTTCTTTGATATGCTGGATCCTGACAAAGGCTGGGTGCTGGATGCTTCTGAACCCCGTTATATGGTGAATTATTCCGGAATAAGGAACAGGCTTGGCATTCTTAATGAAAATTATGTTTATGCCGATTTCAAATCAAGGGTTATGGGTTGTTATTACCTTATACATTCCTTGCTTGATTATACTTCAGCTCATAAGTCTGAAATTGAAAACATGTTAAAAGAAGCTGATAAAAAGACAATAGCAGCGAGGAGCTGATCCTGCTGTTACAGACTCTTTTGCAATTGAATATAATGTGCGTCCATTACCCTGCCAAAGTTACTATAAGAACTTATGAGGCTGAACTTGTTAACGATTCCAATGGCAGGAAGAAATTACAAAAGAACCGACAGGCAGAAAGGATGTTACAGTACCTTATTATATTGATTATTATCCGACAAAAAACGTCAGATTCCCGTTTGCTTACCTTATAACTACTATGGATCCGGCTATAACCGATCTGCTGAAGATACATGGTATAAAGATTGAAAAACTGTCTGCCGATACCAAAATAGAGGTTCAGCGATTTGATATCACCGATCTTAAAGGAGCTGACCGGCTGAACCAGGGACATTATACAAATACTATTAGCGGTAAGTTTAGTGAGGAACTGATCGATTTTCCTGCAGGTACAATAGTTGTCAGAACAGCTCAGCCGCTTGGAAACGTTGCTGCATATTTACTTGAGCCACAGTCAAATGATGGAATGGTATTCTGGAATTTTTTCGACCGTTACCTGGTGCCTCAATGGGGGAGAGGGTATAATCCGTATCCTGTTTATAAGATGTCTGAATAAGACGGATATGAAAACAAAACCAGTTTTGTAAATTTATGCAGGTTGAAACTAGTCGCAGACCGATTCCCCTGTCATTAAAGTTATCCTCAATTATTTTAAATAACATTGTAAAAAATACATTTTTTTCTCACCTTTGCCACTGATAAAATAAGGCAATATATCTGATCATGAGAAAATGGCGGGTAGAAGATTCAGCGGAATTATATAACATAAATGGTTGGGGTGTTGATTATTTTTCCATAAACCAAAAGGGAAATGTTATGGTAACTCCTCAGAGGAACGGTTTTTCTGTTGATCTGAAAGATCTTCTCGATGAACTGATTCTATCAGATGTATCGACTCCGGTACTTGTCAGGTTCCCCGATATTCTGGATGACCGGATAATCAGTATATCAAAATGTTTTAAATCGGCCTCAGAAGAATATGGCTATAAAGCTCAGAACTTTATTATCTACCCGATAAAGGTAAATCAGATGCGACCGGTTGTTGAAGAGATCGTCAGTCATGGGAAAAAATTCAATATTGGTCTGGAAGCCGGTTCCAAGCCTGAGCTTCATGCTGTAATTGCAATAAATACTGATCCTGAATCGCTTATAATCTGCAACGGATATAAGGATGAAGATTATATTGAACTTGCTCTTCTTGCCCAGAAGATGGGTAAACGAATTTTTCTGGTTGTTGAAAAACTTAATGAGCTTAAGCTGATAACATCTATTGCAAAACGGCTGAAAGTGAAGCCAAATCTGGGGATCAGGATAAAACTCGCAAGCGTTGGAAGCGGAAAATGGGAAGATTCCGGCGGAGACATAAGTAAATTTGGTTTGACATCGAGTGAATTGCTTGAGGCCATAGATTACATTGAAAAGAACAGGATGCGTGATTGTGTCAAGCTGATCCATTTCCATATTGGCAGTCAGGTCACAAAAATCCGCAGGATAAAGATTGCATTGCGTGAAGCTTCTCAGTTTTATGTTCAGCTCCGGCGTCTTGGTTTTAATGTTGAATTTGTTGATATCGGAGGTGGCCTGGGGGTAGATTATGATGGTACCGGTTCTTCAAACAGCGAAAGCAGTGTCAACTATACCATCCAGGAGTATGTAAATGACTCAATCAGCACTTTTGTAGATGCAAGCAATAAAAACAATATTCCCCATCCGAATATAATAACTGAATCGGGCAGGTCGCTTACTGCCCATCATTCAGTGCTGATATTTGAAGTTCTTGAAACCACAACTCTTCCTTCATGGGATGTTGAGGACCTGATAAATGACAATGATCATGAGCTGGTGAAGGAACTTTTTCTTCTGTGGGACAATTTTAACCAGACCAGGATGCTTGAAACCTGGCACGATGCACAGCAGATCAGGGAGGAGGCTCTTGACAAATTCAGTTTCGGGCTGATTGACCTGAAAACAAGGGCTCAGATCGAAAGATTGTTCTGGTCAGTTGCACGGAAAGTCTATCAGATGGCAAATGTAACAAAACATGTGCCTGAAGAACTGAGGCAGATCTCAAGGATACTGTCCGACAAATATTTCTGCAATTTTTCACTTTTCCAGTCACTTCCCGATGCATGGGCAATTGATCAGATCTTCCCCATCATGCCAATTCACAGACTTAATGAGGAACCTTTGCGCACTGCTACAATCCAGGATATGACCTGCGATTCTGACGGTAAAATAGATAATTTCATTTCAACCCGCAATTCTTCCCACCATCTTCCTGTTCATTCTCTCAAAGGGAAAGAGCCATATTATCTTGGTGTTTTCCTTGTCGGCGCATACCAGGAGATACTGGGCGACCTTCATAATCTGTTTGGTGACACAAATGCAGTACATGTTTCAGTCGACTGCGACGGTTATAAGATAGATCAGGTAATTGATGGAGAGACTGTTGCAGAAGTGCTTGAATATGTTCAGTATAACTCAAAGAAAATGGTCCGAACTGTAGAAACCTGGGTGACAACATCTGTAAAGGCCGGTATTATTACACTTGAAGAGGGCAAAGAATTTCTCTCAAATTACCGTTCAGGACTGTATGGATATACTTATCTGGAATAGTGAGAACGAATTTTCAGAAAATCTTTAGCGATTTTAAGATATTTTTCTTAAATTGGATTCTTAATATTCAATTTCAATCGTTAATTATTAACCTATTAATCCTTAAAACTATGAGTGACGGTACCTTCGATGTAAATCTGTTTATCAAGGAATCCAAAGAAGTCCTGGTAAATCCTAAATCTTACTTCTCGACAATGAAAACCTCGGGAGGTATAACCGAACCTTTGATCAAGGCGGTAATTTATGGTGCAGTTGCAGGTGCAATAGCATTGATATGGAGTATTTTGAATCTCGGAATATGGGTGGTGGAATGTTCGGTGGTGCTTTCGGCATAATGATCTTAATATGGAAAATAATTGGATCAATCATCGGATTATTTATCGGGGCAGTGATACTGCTGGTTATTTCTTCAGTTTGTAAAGGGAATACTGATTTTGAAGCAAATGTAAGAGTGATTGCTGCAATTATGGTAGTGATGCCAATAAGTGCATTTTTTGGTTTTGCCGGTCACATTAACTTTTATCTTGGGCCATAATAAGTATTGCTGTTGCAATATTTAGCATTATGGCTGTTTTTTAATGGTCTGGTTGAAGCTCTGAAAGCAAACGCGGAAACAACCAGAATTGTTATATATATCCTGATAGCACTCACAGTTCTCATAATGTGCATTTCAATGGGCAAGCTCAGAAGGGCAAACCGGATGTTGAATGAATTTAATAACAAAGACGTCAAAGAGATGATGAAAGATTTACCCGAAACAAATCTGCTATAATTCCATGCGCCAGGTAAGGACCTCTTTGTCGGACCTGGCGTTTTTATTTTTCAAATTTCAAAATAAGCATGCTGATTCAACTTATCTATATTTGGCTAACTTAAGCAGCATAAAAGATAGTATTGAAAGAAATAATATGAGACCATCTGCATTGATTTTGCTGTTGTTAGCCTGTAGGGCATTAATGCTCAGAAAGGAAATCCTTGAATCTGAGCAGATGGCATACATCCGATAAGATAGAAGCATCTGATTATCAACTGATGAGAAAAGACAGACTCTATCATTATCATATTTCGAACGACAAAGATAATATCTATATCAATCTGAAAGGTTGATGATCAGGCAGTTCAGAACAGGATATTGAAAGAGGGACTCACAATCTGGATCAATATGGATAACAGAGAGATAAAAACAGTTGGGTATCAGATTCCCGATTGGCTCTCAGAACCAGGGAAGTCACAAGAAAAGGAGAACCTCATAGAAGACAACCCAAGCCGAAGGAAACGCTGTAAATCTGATTTCTATGGCAAATTCGATTGAAATTATCGGATTCACTAAGGGAGCAGGAAAGACACTTTCCTTCGGAAAATGCTGATAATTTCAGGGGGTCGGTCAGGTTCGATGCGAGAACGGAATATTCTATTATAAATGATTAATGCCAATGGCCAGGCTTCCTGTCAGAAATTCAAAGGGAGGTACGTGGTGCAATGCCATTTACGCTCGGTATTGAATATGGCTCCAGCAAATCCAACAAGTAAACCGGAACTAAGCCGGGGCCCGATCTCCTTCATCAGATCTTCAGGCATGCAGATCATCCGGCAAGGGAGCACCTGAACTTACCTGGATTAATAATGTCACACTTGCAACTTCGAAGTAGATTTTATAGTTTTATCAATTCATTTATGATCTTCTAACAGATCAGGTCAGAAATTAATGTAATGAAAAACACATAACATGAAAAACTGGGTATTTTCCAGAAATATATTTGTAGTTCTTGCTTACAGGATATTGCTTATTATGTTCCTGTTCTCATTATGCAGAATAGGATTCTTTCTGTTTAATCTATAAGATGTTTCCCGGTGTACATTAAGTCAATTTCTTATCAATGCTCAAAGGTGGACTGACTTTTGATATTTCGGCCGTTGTATATATCAATATGATTTTCATACTTTTGCATATTGTTCCTCTTGAAGTACGCTATAAAGATGTTTATCAGACTATTCTGAAATATATCTACTTTATCACAAATGGCATTGCAATTGCAATGAACGGGATGGATTTTGTCTATTACAGGTTTGTCGATAAAAGAGCAACTGCAGATGTTTTTCAAAACATTCGAACATGATACCAATAATACAAAAGTTTTTTTCAGATTTCTGTACTGATTACTGGCCGGCAACACTTTTTACCTTCTTTGTCTGGTTCCTGATGGTTTATCCTGTATAACAAAGTTAAAGTTAAAAAACCCGGGGATGTCAATAAGGTCGGATATTATGCTGTAAACATCCTGATGATTCCCCTGGTCATTGCCCTTGTCATTGGAGCGGCCCGTGGTGGTTATAAACATTCCACGCGTCCGATTACCATCAGTAATGCCGCACGTTATGTCGATAATCCGCGCGATGTTGCTATTGTCCTTAATACGCCTTTCAGCATTTTCAGAACTTTCGGTAAAAAAGCACTGGTAAAATATAAATTTTTTGACGAGGAAAAGCTGAATAAGCTATACAATCCTCTTCATACTCCGTTAAATACAAACCTTTTAATAATGAGAATGTGGTTATAATCATTCTTGAGAGCTTTGCAAGAGAGTATATCGGATCGCTGAACCCCAGACTGGAGGGAGGAACATATAAGGGTTATACTCCATTTATCGATTCACTTATCAGTGTCAGTCTTACATTTGATGTTTCTATTGCCAACGGGAAGAAATCAATTGATGCAATGCCTTCGATACTGGCTTCAGTGCCTTCACTTGAAACACCTTATACTATTTCTCATTATGCCAATAATCAGATAAACGGACTACCTGAATTGCTTAAAAGGAAAGGATATTATTCTGCATATTTCCATGGCGCCCCAAACGGATCAATGGGATTTGATTCATTTACAAAAATGGCAGGATTTGATGACTATTTCGGACTGGATCAATATCCAGAGAAAGCAGATTTTGATGGAATGTGGGGAGTATGGGACGAGCCTTTCTTTAAATTTTTCGCAGAGAAACTGAATAGCTTTCAAACAGCCATTTCTGGCTTCAATATTTTCAGTTTCATCCCATCATCCGTTTAAAGTTCCTGAAAAATATGCCGGCAAATTTAAAAAAGGTCCTGCTCCAATCCTTGAAGTGGTAGGTTATACTGATTTTGCATTGCGTGAATTATTCGATCAGATTTCTAAAAGATCCATGGTTTAAAATACACTTTTTGTTATTACTGCTGATCATACAAATGAATCGGTACATAAAGAATTTCAGAATAATTTTGGTGCCTACTGCGTTCCTATAATATTTTATAAACCGGGAAGTGAACTGAGAGGATATTAAGCACAGGATTGCACAGCAGATCGATATTATGCCTACAATCTTGAGTTATCTGAATTATGATGAACGAGTATATTGCCTTCGGAAACAATCTTCTGGATGATTCATATGAATCATTTGCATTCAATACAAATGGAAGTACATATCACCTTTACATGAAGGATCATATCCTGGAAATGATTGATAATAAGCCTGTTGGATTGTATAATTATAAAAACGATCTCTTTCTGGAAAATAACCTTCTCGGGAAAGAACCCGAACTTGCAGAAGCAGATGGAAGAAAAACTGAAAGCCATAATTCAAACTTATAACAGCAGGCTGATTGATAATAATATGGTAGTCAGAAAACCCAAATAAGTCTGTTAAATGTTATTTATATTTGATACATGATTATCCGATAATATTAAAATAAATTATGAAATCACGTCGTCAATTTTTAAAGTTAGCAGGAACAGGAGTTCTTGCAGCAGGAGCTTCTCTTTATATGCTTCTCCTGATATGTCAGGTCTCTGTTGATAAAGCTGTAAATACCTTCACCATCGGAATGGCCGGATACACTTTCAGGGAATTCTCTGTCGAAAAGACCATTGAGATGATGAAGAGGATAGGGGTTACCAATCTGTCACTGAAAGATTTCCATATGCCGATGAACAGCACACAGGAACAGATCAATGCGGTTATCGGAAAGTTTAAAGCGGCCGGAATAAATGTTTACACTGTCGGCGTTGTTTATATGAAGACACAGGAATCTGTTGATCAGGCATTTGAATATGCAAAAATGGCAGGGGTAAAAATGATTGTCGGAGCACCGGATTATGAGCTTCTTCCATATGTTGAGAAAAAGATAAAAACATATGACTTCAGACTGGCAATTCATAATCATGGCCCTGATAATCCTCTTTATCCAAATGCCACGGATATCTGGAATCATATAAAAGATCTTGATGCAAGAATGGGTATTTGTCATCGATATCGGACATACCACCCGCGACGGACAGGATCCGTCAGTTGATATTGTTAAAGTACAAATGCAAGGATTTATGATATGCATATAAAGGATGTTGATAAGGCATCAAAAGAGGGAAAAACTGTTGAAATGGGAAGGGGAATAATAGATATTCCGAAAGTTGTTGAACACTTCGAAAAATAAAATATACCGGATCGTGCAGCCTTGAGTTTGAAAAAGATATGAAAGATCCGCTTCCGGGAATAGCCGAATCAATCGGATATTTCAAAGGAGTAATGGCCTGTTAATTTAGACGGAACAACAGAGCACAGAGCACAGGGTAAAATTCGTAACGCAAATTGTTTTACGGCCTTTGGATTTAAAACTCTGCAACTTTGCGGTTAAAATTTCTTAGTGTTTTTTCAGCAGATCAAGCAGTTTGCTATCGAGTTTATGTCCGTACCAGTCGGTATAATTTACATCTGCACGTCCTGAATCGAGAATCCCAAAATCACCTCTGAAGTTCCAGAGAGCATAACCGATGCCATTTTTTGTCAGGATATCGATCACATCACCGAACCATGCCAGAAATACTCGATGAGGTGTTTTTTTCCAGCAGCCGCATTCTCCGCAATGCACACCAACTCCTTTGTCCAGAAGTTCGATCCATGGCTTGTAAAAATCTTCCAGCTGCTGCCTGCCATAAATTTTACCATCAATGGTTCCCGGCCAGACCGGAGCCGGAGCCTGCGAAGGATCTTTCCAGACCCATGGAGCCTGATAATGTGAAACCAGTCCTGGCCAGTATCCACGACAGCTCTGGCCTGATATTCAGGTCGATCAGTTCCGGAATTACATTATTTCCGCCGCTGTTTCCATCAGCAATTATAAGTCTGTCGGGGCTGACCAACCTGATCGCTTTGACATGCTCCTTCAGCAACTTTATGGTAGATATCGCCCGGAACCGGACCTTTTTTTGCGAACTGGTCATTCATGTCCTCAATATATGCTGGTTCATTAAGCAGATCAAAACTTAATTTCTCGGATGAAATATTTTTATACCGTTCTGCCCACATGCCCCAATGAAAATTAAATGCATCCTGAGCCGCTTTATCTTTCCACAGGTTGAATGGTTCGTGAAACCTGCATTTATGCAATATCCGGGTCCCCTGTGCAGGTTCAGACTCACATGTAAACCATGCTTCTGAGCCATAAATATCAGCTGATCAATTTCATCCAGTACTTTTGGATTGATCTTATATCTCTTCCTCAATTGTTATATCTTTTGAACGGTCAAACGAAAGATATCTTGGATAAGCCATAGGCAGCCTCACAAAATCGAATCCCCAGTCAGCCATCCATTTGAGATCATCCTCAGTTGTCCTGTTTGCTTCCGGATTATCGGGCAGGGACGGGGAAAAATAATCGAGCAGGTTAAATCCTTTCCACCTTGGTAACATATTTTTGACTGGTAACATGGCTTCCAGCAAAAGCAGTCTTCCCGGCAAGAGCAACTGCAGTGGCGGCCAACGTGGTATTCTTTATGAACAACGGCGATTAATTTTATTCTTACTCATAGTATATTAGGTTTATAGTTTAAATTTATATTATTATTTCGGTTTTCTGAAATTATTTTCATAAATAACCATAGAAACTCAACTTCAGAAGGACAACAGCACAAAACAGGCAGAGTGGAACTCATAATAAACTGCAATCGGATTAATCTAGATTAACCAGTCGATGCGTATCGGGCCTGATATTTCGTATCTTTGCAAAATGAAAAATGAAATAGATATACCAATTCAGAAGGAGGAGGATCTGGTTGCCGCAAATATTCGCAGAGACAATTATTCTCAGATCAGGGATTTACAGGCTTTAGAGTTTAACACAGCAATTGCCAGCAGACTTGTGGCGATGAACAAAACTCAGGTTAAATGTGAAAAATGCGGTAAAGAATTTACTGCTGAAACCGGTACTTTGGAATTATTAAAGTGTCCTGACTGCAGATAGGAGTCAAAAACCTGACGATTTATTTGACAGTAAGAGCTGATCCCGGTATGGATCAATTTATATTCGATATGCGGTTACCCTGTTCCCGGAATAATGCTTCGCAGTCCTTAATTTAATAACCATTAAGCTCGCGGGTTGGTGAAGAGCATATACCAGGTTCCTGCATCATTTCTTAAGGAAGTTTGAATAATCAATATTTGGAAAATGAACAAATTCTTAAAGATTTTTGGTGCGATTCTGGTTTTTGTGGTACTTTTCATAATTGTTGAAAAGGTTTTTTTCAAAACTCAATCTACCGATAAAGAAGTTTTGAATTTTGTGAAAGGCATGAATAAAACCTGTCCGGCAATGGTTGATCCTGAAACAAGGCTGGATAAAGTAATTGCCTTTGCTGACCAAAACCTGCAATTCAATTACACTCTTGTACATCAGGTGAGGGATTTATTGCCTGTAGAACAGTTAAAACGCTACATGGAACCGGTAATTCTAAATGAGATCAAAAACTCCGGAACATTAAGAAGACTTCTTAATAAAAAGCTGACCTGGATTTATTCATATAATGATAAAAACGGCGACTTTGTTTTCAAGGTTGAATACTCACCGGAACAGATCGGCAATTAGAATTTGTGTCAGAAAATAGTACAGTATAAATAAGCCTCTGATATTCAAAGGCTTTTTTTGTGTTAAAAATAAAAGTGCATTGAGATTTAGCCTGGACAGTATTCAATCGCTGAGAAGCAATTATTAATTAATCATATTTGAATTGATTTTGACAAATGGTTTTCATAACTTTAATAAAATAAATTGATATGAAAATACTTCTGTCCATAGCTGCATTTGCCTTATCTCTGATGATAGCGGGCCAGCAACCGGAGTCGTTTAACTATCAGGCTATAGTTCATGATGCGGAAGGTGGAGTAGTGTCGGGTCGGACTGTATCGCTGAGAGTGAGTATTCTTGCTGGAAGCGCCTATGATTCAGTTGTTTACATGGAGAATCATAAAGTCACGACTAGCCAGGCAGGACTGGTTTCCATAAATATCGGCACAGGTACACACAAATCAGGCAGTTTTAATTCCATCGACTGGGGATCTGAAAAATATTTTTTAAGAGTTGAAGCAGATATTACAGGCGGATCTGATTATAAAGAAATAGCCACTACACAGATTCTAAATGTCCCATTCGTTGCAAATTCAGAAAGTTCAAAAAAACCCTCTGAGAACATTGCTGAGGACAAATTATTTATCAGCAGAAAATATGTTGGTATTTTCGTTGACTATCGACAGACTGGTCCAAAGGACAACAATGGTCCGAATCTGATATGGATCAAGACTACGATGGAGGCAACCTTCGGAAAGATTTCAGCATATGGCAAAAAATGCGAGTTTTCAGTCGGAGATAAACTATATCTTAAGAGAGCTTATTTTAGTCCTGGCGGAATTTTTGGGTATTGGGTATATCAGATAGAAAATGATTCTTCTGTTTATTACCGGTTAACTGACTTTCAGCATGACCGTAAGGTGTATGCAGAAACATGGTTTAACTGATTTATTTCATGTAAATTATTGCCAGGTCCTCAAGATATCTTTTCAAGTGCCTTAAGTACTCCGGGAAGTGATATCCCCCTTTTCAAAACAGGTTGCCAGAGATCGCCAATTTTATTCAGACGATGTTCAATATTTTTTATAGTAAACATTTCAGGTGATAACCGGTGATTAACCTCTTTCCAGTTGAGTGGAGTTGAAACCGTTGCCATTGGCCTGGGCCGTACACAGTACGGTGCAGCAATTGTCTGACCTCTTCTGTTCTGAAGAAAATCAATGTACACTTTATCCTTCCTTTTTGAAACTGCTCTTTCTATACTGGTAGATGAAGGCAGCCTGTCATGAACTGTAACAGCAAGTATTTCAGCGAACATTTTAGCCGCATCATAATCATATTTAGCACCTAGCGGGATGTAAATGTGTAAGCCGGTGGATCCGCTTGTTTTACAATAGCAGGTCATTTTTACCTCATCACATAATTCCTTTATAACAAGGGCCGTGTCTACTACAGCTTTAAATGAGATATCCCCTGGATCCAGATCGAGCATCATATATGTAGGATAATCAGGTTTCCTGTAAGTGCTGTGCCAGGGATTGATTTCAATACAACCGAGATTGATCATGTAAACAAGAGTCGCAAGATCATTGCAAATAAGATAATTGATGCCTTCAGGATTTGTTTTGGATCCCATTTTTTCAGTTTTAATCCATCCCGGGATATGATCAGGATCAATGTCCTTCTGATAGAAACTTTCACCCTCTATCCCATGTGGAAAGCGGTTCATAGATTGGGGTCTGTCTTTCAGATAGGGCAGTATAAATCTGCTGATGGTCTGATAGTAAGAGATCAGATCGCCTTTGGTGTATCCTTCATCATTCCAATATACTTTTGTAATATTTGTCAGCTTTAATTTTTCCCCGGAAAGAGTTATATTTTTTTCCTTCTCTGAATGTCCGGTAACTCTGACATTTTCTGCTTCAGCTATGACCTTCATCTCATTTACAACATCAGCGGGATCCTTATCTTCCCTGAGACCCATGAACACCGGTGATCTCATAATCTCATCCCTCGACCATTCCATAAATTTAATATTAGCAACAAGCTTTGGCTTTATCCAGACAGGCTTCCCTTTTGTCCAGGATAGCTCCGGAGGAGTGCTGAAACAGCATTTCTCAGTTTTTAATAAATCAAACTTCGCGTGCAGCTCCCTGAGAGAGTTATCAGTGAACCCTGTCCCGCAATTGCCGATGTATTTCAGTATTTTCCCTTCGTACAATCCCAATATGATGGAGCCGAAATATTTCCTGCTGCCTTGTGGCTGCGTGTAACCGCAGATTACAGCTTCCTGCATCTGTATTGATTTTACCTTGAGCCACGAATCTGTACGTTTGCCAGGCAAATATGTACTTTCCGGATCTTTTGCTACAATACCTTCATAGCCGGCCCGGGATAGTTTTTTGAACAGTTCTTTGCCTTTACCTGTTTGAAATTCCAGCTTTGAAATTCTTGTGAAATCATATTTTTTAATAAATGCATCCAGGAGTTCCCTGCGTTTAATAAGAGGGAACTTCATAATGTTGTGACCATCGAGATAGAGGATGTCGAACACATAGTATTTCAGGTCACCCTTTCTGGTAGTAATGTAATTTTGAAGAAGTTGGAAATCACTTATTCCCTTTGAATTCTCCACTACAACCTCTCCATCAAGGATCAGGTTTTCTTCAATCTTATTAAGATCATCAAGAAGCGATTCAAATTGTCTTGTATAAGGATTTCCGTTGCGAGATATCAATTCAACTTTTCTGTCCCTTACAGAACAGGTCATCCTGTATCCGTCAAGCTTCATCTCATAGATCCAGGAAGGATTATCAGGCACTTCTGTGACCAGCTTTGGAACCATTTGTCCGGGAAGCGGATCCGGAAAAGGTTCTGAAACATTTTGCTTTTTAGATTCGCCCTTAGAAATGTTTTTTGATTTCAATGACGGCATTGATTTAATGTCAAAAACTTCCAGGGCGTCCTCATCAGCCTTTTTAACCAGCATCCATTCATTCTCCTTTTCAGCATTTTTGAGGTTAAATAGAGCAAAGAGCCCCCTGAGATATGTACCCTTCAGTCTGAATTTTATATCACCTTTCTGAAGCATTTCGCGAAGGTTCATTTCAGGGTCTCCCTTTTCTATGGCTGGCAGATAGGTTCCTTTGTCCCATATCTCGACAATTCCTGCGCCATAGTTGCCTTTGGGGATCTCACCGTAAAATCTGCCATATTTCAGAGGATGATCTTCAACCATTATCGCCAGCCTCTTTTCACCCGGAACCATAGAAGGTCCCCTGGGAATTGCCCAGCTTTTTAGCACTCCCTCCATTTCAAGCCTGAAATCATAATGAAGCCTTGTTGCATCGTGCCTCTGCACTACAAATGTCAGCTTCTTCTTATTCTTCGCGGAATTTACCGGAAGAGGTTCAGGGGTCTGCTTGAAATCTCTTTTTTTATTATATGTTTTCAGACTCACCGGTTATGAAGCTTTTTTTCTTGCAAGGCTTGCCTTCAGCTGATCTATGAGATTATCGGTGTTTTTGTAAGTGACCGTCAGCTTCCTGATCTTTGTTTTTTTACCTGAGGCTCTTTCCTCTATCACCTTCAGGAGCGCTGCTGCATATTCATCCTTGTATTCCTCTATGCTAAAGGGCTGTGTGTATTGGTTTACCAGCGACAGGGCCATTTTCAGTTCATCGGGTTTTACTACTGATTTTGGTGGTAATTTCAGTTCCTCAATACTCCGGATCTCCTCAGCGAACCTTATTTTGCTAAGTACCAGTACTTCATTCATCGGTTTCAGCACTGACAGAGTCTCCGATGTTCTGAGTACAAACTGTGCAAGACCTACTTTCCCCGATTTCGCCATTGCTTCACGAAGCAGTGCATATGCCCTTTCTCCTGATTTTTCTGGTTCGAGGTAATAGGAGTTCTCAAAATAAATGGTGTTGATCTCTTCTTCCTTCACAAAATTGTTTATCGAAATTACCTTACTTTTTTCTGGCATTGCAGCTTCAAAATCCTCCTCCTCGAGTAAGATATATCCGCCATTGTACATATAAGCTTTCCCAATGTTTTCCATTGTCAGTTCTGCACCGGTACTCTCATTGATCTTTTTAAACCTTACTTTTCCCATGTCGCGCCGGTCCACCATGTCTAAATCAAGGCTGCTTTGCTGCGTGGCGCTGTAAAGTTTTACGGGAATATTCACCAGACCAAAGCCTACTGAGCCTTTCCAGATTGCCCTCATTATATATAGTATTATAAGTTACTGAAAAACTGAAAATGGATCTCTAAAAAAATCCTTTTTATCAAATATTCAACTCAGAGATGTTGAACCAAATTCATTACACAGTAACAAATTAGCGACGCAACTTGTTTATTAGGTACTTTAATTTCAATAATTCTATAGCTGGAAGGTGAATGGCTTTGCTTCCCACTTGCGATAAAGTCCGATTAAAATATTTGTCTGGATTAAGAAATTAGTAACTTTGAATTCCAGAGAATAAAAGTAAAGAATACTTAAAACTATATAGAGGTCACCATCAGAGCACTTTCAACGTTAATTGCAGGATATGTTTAAACTGACAAAATACTTAAAAATGAAGCACTTAAAAATAATACATATCATAATTATTTCAGTTATGTGTTTCTGTTTATCTGACTGCAAGTACATCAATTCTGTCTCAATGAAACCCTTTGATGGCTCTGTACTAATTACAAGTAAGAAAGAGATAATTAAAACATTAAAAGATAAATGCGTTGACACGATCAGCTTTAAAAAGGGAGAAACAATAGCAGATGTAGGTGCTGCAAATGGTTCAATAGAAGCTATGCTATCAATGTTTCATGACAGCCTGACATTTTACATACAAGATATTGATACTTCTGTTTGCAACCAAAAAACTATTAATAAAGTAGTTGAAAGCTATCAGGACTTAAATGGAAGACCATTTACAAATGAGTTCATCGTTATAAAAGGTACTGACAATGAAACGAATCTTCCTGATAATAGCTTTAATAAAATATTAATGTTATGGACCTATCAATACTTCAGGAATCCAAAGGGTATTATGAAAGATTTGAGGCTGAAGCTTAAAAATGACGGACTAATGTATATTATCAATCCTGACAGGAATAATTACTCAGGTAAAGTATTGACAGCAGAGCATGGATGGAATGCGTCACCTATTGAGAAACAAATCTCTGATATTATTGATTGTGGTTTTGAATTAATCCGAATGTCGAGAAATTACGAAAGCCCTGAAACCCCATATATAATGATCTTTAAAAAGAGAATTCCTTGCTAAAGGAGGTCTTATTAATCTTTCAATAAATTATATTTCTTGACAACTTCATTTGCCGCTTCGGCAATCGTTTTATCTTTAATTCTACCCTGATATCTTTTTGCAACTTCCAATAATTCCTTTATTAAATCTTTTTTCAAAGAATATTCACTTGCTTTATCAAATGGAGATTCATCAGTAATCCATTCTCCTTTCCAATTTAGATGTCCCATACCAATTTGACATTTAGACTTCAAATATATTCATAAATTTTATTGCTCTATGAAAGTATCAGAGTCAATTTAGTACATAGAAAAAACAACTGGATCTCTCCAATAACTTCGCTGATCAATCTGACCGGGACCCCACCCCATTTTCCAAATTTATAAACCTGCGGGGACAAAAACAAATTTATTTTTTGTCAGACGGAAAAGCTTATGGCAAAGTTTTTAACTCGCAATTTTGACTTTTAGTTAAGCGACCGATACTCATTAGGGGTCTGTCCGGTTTCATTTTTGAACATACGGCTGAAGTGCTGAGGATGCTTAAACCCTAACTCATAAGCTATCTCACTGATCGATTTACTGGTGTCAAACACTCTTTCTTTAGCTACTTCTACCAGAAAACTTGATTTATAGCATTTCTGGAATCCTTTCATCACTAAAAAATATTCCCGATTATTGGACTTTTGTTAAATCTGTTATCTATTACCTGGCTTCAATACAATAAGCTCTTTAGACGCTTCCCAGTCTGCGTAAGGATGTGAGTTTTGAGTCGTAAATGTCGCGGTTGTTGTAGGGATGGGCTGCAAAATGCTTACTGGATATATCTACCCCAGTGAAGATAATAAAAATAAGGAATAGGATGCAAAAGCTATCAGGGAGAAAAAAGTTCGTAAGATGTGAAAAAGTTTCCATTTGGCACGAATCCTTTCCCAGTTTTTTGGAATTGTGTCAGTTGTCCATGTTTTGATCTTGTTGTCAATTGGAACAAGAATGGCTACTGTAATCAAAAGTACTGCAATAAGCAAGATGAGAGAAAGTAAGCCGAAATAAAAACTGGCACTATTTGTCTTACTAAAGAATACAAGTGATAGAATTAAAAGTGCAATACCAGAGGGTAAAATAAAACGCATCGGCCAGGCAACGTTTGATATAATAACCTTTCCAATATGAATGAATTCATCAGAGGAGAAACTCTCAATTGAACGGGTCAGAGTAAACCATGTTCCCCAAAACACTCCAGTTATTAACATCAGAAAAAATAGTGAACCGAAATAGCAAAGATTCTGGCCCATGACTTTTAAAATAAGTTAATTGTCTCTCTTCAACATAACCAAAGGATAATGCAATTGTTCAAAAAGTTAGTTGGATGGAGCCTGCCCAGATCGTCAGCGAAGCCCTGATTTTGCGGATATTTGTCAACTTGTTAATTCTTCAATTGCTTTATCAATTCTTCTTTTTTTAGTTTCTTCAGTCTTCGCTTCCTTTACAGAAAGAGCCATTGCTTTCTTTTTACTTGGTGCTAAATTTTCAAAATTAGTTTTTGCACTTTTGTTTTTATCCAAAGCTTTTTGCAATTCAATTGGCACTTCTATTGTTCTTGGAGTAGAATCTAAATCAACGTCTATTTCAACTGTGTCTCCTCCCATAACGTGTGCATTTTTGCGATTTTCAGCACTCAAGCTAATCATACATTTATCGCCCATTTTTCCAATAGCACTTCGGTAGCTATAATTATTAATAGTGACCACTACAAGAGGTCTTTTACCTCCTCCTAATTTTTCCAGCATTTGTTCACTTATTTCAATGCCAGTATTGTTGCCTGTTTGAACAATTGTTGTCGTAAATTTCATGACACTGTTTTTTTAATTCTTTATACTTTTTTAAACGTCTGACAATCTCATTTGTTTACAAAGTATTCTTGTCATCACACATTTGCCTGCACCTCCGGCCCACGGCTCAGCCCCGAATCCGGATTCGCATTAGTAAGTTGAAAACTGTTTTATTATTATTATATTCGTGTTCGTCGAATTAATTTAATTGATATGAAAAAGTTAGTTTTGACAGCAATAAGTTTAATGATTTTGTGCTTATCGATCTTTGCACAAATGCCTGCCTCACAAATCGGAGGGAAAGAAGTTTTTAAAAATGCCGATGTTGTCTTTCATCAGATCGACGATCGCACCTGGGTAGGCACAGGCCATATGATGGCCAATGAGAGCCTTTATCTTATTGAAGGGAATAATAAAGTTTTATTGGTAGACGCAGGAACGAACATTAAGGATCTGGATAAAATTGTGGCCTCGATCACGAAGAAGCCGGTTATGCTTGTGGCTACTCATGTCCATCCGGATCATACCGGGGCATCTATTGATGTTTTTTCTGAAATCTTTATTAATCAGGGTGATACGGTAAATATTCCGCAATTTATGTCCAACTACAAAGGAACTGTCAAATACCTGAAGGACGGACAGGAAATCGATCTGGGCGGTCGAACAATTGAAGTTGTCTTTACGCCAGCCCATACACCAGGTTCCACCACTTTTATCGACAAAACTGCTGGTTACGGATTCAGTGGAGATTCTTTCGGATCGGGAAATCTATTGTTGACCGGAGACTTCTCAACACTTCTGGCTACTTGCCAGAAGATGAGCTCAATTATGGAGAAATCCGGTATAAAAATCCTTTATCCCGGACACTATTTTGGCAAGAATGCAGAAACAAAGCAAAGAGTGGATGATATGGCAACAATAAGTAAGGATGTTCTTTCCGGTAAACTGAAAGGAACTGCAAATCCCAATGGCATGATGGGACTGAACCTGGTCATTAATCTGTACGGCGTCCGTATAAACTATAGTGAGAAATCATTAGAGTAGGCGCCAATAAGTTGAATTATAGCAAGATCTATCTCTGTGAGGAAATGATCCACCCTTAAGCTATTAGTTTTACCTTTAAAAAAAGACCATAACTATGAAAAGAATTAATCTACTCTACACCGCAGCTGTTTTATTCGCCTGCATCTCGAATGTATACGCACAGGACTGGCCCCAATTCCTGGGACCAGATCATAACAGCACATCTCCTCAGAAAAGTATTTTGAGAACATGGCCTGCATCCGGTCCTGAAGTATTATGGACTACCAACGTTGGTCCAGGCTTTGGCGGACCTGTGATAAAGGGCGGAATGGTTTATTTGCTTGACAGGGACGATAAAACTGGTGACATTTTGCGGTGTTTTGATTTTAAAAATGGGAAGGAATTATGGAGCTACAGTTATAATGCACCCGGGTCAGTTTCGTATCCGGGTTCAAGAAGCGTTCCGGCTATCGATGGCAACAGGGTATATTCCTGCGGTCCTTACGGAGACCTTTACTGTATTGATATAAACACCCATAAACCGATATGGAAAAAGAACATCATGAAAGATTTCGGTGGAATCAAAATACCGGTATGGGCGATAACCCAATGTCCGCTTATATACGGCAACTTGCTTATCGTATCTTACTCACAAGATCCCAACGCCGGTTTGGTCGCTTATAACAAACTGACAGGAAACATCATATGGAAGACAAAAGCTATCGGAAATGAGACTTATGCCAGCCCGTCTATCGCAAAGATTGCTGGCGAAGATCATCTCGTAATGGTATTTTCATCCACGAATACCTTTATGCACAAGGATGTTCCCGTTTCCAAGGGCAGGATAATGGGGCTGAAACCACAAACAGGGAAGGTTCTCTGGGAATACAATAACTGGGAGAATGTGATTCAGATAGCGCCAGCTTTTGATGCCGGCGAAGGCAGAATCCTTGCTGTCGGAGGATATGACCTTGGAACAGCAATGATTAAAGTCGAAAAAAAGTCTGATGGCAGCTATACAGTGAAAGAGCTTTTCAAGCATAATGATTTCGGTGATCACACAAAACCACCAATATTGTACAATGGCTATTTCTATGCCCAGTTCTCAACAAACGACAGACGCGATGGTCTGTGCTGTATGAGTATGGATGGCAAGGTTATGTGGAAAACTATGCGTTCACCTCTGTTCGATAAAGGAAGTATGATACTTGCTGACGGGCTGATCCTGGCAACTGATGGCCGAAAAACCTTGTATCTTATACAACCGGATCCTTCAGGATTCAAGCCTCTGGATTCCGCTGAGATCCTTGGTATGGGTCAAAACTGGGGTCCTATGGCGCTTTCGAATGGGAAGCTGCTCATCAGGGATCAGAGCCGATTAATGTGTGTCAGGGTAGCTAAATGAGACGGGATTGACTTTCGGAGGAACCCTTTCCTCCTGAAAAACGAATTTTCAACAAGTTCCGGAAAACAAAAACCCAATGAATATTCATCGGGTTTTGCATTTTCTTGCGGTGCGGACGGGACTCGAACCCGCGACCCACGGCGTGACAGGCCGTTATTCTAACCAACTGAACTACCGCACCAATTGAAAAACGCGTTGCAAAATTAACCTAATTTTTAACTTCACAAAACTATTTTTGATATAATTATCCATTTTCTTATTTAAGACAAAATTTAAAAAAACGCTATATAACCTTGCTATTCAGGCAGATAGTGGTTTGAAGAAACTGAAATTCACTCCGCCGTAATTCCTGTGTTCAAAAAATAATTCATGGTCGGTAAAACTCAAATCCCTTGGATGCTCAAGTATAAAAAATCCATCATCTTTCAGAACCCCCGAACGGGTGACAAGATCGGGCAACTCCCTGAGCCATGAGAGTTCATAAGGAGGATCGGCAAAAACAATATCATATTTTACAGAACATGTTTTTAAAAATGCCCTCACATCAATATGAATTGGTCTTACATTCTTAAGATCAAGCTCCTTTAATATCTTCCTTATGCCTGATATATGATGAATATCTTTTTCAACCAGATGTACCATTGCTCCACGCGATGCGAACTCGTAACTTATGCTGCCTGTTCCGGAAAAAAGATCAAGTACCTCCGAAGACTCAAAATCGACTCTGTTATTAAGTATATTAAACAAACCCTCACGTGCAAAGTCTGTCGTCGGACGTGCCTTAAAATTTGACGGAGGAGTGATCCTTCGGCCTCTGTATCTGCCTCCTATTATTCGCAATTTACTACCGTAAATAAGTTAATAAACCGATGAAGCTCCATATCATTAAAAACATAGCTGAAGGTAAAATTGCCAGATGGTTCAGCATATTTTATATTCCTTATGTACAGAGAAAAACTCGATGACAGATCATCATACTTTTCTGTGAGCCCGCTCAGATGAATTGTCTCCTCCTGTTTGATATCCAGATTTTTAAAAACATTCATGACATAATACAGGATATCTGAAATATTCCTGTAAGAGTAAGAATTACAGAATTTAAGGATAGTATCATTAAAAACTATAAGATTGAAAAAATCCCTTTCTACATGTACATGCAGATAGTTGCCGCTCATACTTTTTCTGGTTAATGATGTTTGGTCCAATAATAATTTTACATGATGATGCAAATGAGAGCCGGGATATGTACTATTTATTACATCACTGATGGATCTGGAAACAGAATACACCAGAAAAGCGTCAGGATCACTGGTTTTATCTGCCATAACCACACTGCCCTCGTCCGGATTATGGTTAAAAGTAAAATACTCCGATTTTTTTGCAGGATCATACAGGGGTGACGGGACAATTGTAAACTTCGATGAAGGCATGACGCAATTTATCTTCTTGTAACGCTTTAACAGGAAATCATCGTGGTGCAGCAATTCACTTATTTTATCAGCATTAAAATATTTATTCTCTTCAGCTTCGAAGGATCTTATCATTACAAATTTATTCCTGACAGAATCAAGCAGGCAGAAAGAAAGTCCATCGGGGCTCACCTGGACAGATAACTCATAATTCTCGGTAGAGTTTATATCGAGAGTCTCGTCAAAAAGCTCAAGAAATGGCATAATAGATCTTTTTACAAAAAAATTAATCTTAAGGTTTAAAGCTGTCAGAGCAGATACTAAAATTTCTTCCCTTTGTGTTACTTTAATTTATCCTTAGTGATACTTTGTGGTTAAATATATTTGGTTTTACCACAAAGGTACACAAAGGAATGC
This sequence comes from uncultured Bacteroidales bacterium, assembly GCA_963791065.1. GTDB lineage: Bacteria > Bacteroidota > Bacteroidia > Bacteroidales > VadinHA17 > LD21. The sequence continues at coordinate 143,182 of CAWBQN010000014.1, forward strand.
ACCAAGTTTCACAAAGGTCTTTTCAACAGACTCTTTTCCTGAAAATGATAAGAAGTTTGCTTAAGTTTACAAACAAAATATAAAAAAAATCAATCCGGCAGTTTGGTCGATGTCAAATACTTATGCGCGATACAATTATCTATAATCAGTTATGTAAGAGCCTGGGAAATACGCCTACAGATGATCAGTCTGATGCATTGAAAAAACTTGCAGGATATATATGCGATAACAATAATGACGTGATCTTCCTTATGACAGGATATGCCGGAACAGGCAAAACAAGCGTTATAAGTTCCGTAGTTAAAACACTTGATATCCTTAGAATGCGCTCAGTTCTCCTGGCACCCACCGGAAGAGCCGCAAAAGTTCTTGCCTCCTATGCCGGAAGGCAGGCCTTCACCATCCACAAGAAGATCTACCGTCAAAAATCCTCCAAAGATGGATTGGGCAATTTTTCACTTGACAGGAATCTTCATAAGAATACCTTTTTTATCGTCGATGAAGCGTCGATGGTTTCAAACAATTCGGGAGATTCCTCATTGTTTGGCAGTGGCCGGCTCCTTGACGACCTGATTGAATATGTCTATTCCGGAAATGAATGCAAGCTGATCCTGGTTGGTGATACGGCCCAGCTGCCACCGGTAGGATCAAATGTCAGCCCGGCTCTCGATCCTGCCACTCTTGGAGAATATGGGTTCGGATTGATTACATGTGAGCTTAAACAGGTGATGCGCCAGAGCGAAACATCAGGAGTCCTCATGAATGCAACGCGTGTCAGGCTGCAGGTTGCTGAAATCAACCTGGGTCATCCTTCAATTGACTGCATTAATTACAAAGATACTGTCAGAATAACAGGTGAAGAGCTGATTGATGAGATCTCCACCGCATATGGTACATGCGGCATGGAGGGAACAATAATTGTAGTAAATTCCAATAAACAGGCAAACAGGTACAATCAGGGGATAAGAAACAGGATCTTTTACAGAGAGGAAGAAATCAGTCCGGGTGATATGGTCATGGTGGTAAAGAATAACTATTTTATCATGGATGAAGAGGAGGACGGAGCAGGCTTTATTGCAAACGGCGATATAGCCGAGGTGAAAAAGATCAGGAAGTATGAAGAGAGATACGGATTCCACTTTGCCGACATGGTACTTAAGTTTCCTGACTATAATATGGAAATCGAATCGAAGGTCATGCTTGATGTCCTGCATCTCGATACGCCTGCTTTACCCTCAGAAAAAAACAGGGAGCTTTACCAGAGTGTTCTTGCTGATTATCTGAATATCAAGACAAGAAGAAAACAATTTGAAGCTGTAAGAAGCGATCCGTTTTTCAATGCCCTTCAGATAAAATTTGCATACGCCGTTACATGTCATAAAGCGCAGGGCGGACAGTGGGAGCGGGTATTTATCGATCAGGGAATGTTCAACAGGAATGAGATCTCAATTGAGTACCTGCGATGGTTTTATACTGCCTTGACCCGGTCAACCGACAGAGTCTATCTTGTGAATTTTGCTGAAGATTTTTTTGTATCTTAGATATCTAATTCCTTATATCATGAAAGATAAAAGATTAATAGTACTGACATCATTTCTGGCAGTGCTGATCTGCCTGATAATTACCCTCCTGCTTTTTTATGCTGTAACCCCAAAGTTACTGGTAGCACTTGCTTTCATAGTCGAGATTTTTACAGGCATTTGTTTAACTGCAATGATATACCACCTGGCTGATATTATAAAAACTAAAAGGTCGGAAGGTAAATTAATAATCTAAACCGATGAAATCTTATAGAAAGGAGCTGTGGTTCGAAACGCCGACCCGCCGTGCTTTTATAAATATTACCGGACAGGTAGAAAACTGCCTTCGTGAAAGCGGGGTAAATGAAGGGCTTGTACTTGTTAATGCAATGCACATAACGGCGAGTGTATTTATTAATGATGATGAACCAGGACTTCATCACGACTTTGAGGTATGGCTCGAGAAGCTTGCACCTGAAAAGCCTTATTCCCAGTATAAGCATAACGGGTTTGAAGACAATGCCGATGCTCATATTAAAAGAACAGTAATGGGCAGGGAAGTTGTCGTCGCAGTTTCAGCAGGCAGGCTGGACTTTGGCCCCTGGGAACAGATCTTCTATGGTGAGTTTGACGGGAAAAGACGTAAACGGGTACTGGTAAAGATCATTGGAGAATAGGATCAGTTGTTTTGGACAACTCTTTTTTTACCCTGGATTTTTCTTGATGAACCGGTATGTTGTTTTTTCCCGATTATTCTGCCCTGAGAAGGGAAATGACTCTTTATCCTTGTATTCACAAATGAGCCTTTAGTGTTTTTATTATAATAGAATTCCGAACAGGTAATTGCAGCTCTTTTAGAAGTACCGCATGACGATATCATCAGGAATAGCACTATTAAGATTCCGGAAATCGCACGAAAGTGTTTATTTGTCTCCACACAGATGTTCTATGATATATTCAAACCATCAAACCATAATCTTATCCCTTCAGGAGCTATGCGTCCTGTATCATGCATCATCTACCCTTCACCGGAGGCTCAACTCAATTTCATATCTGAAATGATATCATTTATCCTATTATTAAGGAGCGTCTCAGCCTCTTCAAACTTTTCCACAGAAGCAAGCGTTGTATTGACACTGAAATAAAACTTTATTTTAGGCTCGGTACCTGAGGGCCTGACAGAGATCTTTGTTCCGTCAGCAAGGAAAAACTGCAGGACATCCGATTTAATCAGACTAATTTCTGATTTTTTACCTGCAAGGATATCGTAAGAAATCCGGGTTTCATAATCGTCGATCTTAATGACCTTACTGTTGTTGATGGTCTTTGGAGGGTTATCTCTGTATAATGTCATCATTGTCCTGATCTCGCCGGCACCCTCTTTCCCTTTCCTGACAATATTTATTAATTTTTCCTTATAAAAACCATATTTCAGATAAATATCGATAAGAAGCTCATATAGAGACATTCCGCGGCTTTTTACCCACGCTGCGGCTTCTGCAGCAAGCGCACAGGATGATACTGCATCCTTATCCCTTACGTAATCACCTGGCAAAAACCCATAGCTCTCTTCACCGCCGCCAATATATTTTTTTGTTGCTTCATTTTCCCTGATAAGCTCAGCAAAAAATTTAAATCCAGTCAGTACATTATAGTACTCAACATTAAATCCTTCGGCTATCCTTTCTATCAGATCAGTGGTAACGATCGTTTTAATAATATACTCATTGCCCTTATACTTATTTCTCTCTTTGAACTGGGAGAGAATATACCAGATAAGTATTACTCCGGTCTGATTGCCGTTAAGCAGAATGAACTCCCCTTTTCTGTTTTTTACGGCAAGGCCAAGCCTGTCAGCATCAGGATCCGTTGCCATTACGAGCTCAGCATTTGTTTCGACAGCTTTTCTTATTGCCATCCTGAGGGCATCGGGTTCCTCCGGATTTGGTGATTTGACAGTCGGAAAGTTACCATCGGCTATATCCTGCTCAGGCACACTTATTATGTTTGTGAAGCCGAACATCTTCAGAGCCTGTGGAACAAGTGTAATGCCGGTTCCATGAATAGGAGTGTAGACGATTGGAATATCGCTGAACTTTCTGATCACTTCAGGATTAAGGCTCATTTTATGAACTTCATTAAGGAAGATCTCATCCGTTTCTTTTCCGATGATCTTTATTTTTTCCTTTTTACCATTGAATTTAATCTCACTGACCGAAGTTATTTTTCTAACCTCATCAATTATTCCGTCATCGTGGGGAGCAACCACCTGACCACCGTCATTCCAGTAAGCCTTATAGCCATTATATTCCGGAGGGTTATGTGAAGCTGTTATTACCACGCCGCTCTGACATTTGTAATGCCTTATAGCGAAAGACAATTCAGGTGTCGGTCGTAACGATTCAAAGAGATAGACTTCAAATCCGTTTGCAGAGAAAATGTTAGCTGTTGTTTCCGCAAAATAACGGCTGTTGTTACGGCAATCATGAGCTATGGCAACTCTTACTCCTGAATTCCCGCATTGTTTAATTATGTAATTCGACAATCCCTGTGTCGCCATTCCGAGTGTGTAGATATTCATCCGGTTAGTTCCGGCACCCATTATGCCTCTCAGACCACCAGTGCCGAATTCAAGATCCTGGTAAAATGCATCAATTAGTTTTTTTTCATCTTTTTCAAGCATATCAGCAACCTGCTTACGGGTGTCTTCGTTGAACTCTTTTCCGAGCCAGGTTTCTGCTTTCGTCCTGATTTCAGCTAGTGATAACATAATGGCAGTATTATTTTAACAGTTTCATACATCTGGTCAGACTGCTCCTCCAGTGAGGGATCGGGAGTCCATAATTTTCCTTTATTTTACTTTTATCCATCACCGAATATTTTGGTCTCTGTGCGGCTTGCGGATAATCTTTTGAGAGAACAGGAAGGACCTTGCAGTTCAGACCTGCGTCCTTAATTATCTCGGAAGCGAAGTCGTACCACGAGCAAACACCTTCATTCGAATAATTATACAGCCCGGAATTCATAGCAACCTGGTTCCTGATCACACCCGATACAATGTGCATTATGGCTTCTGCCAGGTCAGCTGCATATGTGGGCGTCCCGGTCTGGTCAAATACTACCTTTAGTGATTCCTTCTCTGCCGCATGCCGGAGTATGGTTTTGACAAAATTATTTCCAAATGAGGAGTATAGCCATGATGTTCTTATTATCATCGATCCGGGATGAAGCAGTGCATATTTTTCACCTGACAGCTTTGATCTGCCATAAGCCGATAGCGGATTAGGCGCAACATATTCATTATACGGAACATTTGATTGTCCGTCATAAACATAATCTGTTGAGATATGAATGAATCTGCATTCCGATCCCCTGATTACTTCAGTAATGTTCTTTACAGCGGTCCCATTAATCAGCAAAGCCTTATCCGGTTCAGTTTCCGCTTTATCCACCAGATTATAGGCCGCACAGTTAATAATCCAGTCGGGTTTCGACTTTTTGATAAATTCAGAAGTTTTTTCCTGGCTGGTTATGTCCAGGGTATCAATGTCGGTGAAGATAAAATCATAGCCATAATAGTTTTCTGAGACAACCTTTAACTCATTTCCAAGTTGACCTTTCGATCCTGTAATCAGAATTATAGCCATAGGTATTGCTTTTCTTTCTAAAAGTTCGATTCAGCATCCCTGAAAGGAGGCTGTACAAGGTCTTTATCACTTATAATTGGTACTGTTGAACCTAATTTCCAGTTGATGTCAAGAGCAGGATCATTAATATTAATCCCCCGTTCGTGCTCAGGATTATAGACGTTATCACATTTATACTGAATAATGGCAAAATCGCTGAGAACAGAAAATCCATGTGCAAAACCGTGTGGTATCAGAAGCTGATCCTTGTTTTCTGAGCTTAGCTCGATGCCAAACCACTTTCCGTAGGTCCTTGATTTTTTCCTGATATCGAGAGCTACATCAAATATTTTGCCTTCAACTACTCTGATAAGTTTGGCCTGTGGAAACGGGTTTAACTGGTAATGCATACCTCTCAGTACACCTTTGACTGATCTTGATTCGTTGTCCTGGACAGGTGTGAAAATGATATGTTCCTTCTGAAAGACGATCTGATTAAAGCTTTCAAAAAAATAACCTCTGGTATCCTTGTGGATTACAGGTTTGATAACAACAAGTCCTTTGAACCCAGTCTCGATTATTTTCATTTTCTAATAAAGGTTACTTCTCCCCTTCAAATATATAAACATCTTCAAAGGCTACTCTCAGCAGATATTTACCATACTGGCTGTTCTTTATTGGCTGTGCCAGTTTCAATAACTGATTCTTATCAATGAAACCCCTTTTAAAAGCAATCTCTTCAATACATGAAGCTTTTAAGCCCTGTCTTTGTTCAAGTGTGGCAATAAAATTTGCAGCTTGCAGCAAACTCTCATAAGTTCCGGTATCCAGCCACGCCATCCCCCGGCCCATTAGTTTTATTTCCAGGGTACCTTCTTCCAGGTAAGCCCTGTTAAGATCCGTTATTTCAAGTTCCCCGCGGGGGGAGGGTCTAAGTAATTTTGCTTTTTTTACCACACTGTTATCGTAAAAATACAGGCCGGTGACGGCATAGCTGGATTTAGGATTTACCGGTTTCTCTTCGATACTGAGAACTTTTTTGTTTTTATCAAATTCCACAACACCATAACGCTCAGGATCAGTAACATAATATCCAAATATGCATGCACCTTTTTCAAGTTCTGAAGTTTTAAGCAATGTATCACCAAACCCATGCCCATAGAAAATATTATCTCCAAGGATCATGCAAACCGCATCATCTGCGATGAATTTTTCACCAAGTATAAATGCCTGTGCAAGTCCTTCAGGGGCAGGTTGTTCCATGTAGCTGAAATTCAATCCAAGAGATTTGCCATCGCCAAGCAGATCCCTGAAGCCGGGCAGATCCCTGGGCGTTGAAATTATCAGAATCTCCCTGATACCGGCAAGCATCAAAACGGACAAGGGATAATAGATCATTGGCTTATCATAAACCGGCAGCATCTGTTTTGAAATTGCACGGGTTAACGGATAAAGTCGTGAACCTGATCCTCCGGCGAGTATGATACCTTTCATATTTTTCGTTTTTCGTTTCTTAATTCACCTTTGTGCTACTTTGATTTTACTTTGTGATCCTTTGAGGTTAATTTTTTTATCACTAAGGAACACAAAGGTTTTCACGAAGGTACACAAAGGTTTATTTTGGCTCCTGACTCATCTTCTTCCGATGCCAAAATATGTAAAGCCAAGTTTCCTGATCTGATCAGGATCATATATATTCCGGCCATCGAAAATGACTTTTCCTTTCATTAAATCAGCCATCCTTGTAAAATCCGGAAGATGGAATTCTGCCCATTCAGTCACCAATGCAACTGCATCGACATTTACAATGGCCTCATATGGGTCAGAAGAATATTCGATCCGGTTTCCAAGCACCTTTTTCGTTTCCATAATAGCTGCCGGATCATAAGCTTTAATTACTGCACCCGCTTTGAGAAGCTTCTCGATAAGGACTATTGAAGATGACTCTCTTATATCATCTGTTTTAGGTTTGAATGACAGGCCCCAAATTCCTATCATCCTGTTCTTAAGATTGTTATTAAAAAATTTATTCATCTTGCTGAAGATGACATTTTTCTGGTATTCATTAGCCTTTTCAACCGCGTTGATCACATTGAGCTCATAACCATTGTCTCTAGCCGTTCTAATAATAGCTTTCACATCTTTTGGGAAGCATGATCCGCCATATCCGGTGCCTGGATAAATAAACTTGCTGCCGATCCGGGAGTCGCTCCCAATACCTCTTCTCACGTTATTAATGTCTGCACCAAGTATATCGCACAGATTTGCAATTTCATTTATGAAACTAATGCGCGTGGCAAGCATGGCATTTGCTGCATATTTTGTTATCTCTGCAGAAGCAATATCCATAAAAAGGATCGGATGATTATTCAGAACGAATGGCATGTACAGCCTGTTCATGATCTCCCGGGTCCTTTCATTATCAATGCCAATAACAATCCTTTCAGGTTTAAGAAAGTCGTCAATTGCTGCCCCCTCCTTAAGAAATTCCGGGTTGGAAGCCATATCAAATGGTATTGACACGTTCCTTTCAACAAGTTCTGCCTGGATTGTTTTACGAATTTTTTCAGATGTTCCTACCGGTACAGTGCTCTTTGTAACTACAACTATGTGTTTTGTTATTATCCTTCCAATTTCGGTCGCAACATTCAGAACATGTTTCAGATCAGCTGAACCATCTTCACCCGGGGGTGTGCCAACAGCAATAAAAATCACCTCCGATCCTTCAATTCCGTCTCTGATATCTGATGCAAACGAAAGTCTCTTTTTCTCAATATTACTCTTCACCATAATCTCGAGCCCTGGCTCATAGATTGGAACGGCTCCATTTCTGAGCTGCTCAATTTTGTCATTATCGACATCAACACAGGTAACATTTACTCCGCTTTCAGCAAAACAGGCACCGGTTACCAAACCAACGTAACCTGAACCAACGACAACGATTCTCATAGAAGCTCAGATATTTAATAAATAAAGTTTATCGATTATGCAAAGATAATATAACAAGTCAAATACGGAAATTTTAATGCTCAGTGCTCAGTGCACAGTGCATAGGGCAAGAATACTTCCTGAAATTTGAATTTGTTATAATTATTGGGCGATTTTTGAAAAATATCCTATCTTTGCAACCAATTTTTTATACAATATAATGTCTAACTCATTAATTATTAGTTCTTTTAATTTAAACTTATGACTGAAAACAAAAAGAAAGCAACCAAAAAGGAGGTTGTGGAAACAAGCGAAGCCCCGGTAACAGAGGTAAAAAAAACAAAAGCTAAAGAAAAAATTGCAAAGCAGGACATTGCAGATGAAACATTACTTTCAGAAGAAGAACCAGAAGTAGCAACAGTTACGGCTGATGAACTTCCTGAAGTAACAAAAGAAGCTGAATCTTTAAAAGCAGAAGATTATGGATTCAGTTCTGAAGAAACAAAAGGAAAGAGATCCAAAAAAACACAGGCAGAAACTGAAACTGAACCTGAAGAAGTGATCAGTTTAAAATCTGAGCCAGGAAGCCCGGCGTCGGCAGAAGATTTTGACTGGGACTCGTTTGAGAGTGAGGAACTCCGTACTTCACCAAAATATAAAGAGTACGAGTCTCTTTATGATGAAACCCTGTCGACTGTTGCAGTCGACGAAGTGGTGATCGGTACGGTTATTCAGATGACTTCACGTGAAGTTGTAATTAACATAGGATACAAATCGGAAGGTGTAGTAAGTTTAAATGAATTCCGTTATAACCCAAATCTTAAAGTCGGAGATAAGGTCGAGGTATATGTTGAAAGCCAGGAGGATAAAAAAGGTCAGCTTCTGCTTTCTCATAAGAAGGCCCGTGCAATTAATTCCTGGGACAGGGTTAATGCTTCACTTGAAAAGGACGAAATTATAACAGGCTATATCAAATGCCGCACAAAAGGCGGTATGATCGTTGATGTGTTTGGCATTGAAGCCTTCCTTCCGGGTTCACAGATTGACGTTAAACCGATCCGCGATTATGATGTCTTTGTCGGTAAAACAATGGAGTTTAAAGTTGTGAAAATCAACCAGGAATTCAAAAACGTCGTTGTTTCTCATAAAGCACTTATTGAAGCTGAACTTGAACAACAGAAAAAAGAGATCATTGCTAAACTTGAAAAAGGACAGGTTCTTGAAGGAACCGTTAAAAACATAACATCTTATGGCGTATTCATCGACCTTGGTGGTGTCGATGGCCTTATACATATTACAGACCTCTCGTGGGGAAGGGTAAATCATCCTGAAGAAATTGTTAAGCTCGACCAGAAACTCAATGTTGTTATTCTTGACTTTGACGATGATAAGAAGAGAATCGCTCTGGGCCTGAAACAATTGACCTCACATCCATGGGATTCAGTTGACCCGAACATGAACATTGGTGATAAGGTGAAAGGGAAAGTGGTTGTTATGGCTGATTATGGTGCTTTTGTTGAGATTGCACCCGGTGTCGAAGGATTGATACATGTATCTGAAATGTCGTGGTCACAACATTTACGCAGTGCACAGGAATTCCTGAAGGTTGGTGACGAGATTGAAGCTGTGATCCTTACACTCGATCGGAATGAGAGAAAAATGTCTCTTGGCATCAAACAGCTCAAACCTGATCCATGGCAGAACATTGATGAAAAATATACTGTAGGATCGAAGCATACAGCCAAAGTAAGAAACTTTACCAACTTTGGAGTGTTTGTTGAAATAGAGGAGGGAGTTGACGGACTCATTCATATATCAGATCTTTCGTGGACCAAGAAAATCAAACATCCGGCCGAGTTTACAGCTATAGACGCAGATATTGAGGTAGTGGTACTTGAAATTGATAAAGAAAACAGGCGTCTGAGTCTTGGTCATAAACAACTTGAAGAGAATCCGTGGGATGTTTTCGAAAACCTCTTTACAATGGATTCAATACACGAAGGTACGGTAGTTGAAGTATTTGATAAAGGTGCTGTTATAGCTCTTCCTTATGGTGTAGAGGGTTTTGTTACACCTAAACACCTGGTGAAAGAGGACGGTATGATGGCAAAGGTTGATGAAAAACTGATGTTCAAAGTAATAGAATTCAATAAATCGGCCAAGAAAATCATCGTTTCACATAGCAGGGTCTTTGAGGATGAGAAGAAGGCTGCTGAGGCTCCTGCCACACCATCGGAACCTGTTACGCCTAAGAAAACAGCAAGAAAACAGAAATCAAGTTCTGAGAAAACTACTCTTGGAGATATCTCACAACTGGCTGCACTAAAAGAAGAAATGGAAGAAAAAGAAAATAAAGCTTCCAAGAAATCGAAAAATTAATTAAATTTAGGCTATCAAAATTTTATCGCCATGGATTTTAATATTGAGAGCCGAAATAACAGCACTGTTATTCAGATACAGTCGGAAAAGCTTGACACTCACATTGCCCCGGCACTTAAGTCGGAACTTGTGCTTGTTTCAGGGAAAGGTGAAAAAAACATCATTCTCAATCTTGAAAAATGTCAGTATTGCGACTCATCCGGACTTAGTGCTATATTAGTAGCCAACAGATTATGTAAAAATGCAGGTGGTACATTCGTCCTTTGCGGACTTAATGAAGCAGTGGAACGTCTTATCACCATATCCCAGCTCGACACCGTACTTACAATAACAGGGACGGTGGCTGATGCTGAAAAAATGATATCCTGAAGCCAACCGCATTGCAGAGTGCTATGAAACTGACCATTCTTGGTAGTAGTTCTGCATTGCCGACATCAGGAAGATATCCATCCGCTCATGTGCTCAATGCACATGAGCGTTTATTTTTAATAGACTGCGGTGAAGGCACTCAGATGCAACTGAGAAAAACAAAGATAAGGTTCGCAAAAATAAATCATATCTTCATAAGTCATCTTCATGGAGATCATGTCTTCGGACTCTATGGTCTGCTTTCAACCTTCAGCCTGATGGGAAGGACCAACCCGATCCATCTATACGCTCCTGAAAATTATGACACGATTCTGAAATCACACCTGAGCGATTTTGATATTAATCTTAGTTTCGAAATTGATTTTATACCGCTCTCCGGCAAAAACCCGGTCATAATACTTGATGAAAAGTACCTCACAGTGACATCTTTTCCTCTAAAGCACCGGATACCCGCGTTTGGATTCCTCTTCAGGGAAAAAATATCGGACAGGAATATGATAAAAGAGTGTATCGGGATGTACAATATACCTCCTGTCAGGATCGCGGCTATCAAAAAAGGCGGGGATTTCATAACCGCTGATGGAAGGGTAATCAAGAATGAAGATATTACACTTCCTCCCCGGGAACCTCTCTCATATGCCTATTGCAGCGATACTAAATATTTCAAGCGGCTCTCTTCATTTGTCCGGGAGGTAAGTGTGTTATATCACGAAGCTACATTCGATAAGACAAAAGCCGATCTTGCTGAACTTACGGGCCATTCTACCACGATTGATGCTGCTAAAACTGCTCTTGATGCTCATGCCGGATCACTTATAATAGGTCATTTTTCTGCACGCTACAAAGAAATTGCATTTCTTGTCGATGAGGCCAGAACTATTTTCCCCCAAACCTTTCCGGCAATTGACGGCAAATCATACGAGATAGGGAAGATTACTGATCATTGATAAAGAATTTCTATCTTTGTGACCATTTTGATGACAGGGACTGATTGAATGATCCTTAGTGTACCTTAGTGATGACCTTAGTGTTCCTTAGTGGTAAAAAAATCATTTAACCACAAAGGTTCACAAAGTAAAATTCAAAGTAACACAAAGGGATAAATGTATAACAGTACTTTCTTAATCAAGTCTCGCATAATGAGCAGAAAATGCAGGAAAAGATTATAATACTCGATTTCGGATCTCAGTATACTCAGCTGATTGCAAGGAGAATACGGGAAATTAATGTCTATTGCGAAATATATCCTTATAATCATTTTCCGGCTCCCGGCAAAGACGTCAGGGGAGTGATCCTCTCGGGTAGTCCATCTTCAGTACGCGATAAAAATGCCCCTTTCCCCGACCTTTCTGAAATAAAGGGAATTGTCCCGCTGCTTGGCGTTTGCTACGGAGCTCAATATCTCGTTCAAAAATATGGCGGAGAGGTCATGCCTTCAAAGATCCGTGAATATGGCAGAGCCAATCTAGTCTCTCTGAATGAAGAGGATCCGCTCTTCATAAATATTAAGCCTGGAACACAGGTCTGGATGTCACATGCTGATACGATTGCTTCAATACCTCCCGGATTTGAGATTACCGGATCAACAGCTGATGTTGCTGCCGGAGCATTTCGCATAACAGGTGAAAAAACCTGGGGGATACAGTTCCACCCGGAAGTTTATCACACCACAGATGGGACACGTATACTTAAGAACTTTGTTCTGGAGATCTGCGGATGTTCACAGGACTGGACCCCGGATTCATTCGCAGGAACAACGGTGGAAGAACTAAGAAAGAAACTGGCTGACGATAAGGTGATCCTTGGTCTGTCAGGTGGCGTGGATTCTTCAGTTGCTGCATTCCTGCTCCACAAAGCAATAGGCGAAAACCTTACCTGTATTTTCGTTGATAACGGATTATTAAGGAAAAATGAATTTTCCAGGGTTCTGGAATCATATCTTGGACTCGGATTGAATGTTGTTGGAGTTGATGCATCAGATAGATTTCTCGATCAGCTGGAAGGAGTGAGTGATCCTGAAACAAAAAGGAAGATAATCGGACGCGTTTTCATCGAAGTTTTTGACTCCGAAGCACAAAAAGTTAAAGATGTAAAATGGCTGGCTCAGGGAACGATCTATCCTGATGTAATTGAATCTGTTTCAGTTAATGGCCCTTCAGCGACGATTAAATCGCATCATAATGTCGGAGGCCTGCCTGAAAAGATGCACATGAAAGTGGTGGAACCCCTTCGTCTTCTGTTTAAAGATGAAGTGAGAAAGGTCGGACTGGCTCTGGGACTGCCCGATTATATACTTAAGAGACACCCTTTCCCGGGTCCGGGTTTAGCGATAAGATTACTTGGTAAAATGACCAGAGAAAAACTGGAGATCCTTAAAGAAGCTGATGATATTTTTATTGAAGGTCTGAAAAAACACGGACTTTACGATTCTGTATGGCAGGCCGGGGTAATCCTCCTGCCTGTGCAATCAGTGGGAGTAATGGGTGATGAACGGACTTATGAAAATGCAGTGGTGCTCAGAGCAGTAGGGTCAACTGATGGCATGACAGCCGACTGGTCACATCTGCCTTATGAGTTTCTGGGGTTAATTTCAAACGAGATTATCAACAGGGTCAAAGGAATTAACAGGGTCGTATATGATATCAGCTCAAAACCACCTTCTACGATTGAGTGGGAATAATTATAAGACAACAGACGATACTATCACGAAAGGTCGGGCAGAGTCACATGCCTGGTAGTTATCGGATAGACTTTTCCAGAACTTTAACAGGTTTAAATTGTTGAAACAACATATTGAATTGAAAATCAAAGTATGAAAAGAAAATTTTATTACGGGACTGTCCTGACAGTAGCGTTGTTCCTGTTTACAATTACAGCATCTTCGCAGGTTTTAAATGAAGGAACTTTTAAATTCGGCAGAGTCCTGAGTCTGGTAGATGCATTTTATGTCGACTCAGTTAATCTGGATATGCTTACAGAAAAGGCAATTATCGAGGTATTGAAAAACCTTGACCCGCATTCAACTTATATCTCAGCAAAGGATGTTAAAGAAATGAATGAACCGCTTAATGGCAACTTTGAAGGAATTGGTGTCCAGTTCAATCTGTTACGCGACTCAATAATAATTGTGGAGCCCATAAGCGGAGGACCTTCAGAAAAAGTGGGTATCAGGGCAGGAGACAGAATCCTGACAATTGATAAAGAAAAAGTTACAGGAATTAATATTACAACTGCAGGTGTTCGCAGCAGGTTAATGGGACCGAAAGGGACAAAGGTAAACGTAACCGTTTACAGGAAAGGAGCTAAGGATATCCTTGATTTTACAATTATTCGTGATAAAATACCAATATTAAGTCTCGATGCAGCATATATGCTTGATAAGGAAACAGGATATATTAAGCTGAATAAATTTGCCGCAACAACCGAAAAAGAATTTTCGGATGCCGTCGAAGCGCTTAAAAAGACAAACATGAAAAACCTGGTTCTTGATTTACGGGGAAATGGAGGTGGCTACATGCTTGCAGCAACTGAATTAGCCGATAAATTCTTCACTGACAAGAAGCTTCTTGTCTATCTGGTCGGCAGGAAAACTCCCAGGCAGGATTTTAAATCCACAGGAAATGGAAGTCTCTCATCCGCAAGGGTTGTTGTACTTACTGATGAAGGATCAGCATCGGCCAGCGAGATCTTTGCAGGAGCCATGCAGGATTGGGACCGTGGAGTAATCATGGGACGCCGCACCTTCGGGAAAGGACTGGTACAGAACGGATTTTACCTTACTGATGGTTCAATGATCAGGCTGACGATAGCACGTTATTATACGCCTACCGGAAGATCAATTCAAAGACCGTATAACGAAGGTTATGATAAATATATGGAGAACTTCTACAAGAGGTTTACCGATGGGGAATTATTGTCTGCTGACAGCATCCATCTGGCTGATTCATTAAAGTATAAAACATTGGTGAATGGGCGGAATGTATATGGCGGAGGCGGTATAATGCCCGATGTTTTCGTATCAGAAGATACTACATATATTTCTCCCTATTTTAATAAGCTTTACGCAAAAAATGTCCTGAATACATTTACTCTTGAATATTTTGATAAGAACCGTACTCTGCTTACCACAAAATATAAATCATTTAATGACTTTAAATCAAAATTCAAGTTCACCGAGGATGATATTAAATCGTTTATTGCAAAAGGAGAGAATGATGGGGTCCCATTCAATCAGGCGCAGTTCGATAAATCGAGAGATGAGATCCTTTTAATAATGAAGGGATATATTGCCAGTAATATGTGGAAAACAAACGAACTGTACCAGATTGTGAATGAGAACGATAAAGTAATTGCCAAAGCTCTCAGTGTTATTCTGGATAAAGCAAAATATAGTTCAATACTTGGCTTTAAATAATCTGGTGACAATAAATTCATAATGAGATTTGTAGCGAAGACTCTTTACGGACTGGAAAAAGTGCTTTCTGAAGAACTGGTCGGTCTGGGAGCAGTTAATGTACAAATTGCAAACCGTGCAGTGCTGTTTGAGGGCGAAAAAAGTCTACTATACACGGTAAATTATTGTGTCAGAACTGCACTTTCTGTTCTGGTCCCTATTGCCGAATTCCGGATAAGGTCAAAAGATGATCTTTATAATGGTGGGTCAAAGATAGAATGGAACAGGTTTATGGACACCGATGATACCTTTTCCATTGTTCCTGTGATTAATTCACCACATTTTGGACATTCAGGCTATCCCGGACTGATCCTTAAAGATGCAATTGCTGATTCTTTCAGGAACAAGACAGGACGGCGCCCATCTGTTGATACAAATGATCCGGCCTTACTAATTAATCTTCATATAAGCAATGACGAGGTGACTGTCTCACTGGATTCCTCGGTGGTGCCATTGTTTAAAAGAGGCTACAGACAAGAACAATCGCTGGCTCCTTTGAATGAAGTGCTCGCAGCAGGAATAATTCTTCTGTCAAAATGGGAATCCTCAGTGTCGCTTACAGATCCTATGTGCGGATCTGGTACAATTCCCATTGAAGCAGGATTAATAGCGTGCAGGATTCCTCCCGGGAAATTTCGTAAGTACTTTGGATTTCAGAGATGGAAAGATTTTGACGAGGAACTGTTCAATAAAGTTAAGCTTGAATCAAATAGTCAGATCAGGGTTTCACCTGTGAGAATATCCGGAAGCGATATCTCGGAACAGACATTGCAGTTTGCCAGGGCTAATGTCGAAAAGGCAGGCCTGAGCGATGCTGTCTCTCTTGAAGTATCTGATTTTAAGGATCTTAAATCAATTGACGAACAGGGATTTATTTTGCTCAATCCTCCATACGGACAAAGGATTCAGCCGGAGGAAATTGATCAGTTGTACAGTATGATCGGAACTACCCTTAAACACAATTTCGCAGGACACATAGCATGGTTAATAACCTCAAACAGGGAATCACTCAAACATGTCGGGCTGAAACCTGCAGAGAAACATGTTCTTTTTAACGGAGCATTAGAATGCGTTCTGCTTAAGTATATGATGTACCAGGGAACCAGGAAGCAGGTGAAGTCCTGATATCACCTTATAAGCGATGTTTATCACAGCAAATAGTCACATTAATCAAAAATGTGATCTATATATAATAAACTGTGATGAGGACAAGTTTAATTTGGTAACTTTATATTTTTATTATATTTGTTATTGGAATACTTGATCATATCTAAAATGAAGCTTAAATGAGCTTTAATATAGAGAATTATTTTTCAGACCTGCCAACCGGGAGTACAATCCTTTATTATAAGGGTAACATTGATTCGGATGTCATTAATCACATTCTCGACACTGTTGAGGATAAGATGGTGGAAGTTAATGAACAATCGAGGCTCAGGAAAAAAGTATATAATGTTCTGGTTGAAAGCCTTCAGAATCTATATCATCATGTCGACAAGGTTCCGGCTGATTTTGAGAATCAGACGTGCGAACGGTTTGGTCTTCTTGTTGTGTCAAAGGTAAGTGACGGTTACAGGATCATTACAGGTAACTTTGTACATGCAGAGAATATCGAGAAGCTTGAAGAGAAAATTAAACGTATTAACAGGTCAAGCCATGATGAGATAAAGGAGCTATACAAGTTTATCCTGAACCACCAGAGGATCTCTGCTAAGGGAGGTGGCGGACTCGGTCTTGTGGACATAGCTCGGAAAACCGGAAATAAGCTTGAATATGCATTTAAAGCATATAATAGTCATTACTCCTTTTTCTATCTTGATATTTTAGTGAACGAAGAAAAACAAAACAACTTTTAAAACTGATAAAAATGGAACCGATCATCATCGAAGGAACCCCTAAAACTCCTACAGTTAAATTTGATTCTACAGAAGGTGTCTTTGAAATTAAAGGACGTTCTATACCAGAAAACTCAGTGGAGTTCTACAAGCCTTTAGTAGACTGGCTCGATACATACAAAGAGGCTCCTCTGACAAAAACAGTGGTAAATATCCGTTTGGAATATTTTAACACCAGTTCCTCAAAGTGTATTCTCGATGTGTTCAAGAAGCTTGAAGCGATACACAAGGCCAAAAATGATGTTGAGGTGAACTGGTACTACGAAGAGGACGATGAGGATATGCTTGAGGCAGGAGAAGACTATGAATCAATTATCAGGGTCCCGTTTAAAATGATTGAGATCGTTGAATAACTGATCTTTTTAGTTATTCGGAAAAGATCGGTTGTTCCAAAAAAAACAGAGAGGCTGCCCGCTTTAAGGCAGCCTCTCTTATTTATAATAAATATCACTAATCGGATGCTCTAACCTTCTTCCCGAAGAAAGCCTCACCCGAATCGAGCAGCTTCTTAAGCAATCTGAAATAGAGAATCAGATAAAGGAAGAATGTCATAACCCATAGCACAATAACGTTTACGACATAGGTATCAACTCTTGTCCCGAAAACCTGCTTCTCAGGAGCATAGAAATGTGCCTTGATCATCTTATTCTTTGTATCCATAAAGATTGGATCAAGCTTTTGGATCAGTTCACCTTTATAGATAATTACCTTTGTGTTCTCATTTTTATCCTTGACGAACTCCTCAAGAGATTTATTAAAATAGTTGTCCCTGAGCTTAAGGAATTTCTGGAGATTTTCTCCTGTCAGCCTCGATTTCAGATCATCTTTCCGGTTGCTTGCATCATTGTAAAGATTGACATAAAGCTTCCTTACCGTCTCCACATAACTGATCGCTGCTTCAGCTATTTCAGGAGTAATCCTGTCAGGAGTGATCTGATCAGTATATTCAAACTTTATGTCGGGCGACAGAACAAGTTGTTTATTTATTTCATTTGAGACCAGAAGCACATTATCTCTGAATTCCTTGTCTTTTACTCCTTTTTCCAGATCGTTTACAATATCATCAAGGGCACCTTTTATCTCAACATTCCAGTAATCTTTCTTAAAAACAGCCTTACTCATTTCCTTTTCTAAAAGATAAAAAGGTCTTTCATAATTGTTATTGATGAACTGTCTGACTGCCAGGGCTTCATATCCCCATCGTGCGGTGATGAACTCTCCATAGATTGGTATTGATACCGGGGAAGAAATATTTGGATTCAGCTTCTCAAATTTAACAATGACCCCGCTTAGAATTATCTGTGGTATCACAAGGAATGGGATCAGGATATATATTGTAACCACAGCTTTAAAGCTGTCGGATATAACGAGCCCCAGCATATTTGCTCCTGCCCAGCATGAGAACAGCACCAGCCAGTACTCAAACATCATCCCTCTGATCTCAGTAATGCCGTTACCAATAAGCACGAATGTAAAGGCCTGGATAGCCGATATTCCAAATTGTACAAATACCTTTGACATGAGATAGCTATTCCAGCTGAGATTGAGAAAAGCTTCTCTTTTAAGGATCTTCCTGTCTTTAATGATCTCTTCCGCACTTACTGTCAGTCCCATGAAGATTGCTACAATTACCGACATGAAAATATATATCGGCAGGTTGCTGTTATCGTAAAGAGTGTAATGCGGGTTTTTGATACTTTCATCGAAATATCTTATGAGAAAGGCCAGAAAAAAGGCAAGCACAGGAGCCTCCAGAAGGGTAATCAACAAATACTGTGTGTCGGCAACCTTTGAGAGTACATCGCGTTTAGCAAAAACTATAAACTGCTTAATCTTATTCGGGGTCTTGAAATTTATTTCAGGGATAGGACCACCGGGTTCCCTCTTATCCTCCTTTTTTTCTTTCTTATAGAGATTGCTCCAGTCAGCAGGCGAGATCCTTCGTGTTTCGGTAGGCTGGCCGCTCTCTGTAAATACTTTTGTTTCTACTATGTTGAAGATCTGCTCCGGATTAACATTGCCACATACATAACATTCACTCTCATTGTAATTTGCCTGTTCTATTTTCCTTTTAAAATACTCAATTGAGTCAACAGGATTCCCGTTATAAATAAGATATCCTCCGGTATCAAGAATAATAAGTTTGTCAAACATCTTAAATATTTCGGATGACGGCTGATGGATCACAATAAAAAGAAGTTTACCCTTTCGTGCCAGTTCCTTCAGAAGATCCAGGATGTTTTCAGAGTCTCGCGATGAGAGACCTGAAGTTGGCTCATCGAGGAAGAGTATAGCTGGTTCACGGATAAGCTCGAGTGAAATGTTCAGTCTCTTTCGCTGCCCTCCGCTTATTTTCTTGTTCAAAGGGCTGCCTACCTGAATATTCCTTATTTCATAGAGCCCGAGATTTTTCAGAACACTGTCAACTCTTGAAACGATTTCCCCCTCGGTTAGGTTATCAAAGCAGAGTTTGGCATTGTAATAGAGATTTTCAAAAACAGTAAGCTCTTCAATCAGCAGGTCATCCTGTGAAACATATCCGATAAGCCCTTTTATTTTTTCTTTCTCCCTGTGAATGCTTATCCCGTTAATAAGCACTTCTCCGTCATATGGTTCGCTGATTCCATTCAGAACGCCAAGCAGGGTAGATTTCCCGGCTCCGCTGGCTCCCATAATCCCAACCATCCTTCCCGATTCTTCCTTGAAGCTCATATGATGAATACCAACTGTCCCGCTCTTGAACCTGTACTCAAGATTGTTTACCTCATATACAACCCTCGAAGATTTGAATTCTTCTTTCAGGAATTGCATTGTAACATCCCAGTAATAAATAGGAGTGATCTTATATCCTTTGATAGATGAACCCTGACTGAACGGATATGCTTTATCTTCCTGGAGCAACTGTCCGTTCATTGACAATTCCCCTGTGCCGGTAAACCTCACAAAATATTTATTTACCGATGGGACATAAAGTATCCAGATATGCCCTTTTAACAGATCTTTATAGGCATGTTTTGCTCCTTTATGGTCAAAATTCCTGATCCCGTTAATAATTAAAAGAACACCTGTTTCAGGGATATTTGTGAAAGGGTTCAGGACAAAACTTTCAATGAATTTATACTCTTCAGGGGTAATATTTAAGCCTTCTGCCAGGGTACTTATGAAGCCAAGTTCAAGCTCGCTGACTTCCTGTCCGCCCGACTTGCAGAATTCAAGTACCTGGATTACCACTACTATTCTCTGTTCCTGATCGAGCTGTCCCTGCTCATTGATCTCCTTACATAGCTTCCTGATCCTTATTGCAATAGCTCCTTCACGTCTTGCGGTACTGCTTTTTTCAAGCTTTTTTATTGCTTCCTCATATTTTTCATCATAAGTGGAGAGATATTTATTTACCAGTTCCTGGTTCAGAAGACGTTTCAGAAAAACCTCTACAACACCTCTTCTCTCTTTGTCATTGCTCTGAGGTTTTGCAATAATCGCAAACAGTTGCATCAGGGTCTCCAGGATCTTCTCACTCATAACAAATCACGTTAACTATTTCCGGCTTGAAGGTATGAAATTAGTTATTCGGGACAAAGAAACCTAATTAATGTTTTCGGTTTCCACAATGGATCGCAAAGTGCATCACTAAGGAACACAAAGGAAAAACCGGCTATAAATTAACTTTTTCAACACCCCCCATTTGTTTTCTCTTCTTTATTATCTTTTCTTTTTAACGGAAAAGCCAAATTTCCCAATAAAGCTTCCTGTTTCATAATATTTCCCATGTGAATAAGAAATGGGTTCAGCATCATTCAGCCTGAAGAGCCCGCTGGTTTTATCAATATATTTCTCATCAGCATTGATGGCAACAACCTCAGAAATGAACATATGATGCGATCCCAGCTCTTTTATCTCTTTAACTATACATTCTATATTTACCGGCGATTCTTCAATGAGTGGAGCTTTTACCTTTGATGCAGGGGCAGGTGTTAACCCCATTTCCTGAAATTTCCTGTGGTCCTTTCCTGATTTTACACCACACCAGTCAGCAGCAAAAGCAAGGGATCGGGTTGAGAGGTTTATAACAAAATCACCATTCCTCTTTATTATATCGTAAGAATGCCGCTGCGGTCTTACAGAAATATAACACATAGCCGGATCGGTACAGATGGTGCCGGTCCAGGATATTGTAATAATATTATATTCGTCGGGTACTGAGCCACAGCTGACCATTACAGCTGGCAACGGATATATCATTGTGCCCGGTTTCCACAACACTTTGCTCATAATTTTGAATTTTGGCCAAAGATAATTCTAAATACTGAGTAATACCCCTTAACCTTTCCTTTTAGGCTACAAGTGGGGAGATAACTTATTAAAGAAGTCAGATTGACATAAACAATTGATCCTAAGATGCCAAAACGACAATTATGAACAATGGCAGTAATTTTGCAGTTTCCTTCTCAAACATACTTTTATGAATTTGAACAATTTTACATTGAAGGCACAGGAGTCTGTGGAGAAAGCATTCAATATTGCCGCTGCAAAAGGCCAGCAGGCAGTTGAATGCGCCCATATTCTCAAGGGTGTGATGAGCGAAGCCGAGAGCATTACAAACTTTATTTTCGGGAAAATGGGTGTCAATATTCAATCTCTTACAAAAGAAATTGACAGGCTCATTGATTCATATCCTAAGGTCAGCGGCGCAGATGCCTATGTATCATCCTCAGTATCAGAAGCTTTCAGAAAGGCAAATGATCATGCATCGAGAATGAAAGACAAATTCGTCTCTTCGGAACATCTGCTGATGGGAATCCTTGATACTGATGACAGGACTTCACGCATTCTGAAGGATCATGGTGTAACCCTGAAAGAAATGATTGCAGCTGTCGCTGAACTGAGAAAGGGAGCTTCTGTTGACAGCCAGACTTCCGAAGAGACTTTTGATTCATTGAACAGGTACGCCATAAATCTTAACGAGAGGGCACGTTCAGGGAAACTTGATCCGGTAATCGGAAGAGACGATGAGATAAGAAGGATATTACAGATACTTACACGCCGGACAAAGAATAACCCGCTGCTGATCGGGGAGCCTGGTGTTGGTAAAACAGCAATCGCTGAAGGGCTGGCACACAGGATAATAAGAGGTGATGTCCCGGAGGATATTAAATCGAAGATAATTTATTCACTCGATATGGGGGCTCTGATTGCGGGGGCAAAATATAAAGGTGAGTTTGAAGAAAGATTAAAATCGGTTGTTAACGAAGTTATCGGATCTGGCGGGGAAATCGTACTCTTTATAGACGAAATACACACTCTTGTGGGAGCCGGAAAATCTGAAGGAGCAATGGACGCTGCGAATATTCTTAAACCAGCCCTGGCTCGTGGTGAACTGAGAGCAATAGGAGCAACCACCCTCAGCGAATATCAGAAATATTTTGAAAAAGATAAAGCTCTCGAGAGACGTTTTCAGGTCGTAATGGTAGATGAGCCTGACCGGGCTGATTCGATATCAATACTAAGAGGTATCCGTGAGAAGTATGAAACACATCACAAAGTAATTATACGTGACGAGGCGATTATTGCAGCTGTCGACCTGTCAACGAGATATATAACTGACAGGTTTCTGCCCGATAAGGCAATTGACCTTATCGATGAAGCAGCATCGAAGCTCAGGCTGGAGATGAATTCAGTACCTGAAGAGATTGATGAAGCGGAAAGGACAATTACACGACTTGAAATTGAGAAAGAAGCCGTCAGGAGAGATGGAGATACAATCAAAGCTGAAAAAATTTCCCGTGAACTTGCTGATATGCAGGCGAAGAGAGATGAACTGAAAGCCGGATGGAAGTCGGAGAAAGAGATGATTGAAAATGTACAGGTAAAGAAAGAAGCAGTTGAATCTCTTCGTTTTGAAGCAGAACAGGCCGAACGAAGCGGAGATTATGGCAAAGTAGCTGAGATAAGATACGGAAAGATCATCGAACTCGAAAAGGAAATATCTGAGCTGAAGGAGCTTATCGAGAAGAAAAGAACCAAAGGTTCACTTATCCAGGAAGAAGTGCGGTCCGAAGATATTGCTGCTATCGTCTCTAAATGGACCGGGATCCCTGTATCGAGAATGCTCGAAAGCGAAAAAGAAAAATTGCTGAAGCTCGAAGATGAATTGCACAAAAGGGTTGTGGGACAGGATGAAGCAATTACGGCCGTTGCTGATGCAGTCAGGAGATCGCGGGCAGGATTGCAGGACCAGAAAAAGCCGCTCGGTTCATTTATCTTCATTGGAACAACCGGGGTAGGAAAGACAGAACTGGCAAGAGCACTCGCCGGTTACCTTTTTAACGATGAAAACCTGCTGACACGAATTGATATGTCAGAATACCAGGAGAGACATTCAGTTTCGAGACTTATCGGTGCCCCTCCCGGATATATCGGTTATGATGAGGGGGGACAACTGACCGAAGCAGTCAGGCATAAGCCATATTCGGTCGTTCTGCTGGATGAGATAGAAAAAGCTCATCCTGACCTCTTTAACTTGCTTCTTCAGGTCCTGGATGAAGGCAGGCTTACCGATAATAAAGGCCGGACTGTCAACTTCAGAAATGTTATTGTTATTATGACTTCAAATCTGGGATCTGAGATAATACGTGACAGGATGGACAAATGGAACAATAAGATGCCTGAAAAGGAAGAGGAACTTCTCAGAAAAGAAATATTCCTTTTATTAAGAAGAACCCTTAAACCTGAATTTCTTAACAGGGTCGATGAAATTGTTATGTTTCGTCCATTAACAAAAGAACAGATCAGAGAGATTGTGAAAATTCAGATTCGTAACGTTGAACATATGATTGCCGGCTATAACATGAAACTTATCATAAATGATAAAGCCCTTGACTGGCTCACAGAAAAAGGGTATGATCCACAACTTGGTGCAAGGCCGGTTAAAAGGCTGATTCAAAAAGAAATAATCAATGAGCTCTCGAAAGAGATCATAGGAGGAAGCGTTTCAAAAGAGGACACAATAGTAGTGGGTGTAAAAGATGATCATCTTTCATTCAGCAGGCAGGCAAAATAAATTCAGGCTTTTTTGAATGACCTTATGCATACATCAAGGTCGGAATAGATCTGAAATACGGTTTGAAGGTTTAGTATCTCGAACAATTCTATAACTTTTGGTTCAGGATTGGCAAATTTCAGTTCGCCATAATTGTTTCTGGCTGCTTTAGCCACAGACAGGAAGCATCCGAAGCCCGAACTGTCAATATATTCTACACCTTGAAGATTTATTATTGCTTTTGAATTTGAATTATCAAATATTTTGAGAATTGCTTCCCTGATTTCATCAATGATCAGTGCATTGATCTTATTGACAGAGAAGGAGATAATGTCTATTTTATCTTTTTTTTCAATACTGACCATTCATTTCCCTTTTAACCTGTTGCTGATCAGATCGTCAAGCTCCTTTATAGCTTCCTCAGTCTCACTTTTAAACCTTTCCACATATATGTTCATATAATTGAGGCTCCTTTCCTTCCTTGGCCTGCAGCTCGAAAGTTTTTAGCATCTCCGCAAGACCATTCATTCCCATAATTGCTACTGACGATTTTGCTTTGTGGGCGAGCAAACCCAGGGCAGTATAATTCCTGGAAACCAGATGGGACTTCATCTCCCTGAATATTTCAACCGACTGTTCCTTGAATATCACCACTATTTCGTTAATGATGCCCGAATCTCCGCCTGAAACAGAATCGAGATATTCCATATTTATGAATTTATAATCCATAGCACAGAGATGAAATTTTTATTAGAAAAGTATTTCAAACAAATATAGTAATAATTTATTCCGGCAGAAGACCGCTTTTAATCATATTAGATGTGATGGTGTCTGAAAAAAGGAAATAAGTGCTACTTTTATGCGCATAAAAACCGGATGATATGCGATATTTTATCAACACCCTGATATTGTTGTTTTTTTTGAGTTCATTAGCTCTGGATGCTCAGACCAATGTGTCGGTCCGTCGTAAGGATTTTAAAAATAATAAACCTGGTTTTGACGCAGCCTGGGAACATGTGGTTAACGGAGATAATTATTTTGCAGAAAAGGGTGTCTGGTTCAATGACGCTTATAATGAATATTTGCAGGCGCTGGTTTATAACAGCACAAATGCTGAGCTAAACTATAAAACTGGCGTATCGGCTCTTTTTTCAGATAAAAAAGAAGAGGCTGCCGGATTCTTGCTGAAGGCTTACGAACTTAAGAAGGATGTTACTGAAGATGTCCTTTTGCTGGCAGGACGCGCACTTCAGTTTTCAGGAAGATATTCAGAAGCAGTTGAAAAGTTCACAGCCTATTTAAGCACTTCCGGGAAAAAGCCTCAAAAAAATGTTCTGTCAGCACGGCAGCACATACAGGAGTGCAACTCTGCGCTAAGTGTAACAAAAGATACTCTTAAAATTTCGATAGAAAATATGGGGCCAAACATAAACTCCGTCGCAGATGATTATTCAGAGATCTTTACCCCGGATGGGAAAACAATGTATTTTGCATCGCGGCGTGAACTTCCTAAAACCGGTAAGCGCCATCCTGATACAAAATTTGACGAAAACATATTCATCTCAAGGTTGAACAACGGTTCATGGGAAGCAGCAACCTCAGCCGGAAAAGAGTTGACTACAAAATACAGTGAATCACCTCTTTATGTCAATTCAGAAAATAACATGCTATATGTCTATACAGGTTATTCAAACAATGGCGATATAAAGGTCTCAGTTAATAAAAAAGGTATCTGGAAAACGCCTGCACCGGTACCTTACCATATCAACACAAAAGGTTCTGAAACATCCTTTACCTTTAGCCCTTCAGGAAATGAGATATATTTTGTTTCTGATAAGGGGAAAGAGAATATTGGCGGCAAGGATATTTATTTTATAAAAAAAATAAGTGACCGCAAATGGACAAAACCACAAAACGCAGGGAAGATAATTAATACAATTTATGATGAAGAGGCAGTCAGGTTTTCAAGAACGGGAGATACTCTTTATTTCAGCTCAAAAGGTCACAACTCAATCGGAGGATTTGATATCTTTTATAGTATCAGGAATCAAACAGGCGCATGGGACACGGTAAGAAATTACGGGTATCCTGTGAATACGCCCTGGGATGAGTTATTCTTCTATCCATCAGCGGTTGATGACAGTTCATTCTATTTCGTTTCAAACCGTAGCGGAGGGTTTGGAGGTACAGATATTTACCATGGAAGGATCCTTCCCAAGCCTGTCGTAGTAACCCCTGCGCCACGTGAACGGGATACCGTCATTGTAAGAGATACAGTATTGATCGTAAAAAATGTTCCGCCAGTTCCTGTAAAGGAGGAGACGCCGGTTTATCTTGTTGGAAAAGTGAAAGATTCTGAGACAGGTCAAGCTGTAATGGCAAAAGTGGATATAAAGGATATAGCTACCGGAGAAATTCTTGAAACAACTGCAAGTTCTGATGCAGATGGTAGTTACAGATTGAAGCTGCCATCAAAAAAATCTTATATGGTTGATCTGCGGGCAACTGGATTTCTTTCAGATGTGAGACGCATTGATGTTCCTGAAAACTGGTCAAAAGATGTATATAACCTTAATATTGAATTGATAAAAGCAAAGGTAGGCAAGAAGGTAGTTCTGAATAATATTCTGTTTGAGACCGGAAAATCCATACTTACGGCAGGTTCATATACAGAACTTGAACGTTTATTCAATATTTTGAAGGAGAATGCAGGGATAAAAATTGAAATATCCGGACATACTGATATAACGGGAAGTGAACCACTTAACCTAAAACTTTCAGAAGCCAGGGCTAAGGCAGTTGTTGAATATCTGGCTCAAAAGGGTATAGAACGTACCAGGATCGAATCCAAAGGTTATGGTTCATTACAGCCAATTGCTGATAATAAAACAGCAGCAGGTAGGGCCAAGAACAGAAGGGTTGAGTTTAAAATTCTGGAATTCTGACAATCATCAGATTTTTTATGGAAAGTATTTATTTGCTTTGCGAATCCCGGAAATGGAAGGTGGACACTATTAATTTATTAAAAATAAATTCTGATGAAAAATACTGCTTTTACTAAATTTCACAAGGAGGCAGGCGCCAAAATGGTACCTTTTGCAGGATATAACATGCCTGTGGAATATGTTGGAATTAACGAGGAACATGTTACAGTCAGAGAACGAGTCGGTGTCTTTGACGTTTCACATATGGGTGAGTTCTGGGTTACCGGTCCCTCTTCCCTGAAATTTCTTCAGCATATTACATCAAATGATGTTTCAGCACTTTTTGACGGAAAGGTTCAATATTCCTGTTTCCCAAATGGCAAGGGTGGAATAGTCGATGATCTGCTTGTATACAGATATAATCCTGAAAAATATCTTCTTGTTGTAAACGCTGCAAATACTGACAAGGACTGGAACTGGTGCGTCAGGAATGCAAAACAGTTTGGTATTGAAACAGGCAAAGGACTAATTAATGCTTCGGACGAAATCGCTCAGCTGGCAGTGCAGGGCCCGCTGGCATTGAAAGCTATGCAGAAGCTCACTAAGACACCTGTTGAGGATATGGAGTACTATACTTTCAAGACTCTGGACTTTGCCGGGATCAAAGATGTAATATTCTCTACTACAGGGTATACTGGCGCCGGCGGGTGCGAGATATATGTAAAGAATGAAGACGGACCTAAACTCTGGAAAGCAGTATTTGAAGCTGGCAGGGAATTTAATATCAAACCTATAGGTTTAGGTGCACGTGATACATTGCGTCTGGAAATGGGATTTTGCCTGTACGGTAATGATATAAATGATACGACATCCCCGATTGAGGCAGGTTTGGGCTGGATAACTAAATTTGTTGATGATAAGGATTTTATAGATAAAGCTCTGTTATTGAAGCAGAAAGAAGAGGGAGTTCAAAAAAGGCTTAAAGGATTTGTTATGCTGGAAAGGGCGATACCCCGTCAGCATTATGAAGTTGTAAACTCAAAAGGTGAACTGATTGGTGAAGTTACTTCCGGAACGATGTCTCCGATGATGAAGCAGGGAATTGGAATGGCCTATCTGAATAAAGGTTACTGGAAAACAGGTTCTGAAATATTTATCCGGATAAGGAACAAAGATCTTAAAGCTAAGATTGTTGACCTCCCAATCTATAATATATCTTAAAATAAAACTGTTTTAAATCTGCGAGTTATCCCGCTGACCTGCCTACCGCCTGCCTGCCGGTATGCAGGGCAGGCAAGTTTCGCGGATTGACGCTGATTAAATTATGAAACAGTATATTGGTGGTTATGCAGAAAAAAAATCTTGAAACATGTTTTTCCCCTGCACTTTTTGAAGCTGAAGGACATGCTGATTCAATAGTGGTTATAATAGATATCCTTCGTGCATCCTCGGCAATATGCACTGCATTTGCCAATGGTGTATCATCAATCATTCCTGTGGCGGAAGTGTCTGAGGCAAGAGAGTTTAAATCAAAAGGTTATCTTGTTGCTGCTGAGAGAGATGGATATGTACTCGATTTTGCCGATTTCGGCAATTCTCCGTACAATTTCACAAAGGAAAAAGTTAGCGGCAAAACAATCGTCTACAGTACAACGAACGGTACCCGTTTGATCAAACTTGCATCATCGGCTCATATGACCGTTATCGGATCATTCCTTAATATCGGAGCTCTCACCAGGTGGCTTATCAAACAGGAAAGAGATATCGTATTACTGTGTGCGGGATGGAAAAACAGGTTCAATATAGAGGATACAGTTTGTGCTGGCGCAATGGCTGATGTACTGATGAATAGTAATTGTTATGCCACAATCTGTGATTCAACACTTGCTGCTATTGATCTGTGGTCCCTTGCACGTCCCGATCTGCAAGGTTATATTGAAAAAGCTGCACAACGAACACGTCTGAAAGATAAAATGCTTGATGATTGCATAGCTTTCTGTCTGACATCTGACCTCACCGATAAGATCCCTTTTATGAAAAACGGGACCCTTGTTGCTTATACTTATTGAATAAGTCCGATGTGGGTAATGAGATAATTATTTATAATTTTGTATATTAAATGCAGGGAACTACCTTTTATTAATTATAATAAGCCATTTATGAAAAAACACAATTTTTATGCCGGTCCTTCTATTCTGCCTCAGTATACCATTGAAAAATCTATCGAAGGAATAAAAGATTTTGCAGCTACAGGGTTATCTGTTCTTGAGATATCTCACCGTAGCAAGGAGTTTGTTGCCTGCGTAAGCGACACAATGGCGCTCGTTAAAGAGCTGCTGGAAGTACCTGAAGGTTATAAGATACTGTTTCT
Source organism: uncultured Bacteroidales bacterium (assembly GCA_963791065.1). Taxonomy (GTDB): domain Bacteria; phylum Bacteroidota; class Bacteroidia; order Bacteroidales; family VadinHA17; genus LD21. Next base: position 172,686 of record CAWBQN010000014.1, read on the forward strand.
TGGCGGTGGAGCAAGTTTGCAATTCGCGATGGTCCCGATGAATATGATGAACAAAAAAGCGGCTTATCTGAATACCGGCGAGTGGGCAAGCAAAGCACTGAAAGAAGCAAAGCTCTTCGGTGAAGTTGTGGAAGTCGCCTCTTCAAAAGAAAAACTATTCAATTATATTCCGAAAAATTATACCATTCCCTCTGATGCTGACTATTTCCATATAACCACCAACAATACAATTTATGGTACGGAGCTAAAGAAAGACCCTGATGTAAAGGTTCCCCTTGTTGCAGATATGTCATCAGATATTTTCAGCAGGCCGGTGGATATTTCAAAATATTCAATTATATATGGCGGCGCCCAGAAGAATCTGGCTCCTGCTGGCATGGCTATGGTCATTGTCAAAGAAGATGTACTTGGAAAAGTAACACGGCCCATCCCTTCTATGCTCGATTACAAAGTGCACATAAAAGGGGAGTCGATGTTTAATACTCCTCCTGTATTCACTATTTTTGCTGCACAGCAAACTCTCAACTGGCTGAAAAATCTTGGCGGAGTAAAAGCTATCCAGAAAAAAAATATTGAAAAGGCAAAAATCCTGTACGATGAGATTGAAAGGAACAAATTGTTTGTACCTACAATCAGCGATCCGGAAGACAGATCGCTGATGAATATCTGTTTTGTAATGGCTCCCGAGTATAAAGAACTTGAAAAACCATTTGCCGAATTTGCCAAATCAAAAGGAATGCTTGGTATCGAAGGTCACCGTTCTGTTGGAGGGTTCCGTGCTTCAACATATAATGCACTTCCAAAAGAAAGCGTACAGGCACTCGTTGATGCAATGAAAGAGTTTGAATCTAAGAACTAGTGATCATAAAATATTACTTTTGACCGGTGTCTATCAGTTCAGAATCCAAATAACAGAAGCATGGAGATCCTTGTTGCCACAGAAAAGTCATTTGCGCCAATAGCCATAAGACAGATACGGGAGGTTACTGAGGCTGCGGGCTTTAAGCTTGTTGTGCTTGAGAATTACAGAAATATATCTGAACTTCTGGCCGCAGTTTCAAACACAGATGCAATGATAGTGCGCAGCGATGTCGTGTCACCTGTTGTCCTCGATGCCGCAAAACAACTTAAAATAGTCGTAAGAGCCGGCTCAGGATATGATAATATAGACCTTGAAGCATGTACAGCACACAATGTAGTGGCAATGAATACTCCGGGCCAAAACTCAAATGCAGTTGCCGAACTGGCATTCGAGCTGATGCTGTACCAGATAAGGGGCGGGTTCAGCGGTAAATCAGGGACCGAACTCCGGGGTAAAACCCTGGGTCTTCATGCATTTGGCAATGTGGGCAAATATGTTGCGGATATTGCTCGTGGATTCGGTATGGATATATATGCCTATGATCCCTTCGTGAGTGAAAGAGTAATGAAAAATAATGGCGCTAAACAATGTATCAACATTGATGAGTTGTATACAAAATGCCAGTACATATCGATACATATGCCCAGTAATGAGATTACAAACAAATCAATCAGCTACGATCTCATGAAAAAAATGCCTCAGAATGCAGTACTGGTCAATACTGCAAGAAAAGAATTAATCGATGAGGATGGTCTGCTAAGAATATTTGATGAACGCTCAGATTTCAGCTATCTGTCAGATATTGAGCCAGATTGTAAAGATATTATCCAGGAAAAGCATAAAGGAAGATTCATTTTTACTTCCAAAAAAATGGGCGCACAGACCGAGGAATCAAATATTAATGCAGGTGTGGCTGCAGCCCGGCAAATTGTTGAATACTTCAAAACGGGTAAAGAGAAATACAGATTAAACAGGTAAATGTTAATTAGATAAAATAAGATGGCAGTTGTTAAGCCTTTCAGGGGATTAAGGCCCCCTGGCCCTCTTGCAAAAGATTTGTCGTGTCTGCCATATGATGTTATGAATACCGATGAAGCCAGAAAGATGGCAGAAGGTAAGGAATGTTCACTGCTTCATATTACAAGATCAGAAATCGATCTTCCGGAAGGTACAGATACACATTCGGAACAGGTATATAATAAATCTGTTAAGAATTTTGGGAAATGGCAGAAAAACGGCTGGCTGATTCAGGATTCTGCGCCTCGTTTTTATATTTATGCGCAGACTATGGATGGCCGAACACAATACGGAATTGTCGGATGCGCATCGGTCGATGACTATCTTAATGGAATAATCAAAAAGCATGAGCTTACACGTCCCGATAAGGAACAGGACCGCATGGTACATGTTCGGGTAAACAACGCAAATATTGAACCTGTCTTTTTTACTTATCCTCCGGTAAAAGAGATTGATGAGGTCGTAAACAGGATAGTAAGTCATGAAAAACCTGAGTATGATTTTGTATCGGAAGATGGATTTGGGCACCATTTCTGGGTCATCGAAAATCCTGAAACAAATAGACTTATTGAAAAGCTTTTTTCTGTAAAGGTCCCGTTTATGTATGTTGCTGACGGACATCACAGGACAGCTGCAGCAGCTCTTGTCGGTAAGGAGAAGCGTGAAAAAAATTCGTTACATAACGGATCTGAGGAATATAACTTTTTTCTTGCAGTGCATTTCCCTGCTGACCAGCTGCAGATAATTGACTATAACAGAACCATTAAAGACCTGAATGGGCTGACTGCTACAGAATTACTGGCCAGACTGGAATGCGGGTTTGTCATTGAATCAAAAGGAAGCAAAATCTACAAACCAAAGAGACTTCATAACTTTTCAATGTATCTTGAAGGAATCTGGTACAGCCTTACAGCAAAGCCCGGCACTTATAATGATACTGATCCGATTGGTGTTCTTGACGTGACAATACTTACAAATCAGATCCTTAGCCCGATACTCGACATCCAGGATCTCAGGAGGTCGAAAAGGGTTGATTTTATAGGGGGTATTCGTGGCCTGGGTGAACTTAAAAAGAGGGTCGACAGCGGAGAAATGAAAGTTGCTTTCGCTCTCTTTCCGGTATCAATGAATCAGCTCATTACAATAGCAGATTCAGGAAATATCATGCCTCCGAAATCAACATGGTTTGAACCAAAGCTCCGTAGCGGCCTCGTTATTCATCTGCTGGACTGATTCCTTTCCGACCTGAACACAAAGGTCACAAAGGACTTTTTCAACAGCACGAGTTAAAGTTTTCAAAATTCACTAATTTTATATTCTGATATTTGACGAGGAATGACCGATATCACCCTAAATATAAGCTTACTTAAATCAAAGATACCATCAGCTGTAAAGCTTATAGCCGTCTCGAAAATGAAACCTGTAAGCGATATTCAGCTGGCTTATAATACAGGGCACAGATATTTCGGGGAAAACCGTGTTCAGGAAATACTCAACAAAAAAGACCTGCTTCCTGCGGATATAAAGTGGCACTTCATCGGACATCTTCAAAGCAATAAAGTAAAATACCTGGTGCCTTTTATAAGCATGATCCAGTCCATTGATTCATACAAGTTACTTTCAGCGCTCGACGCTGAGGCGAGAAAAGAAGGAAGGATCATTGATTGTCTGCTGGAGATCCATATTGCGAGTGAAGAGACAAAATCGGGATTTTCAATGCATGATCTGAATGATGCTCTTAAATCCGATAACATACTGAAATTGAAAAATGTAAATATTTGTGGCGTAATGGGTATGGCTACTTTTACCAGGGACACCGACAGGGTCAGGAAGGAATTCCGGTACCTGAGAGATTGTTTTCATTCGCTTAAAGAAAATTACTTCAGATCGGATCCTGCCTTCAGTGAGATTTCAATGGGAATGTCGGGAGATTATGGGATAGCTCTTGAAGAGGGAAGCACCATGATCAGAATTGGAAGCCTGATTTTCGGCGAGAGATAAACTAGGTTATCTCTCAAGAATGGTTATTAATTCAAGCGTCAGAGCCTGCTTTTCTGTGACCTTTGAAACTGGGCTGTCTTCGAGCAGTTTTATAATTTCATCTTTATCTGACTTGCTCATTTCTTGAACAGTTTCTTCAATTACAGTAAGACATTCAACAGCTGTTACATAATCGCTTCTCAGAAAAACCTTCGCCATGTCGAGAGAATAATCTGAATAGTTTAGTCCCGACTGCCAGCACGATGATACCAGCATGCTGATAGTCTCTGATTTCCACTGTTTTCTTATTTCATTTATCACCTCCCGGCAAACTGTCTGATCCTTAAGATCATTCATAAATCCCGCTATAATTTTCCTTAAAGAATTATTCTCAGTCTTATCATAAAAGGAGGTAAGCAGCCCTATTGCACCTTCAAATGGCTTCTCGTGCCGGAGCAATTCTATTGCTGCCGGTATCACAATAATATTACCTTTATTAAGTATTTCAGAAAGTTCCCTTATCTTCTTCTCCGATTTTATCATATTTTGATAATTTGAAACAAAGTTAGAAATACCATCAATTAGTTAAAGCCGTTTTTGAAAAATAAAAATATTATACTAATTTAGTCGTGAAATAGGTTTGACAATTAAATATTTATATCATGAATAAAAAATATGGAATTTGTTCAAAAATTCTGATGGTAGTTTTATTGTTTGCCAGTCTGCTTATAGGCTGTAAGTCTGGAGGGACTAAAACACCCAAGGAAGAGGTAACCATAAGTGTTCCTAAAGACAAATCAGCAGTTGTAGAGGATATTAAGCAGGCTGAAAAAATATTTAATGCGCTGCCTTCACCCCTTGAATCAGCAATGTTAATAAAATCTGCTGGAGCAAGGTTCGATGAGGCTTTGCTCAATCCTGTTGGTAATGTAAATAATTATGTGACAAATAAAAGCATGGCTCTGAATCTGGGAATATATACATGCGATTTAAGTTTTGCCAGTTTGTACGAACAAACGCAACTTATTATTGATTACATGAATGCCGCCAAAAAGATGGCCGACGGCCTGGGTATTCTTAAGGCTATCGAACAATCACAGATTGACAGACTTGAGGAGAATATAAACAACAGTGAAGTTATTATGGAGATAGTAAGTGAGACTTTCATGAACTCAAATTCATATCTCTCTGATAACGGTCAACCTGCAATAGCAGCAATGGTTCTTGTCGGCGGATGGTTCGAGGGGTTATACATTTCGACTCAACTTGTTGATATGAAAGATTTTAATGGTAATAAACTCGTTGGAAGGATTATTGATCAGAAACTTTCAATCGACATTCTGGTTAATTTACTCGAGAGCAGCAAAGGAAATCCTGCAGTTGATGACCTTATTGTTCAGGTCAATAAGCTGAAACTGGTTTTCGACAAGATCAAAATATCTACGTCGAAAATCCGACCTGAATTTGACAAGGCGACAAATACTACGGTTCTCAAATCACAAATAAAAACTGATATGACACCAGAAGTATTCAAAGAACTCGCTACTACAGTTTCCGACATAAGAAAGACATTCGTTAATAACTAACCCCATGAGAATATCTAGAATAATTCCGCTACTTGCATTGCTTATAGTTGCGACTACACTAAATGTAGATGCCCAGTGTAAATCTTTTGCTAAAAAGGTATGTATCCCTGAATTAGGTGCTTATACACACGACGGGAACTATCATGCAGCCATCCTTGTCGAAGGTGAAGAAGCTGAATTGTATAAAACGTTTTATTCCGATATGGAATACCGGGTCGCAATTTGCGGAGAGGAAAAACTTCCGGATATTGAGTTCAGGGTTCTCGACGCTAATAAGAATGTACTTTATTCAAACAAGGACGCCAGCTATGCCAAGACATGGGATTTCAAGCTGCAGTCGAGTCAGCAGCTTAAGATCGTTGTGAAAGTTAATTCGTTTAATAAAACGGGCGAAACACCTGCAAGCGGATGCGTTGCAATAATGTTCGGATTCAAAATAAAGAAATCGTAACCGGTTACAAGTAATTTATAGATATAATTGTAGAGACAGGTCTCAGACCTGTCTCTGCTTATTTTACTGTCTCTGCTTATTTTATATATGCTTGTGAACCAGTTTAGGAGCAAGATATTTGCCTGTATGGGATTCTTTGCATTTTGCCAGATCTTCGGGTTTGCCTTCAAAAACTATCCGGCCGCCGTCCTCACCTCCTTCAGGACCCAGATCAATGACCCAGTCGGAACTTTTTATCACTTCCTGATTGTGCTCAATGAGTATGACCGAATGTCCGTGATCAACAAGAGCATTAATTGATTTGAGAAGCTTGTTGATATCGTGAAAATGCAAACCTGTCGTCGGTTCGTCAAAAATGAATAATATGTGACCGCTGCCTCGTTCCTGACTTAAAAAATATGCGAGCTTTACCCGCTGACTTTCTCCTCCGGAAAGTGTGCTCGACGATTGTCCCATTTTTATGTAGCCAAGTCCCACATCGGAGAGTGGCTTAAGCTTTTCAATGATCCTCTTTTCACTTTTCCCGGGATGTTCCTTGAAAAAATCAAGTGCTTCATCTATGGTCATCTCAAGCATATCATAAATGTTTTTCCCATAATACCTTACTTCGAGAATATCTTTCTTAAAGCGCATTCCCTTGCAGCTCTCGCACGTAAGCTCAACATCAGCCATGAACTGCATCTCAACATGGATTATTCCTTCACCCTGACACTCTTCACACCTTCCCCCTTCAATATTGAATGAGAAATGAGATGCCTTGAAATTGTTCTGGACCGATGCCTGCAACTCAGAATAGAGCTTACGTATTTCATCATAGGCCTTCAGGTAGGTAACAGGATTTGACCTGCTTGACCTCCCAATGGGATTCTGATCGACCAGCTCAATTCCTGTAAGTGAAGAAGTATCTCCGGTTATATCCCTGAACTGTCCGGGTTTTAAGTTGGTCCCGTTTATCCTGTCAGATAATATCTTATATAAGATATCCGAAACAAGACTGGATTTCCCTGATCCGCTGACTCCTGTTACAGCCGTTATTGTATGAAGCGGAAACTTTACATTGATTCCTTTCAGATTGTTCTCCCTCGCCCCTTTAACCTCGATATAACTGTTCCATTTTCTACGGGTCCGGGGAACCGGAACAACCAGCCTGCCACTCAGATAACTGGCCGTAAGAGATTTATTAGAAGTTGTCAGATCAAGTCCTCCCTGGTATACTACTTCCCCGCCAAGCCTTCCTGCTTCAGGTCCCATATCGATAATTTCATCGGCAGCCCTTATTATTTCTTCTTCATGCTCCACAACCAGAACTGAATTGCCAAGGTCCCTGAGAGCTTTCAGTACGGTAATAAGCAGGTTGGTATCACGGGGATGAAGCCCAATGCTTGGTTCATCAAGTATATACATTGAACCAACAAGATTACTGCCAAGAGAAGTCGACAGGTTTATTCTCTGTGATTCACCCCCGGATAATGTTGAGGAAAGCCTTTCGAGGGTGAGATAAGACAGACCAACATCACGCAGGAGCTTGACGCGAATGGTGATTTCTTTGATCAGCCTTTCAGCTACCCTCGCATCTGTTTCATTAAGCTCAAATGAGGAAAAAACCTCAAATAGCTTGCCCACAGGTAATGATACAAGTTCCTGAATTGATTTTCCCGATACTTTTACATATCCTGCTTCTTTACGCAATCTCGAACCTTTACATTCGGGGCATATGGTTTTTCCCCTGTACCGGCTTAATAGTACACGGTATTGAATTTTAAATTTTTTTTCCTCAAGATGTTCAAAGAACCTGTTTAATCCGTAGAAATATTTATTTCCTTTCCAGAGGAGCTCCTTCTGCTCATCAGTAAGCTGATATACCGGTTTATGTATTGGGAAATCGAATAATCCTGAATTTGCTACCAGTCTCTCTTTCCACTTTTTCATCGATTCCCCTTTCCAGCAAACAATGGCATCTTCATAAACTGAAAGGTTCTGGTTGGGAATTACAAGGTTTTCATCTATGCCTATAACTTTGCCATATCCCTCGCAAACCGGACAGGCTCCAATGGGGTTATTAAAGCTGAACAGGTATTCTGAGGGTTCTTCAAAGAGTATTCCATCCTCTTCAAATTTATTTGAAAAACTCTCCCTTTTCACCACGTTATCCCCTGTGATAACAACCTGGCAATAACCTTTCCCGGTCTGAAACGCTGTCTGAGCTGAATCGGCTGCCCTGCTGAAACTATCGGCTGAATGGTCTATTACAAGCCTGTCAATAACAATCTTTATCTGTTGCCCTGGCTTATAATCACTCAGCGATTTTAACTCGTCAATCCTAATTAGTTCACCGTCTGTTTCAAGGCGGTTAAATCCCTGTTTCACCAGAAATTTAAAATACTCTGAAACCTTAATATTGTCAGGAATGGCGGCAGAGGAGGTTAAAATAACTTTTGTTCCTTCTGCAAGTGACGAAAGAAAATCAATTACATCATCTACACTGTGCTTCTTGACTTCTTTACCGGATATTGGTGAATAAGTCCTTCCTATTCTGGCGAACAGCAGCCTGAGATAGTCGTATATTTCAGTAGAAGTGCCAACTGTCGAACGCGGATTTCGTGAATTTACCTTCTGTTCAATTGCTATGGCAGGCGGGATGCCATTAATAAAATCAACCTCGGGTTTGTTCATCCGTCCAAGGAACTGTCGGGCATATGACGAAAGACTTTCCACATACCTTCGTTGACCCTCAGCATATATAGTGTCAAAAGCAAGTGAAGACTTTCCTGAGCCTGATACTCCTGTTATTACGACAAGCTTATTTCTGGGAATTTTAAGAGAGATATTTTTCAGATTATGTACCCTTGCCCCCTTGATTTCAATACAACCATCCATATCTGAACCTTTAAAAATATTGTTAAATTTCTGTTAAAGGTCAAAAGTAATACTTTCAAATCAAAAAAATTCTTTTCTTTGTATTTCGAATAGTTATTAATTAAAACCTGATCGCCTATAGAATATCTCTACTCTAGTTAATTTAAAGAGAGAGCTATGAATAAATTGATTTCCGATTATGAACTGATTATGAGGTTCATAAAAGGCGAGCAGTCATGTTTTGAAAAGCTAATCCACCGCCACAAGAACAAAGTATTCGCATATATAAGCCTTTATATACGCGATCAGGCGCTTGCCGAAGATATCTTTCAGGATACCTTCCTTAAAGTGATTCAATCTGTAAAAGCGGGTAAATATGCCGATAACGGAAAATTTATTTCCTGGGTGATGCGCATTGCTCATAACCTTATTATTGACCATTTTCGCAGAGTTAAGCAGATGAATACCATCTCGAACGACAACTATGAATCGGATCTGTTCAATTCAAAATCGTTTGCGGAAGACAACGTTGAAGACGATATGATCAAACGGCAGATTCAAAAAGATGTCAGGAGCATGATCAGCCATCTGCCTGATGATCAGAGGGAAGTAGTGATACTGAGGCATTATGCAGGATTAAGCTTTAAAGAAATTGCCGACATAACAGATGTCAGCATAAACACTGCACTGGGCCGGATGAGATATGCTCTTATCAATATGAGGAGAATAATGGTTGAGAAGAACATTAGCCTCACACTGAATTAACCTGAGGATAAGCTGTAAAAATATATTATAATTAATTTACAATATTATATACCACCGGTCGTTTTCAAATAAAATGAAGACATGAAGCCTATGGTATTAATTTCTACTCCTTTTATTTCATATCAGGATATCAAAGTTGCCAATGCAGATCTTTTTGAAGATGCATGGGGATTAAACAGCGAGTTCCGCGATGTGTTTGACCTGCTCCGGCAGATAGATGAAGTGCCGGAGAGAAGTTTGACAACAAGTCTGATTAATAAGATCAGGAAAAAAGTTTAAAATTACAGAAAGAGGCTGCCTCAAAATACGAGAGACAGCCTTTTTTAATTTGGATTTTTAGTAAAGGCTTCAAGTTTATAGGGTGCTTTATCCAATAGCCTTCAACTATATACCTGTAATCCCGAGTTTTTATTCAAAATATTTTGCACATCTGGTTTTTATGACAAGAATACAAGTATCAGATTATGATTGACATCTAAAATATTGTCATTAATTAATAAAATAGAAAAAGGCCGTAGGCCTTATATATTTTAACATCGGGCGAAGCCCGATGCTGAACATCAACAAAACTTATCAAGCTCCGTAGGAGCGAAATAAGGAAGTTAGTTTGGTTTCCAGGTCTGGCTTTATTTCGCCCACTACGGGGCTCACTTAGCTTCTGTATCCTATAGGCAGGGCGTTGCCCTGCTTTAAATTATTATGCCCCTAACGGGGCTGAACTAATACAATCCCTCAATCTCTAGCAATTTTGAGTTAAGTATCTTTAAATAAGCAGCATAATAAATGTTGTCATTAGTAGCGCGTGCCTCCTTCTCTCTTTCGGCAACGGACTTAAATTGAAATGTAATGAAAGATTAGTTTATTCCCCGGCTGCGCCAGGGATTATTCATATAAAGTCACTACGTGGCTTGAAAACGTGAATAAAGAGTGCCCTTTTAAATAGCACACTTTTTTTTTGTAGATATGAATTAAAATAATATCTTTGTGATATTAATATAATATCACATACCATGAAAAAAGAATTTATTGTGAAACCTGTCTCGGGTTATTTAGCCGTAGTCATGGCGATTCTGTTCCTTGCCGGAGCAATTCTGGGATATGCCTACGAGATCATCTGGCTGGGTGTTATTCTTACAATCTTGTTTGTTCTCACTATCATCGGGTTTACAGTTGTTTACCCAAATGGCTCATGTGTACTTGTTTTATTCGGGGCATATAAAGGTACCATAAGGGAGAATGGATTCTTCTGGGTAAATCCTTTTTATATTAAAAGGACGATCTCACTCAGGGCACGAAACTTTAACAGTGATCCTATTAAGGTGAATGATAAAATTGGTAATCCGATTAAAATCGGACTTGTACTTGTCTGGCGGGTAGCTGAAACATACAAGGCAGTATTTGATGTCGATGATTATCAGCATTTTGTCCTGGTTCAAAGTGATGCAGCCCTGCGTAAACTGGCCGGTTTATATCCATATGATAATTTTGAGGATCACGATGCCGTCATTGCTTTGAGAAGCGGGGGAGAAGAAGTCAATAACGAACTTGAGAAAGAGATAAGGGAAAGATTGCAGATATGCGGTATCGAAGTTATTGAAGCAAGGATAAACTATATAGCCTATGCCGAGGAGATTGCTAATGCAATGTTAAGAAGACAACAGGCCTCAGCAGTTGTTTCAGCCAGGTTTAAAATTGTCGAGGGAGCAGTTTCAATGGTTGAAATGGCCCTGGAGCAGCTATCCCTGAAGAAGATAGTTGATCTGGATGAGGAGAAAAAAGCTGCAATGGTAAGCAACCTTATGGTTGTTCTGTGCGGAGATAAAGACGCAACTCCTGTGGTAAACGCAGGAACATTGCATTCATGATATGAGTGAGAAAAAACCATTTGTTCTCCGGATGGACCCGGAAAAGCTAAAGGCTTTGGAGAAATGGGCTGCCGATGAGTTTCGCAGCACAAATGGTCAGATTGAGTACATCATCGACCAGGCTCTTCGAAAATCAGGCAGATTGAAGGCAAAGTCTGAAAACACTAAAAATGAAGAAATATGAACCAGATACTGAAGTATACCTGCCCTAAATGTGGCAATAAAGAGTACGAAATAGGAGAGATGTGGACAATCGGAAGCATTTGGACAAGATTGTTTGAAGTTCATAACAGGCGATTCACATACGTTTCATGCGGGAACTGTCATTTTACCGAATTATATAAAGTACCTATGAAAAAGATTGGAGAGGTAATTAACTTTATGTCCAGATAAGCCTTTTTTACTGGTTTATAAAATAGATGGAATGACACGCAGCAACACCTGCAGTTTCTGAACGGAGGCGGCTTGACCCAAGGTGAACCGGGATGAATTTCCTGTTGATCGCTGAATCAATCTCTTCCCTTGTAAAATCACCTTCAGGTCCGATCAGAATGGTAGCATCTGTATTTCCTGGATATACATCTGATATCTTATTTCTTTCTCTTGAATTATCACAATGAGCGATCAATCTGAGCCCCTGTGATTCCTCATTGATGAAATCTTTGAACCTGCACGGTTCATTCAATATTGGCTTGGTCGACTTGAGTGATTGCTTCATGGCTGAAATGATCAGATTATTGATTCTTTCGTACTTTATTCCCGGCTTTTCAGTATTCCTGCAGACCAGTGGAGTGATCTCATCAATACCTATCTCAACACTCTTTTCTATGAACCACTCAAATCGTTCCGGGTTTTTTAAGGGTGATATTGCAATATGAAGCCTGTAACCTCTTTTTTCGAAATCTTTGGTTATTCCTGTTACAGCTATTATGCACTTTTTTTGATCAGGGTCACTTATGATTCCTTCATAGAGATTCCCCATACCATCGATCAGCCGGACAGCACTGCCTTTTGACATTCTCAAAACCCGTATAATATGCTTCGACTCTTTTTCGTCGAGTATGTAAGAATTGCCGGTAATATCAGGTGCGTAAAATATCTGCATGGCGTTACTTCTGTACAAAAATAGATAATTTGATTTAACCTTTGCGTTCCTTTGTGAGAACCTTTGAGTTCCTTTGTGGTTAAGTATTTCAACACAAAGGGCACAAAGTAAAGCACAAAGTACCACAAAGTAGTACAAAAGATTTATCAGAAATGAAAATTGGTCTTCTTTCAGATACACACGGATGGATTCATCCCAGGCTATTTGATCATTTTGCGGAATGCGATGAAATATGGCACGCAGGTGATATAGGCAGCATTGAGATAGCAGATAAACTGTCAGGCTTCAAGCCATTTAAAGCTGTTTACGGGAACATCGATAATGCCCTGATCAGAAGAGTTTATAACGAGAATCTGGTATTTATGGTTGATGAGGTCAGGGTATGGATCACTCATATTGGTGGAACACCCGGCCATTATGACCGCAGAGTTATGCCTGCAATTTATGAAAATCCGCCGGATCTTTTCATTTGCGGACATTCGCATATTGCCAAGGTCATGTATGATAAAAAAGCCGGCTTTCTATATATGAATCCCGGAGCTGCGGGCTATAATGGTTTTCATAAATTCATGACAGCAATCAGATTTCATATCGATGGAGAAAGCATTCACGATCTTGAATTGATAGAACTGGGCGAGAGAGGCAAAATCATTTTATAGCCCCATTAGGATCTCCGGAATTATTATCAGGATTATTATCAGACATTCTCTGAAGGAACCTGCCAAGCCTGTCCTCCACTGCTATCATGTATGTATACGGCACTTTTGTGCTTGATGAAGGATCTTTCCTCTCATTCAATTTGATTTTGGCAATAATGGTGTTGTAATTGTTGTTTCCCGACTGGGTCATCATAACGCCTTTAAAGTATGAGAAATAATACCAGGTTGATTGATCGGCTTTGAGATAGATATCGACATGTCTCCCGATCTTCTTCGCTGAATTTCAATATATCCGTCAACATAAACATTTACCGGCTGCTGTCCTATGAACCCAATACCTATCTTACCACTTGACCGGAATGACGATGTGGATTCGTTCCAGAATAGTTTCACATCGTTAAGAAGAAGTTTATAGGTAAATTCTTTTGGCAGATCCTTTGATGTGCCAAACAGATCCATTTCCTGCTTCACCTGCGATGCGACGCTTATTCCCATAAGATCTTTCATAGCCTTGTTGTTCAGCTCCGAATTCAGATTAACAGGCTTCAGTGAAGGCATCAACCTTATCTCATCTGCCATGACCTTCAGTGCTTCAGATGAAAAATAAAAATCAAGGCCAAGGATAGCTTCAATGTTAACCTTTCCTGAATCAACCGAATGTATTACCTTACCGGCACTGGTTAATTTGACCAGGTCGAGTTTGGCACCAAAATTAAGATTCCCTTCTCCTGACAGTACACAATAGTTCTTATCGAATGCGACCATATTCCCGGAAAGAGTATGATCAATAAGCTTTTCGCGTGAGGCAATTAAGTATCTTCCCGTTGCTTTTTCATAATATAGCCAGCCGCTTGAGTTTACCAGTGCAACATCTGCCCATGATTTCTGAGCCGAGAGAAAGGCGGGGTAGATATGAATAGAATCAATATTTATGAAGGATCCTGAATAAACAAGATTATCATTTATGTCTCTGGGCTTATCACTTACCGGGATCATGACATTCTTTGGATCGATCTCTGATTTGAATTTGATGGAGTAACTCTGAATGTCTTTACAGTTGTGCAAAATTCCTGCAGCTCCGGTAAAAGTCAGATTATCAGCTCTGGCTGAAAGTGCAACATCACCTGTAAACGTAAAGGCAGGGTTTAGAAGAAATTTTTGGCTGGGCGGTATATAGCCTCTCGCATATGTTGTAGATGTATCTACCTCCAATGATGGAAAATTTATTTGCTGTATCGCTTTATCTTCACTTACATAATCATATATAGCGCTGCCAGTATACCTTTTGGTTGATTCAATATCAACTTTTGCCGAATGCATTATATGCCGGTGGTTCACAGCAATAATTGCGTTTTGCATCTGTTGTATCTTAGCCCTCCGGTTTATTATAATCTTTCCGCTGTCAGGCTGAATCAATGCGTCGGCAATATGAATATAATTAATATTTTCCGCTTCAATATATTCCTGATCAAGATGATAGCTTCCTTTCCACGCTGAAAAGGCAACTGTGTCTGAGAGATCGCTGGTCGCAAAGAAAGTAGGTTTATCAAGCTGTGAAAAGTCGAGCTTAAGTAATGCTATCAGGAGGCATAAGAGGAGTATTTGATTTACCTTTTTGCTCCATACTTAAAACACGATTTTGCATATTATATGTAAAATCGGTCATAGTACAGATATACTCTATCTCCGGGAATTTTACTACCGATGAATCAGTATTCAATCTGAAATGTGCCATCTTCAGGTCAAAATTTATCTTGGTGTTTGCATTCTCGGCAATAAATGAGTAGCCGTTCGTTGAAAGTGATTTAAGTGTATAGTCGGCTGTATCGGCATTGATTGTATTGGAACTAAAACTGAAAAGATTAGACTTGATCCGCGAATCGGTTGAATTAATTATTCCAGTGCCATTTAATTTTGCGGGGTATAGACTTAATCCGCCATCCAGAGTCGTACCGTTCCCGAACATGCTGAAGGTCTTGCCTGTAGCTGGCGTTGCCATCCATTCATCTTTCTGAGTCAGCCATTTAATGGCAACATCCTCGCTTTTGAGCACCGGGAATATGCCTGTACTGTCCTTTTCAATATTGAATGTTGAAGCATGGGTTATCATGGAATCAGGAAAGAACTTAAATTCATCTGAATTTGTCGTGGAGGTAAGATGCTTTAAAATGCCGCTTCCGGTCAATCCCTTGTTGCTCATACTCAGAGCATTGTATAAAATTCCCTTGTTCCCATAAACCTCCAGTCCTTCAGGAGGAATTGTCATATTAAAACCGAGAGAATTATTTTCCTGTATCACAAGAGTTTGATGCATTGGCTTAAGAATATTTCCTCCAAAAAATTCGCCGGAAAGGTTCATATCCTGATTTGTATAGTGGTCTATATTTTCATATGTGAATGGATCGACTCTGAAAAAGAAATCCTTTTGTTTATAAACACCTTCCATACCAGGGATTCTGTCATAGAAAATATATGAGTACGTTGTGGCATCGATGATTGGATACTGTTTAAGACTTTTTAATCCGGATTTGTTATCGGGCTTGTCAATATAAAGTTCTGCAGTTCCCAGCTGTATGAGGTTATCAACATTTGTAATAATAGGATTTCCCAATTTATCACGTTTATCGGTCTCAACTGATATTTTGATTGAATCTATCTTCTGAAGCCTGATCTTAAATGTATCATAACTGAATGAAAATTTATGTCCGAAGACAGTAAAGAGTCCGGCTTCAACAACACCGTCAAAGCTGAGATCCCTGTTCCTTCCGATATTCAATTGTCTTTTATAAGGATAAATTGCGACGCGCTGGGAATCGCTCAGGAGAACACCGGATACTCCATTGACCGTTAGTATGAAGTTTTTCAGGTCCAGGACTGCATTGTCGAGCGGAGCTTTTGTTTCGCTGGCAATGCTGATGATGTCATAATCCTTCTTTTTTGCATAAAAATCGAGGAAATCCTTCGTTTTCTTTTTTATTGTTACTTCATTGTTCGTCCGGTCATAGAATATAAATCCTTTATTGGCCATGTCGATACATAATCCTGTTACCGCCTCCAAAGGCTTGTCGAGCCATTTGGCAAATTCCTCAACAGGGAAAGTTTCTGAATAAAAGTATTCTGCAAATTTGATCAGGCGATTAAGAGGATGGTAATCATCGAGCCCCATTAACTGCAAAAAATAGTTTGAATTGAAGAATGACGCTGATTCAAACTGAGCCTGACCCATTGAAGCTCCTCTTGCGCGTGAAAGAACAATTCTTGATTCATTCATATTCCATGATAAATATTCAAAATACATATCGAGTTTATGAAATGAATCAAAATAGGGACTTTGCGAGACAGGGTTGCTTGTCCGGAAGAGATTTACCTGCCTGGTAGAAACGATGTATGAAAAGCCAAGATTAGAATGGTAAATTGAATCTTTGTTAAGATAAAGCGACATTGCAACCTCAGGGCTGCTTAGTATAGTCTTTGAGAACTGAAACTCTTTTGAATGGATTCTCAGATAGAGAGTATCATTCCGGAAAAGAGTAATCTTCGCAGGGTTGGCTTTATTGCTGGTTCCTTTTACATTTGCTCCTTCAAATGTCAATCCTCCTTCATAATTGACCCCCTTATAAATGTTTTTAATCCTGAACTCCTTTGCATAAGTCTCAAAGCGGGGGAATGCAGCCTTATCTTTATTGGTATAAGTGATTGCCTGGTCTGCAAGCAATCCCGGAACGGCTTTCTTAAAATATGTAGTATGAGTTAGTCGGGCAGAATCAATGGTAAAGCTGCTTTTGGTAAGGTTCAGGGAATAATCACTGAGTTCGGCAAAAACATCCTTGGGGGAATAGCCTGCTTTTTCCCAGGTGACAATACCTTTTGTACCAATGAATTGCCTCATTTCAGGATAATACTTTCCTGTGACATTATAAATTTCAGTACTGTCCTTTTGAAAGTTACACGTTAGTGTTGCGTTTGAAACAGCAACAAAAATGACAGTATCGTATAAAAATTTAAGCTGACTATTCTTTACTTTCCATTTAACACTACCGGATTCATAGAGCACATTTTCTTTGACCAACAGGCTGCTATTCTTAAAGAAAATGTCGAGATTGTCATTCGTAAACGTCTGATTAAATGCTATTTTACTTAATCCTTTAAGCCAGTTTATGAAAAATACTGCATCACGGTTATAATCGATGAAATTATTGAGAGTCAGCAGAAAGTCATTAAAGTGGGGAACTATTCTCATCTGCCTTGATGATAGCTGATTTGAGACATCGATGATCCTTTTCATAACTTCATTGCTGAATGCGGCACTGTCCCATCTTGAAAGGAATAGATTCAGGTTACTAACCTGTTCTGCATTAAGATTTGGTCCCATAAATGCAGTGAGCTCTGCTCTGAACTTTGTATGATCATCTGAAAATGCCGATTTTGCCTGGGAAAACAGGGTCACAGGAATTATTACCTCCACTATCAGACAAAAAATAATCAGCTTTTTTAACATGAAAATCACGAATTTATCAGCGTTTTTTTCAACAATAACGTTTCTTACCCCCCAAATGGGGGGCATGGGGGGTTAAACGGCTTCCACAATTGCCGTAAAATCTTCTTTTTTAAGAGCAGCACCTCCAATCAGACCGCCATCCACGTCGGCCTTTGAAAAGATCTCAGCCGCATTTGAGGGCTTACAGCTTCCACCGTAGAGGATCGGGAGTTTTTTCGAACAATCATTACCGTATTTCTCTTTTACCAGCTCGCGGATATATTTATGCATCTCCTGAGCCTGATCAGGTGTGGCAGTCAATCCGGTACCGATTGCCCATACAGGTTCATAAGCAATAACAATCATGTCCATCTGATCGGCGGTAAGGTTAAAAAGCCCTTCTTCCAGTTGTCTTCTGACGATTAGAAAATGCTGGCTCGCCTCCCGTTCCTTCAATACTTCACCACAGCAGAATATGACCTTCAGACCACTGTTAATCGCCAGTAACGTCTTCTTATTCAGAAGCTTATCGTCTTCATGATAGTATGATCTTCTTTCAGAATGTCCAATAATCACATACTGGGCACCTGTACTTTTTATCATCCATGCAGAAACTTCACCGGTATATGCTCCGGAGGCTTCAGTGGCGCAGTTCTGAGCTCCAAGTGCCACTTTTCCGTGCTTAAGGATTTCAGCCATGCCTGCCAGGTGTATATATGGCGGACACAGGATAACCAATGCTTTTTCCGGTGGATTTTCCTTAAAGTATTTGTCTATCGAACCTGCAAGCTTCAGGCCTTCTGTAAGATCCATATTCATTTTCCAGTTACCGGCAACAATCTTTTTTCTCATATAAATCAAAATTTAAATAGTAAAAAAAAATAAATGTACAAAAAAACGAGTTCTCAGTGTGATTAAATATTTAAAGCGCCAAATGTTGAAACATGAATTATTTATTTGAGATAAGCTGTTTTCCGAACCATTCGGGTTCCGGAAGATTTGCCCACGACCATTTGCCCAGGATTATTCCGTTTTTAAGCAGAATATAGCCAGGGTTAGCCCTTATCATTGTTTTTAATGTCGTCTCATCAGCAGAACAGAATGACAACCCGTTTTCGTAACTCTTTACTTCTTCCGTACCTGACGAGGTCAGAATATAGAATTTAATACCATTAGCTGCAGAATATTTACCAAGATCGAATCCGGCAGACAGATGGTTTTTCCCGGCTTCAGCCAGTTCTTTTGAAATCATCAGGATGGTATAACCCGGGAAGGATAAGATTTCCTGGGTAATGTCATCTCCGCCGGAAGAGGTAATCATAAAATCATGGATAGGCGGCTTGTATCCTTCTTTTATCAGTACTGATTTCTGTTCCACGAACTTCCAGGTGGAATCATTGGCAGGGTAATCTGTGAGGTTGAATTCTTTTTTGATCCCGTTTTTTTCGTAGATGAAGGTAGTTTTGTACTGATCTGCAGAAACACCGTCGGGAATTACCATTTTATCAGCAATCCTTACACCTTTTTTATAAGGAAGAAAATCGACAACTGGAAGATATCTCAGGTTTGCCAGTGAAAACATTATGAACAGAAAAATAGCAGATAAAATCACCGCCCATTCTTTCGTTTTATTTATCACTCTTTCAGTTTGAATTTTCCCGCCATATAGAATAACCATGAAGACAAGCAGTATCAGGTTCTTTCCGAAAGTTTCCCAGTTTGTAAGATGGATTGCATCACCAAAACACCCGCAGTCAGAAACAGGGTTGGTCAGGGCCAGAATAAAAGTGAGAGGAGTAAAAATTATCAGAAGTATTGTAACTCCGGTCAGCCCTGCTTTTGCTCTGAATCCGGTAAGCACAGAGAACCCAGAAATGAATTCAGCAGTACATAAAACTATCGCCAGCAGGAGACTAAGATTATTCAGGAAACTGAGATGAAATGCCTGGAAATAGTCGTGAAATTTGTAAGCTGATCCGAGGGGGTCAATTGCTTTTACCACACCCGAGAAGATAAATACAAGACCAATCATGATTCTGCTTAAATACCTAAGTATCTTAATTTTAAATAAGTTTTCTATCATGGATAACTTTAATAATAAGGTCAAATATTCCGGAAGGTGTTAACATTTCACCATGGCTGTTACTGCAATTGATAACTTCAAGATGGTTATCCGATTCTGATACTCTAAGGTAGATATCTCTGACTTTTTTTTGAAATAGCATGCTCTCCTCGTGGATATCCCTCGTTCCATTAAGATAATTACGGTCATTCCCGGTTCTGGATTCTGTTAAATTCTTTTCAGTAAAAGTGTACGGTACATCAAGAAAAACATTAAGATCAGGTTCCGGGATTGCAAAATGCTTAAACTCAAGTGATAAGATCCATTGCATTAACTTTTCCTGACTTAACTTATCGTTTAGCTTTGCACACTGATATGCTATATTGGAATATGTATATCTGTCAAGAAGGACGACCTTGCCTTCCTCTAGCCAGGTGCTTATCATTGTTGAAGCATCTTTTCTGTCACCAGCATAAAGCATTGCCACCAGATATGGGTCAACATCATTCAGAGAGCCAAACTCCCCTCTTAAAAACCTAGCGATGAGTTCACCGAAATATGGTGATTCTGTTCTCGGGAAGTGCAGATACTCACACCGATGACCTTTGGTTGAAAAATAATCTCTCAATAATTTGATCTGGGTCGATTTACCTGCACCATCAACACCTTCGATAACAAAAAGCTTCATCATTACCTGGATTTCGATTAGTACAAATGTAATAACAGCTTTTATAATTCAAGTCCGGGACTAAAAAGAATTAACCTCTTTAAAGCAATTTTTGCTATTTTCGTATATTCATTAAAATTCGTCTGTTGATTAAAATCTATGTTTCCTGAAAAACCACGATATATTAATGCCGGTGGCAGGTTGCTTGATCTGGAGATTCCCAGGGTTATGGGAATACTGAATATTACACCCGACTCTTTTTACAAAGGCAGCCGGTTTAATAATGATGAAGAGATATTAAAAGCAGCTGCCATGATGATGATGGATGGTGCAGATATCCTCGACATCGGTGGATATTCTTCCCGGCCGGGAGCAAAAGAAATCTCCATTGAGGAGGAAGGGAAACGGGTGTTAAGAGCCATCAGGTTGATCAGCCATGAATTACCGGAAGCAATACTCTCTGTCGATACTTTCCGGGCTGAGATTGCGAGAAAAGCAGTACTTGAATGCGGGGCTCATATCATAAATGATATCTCGGGCGGTGATGCAGATGACAAAATGTTTTCGACTGTAAGTGAACTCAATGTGCCTTATATTCTTATGCATATGAAGGGAGTACCACGCACAATGCAGAATAATCCTGTTTATGAAGATATTGTTGCTGATATTCTGAAATGGTTTGGCGACAGGATCTTCAGGTTAAGGTCCGGGGGAGTAAAGGATATAATAATTGATCCCGGATTCGGTTTCGGCAAGACCATCAATCATAATTTTGAACTATTGAGGAGACTTGGAGATCTTTCAATTGCCGGATTACCTGTTCTGGCAGGCATCTCACGAAAATCTCTTATCTGGAAAACTCTGGATATTACTTCAGATGATGCACTTAACGGAACAACAGTACTTAATGCAATAGCCATTTTAAATGGTGCAGATATCCTGCGCGTCCATGACGTTAAGGAGGCAGTGCAAACTATTAAATTGATCATGAAGATCAGGGGACCAGTAAACAGTAATCGGTGATCGGTAATCAGGAATCAGATGAAACCAGCAACCAGCAACCAGTAACCAGCAACCAGCAACCAGTAACCAGTAATCAGTAATCAGTAATCAGTAATCAGTAATCAGTAATCAGTAACCAGAATATGCCGTTCCATATAACCGTACTTGACATAATTGATATTTTTCTGGTAGCAATAGTGCTATTCCAGTTATATCGTCTGATAAGAGGAACGGCAGCTCTGAGTATATTTCTCGGGATATTTTTGATTTACCTCTTCTGGCTCATTGTAAAAGCTCTGAATATGGAACTTATCAGTGCATTACTCGGCCAGGTTATAGGTGTCGGTGTTATTGCGCTGATCATTGTTTTTCAACAGGAGGTCAGGCGGTTCCTGCTGGTTATTGGTAACAAATATATTACGAGCAGCAGGTTCTCATTCAGCAGGTTATTCTCGCTGGTTACAAATGAACCCCGAAGTCCGAGAGAAGCGGAGGAAATCGTAAAAGCCTGCGAGAGACTTGCTCTAAAGAAAACGGGAGCATTAATTGTAATTGGCAGGAAAAGCAGTCTGGATATTTTTTCAGAAGGGGGTGAAATACTTAAAGCAAGAATAAGTGCCGAGCTTCTTGAAACAATATTTTTTAAGAATACTCCATTGCACGACGGGGCTGTACTGATTGATGGCGGCTTGATCCTTGCCGCAAGGTGTCCTTTGCCAACCACCGACCAGGTAACATTGCCTCCGAGATATGGTATGCGTCACCGGGCTGCCATCGGCATGTCGGAGCATTCCGATGCTATCATAGTGGTCATATCAGAAGAGAGCGGGCATATTTCAGTGGTCGATACGGGTGAGATAAGGGAAAATATCACTCCGAATGAACTGAGGAATATCCTTCTTATGGAAAAGGTCTGGTAGGGGGAAACAGGTAAAATATTATCCCTGATTCTTGGCCTTAATCGTTTTATCGTGTAAATTTGATAAAGTCTGAAACAACAGGAACCATGAAATCTAAATTTCTAAAGCTTGACCGGCGGGATTTTCTCAATGGGTTGATTGTAGCAATGTTTTGTACAATACTGACAGGTTTTTATCAGCTGATCGCTAACGATGGCGCAATTAACTGGCTGACAATTAAGCCAGTAATTATTGCAGCTATCGGATCGGGAGTTTCCTATATTACAAAGAATCTTCTGACAAATTCCAAGGGTCAGTTCATGAGATCAGAGACAAGTCAATAGCTTCAAACAGAAAGTCCCTCCCCCCGGGCGAACCTTTATGCACATCATGTAGATAGTATCAGAAATTAAGTCCCTCCCCCTGGGGGAGGGATTTAGGGAGAGGTCTACTCAATCTTATACAACGTCAGATTCTCAGCATCCTTGATAAAAATGTTGTTACCTGAGATTACCGGGAAAGCATAAATTGGCGTATCGGAAACTTTATATTTAGTTATCTCAGAATATTCTTTTCCATCAGGTTTTAAGACAATCAGGTTATCCGTACTTGTTAATCCGATAATCACTGACCCGCAATCCACTATAGTAGAAAAATCACTGCTGACAGCATTGTCTGTCCAGGCAGTCTGTCCCGTTGCTGCATTCATGCAATAGAGTCTTTTCTGATCTGTAAAACCATAAAGAAATCCATCTTTAAGAATTGGTGTGTTCCATTTTGCACCAACCTCGGGATTACTCCAGCTTTCTTTTGTAATGTATTCATTACCTGACTTCTCCACTTTAATAGCTTTCATTCCGGTGCCCTGACCAGTTAAATAAATTGTCGGCCCGTCAATGCAGGGACTGACGCAGTTATAAAATCTTTGTTGAACAGGAGCCGCAACCTGCCAGAGCAGCTTTCCGTCTGCCAGACTAAGCGCCATAAGATTTTTTTCAGTGATTACAATCAGGAGTTTCTTGCCGTCAAGGGTCATAACTGACGGCGATGAGTAAGAAGGACCATCACCTGACCATTTCCATTTTTCGCTGCCCGAATTCAGATCATATGCAACTACCTGGCCATCATCCTTTTTCCCAATATGTATAATACACATTCCGTCAGTGATTATTGGGGAAGCACCAGTAAAAAATGCCGGAAAAGCGTTTGATGGATTGTCTTTTTTCCAGAGCAACTTTCCGGTTGGTGCATCGAGACATGAAAGTATCCCTGAGGCTCCGAAGGTCACTATCTTTCCGTTTGAAACTGCAGGAGTACCTCTTGGCCCCGGATGTTGTGAAGCTGATGGTCCGGTAACGGCCATTGAAGGATAGGAGTATTTCCAAATCTCTTTACCTGTTGCCGCATCAAGACACAGCACTTCCTCCTGATCACTTTGCCGGGTATTAACATAAATTTTATTGCCTGAAAGGACAGGAGTCGCGTCTCCATATCCTACCGGTACTTTCCATTGCTGTTTTAGTTCTGCGGGCCAGGCAGAAGGTGCTTTAAATCCTGTCACTTTGCTGTCACGATTTATTCCGCGCCATTGAGGCCAGTCCTGTGAATAGCAGAAAGATGAGCCGAAGCTTAAAAGTGTAAATAATACACTGATAATCAGATTAACTTTTTTCATGGTCGCCTGGTTTAATAATTAAATGGACTTTTCTGTAAATTTAATTTTTTAAAAAAGGAAATGCAAGCAAAGTTCAATCATGCAATTCTAACGGTGACACTGTTGATGGACTCAGCTCAGGTCATCCTGTTCATCAACAAAATTCATGAGAATTTATTACCTGATAATGGCAGGGTAAATTTAAAATCGCTTCCAACTCCGGAAATACTTTCCGCCCATATTTTCCCATTATGTTTCTCTACAAATTCTTTGCAGATCAATAAACCCAATCCTGTGCCGGTCTCATCTTCTGTTCCGCTTGTGGATAGTACCTTTGAAATATCAAAGAGCTTGGTCAGATCTTCCGGCTTAATACCAATACCATTATCAGAGACTGTAACTATAACGTTTTCTGGCTTTTCCTCAACATTAATATTAATAATTCCACCTTTATTTGTAAATTTTAATGCATTGGAAACGAGGTTACGCATTATAGTTTTGACCATATTGGCATCAGCAAAAATACTGGTGTCTTTTGACGCGAAACAATTGATCGTTATCTTTTTGCTGGTGGCAACGGAACCAAGGATTCCAACAACATTAGAGCAAATTTCAGAAAAAATCAGATTTTGTGGTTTGAAAGGAATTTTGCCTTGTTGGGTTCTGATCCATATCAAAATGTCTTCCAGCAGATTATAAGTATTTTGGGCAGATCTGTTTATACTGACTGCCATTTCCTCTATTTCTTCCGGCTTGAGCTTAGTCACATCTTCTTTTAATATTTCTGATAATCCAAGGAGGTTATTGAACGGATTTATCAGATCGTGAGAAAGAATCGAGATAAATCTGTCCTTATCGATATTCAGCTGACGCAATTGTTTCTCATTCTCTTTCAGGGTTTGTTCAGCTTTAAGCAATTGAGCACCAACTGAAGCCGATATTCTGAATATAAGAAATATGGTAATAACGATGACGATAAACAAAATAAAAGCTACTGACAGCGCGGGGTTATTTCTTTGAAATGAAAAGTTAGATATTAAGAACCCCTGAAATATCACAACAGAAATTACGATCGGCAAAAATGATTTCAATAATTGACGGGTAACTTTATTATCTTTTATGAGATTGAATGTCCAGTATTTTGATTCAAATAACCGGAGCAAAGTTATGCTGAAGAGAAAGAAGCAGATCGCAGTCGGCAATGAGACAGGTATAAACTGACTCCCGTAGAGCACCGGTGCCTGATATAAATATCCTATTAATAATATTGATGATGTAAGCAATACAAGCAAGGAGAGACCTGCACCAATATAGTTTATTGATCCCGAGCTTTTTAGCCTGGATCCCAGCATAATTAAACAAATCAAAACAAACGAAAATGAAGTGATCGGTGACATCCTTCCGATTAATACATTTCCAAAGGTTGCAGGATTCTTAATAAATATTGTCTCGAGGTCCCAGGGAAATTCAAACAGGAAGTCAAGAAAAATCAGACTGCAATATATTGTTATCAAAATTTCAAATAGTATTATCGCTGATTTTGCAAGATGTGAGGTTTTCGGATCTATATTGAACACGAAGAGAATACTTAAAGCTATAAAGACAACTGCTGATGAATGCGGGATGGGGATAAATTTTATAGAGAAAGATGTTAAACCCATATTGCCCGATAGCCACCCGAATAAGTTAAGCCCGGTAATAAATATTATAAGAAACAAAAGCGATTCTTTTCTTTTAATCACATCAAATAACTTTGATTCATTTACGGGCTTCATATTGGTAATATATTGATAATGAATAAGGTACTTTGAATTTATAGATTTACAGGATCTGAAAATCTTTTGTCATTGAGTTTAACAAGATATAATTAATTTTTTTACAGCACAATTTAACTGACAAATATCGTATCAGGTCGGATCTGCAAATTCTTTATAAATAAGGATGATGATATACATCACTTATCTTTTGAAAATGTCATAAAAAATGTATAACTTTGGAACGATTACTTACTAAAGAGGGAGGCAGATTATGGGAAATAACAGCGAGTATGTTAATCAGCTTAAGAAGTTAATTCTTCAAATCCAATCCGGAATTGGTCACCTTGATGCTAAAACCAAAGAGCAGGTAATTGAGGCTGCCAGGTGGAAATGCCCCGACAAAAAAGAAAAAGAATTATTAAACGATCTGATCAATCGGGCAATAGAGTATATTGACCTTGAGAGCGTTGTTAAAGAACAAAAATGCACTAAGGATGAGACTGAAAAATACTTCTCTTATTCGCGGTGGTTCAGAAGCATTAACATGCTGCTGGGAACGTTCGATGTACCGTTAAGTGAAGTCTCATTTAGTGATTTGTCTCTGAAGGAATAAGACGAAGATCCAGAATCTTATTCACCGGTTAATTTTCAATAAATTAATTGGACGTAATTATTATTTCCTAAAGTATATGCAAGATCTGTCTTTCGGAATGCAAAATACCGTGAGTCGTAGATTGAGGCAATTATGCAGAACAGCAATCAATTGGCTTTGATAATCAGAAGCGTTGCTGAAGTTCCCTTCGAGTTTATTTGATCCGGTGTAACATTATGCAAAAATGTTTACGATCTTTGTGCCTGCTTGCCATGGCTATGGAAGGCGATGTTAGATGAATATAGGTTGATTCTAAATTTTACAATCAATATGAAAAAATCTATATGAAAAAATTAATTGCAGGTATTATGTTAATGATAAGTTTCTTTGGTGTGACGGGTAGCAAAAATGTCACAGATCCTTCAACCTGGAGCAATAAAAAAATTGACAGCTGGTTCCTGAAGAACGGATGGTCCGGCGGATGGAAAGTGATCCCTGATGCATCGATAAATAAAAGAGAATTTGCCGTTTCTTTTTTTAAAAATAAAGAGCGATGGGAAAATGCTTTCAGGTTTTTAAAAAATACTGATCTGACAAAACTAGAGGTTAAACGGTATGACATTGACGGGGATGATCTCTTCGCAACGGTAAGCGAATACATAAGCAAGAACGAAGAGGTAGTAAAATTTGAAGCTCACAGGAAATATATTGATATCCAATATGTGATTAGCGGAAAAGAGATAATGAATGTTGCTCCTCTCAATACAGGGAAAGAAGTTCTTGTACCGTATGATGCTGAAAAGGATATTGAATTTCTTACAGTGAGTAAAATAGCTGATTTTAAGGCGTCACCTTCATGTTTCTTTATTTTCTTTCCGGACGATGCTCATCGTCCCGGATTAAAAGATGGTGTAAACTCGCCTGTCAGGAAGCTTGTCATAAAGCTGAAGGTTGATTAAGCGGCATAACGGCACAACGTCTAAATTGCGGAACGGATTCAAATTCTTTTGGACTGAACAATGCGTCAGTTTCATGGTTACATTAAAGTATTGAAATTATTCGATGATTACGCTATACGATCTCAACGAGGGAGAAGAGGGGATAATATTGAAGATCAAGGGGAGAGGTCAATTCAGGCAGCGGCTTTCAGAAATGGGATTTGTTGTCGGGAAAAAAGTGGAGGTGATTAAGAAAGCACCTCTGAGGGACCCTATTGAATACAAGATAATGGGATATCATATCTCATTAAGGAACAGTGAGGCACAGCTGATTGAGATTGACCGCAACATAAGATCAAAAAAATCACAGGCATCCAATGGAGTGCTGGTTAGTGAAAATGAAAATGATTCATGGTTTGATAAATCACATCAAATTCAGGTTGCACTTGTAGGAAATCCGAATTCGGGAAAAACGACACTTTTTAACTTTGCATCGGGTTCCAAAGAAAAAGTCGGTAATTACGCCGGTGTGACAGTTGATTCAAAAGAAGCTACTTACAGGCAGTCGGATTACACTTTTACAATTGTTGACCTTCCCGGAACATATTCTATAAAGAGTTATTCACCCGAAGAGATCTATCTGCGAAATTACATTTTTGATAATAAGCCTGATATTGTAGTTAACATTGTCGACGCTTCAAATCTGGAAAGGAATCTTTATCTGACATCACAGCTGATAGATATGGGTGTTCAGATAGTGATCGCACTCAATATGTTTGATGAGCTTGAAAAGAAGGGAGATATCCTTGACCATGTTTCGCTTGGCAAACTTTTAGGGGTTCCGGTAGTTCCGACAGTAAGCTCTAAAGGGATAGGAATCAGGGAACTATTTGACAAGATTATAGAAGTCTACGAAGCCAGGGAACCTGTTGTACGGCATATTCATATCAATTACGGAACAGAAATAGAGAATTCAATCTGTGCTATACAATCAAGAATAAAAATAGAAGAGAACAGACCATTCACAAATATCGTATCGGCAAGATATCTGGCTATTGAGTTACTCGAGAATGACAAAGAATATTCAAAAAGCATTACAAGATGCAGTAATTCCACGGAGATAATTGACATTGGAAGGAAGGAATACAGCAGGCTGGAGAAACTATATGCCGATCCGATTGAAACTGTCATCACTGATCTCCGTTATGGATTCATTTCAGGAGCTTTGAAGGAAACTCTTAAAGTAAACAGGGTTGAGAAGCTAAGGAATACAAAGATCATAGATAACTATCTTACAAATAAATACCTGGGAATCCCGATTTTTATATTTTTTATGTGGCTAACGTTTTTTACCACCTTTAAGCTCGGCGGATATCCGAAATACTGGATGGAAGCTGGTTTCTCAAAGCTTGCATTGCTTATTTCAAACAATATTCAGCCAGGTATTGTCAGGGATTTTTTAGCTGAAGCAATAATAGGCGGGGTCGGAGGCGTGATTGTTTTCCTGCCGAATATTATAATACTCTTTCTTTTCATTTCATTCATGGAAGATACCGGTTATATGGCCAGAGCTGTCTTCATTATGGATAAATTAATGCATAAGATCGGATTGCATGGGAAATCATTTATTCCGCTTTTTATGGGATTCGGCTGCAATGTTCCGGCAATTATGGCAACCAGGATAATTGAGAGCAGGAGGGACCGCCTGATTACAATGCTGATCACTCCATTTATGTCGTGCAGTGCCAGATTGCCTGTTTATATATTGTTTATCAGCGCGTTTTTTCCTAATAACCAGGGCTCTGTATTGTTCCTGTTGTACATGCTCGGAGCATTATTTGCTATACTGTCTGCCCTGTTTTTAAAGCGGGTGTTTTTCAAGTCTCCGGAGATTCCCTTTGTTATGGAGTTGCCTCCTTACAGGGTTCCCACAATAAGAAGTATTTTAAAGCATGTATCTTTCAGGACAAGCCTTTATTTCAGGAAAATCGGAGGAGTAATACTTCTGGCGTCAATTATAGTATGGATCTTAAGCAATTTTCCACGGACAGTTGCCTACTCAAAAGATTATTCAGGTGAAATATCAAAAATCGAAAAATCATCTGTCTCTACTGATAAAAAGGATCAGTCAGTAAAGCGGCTGGTTATAGAACAAAAAAGCGAGAGACACACAAAGTCCTTTATGGGTATTATCGGACGTTCGATTGAACCTGTTATGAAACCTCTGGGATTTGACTGGCATCTCAGTGTCAGCATCCTGTCAGGATTAGCTGCAAAAGAGGTTGTTGTCAGTACTTTGGGAGTAATATACCAGGCTGATAATGATTCGGGACAGAAATCGCTTGTAGAAAAAATACAATCTCAAAAAGATGCTTCCGGCAAAGCAGTTTTTACTCCGCTCATTGCTTTTTCATTTATGCTGTTCATCCTTACATATTTCCCATGCGTAGGAGTTATTTCTGCCATAAAAAGGGAATCGGGAAGCTGGAAATGGTCCGCATTCACAATTTTCTATACCACAGGTATCGCGTGGTTGTTGTCGTTTATGGTATTCCAGATAGGAACGTTAATTGGATAAAAGTATAAAAACGAAGAGACGCCCAATTTGGGCGTCTCTGCAAAAAATGGTGTCTCTACAACTAATTCTTTATTGTCTTGAATTAAAGAATATGTTTACTGCAATGTAGTCTACAATATTCTCTGCAAAATACATGTCGTGCAGTGAAGTTATAAGAGTCTTTAATTGTGTAAGTGGCGGACCTATAAGTGAGCTTAATGTTGCGGTTGTACCATCATCGAATTTAAGCAGGATATCCCTGTGACCCATTATAGTCCCGGTCGAATCAGCACTATCAGTGATTTTTGCTCCGGCAGTTTTCTGGAGCACTCCGTTCTGGAACACCTGTATTGAATCTATTCCGAATCCGCGTTTGATTTCAACATTCCCGATAACCAGATCATATTGTTTTTCTCTTCTGAAAAAGCTCATTCCGGTAAAAAGGGTTGTCTCTGACAGAAGCGGGCTGTTGTCTTTTAAAAGAGCAAAGGATAATTTGCTTGTATCACCCGATTGCCATGCCGTCGATATGCTATATCCTCCGGGAAATGTGAATGCAGAAGAATTTGACCTGTCACTGAATGATGTGGAAGTTGCTGAAACGTCTAAGCTTCCAAGATCTGAGGAACTGAGTGAGATACCTGCTGTAAGTTTATAATCAAGATTGTTCCATGAATTATAATAAAAATGATAGTCAGAGGCAGATATTGTAAAATCATTTTTAAGAACTGAATCCGATTTAATGAAGTTATGCAGATGCA
This sequence comes from uncultured Bacteroidales bacterium, assembly GCA_963791065.1. Lineage (GTDB taxonomy): Bacteria > Bacteroidota > Bacteroidia > Bacteroidales > VadinHA17 > LD21. The sequence continues at coordinate 203,198 of CAWBQN010000014.1, forward strand.
TCGGATGAAAAATCAAACTCTGAGGTAAGTTTACAATCATCATATCACTGGTACCCGTCTTTTTGAAAAGCCTGAACGGGAAAGCGAAATAATGGTGCATCACAATTGTTGTATCAGGCTGATAATCATAGATTCCTGCTACAAGGGGGAGCGTGATACTGTCTTTAAAAGTAGTTCCAAGAGCTAAGGCTCTGGCTGCAGGATCATTTAATGACAGAATCTGATAACTCTTGGTTGCTGCAATTTTACTGAGCGCGGTATTAATAGCAGCAACATTCTTTTCAACCGACTGTTTCAGTCCTAATTGTTGATTTTGCGTATCAACTTTTGTACAACTCCAGCTAAGCAGTCCAATAACAATTCCAATTACGAGAATTTTCTTTTTCATAACTTTATGTATTTATTAAATTTCCCCTGAATCAAACATAAAAAAGCCTCAAAAAACGTACCATTTTGTATTAAAAAACAGCCAATTATCTTCATCAGATCTTCATGTTCAGCCTGTGTTTGTTAAATAAAATGATCTATACTAGAAACGAGACAATTAATGGATTATTATGTTCAATCCATTCATCAGAAAAATAGCTAAAATTTAATGCAGGAAGGTCACATTACCTACTTTAGTAAAATAGGTTCCGTCAGCGTATCGTCCAACTACTTTCCAGACATATACTCCTTCAAGTGCAAGACGTGCATTTCCAAAATATCCATCCCAGCCTTTTTGGAGTTCAATGCTCTCATAAAGTAAAACTCCCCAGCGGTTAAATATTTGTAATTTATATTCTATTACATTGGTAAAGAACGGTCTGAATGTGTTATCATCTAATTCACCCTCATACCAGTAACCTCCCGTTGGCCCCGATTCATTCCACTTGAATGCATTAGGAAACCTTATGTTCCCAACTTTATAACTCACCCTGATCGGGGAAGGGTAAATCATTGAATCAATGCATCCGTCAGTGGAGGTTACAATCAGAGTAATCTTATAGGTGCCTTCAGATTCATATTTATGCCATGGACTTTGTTCAATTGAAGTATTGCCATCTCCGAAATTCCAGAACCACGACCCTCCGTTATGAGAATAATCAGTAAAGACGACTATCTGAGCATTATTGGTTACTTCGTTAGGGTATACACTGAAAAGAGCTGATGGCTTCTCATAAACTTTAATTAATCCATTAAATGAAGATTGACCTGCAATATTAGTTACAGACAATTTTACAATATAATTTCCAGGAATATTATAAGTGTGAGTCGGATCTTGTTCTGACGAGAATATTTTATCACCAAAATCCCACAGATATGTCATTGCACCCTTACTGAGATTTCTGAAATGGACAACCAGAGGGGTGCATCCGGAGGTATCTGGCTCAAAATAAGCTGAAGGTGCCTGAGGCATGATAACTTTGATATGAATTGTATCTGAACCCTGACATCCGAATTTGTCGGGTACTGTCTGATATGTGAGAATATGATCTCCGAGACCTGCCGAATCAGCTAAGAAACTGCCGTCAATGACTCCGTCGCCGGTCCATCTCCCGCCTGGCGGCGACACAGTAAGTGTGACCGGCAGATCATTTATGTAGACAGTCCCGACAGGATTAATATTCACGACAGGTAAGGGAACAACAGTGACAGTTATCTGATCGGAATCGGCAAAGCCGTTTGTGTCAGTAATTTCATAGCGGATTAAATGGTCTCCCGCACCGGCCAGATCAGGATAAAACTTATCTTGTACTACACCATCGCCTGACCAGGTTCCGCCAGGATCATGTGCACTCAGAGTAACCGGATCACTCTGTATACATAATGTATCTATGGGTGTTATTGTGGCATCGGGAGGTGTCATAAGAACCTTTATATGAATAGTATCAATTCCTGTACATCCATATCTATTCGTTCCTGCCTGATATGTGATAACATGAATTCCAATGCCTGCTGCAACAGGACTAAATGAATTACCGGTAACTCCATTTCCTGTGAAAGTTCCTCCGGGGGGAGTTGCGCTCAGGATCACAGGAGGGTCATTGATAAAAAGAGCGGGAACCGGAACAATATTAACAACCGGTCCTGGAACAACTGTAATTGTAATCTGGTCAGAAGCGCTGCACCCGTTACCATCGGTAATATTGTAATTGATGATATGGTCTCCGGCACCTGCTGCTCCGGGATCAAATGTATTTCCCGTTACTCCGTCTCCTGACCATTGGCCACCTGAGTCATGAGCATGCAGCGTAACCGGGCTATTTTCAATGCATAATGTATCAACCGGTGTAATAGTTGCATCAGGATAAGGAACGATCAGTATTATTGCTGTAGTAACCACCGGAGGATGATCACCATTAACCGGATCAACAGGCGGTCCCGGGATATTTGGATCATCATAGGGGTTACAATAATTCCAGTTTCGCAAAGTCACCTGAAAATGCTGTCCGATAAGTTTGTCATTAGCGACATTCATCGTCTGGGAATATACACCCGATCCGGTAACCGGTCCGGGTAAAGTAATAATAGGTCCTGAAAAAGGATATGTTCTGAGAGTTCCGTCAACTGTAACGGGAATGCCGGTCATAGTTATGTCGGTTCCGTATATCCACTGTACCCATCGGGTGAAAAGATTTGGCACGTCCCGTTCCTGAGGAGGAACACAATTAAACTGTGTAAGATCCTGAAACCTGACATTGGCGCCATTACCAAAACAAATAGGATATACTGTAGGATTGATATGCATATGGCCACCATTGTGATCATCATTATCCCATACTGTAACTATCTGTTCCTGAGTGGATGAAGAGCATAAAACACCATTCACTACAAGTGTCGCGTTTGGTCTGTAATTGCATTTTTGCCCGGTAGAAACATAGGTGTGTACTTTGGTTGCCTCAAAAACTCCCGGGGTCGGATTAAGAGTATTTTCTGTATCTATTGTTCCATCGTCCCAGTCATATCTGATCTGAACCCTTGTTCCGGCATTATTGACTCCTGTGTAACTTACGTTCCAGTTCACGGAAATAGGGGAACATAACCTGTCGGGAACAATGATATTAGCCTTGGATAATATATTACAGTCCTGTCCGTACAGACTTAATGAGAATAATGTCAGAAGTAATGAAATAATGTAAATCTTCATTTTTATTCTTATCCCTAATAAAACAGAACTTCATTCGAACCCTTTGCCCATCGCTTTCGGAGTGTTATACGATTATCTGTCTTTTATGTTGCGAAATGGCGGGATAAAAAAATAATGAATTATTACTTTATATATTTTATTTTCATATCATAATCCCATTTATCGAAATATAGATTTCCTCCTTTCCATTCAACTTCTCCTCTCTGAAAATCATATGGCTCGCTTCTCAAAAATATCTTCTCCGGATGGAGTGGCCCTGCAACACCATCATTTACAATTAGTCTGTAGGAATCGATGCCTGAGAGATAAAAATCTCTAATTAAAGGGTTTACAGATTTTTGAAGACCACAATATACATCGACAGGTACCCAGCCTGTGCCTTCATAATAAACCTCGAACCAATCATGCAGGTTCTCATAATCCGGTGTCATCATCCAGCCACTCTGCCAACGTGCAGGGATACCTTTGTAACGCAGCATCGATATAAAGAGAAAAGCCTGCTGTCCGCAATCACCCTTTCTGTATTTCATTACATATTCTGGTATATTTGGTATAATTGAATATTCAAGGGCACCGGCCCAGGGAATATTTTCATTGAACCAGAAATAGATCTTTCTGACAATTGAGGCAGGATTATCATCACTGCCGGTAATGCTGTCAGCAAGTCGCTTAACATCATCTGTAAAGCAGATATGGGGAAGCTGCTCCGAAGTATATCTTTTATAATTGTCTGTGGTTGTATCATAAGGCAATATCTTTATTCCCGGCATGTTAAAATGCTGGGCACTTGATACATAATTGTAGGAGATCTGAAAGACAGTTGGAACTCCCTTTTTTGCAGATGCTTCCATATATACTGAACTATGAATGGCAGTATCGGGAGCAATAATATATTCCGGATTTGAAGTACCTAGTAGCTTTATTTCTTTTTGGCGCACATTTCCTTCTTTTGGCCATGGTAACCAGCATCGGATCTTTTCTCCGTCAGGTACAACATCAGGATGGACTGTAACTGTATAGGTAATCTCCATTTTTACAGGCTCGACCGGATTGCCTTGATTGTCAGAAGATTCTATTACCTTTTCTGTATGTTTAAGTCTTTGGATCCTCTCAGGATCGGTTTCTTTTTCCACTTGTTTTAGTCCTTTTTGCTCGTGGAATTTCTTTAAAAGTATAAGATTTGAAGCCGCTCTGTTAAAATACCTTTTTTCGCCGTCAATCATTCTCCATTCAAGCCAGCCGTTCCTTTCCCAGGCGGATCTGGCATCCGGCGAAAAAGGACCATTTAATTTTTCAACAAGCTTATTCACCTGATCTTCTGTCAAAGGAAAATCCAGGGCGATCCGTTCAGCTATCTGTTCGAGAGAATCGGCAACGTGAAGTATTTCTTTATCCACTCCCCTGACGATCCTGAGGGAATCGACAATCTGTTTTACACTGCTTATATTTCCGAAATCAAGGTTTTCCTGGATGTCTTCCAATACCTGATTTAAATCAGAAGGACTCTTGCAGCCAAATAAAAGAAAAAGAAGAACAGGTAACAGGGATCTGATATATTTCATAAAGGGGTTTTTAGTCAGATCAAAGTTAATTAAAGTTTGCATCAGAACTATCGATCCTTCTCCATCTCTCTCTTGTCGTACCATATAAGTCCGTCTGATAATTTTAGCCCCTCGCTCTTGGGAGAGGGGTTGGGGAGAGGTCTATAGGGGAGAAACCCATGGGAGGAATCAGAATCTTTAGTTGATGATCTTATACTTCTTCAATATCTGTGACGTTGTCATCATAAAATCCATATACTGAACACGGTGATATGGCAATTTATTCTCTGAATTCTTTTTCGAAAGTTTACCTCTGAAATCCTTAAGGGTCCTGTAATCTCTGGAATCCATCCATTTTTCAATTTCTTGTATCATAGAGGTTATAACCTCAATCTGATTCAGGTAAACAGTACTTACGATCTGTACACAGTCTGCTCCGGCCAGTATCATCTTTATTACATCTGGCCCATTCATTATTCCTGTGTTGGCACATATGGATGCTCTTGTATTGCCGTACAATAAACCTGCAAATCGCAGAGGTAATCTGTTATCTTCGCTGTTGCTGAGACTATAAGGAAAATGATGTTCTTCGGTATAAATATCTATATCAGGTTGAAAAAGCCTGTTGAAAAGGACAAAGGCATCTGATCCTGCCTTTTCAAGGTCGGTAATAAGCTTCATGGGATTCGAATAAAATGAACTTAATTTTACAGAAACCGGAATATTAACGGCCGACTTGACATCTTTCATAATTTTAATCTGTTTCTTTTCAATGTTCTCATACCCATTACCTGTTTTTTCAGGGACAGTATAAAAATTAAGTTCAAGGCCGTTTACTCCGGTTTCCTCAATCATTCTGGCATATTCGATCCAAGTTTCATGAAGAACTGCATTGATACTTGCAAACACCGGTATTGAGATTGTATCTTTGGCTTTTTTCAGAGCAATAAGATGTTCCGCAATATCTGCTGTACCACATATGGATACCGGAAAGAGACTGATCATCTCAGCATTTCGCTCGGAATATTCATCTTTTCTCTCATAGAGTTCCAGATTTTCAAGCTGGATCTGTTCCTCAAACAGCGATTTGTAAACAACAGCTGCAGCACCTGCCTTTTCAATCCGCTTTAGATTGTCTGAATCAGTCACAATATTGCATGCACCTATAATTATTGGATTCTTCAGTTCGATGCCCATGTAATGAGTTCTTAAGTCTGCCATGTTTTTATTTTTTTTAGGGTTTACAGATTTTCCTGATAAATTACCAGACAGGAAAGACCAGATATTGACGCCATCTCTAATGCATCATAAACAACACAGACAGTAAAAGGTTTTCATATTGTGGTGAGATGTTTTTTAATATGCGGAAATTGCCGGGTAATTCCTAAATTTACGTTGTTAAACTCCAAAATAACTTTACAGAAAATCATATGAAAAAACTTGGATTTTTATTATTTCTGTTGGCCTCACTCATAAGGGCACAGGCTCAGGATGAAAAAATGAATTCATTCATCAACGATCTGATGAGTAAGATGACTACCGAGGAAAAAATCGGACAACTCAATTTGACAACATCCGGTGAATATGTAACCGGCAGTACTGTGAACAATAAGGTCCAGGAGAAACTGAAATCCGGTCAGATTGGAGGCATGCTGAATGCATCTTTTGCATCAATGAAGGCTTCAATGGACATTGCAGTAAAGGAGTCACCACATCATATTCCTCTTCTTTTTGGGATGGATGTTATTCACGGCTACAGGACGATATTTCCTATTCCATTAGCTATGAGCTGTTTGTGGGATGTATCACTGGTTGAGAAAAGTGCAAGAATTGCAGCTCAGGAAGCAACTGCCAATGGAATAGCATGGACATATTCACCAATGGTGGATATTGCCCGTGATCCACGATGGGGAAGAATAGCAGAAGGTGCAGGAGAAGACCCCTGGCTGGGATCGCAAATAGCCAAAGCCATGGTAAAGGGTTATCAGGGGAATGACCTCTCTCTCGACAATACAATGATGGCTTGTGTAAAACACTTCGCACTGTACGGGGCTGCGGAAGCCGGACGTGATTATAATACAGTGGATATGAGCAAAGTAACTATGTACAACGATTATCTTCCTCCTTACAAAGCAGCGGTGGATGCCGGTGCAGGTAGTGTCATGACATCATTTAATGTTATCGACGGAATTCCGTCAACCGGCAATCACTGGCTGCTAACAGAACTTTTAAGGAACCAATGGGGCTTCAAGGGATTTGTTGTTACCGATTATACGGCTATTAATGAAATGATAAATCATGGAATGGGTGATCTTCAGGCCGTTTCAGCATTAGCTTTGAAAGCAGGAACAGACATGGATATGGTTGGTGAAGGATTCCTTACAACCCTGAAAAATTCCCTTGACCAGGGCAAGGTATCAATCAAGGACATTGACCTTGCCTGCAGAAGGGTACTTGAGGCCAAATATAAACTCGGTTTGTTTGCGGATCCTTACCGTTATATGAATCCGGAAAGGGTAAAAACAGACGTTCTGACACCCGAAAACCTGAAAACTGCAAGGGAAATTGCCGCCAGGTCAATGGTCCTGCTTAAAAATGATAAACAGATACTGCCTCTGAAGAAATCCGGGACGATCGCAGTAATCGGTCCGCTGGCAAATAGCAGGAAGGACATGATTGGAACATGGGCTTTCAACGGCGGAGATAAAGTATCTTCAGTAGTTGACGGCTTAAAAAACATTGGAGGCAGTTCTGTGAATGTTCTCTATGCCAGGGGGTGTGAACTCACTGAGAATCCACTGCTGGCAAAAAGTGTTGCGCCTTTTGCAATGCCGGGACAGAAACAAAAATCCGAGCCTGTCATTTCCCCTGAACAACTTCTGAAGGAAGCTCTGCAAACAGCTGATAAAGCTGATGTTATAGTTGCCGTACTGGGAGAATCCTCTTCCTGGTCAGGTGAAGCATCCAGTATGAGCGATATTGGATTACAAAAGGTTCAGCAGAACCTGCTGAAATCACTTTTGGAAAAAGGAAAACCACTTGTCCTTGTTCTTATAAACGGGCGCCCGATGACCCTGGGATGGGAAAACACAAATGTCAGTACAATACTTGAAGCCTGGGCCGGAGGCACTGAAGCGGGCAATGCAGTAGCCAATATTCTGTTCGGAGACTATAATCCCTCTGGCAAGCTTACAACAACCTTCCCTTTGTCAGTGGGACAGATACCTCTTTATTACAATCATAAGAATACCGGACGTCCGATGGATCCAAATAACAAGTTCACCTCAAAATATCTCGACATTTCCAATGACCCGGTGTACCCGTTCGGATATGGACTAAGCTATACGACATTCGGTTATGGTGATATTAAGCTAAGCAAGAAACAACTAAAAGGAGATGAGACGCTGACGGCATCGGTAACCATAACCAATACCGGCAAGTTAGCAGGGGAGGAAGTGGTTCAGCTCTATCTTCAGGACCCAGTGGCATCTATATCGCTTCCGGTGAAAGAATTGAAAAACTTTAAGAAGGTCATGCTTCAGCCCGGAGAGAAGAAAGTCGTGGAATTTGATATTACTACCGATGACCTGAAGTTTTATAACAGTGATCTGAAATATGACTGGGAGCCTGGCGATTTTGTCATCTATATTGGCACCAACTCAAGGGATGTAAAATCCGAAAGGGTCAACTGGACGAAATAGGAAACTAAGAGACTGAGAGACTGAGAGACTGAGAGACTAAGAGACTAAGACTCCAGGCTCAGCAAAAGACTGAAAAGAAGCGGTCTTAATTTCTTAATAAATCCTATATTTGTTACAGGTATTTAATTTCCGATGAACTTAAAATCTGCTTTTATGAAAAGATTATTGGTCCTATCAATTATTATCACTGTAGTTACCCGGCTGAATGCGCAGGAACTAAAACCGATAACATTAAATCAGCCTGACAAAACAAGAGGCTTAACAATAATGCAGGCATTTGAGCAAAGAGCCTCAGCATCTGCATTTACCAGCGACAAATTAAAATTGCAGGACCTTTCTGATCTGTTGTGGGCGGCTAATGGTATAAACAGACCCGATTCCAAAAAGCGGACAGCACCATCGGCTATGAATGCCCAGGACATAGATATATATGTTTTTACGGAGGAAGGAGTATATATTTATAATGCTGCAGGAAATTTACTCGAACCGGTAATCGCCGGCGATCATCGAGTGGCAGCAGCAGGAAGGCAGGCTGAATTTGCAAAAGCTGCGGTCATTTTATTATTGGTGTCAGATCTTTCAAAATTTCAGGGGAATGATGATGCAGGTAAGTTATCTATTGCTTCAATGGATGCCGGAATTGTCTCGCAAAACATTTCACTGTTTTGTGCCGGTGCAGGACTTAGTACGAGGCCCAGGGCCACAATGGATCAGGCAAAACTAAAGGAGATACTGAAACTTAAAGATTCTCAGCGTCCTTTATTGAATAACCCGGTCAGTTATCCTGTAAAATAGCTTATACGTTTGTCGTCTTTGTTGTTTATGACTTAGAGTACCGGTTTCCCATCCTCCATCAAGACGCTATAAAAATATCCGTATCCAAAATCCTTATCCAGTACTATTTTGCCTTCGAACGTTATATTTTCGCCCATTGTCGCAGCCTTATCGGTGGTAACAGTCAGATCAAATCCGCCCTCGAATTCCGTTCCATCCTGAATGTGCACCCAGTTTTTCCCCATGATCCCGGGGTTATATTTAGTCACTTTACCTTTGATCTTAATAACCTTTCCGGAATAAGATTTCTTGTTCTCAAAAAGTTTTGAAATTGTTATACATCCATCACAAGGCTCAACTGCAACATTCATTTTCTCAACTGTCACCGTTGTCTTGTTATTATGATACCCTTTGGCCTGATTAGCATCAGTTTTACTAGTATTATTAAAAGAATCTTTCACCAATGGTCCTGAACCACGCCCTTTGCATGAAGCAAGAGCCAGTAAAACTGAAAGAAAAATAATTAGTTTATTCATCTGCAAATTTCTTATTACTGGTTAATTTAATGATCCTGCAAAAACGGATCAGTGAGATACTGACTGAAACCCTGTCCGTTCAATTGCTGCAAATTTAATAAAATAGGATTGATAGATCTATTGAATTCTTCGATTTCGCGTTTTTTACTACTTTTGTGCCGTCATATGAAAAAATCCCCGGTAAAAAATGTCTGAGTAATTTACAACATTTAAAAGATTGCCAATTTTTATAACTAATGGATTTAAAAAGCGAAATACTAAAAAGAAGAACATTTGCAATAATAAGTCACCCGGATGCAGGCAAAACCACCCTCACTGAAAAATTGCTTCTGTTTGGCGGTGCTATACAAACTGCTGGGGCGGTAAGAAGCAATAAAATAAGAAAGACTACTACCTCAGATTTCATGGAGATTGAAAAACAAAGAGGGATCTCCGTCTCCACTTCTGTAATGGCATTCGATTACAATAATATCAGGGTCAATATCCTTGATACTCCCGGTCATAAAGATTTTGCAGAGGATACTTACCGGACCCTCTCAGCGGTCGACAGTGTCATACTGGTTGTGGATAGCGTAAAAGGAGTTGAGGAACAAACACGGAAGCTGATGGAAGTATGCCGTATGCGGAACACTCCGGTGATGATCTTTATTAATAAGATGGACAGGGAGGGTATTTCTCCTTATGATCTGCTTGATGAGCTTGAAAAGGAATTAAAAATCACGGTTTGTCCCTATACCTGGCCTATTGGCAGCGGCAAACAATTTAAAGGTGTTTATAACCTTCATAAAAAAGAAGTGCAAATCTTTGCCCCTGAAAAAACCAGCATTTCAGAGAGCCTAATCCGGACAAAGGATATCAAGGACCCGAAATTAGCAGGATATGCTGGGAAGGAAAGCATCGAGAAGCTATGGCAGGAGATAGACTTTGTAAGCGATATGTTCGAGTCATTTAATATGTCGTTGTATCGGGAGGGTTATCTTGCACCATTGTTCTTTGGAAGTGCCTTGAATAATTTCGGTGTACTCGAATTATTGGAAACTTTCCTTGAGATAGCTCCCTGTCCGGGCACAATTCAGGCCTCAGAAAGGCCAGTTGAACCTGATGAGGATCACCTGACAGGGTTTATCTTTAAAATCCATGCAAATCTCGACCCTAAGCACCACGACAGGATAGCTTTTATGCGGATCAGTTCCGGAAAATTTGAACGTAACAAGTTTTATTTTCATACACGGTCTGAAAAGAAGATACGGTTTTCTTCACCAACAAGCTTTATGGCAAACAATAAAAGCATTGTGGAAGAGGCATATCCGGGTGATGTTGTTGGTTTATACGATAGTGGTAATTTTAAGATAGGGGATACACTTTCTGAAGGTGAATTATTACATTTCAGGGGCGTTCCCAGTTTTTCTCCCGAGATTCTCCGGGAAGTGAATAACCTCGACCCTTTAAAGACCAAGCAACTGGATAAAGGTGTCAGGCAGATGACCGATGAAGGAGTGGCCCAGCTTTTTATGCAGCAACCCGGTAACAGAAAAATAATCGGCACGGTCGGAGAACTCCAATATGAGGTTATTAAATTCAGGCTTGAGCATGAATATGGAGCCAGATGCAGCTTTTTACAGCTTCCTTTTATAAAAGCATGCTGGATAACAAGTGACAACAAAAAAGAACTGGATGAATTCATAAAACGAAAATCAGGAGCAATAGCATACGACAAGGAACATAACCCTGTATTTTTTGCCGAGAGTGAGTGGATGCTAAAAATTGCAAAAGAAAATTTTCCAACTATTACCTTTCATAACACGTCGGATTTTAAGACTGCAAAGACTAAGAAAGGTGTGATCTACAGTAAATAGCTTTAACTAATTGACTAAGGATCAGAATCTGAGCCAGGATCAGATCCTTGTACTGTTCTCATATTTGGGGTCAGGAGAACATTTTATGTATCAGTTTGTTTAACGTCTGATGTATAAATAGAAGAATATGAAGGATTATTTAAGAAACAATAATTCTTTAATTACTCATGTTTAACTAAAAAAAATATTGTTATGAGCTCAGGGAAAGTAATATTAGGAGTTTTGGCCGGACTCGCTGTTGGTGCAGCGTTGGGTGTATTATTTGCACCGGACAAAGGCTGGAATACCAGGAAAAGGATCTCAAAAAAAGGTGAGGACCTGATTGACGATCTTAGAGAAAAATTTGACGAATTTCTCGATAATATCTCAGAAAAATTTGATGATGTCAAGGAGGAAGTATCAGATTTATCTGAAAAAACCAGGGCAAAGGCAAAGGAAACGAAGAAAGAAGCAAAAACTGCGGCTACCTCAGCTGGCATCATTTGAGACTTTTTGATTGCAGATAATTATTTATGAGATTACCATAAGGATGCCCTATTTTAGAGAATTGCTTCAAAATTAAAGATATGGAGGATGATGCCAGGCTGCTCGAATCTTTGCTTGAGAGAGCTAGCGAGTACGGTAAAACAAGCCTTGAATTAGTTAAGCTTAAGGCACTTGACAGAACAGCGGAACTTATTTCAGCTTTGGTGCCATTTGTAATTGTCATAATACTGATCGCATCATTCCTGCTTTTTATTAATCTTGGACTGGCCTTCTGGCTTGGGGAGATGCTTGGGAGAACTTATTATGGCTTCTTTGTGGTTGCTGCATTTTATATTATTGTCTGTTTGATCGTCCGTTTCTTTCTCTATGACCGTATCAAAAAACTTGTCGGGAATTACTTCATTAAAAATGTGCTTAAATAATTAATATGCAGAAAATAACCTCTGTAGACGGACTTAAACAAGCCATCGAATTAATGGAAACCGAGCAGGCAGAAAAAGGACACCTGTTAAAAGAACAATTCTTAATTACATACAACAGCCTGAGGCCGGTAAATCTTGTAAGGAAGACCCTGAAAGATATATTTTCACCTTCGGGTCTGGCCGAAAACATATCGGGAACTGCTATAGGTGCCGCAAGCGGATATATATTAAAGAGATATTTTATAGGGTCATCCGAGAGTAAATTAAAAAAGCTAATTGCCTCGATTATTCAGTTTGGAATTACAAGTGCCACGGCTAGATTCTCTGATCAGTTTGCTATATATGGCAAGGCTATACTTCAGTCTTTTTTCCGCAAAAATGAAGTGAAATCCGTTCAATAATAAAAGTATGAGGTAATAACAACATTGTCAGGCCTTTCAGCATTAGTGTCAGCTTTAATATTACCAGTGATCAGTAGGCTACTATTTTTTGAGAAGTCATAACCTGTCCGCCTGCTGACAGCAGCACAATATAAACTCCCGGCTTAAGATTTACGGGGAATCTTACATTAGTTATTCCTTTTACTACAGGTTGCTCAAGATATAGATGCCCGGAAATATCTTTAACTCTGATAATCAATGGAGATATTATATTTGATTGAGTCGTCATTGAACCTGAGTATTCTAATAGGATATTTATGATATTGTGAACATGATTTGGGGATACAGTCAATTTAACTGTAACGGCAGGTACAGCAATCGGGGAGTTTATTAAATTATTAAGTATTGGCTGAGCTGAAATACTTGATGCCTTTCCACCCGCTGCCGTCTGTATTGGATTTGTAGAAGGTTTTGTGTAGGATAAAGTGGCAATATCTCCATAGTTAATTGCATTTGAGAGAGTTAATTGAACTTTATTCCCGGTGATTGAAACCGAATTAATTGTACTTCTGAGCGAATTTACCATAACGCTGAAGGCTGAGGCGGATGGTATTATATTTGCCAGGCTCAAATCAAATGTTATTTCCACTTTAGAGGGTGTAGCATTTTCAACAACCGAACCAACATAAGAAGGAGAAATAACAGATGCTCCTTCGTTCTGTCCGGATAAAAGAGTGGAATTTAATGCTGCCCAGAATATTATTGTTATTTTTTTCATGACTCCTTAATTCCTGATTAACGATTAACCGGAGTCATTGTTCACCAGGCGCCGCTCGCTCTAATAGACTATTATTTTTTTGGAAGCCATCTCCAAGCCGTTTGCTAACATCTTTACAATATATATTCCTGACCGGAGGTTTAGTGGAATTTTTACATTTGTAACACCGGTAGCCAGAAATTTCTCAATAAAAAGAGTCCCTGCAAGGTTTGAGATTCTTATTACTTGTGGTGCCATAGTTGCTGTTGGTGCAGCTGAATATGCAAGAAGGACATTCAGGATATTATGCACATGATTTGGATAAAGCGTAAGTGTGACAGTGATAGGTGCGTCTTTTGTCGGACTAATTAAATTATTGGTCACAAATTGGCTTGATATGCTTACTGCAGCACTGCCGGAAGAGGTTTGCAATGGATTTGTTGCAGGTTTCGTGTAAGATACAGATATAGCATCACCCGATTTTACTGCACTGGCCATTGTCAGCTGGACCTTGGCACCTGAAATGGCAACTTTACTGACAGCTATGACTGCTGAATTAACTTTTACGCTAAATGATGAAGCTGCGGGAACCATTGAGCTATTCAGTGACAGATTATAAGTCATTTCAAGAAGAGTAGGCGTTGTATTAGCTACCGCAGCATTTTGATAAACCGGAGCTGCAGAAGGCGCAGCTGCTGCTGCTGAACCATTTTCATAAGCTCCGATGCTTGGAGGATTTTTCACTGAGCTGCCGGTGTAATCTGTTGCCATGCCTGAAATTGCAAGTCCCTTCCCAATAGCGGGGGATCCGGTAAGCAAATGAAAGTCGCTTCCGGGAGATACAAAGTTCGGATTAGCCACTAAATTGTTTTGTTCTGTTTTAGACGAAATCGAGTTGTAAAATGATGCTGCATTTGTGCCGTTCCCATAGTACAGATTGTTTTCAACCGATACTGATGAGGTGGAACCAGAGTTCTGCAAATAGATCGGATAAACCTTAAATCCGTTTATAATATTATTTCTTATTGTCAGATTTGAAGCATTGCCGGTTAAGTTAAATCTTATTCCCGAAAGCGGATTACCAGACGTACCTGCGTATATAGTGTTATTTATGAAATTAATATTTCTGTAAGTAACACTGGTGCTCCCGTCAATGGTCCCCCAATCGGTAGCATTACCCATATTTGTCTGTCCGGATGTACCTACCCCGTTGATGACATTATAAGAAATGTATATATTTTCAACAATATCAGTACTTCCCGGATAGAAGACTATTGCACTGTTTAAGTTTTTTAACAGGTTATTATATATATATATGCCTCCAGTGACGCCCCTTTCAACATAAATTCCGTTTTCTGAAACAGACTGTAAGGAATTAAAACCTATAACATTGTTGTAAATCTTTTCTGCGAATCCATATCCTCCGGCGTCGTTAGTTATGGAAGTATTGCCACCTATATCAATACCTCCCTGAATATTATTGTTATAAATCTTGATACCACCCCTGCTGTTCCACAGCTCAATTGCAAAGTCCCATGTAGAATTATCATAAGCAGGTTTAGTTAATGTGTTATTATAAATTTCCAAACCTTTATTATAACCCTGACTGGCAAACTTTATGCAATAGCCATTTGCATCAGTTCCCCTGTCAGTTTGAACAATAGTATTATTATATACTAACATACCCTGTTGTCCGCCAATGTTCAGATTTCCCAGTCCGTCACCGAATTTACCGGTACTTACATAATCAGCACAATTTGTAACCTTGTTATCGTGGAATGTATTGCCAGTTGAGTAAGACGTTGGGACTGCGTCACTACCATACCCTACGGCTGTGAACATAATTCCCCTTGAAAAGAAATCTGCGAATTCACAATTATGAATACTTACATTGCTTCTTCTTTCCACAAGTATAGCAGCATAAGCGGTCATGCCACCTTCCATTCTTACATTTGAAATACTCTGATTTCCGTTTGTACCCTGAGTGGCAGATGATAATACCAGTGTATAGGTATTGGCAGGAGCAATGCTTGAACGTATTATTGATGTATTGCCAGCACCTTCAATACTTACACCGGCTGCCAGGAAACTTTGTGCTGTTTCAGAGTATGTTCCTGCATTTACATGAATAATATCTCCTGATGCTGTCACTTTTGAACAGGCATAAGAGAGTGTTTTCCATGGTGAACCGGAGGAACCGTTATTTGAATTATTACCGGCAGGATCAATATAAAAGGTGGTTGCACCAACTACAGAACTAAGAAGCAGAAATATTAGAATAAGTGTATTTTTCATAAACAGACAATTTTGACGAATAATTAAATAAATTTGACTAACATTGGAAATTAAACGTCATATATGCTCTTTTATTACACTAAAATATTTTTTTATTCAATTTAAGGCAATATAAAATTTAATCATCCGTTTCTGATTACAGATTCGCTTGTGAAAGTAAATCGTGCCTGATTAAAGTTGGGTCAAGATAAATAAAAAAATTAAAAACATTGCATTAACTGTGGCAAAACATAATAACACAAAATGGATGGAATTATTATGTCAAACAAATCTTTAAAAAGAAGAAGTTATGAGAATTAGACAAATTACTTTCTGTTTGCTGTTTGTAACTATATTATTTTCATGTAAAAAAGAAGACCTTTCGGATGTTGGGAATCCCATGGCTGTCAAAACCCAGTTATTGAGTAAAGTGATGGAAGACAATCAGTCTTCATATGAGTATGTATACAATGAGTCAAACCTGATAAGTGAAGTAAAAAGCAGATTCGATTATACGCTGAATCATTATAATGCCAAAGGACAGATAGTAACCGTTGAATATTACACTAATGATGATATTCTGAGCAGCGATGCCCAGGTTTCTGCAACTGCAATGAACGGTGACGGACTCATCACAGCTGATAACGGTAAGAAAATAAGTACAATAACTTACGAATATAATGATAATGAACAACTGATCAAATCCACAAATACGCTGACGGCCCCCGTAAGTTCTGAGCATTCGGAATTCACCTATGATAGTAATAACAGGATATCAAGACAGACAATGTATTGGGATAATACAGCAACAGGCCATATTGATTATTCCTATGACGGGAATGGAAATCTGACCAGTGAGAAGCTATATAATACTCAAACTTCCGGAGATCCTGAACTCATCACAACCACAAGCTACACATTCGATAATAAGCCAAACCCCTATAAAATGTCCGGCATATTAATGATACCCGGAACAAATACGAACAGAAACAACATTATTACTGAAACATATACAATTCATTTATCAACAGACCGGGGCCCGGATAATGTACAAACTACCACAAACATATATCAGTACAATTCATTTGGTTATCCGCAAAGCAAAAACGGGAATGTTACATTTGTCTATGAATGAATGCCAATAGCGCAGATCAGGCCGATTGAAATCCTTTCAAAAAGCGAACTTTAGCAGTAATTGTTGAACTATTATACGACATTATTGTTAAATCTATAACCTATGTTATAGAAAAAATGACCAGAGCCCTTCTTTTGGTTACCATTTTTATATTTATCTCAAATATCGCTCTCGGGCAATGTTCTAATCCGCCCACAGTCACTCTGAGCAGTACCAACGGCACAACTTGCGGATCAACACCAGTTAAAATTTCCGGTAATACATTCGGCGGAAGTACAACTAAAGTTTTTATAACTACCAACGGAACAGGTACAGTAGTACCAACAACAAGTACGAAAACGCCTTTTGATATCACATATACTCCATCAGCCGGAGATGCTGGTTCGGTAGTAATAATAAAAGCTACTACCAATGTTCCCAGGCGTACAACATGCAGTGCAGCGGTTGTCACATATTCACTTACAGTAAATCCCAATCCTGCAATACCCGTGATTGGCCAGGTAACGCAACCAAACTGCGTAACATCTTCAGGAAGTGTTGAATTGAACGGATTACCGGCAAGCGGAACATGGAACGTTGTGCAATCGCCGGGAGGAAAGACTTTTACAGGATCAGGAAGCAATGCAACAATAACCGGACTTTCCCCTGGCACATATACTTTTACTGTCGTTAATTCAGCTGGTTGCAGCTCAGTTCCTTCAGCGAGTACAGTGATAAACACATTGCCTGGAATGCCATCACCTCCGGTAATTGGTACCGTCACCCAACCTGGCAGCGGAGTTTCTGTCGGGAGCGTGAATCTTTCGGGTTTACCCGGAAATGGGGCATGGACTCTGACAATAACTCCTGGAAATACAACCGTGACCGGGAACGGCACAACAGAAACGATTACAAATCTGGCGGTAGGAACTTATAGCGTCACAGTGACGAACTCAGCAGGGTGCAAATCAAGTCCGTCAGCCACTTTTGAAATCCAGGCTTCATCAGGTACTCCGATAATTCTAATCACTGATCCGCCACCGGTATGCTTTCCCTCGACAGTTGACCTTACAAATCCAAAAATTACTGCCGGATCATCATCTAATTTAAGGTATACCTACTGGACCAATCAGGGTGCAACGATTGCTTATCCAACACCTTCTTCTGCGACCGCTGGCATATATTATATCAAAGGTACTTCCTCTGGTGGCTCTTTCGCAATTGAACCAGTTGCAGCTATTGTTTTAAAGATTCCCGCTGCTAATGCCGGACCTGATCAGATCATTGTATATCCTTCCGGAGCGAATCTCGATGCAGTTGTGCCTCCCGGTAATGAAATAGGTGTTTGGTCGTTGATTTCAGGTTCAGGCGAGTTTACTAATGCCTCGAATGCCCGGACATCTGTAAGCGGCCTTTCAAAGGGCATAGACATCTTATTATGGACTGTAACAAATGGAGTCTGTCCTGCAGCTTCTGATACAATGAAAATTATTGTTCGTGACAAAGCCATCCCAACATTAATTACCCCAAATATGGATGGGAAAAATGATTATTTCGTCTTAAAAAATCCGGATACTCCGGGTAAACTGGAATTATATATTTTTGACAGGAGAGGAGTTCAGGTATATAAGAGCCTTGATTATAATAATACCTGGAATGGTATAGACTATAACGGACATCAGTTGCCGGAAGATACCTACTTTTATATTCTAAAAACTGAGAAAGGTCTTGCTGAAAAAGGGTATATTGTAGTAAGAAGATAAAACTGCCACATAGAAAATTCTTTAATTAGACTTTAAACTCAGCATCCTCTTCAATAGAACTATTAACTCAATCACGGAGATAAATGAATTTTCCAGACTATTATAAGCTGCTAGGAGTTGATAAAACAGCGTCGCAGAAAGACATAAAAAGCGCGTACCGTAAATTAGCACGGAAATTTCATCCCGATTTGAATCCGAACGATAAAGATGCCAAAAAGAAATTTCAGGAAATAAATGAAGCGAATGAAGTGCTGAGCGATCCTGATAAACGTAAGAAATATGATCAGTATGGAAGCGAATGGCAGCATTCTGACCAGTTTGAAAAGCAAAAACAAAATCAGCAGCAATATGCAGAATCCCGTCAAACCAGATATGCCGGGTCAGGATCAGATGATACTTTTTCAGATTTTTTTGAATCTCTTTTTGGCGGAGTATCTGGTGCCGGCAAGGGCAGACAGGTAAAGTACAGGGGAGAAGATTTCACGGCTGAAATTACACTTGATCTGCTGGATGCGTATAATACTCATCCTCAGACATTAACGCTAAACGGCAAAAAGATCAGGATAACCATCCCTGCGGGGATAGAAAACGGTCAGACAATTAAAATAGTTGGCCATGGAGGCAAAGGTATAAATGGAGGGCCGGCTGGTGATCTATATATTACGTTTTCCATAGCTAATCATCCGCGATTCAAAAGATTGGGAAATGATCTTTTTACTACAATCGATCTCGATATTTACAAAGCGGTACTGGGTGGCGACTTAACAATTGAGACATTAAACGGGAAAGTAAAACTCAAGGTTAAGCCTGAAACTCAGAATGGCACCAAAGTAAAACTGAAGGGTAAGGGATTTCCTGTTTACAAAAATGAAGGAGAGTTTGGAGATCTATATGTGACCTATATGATCAAAATCCCAACAAGACTTACAGAAAAGCATAAAGCATTATTTAAGCAATTGTCTGAATTATAATATAATAGATATAAAAATGGAAACTGAGTACCTGATCGCTATTGATGAGTTTTGTGCAAGCCATAACATTGAGATATCCTTTATCTCGTCTTTGCAGGAAAGCGGATTGGTTAAGATTACAACAATAAAGGAGTCAGCTTTTATTGAAGCAGACCAGCTAAGGCAACTGGAGAAATTTGTCAGGCTGTATTATGAACTGGATATAAATCTTGAAGGTATCGAAACAATCAACTATTTATTACAGCGTATAGGTTCTTTGCAGGATGAAATAACTTCCCTGAAGAACAAGCTGCGCATTTATGAATCAGAGTTCTGAATGAGAATACTCAGTATTCCGGATATCTTCAGGAAAGTGTATACAATTACCATATTTTAACTCTCAGACTATCCGGTACCCATAAAGCATCACCTTCTTTTACACCGAATGCCTGGTAGAATTCCGGCATATCCGACAGAGGACCGTTAACCCTGAACTTAGCAGGCGAATGTTCATTGCTCTTTATCTGGCTGGCAACTGTTTCAGGACGTTCATTAACCATCCATGCAAGTGCATATCCAAGGAAGAAACGTTGTGCGGGATTCAAACCTGCAATGATTGTGTCTTTTTTATACTGATCAGTTTTCCTGAAAGCCTCATATGCCATAATAGTTCCTCCAAGGTCGGCAATATTTTCACCTTGTGTTAGTTCCCCGTTAATGTGCAGACTGTCAACTGCAATATATTTATTATATTGATTAACAATCATTTTCGTTTTGGAATAGAACTTTATACTATCATCAGGAGTCCACCAGTTCTGAAGGTTCCCAAGCGGATTGTACTTGGAGCCCTGATCATCAAAACCATGAGTGATTTCGTGTCCGAAAGTAGCTCCGATGATCGCATAGAGCAGTGCATCATCGGCCAGTTTACCCTCATAGCCCGGTACGATTATATTACACCCGGGAATGCAAATCTCATTATTGGAAGCATTATAATACGCATTATATGTTTGCGGCTGCATTCCCCATTCCGTACGGTCAACAGGCTTACCATATTTCGAGATCATATAATTTGTCCTCCAGCGATTTGCACTCTTCACATTTTCGACAAATGAATTCCGGCTTATTTTCATAGAGCTCAGATCTTTCCATTTGTCGGGATAACCGACTTTCATTATAACGGAGCTGAGTTTTTCAAGCGCTTTTGTTTTTGTGGCACTGCTCATCCAGTCGAGTGCCCTTATCCGATCAGCAAAAATGGTCTTGATCTCATTGCCAATCTCAACAAGTTTGTCTTTCGTTCCTTTCGGCAAATACTCCTGAACATAAACCTGACCAATAAGGTCCCCAAGAGAACCATCGGTTTGCTGGACCACGCGTTTCCATCTTGGCTTGGGCTCCTTCACGCCACGGAGCGTACCGGAATAAAAGTTAAAAAATTCAATATAGGTTTTGTCATCCTGATAACCTGAAAGATTTCTTAATAGCTGATACTTCAGGTAGTTTTTCCAGTTGTCGATTTTGTACGTTTTAAGAAAACCGTTTATAGATTTTAAAAATTCAGGCTGGCCGACAATAACACTGTCCACATCATGAAGTCCCATTCCATCCATATAAATTTTCCAGTCTATATTTGGAGTTATAGCTGCGAGTTGTCTGACTGTCATCTTATTATAATTCAACCATGGATCGCGGGTATCTTCACGCTTCCTGGAGGCTTTGGCAATTGCAGTTTCGAGATCCATAAGTTCACGGGCAGCCGATTTAGCTTTTTCGCCGGTGTAACCCATTAATAGAAATGTATTTTCAAGATGAACTACATATTTCTGACGAACTGAAATGGCCCTAGTGTCCGTGTCAAGATAAAAGTTCCGATCCGGAAGGCTTAATCCTCCCTGATAAATAAAAACAGCATTCTTGCTGCTTATCTTGTCATCCTGACCTATATAAAATCCAAACATGGGAGATCCAGCAATGGTATGGATGTAGGATGCTGCTTTGACTATACCGTTTATGTCCTTAACTGCATCTATCATTTCAAAATCACTTTTTAAATCAGATATTCCTTTTTTATTAAGTGACAGACTGTCCATACCAGTGTAAAAGAAATCACCGATTTTTTGTTTGTTACTTCCTTCCGGAGCATCTTTCATAGCTGCTGAAGATTCACAAACATGACGGACCTGTGAATTTATAGTATCCTGTATAAGTTGCCAGATGCCATTGCTTTGTTCATTACCGGGAATAGGATTTTGCTTGAACCATTTACCATTTGCAAAAAGAAAGAAATCATCCCCCGGCTTGATTGTAGAATCAACATGTGACACAAGAGCATCACTGACAACTTCTTTCTTTGTTTGTTTACACGATAAAATTGCCAGTATCATTATAACCGGCAGCACAAGGAGGGAAAATAGTTTTTGCATAATTCAGGATTTGGAAATTCTTGGTCAAATGTAGGAACTTAAAATATAAAATATCAACCTGGCATTGATTTTTCAATTTTACAGCGAATCAATCACCCTTCTGAGTATACCTGCGGAGTTTGACAGGGAAGTAAGTTCTTCTTCCGACAGCGGAAATTCAATTATCCTCATTACACCTCTGTCAGAGACTACGCAGGGAACACTTAAGCATATATCTTTTATGCCAAAATCAGATTCGACAAGTGTGGAAACTGAGAGTACACTGTTCTGGCTTCTGAGTATGGCTGCTGTGATCCTTACAAGTGCCAGACCTACTGCAAATTGAGTTGACCCTTTATAGTTTATAATATGATATGCAGAATCACGAACCTGCTGCTCTATAAGCCGACGCTGCTCTTTCCAGTCAGAGCAGTTCGCACACACCGGACAATACTCATCGATATTAATTCCTGCAATATTGGTCATTGACCATGCGGCGAACTCACTGTCGCCATGCTCTCCAAGAATATATGCATGCACATTATGTACATCTACATCGCAATGCTTACTCAGCAGATGCCTGAATCGTGAGCTGTCAAGTACAGTACCTGAACCTATAACCCTGCCTTTTTCCCATCCCGACCGTTTGAGAGCTACATAAGTGAGGACATCAACCGGGTTGCTGACAATAAGCATGACTCCATTACATCCGGTCTTAGCAATTTCGTCAGCAATGCCTCCCATAATGGCCGCATTTTTTTTAACAAGTTCAAGCCGGGTCTCTCCAGGCTTCTGCGCGGCACCTGCTGTTATAACAACAAGGTTTGCATCTGCACAATCACCGATAGTGCCTGAACGGATGGCTACTGTGGGAAAAAAGGTCTGACCGTGCACAAGATCGAGCACCTGTCCTTTCATAAGATCCCCGTTTTTGTCGGTTAATACAATTTCATCAGCAAGTCCGCTTTGTGCAAGGGCATAGCAATATGTTGCCCCAACAGCTCCGGCGCCAACTACAACTACCTTCCTCGATTGGATAGAAAAGCTTTTATCTCCCATTATTCAGACTTATAATACCAAAGTAACAATAAAATTATGTCAAAGTTGAGAATAAGATACGGAATGAAAGTTCCTATGAGTACACATCTTGAAGATAGTGAATTTCTTATTAAGCCGCTTTGTGGCTGAGAAAGATAAATTGTAAATTAGGGCAGCTAAAATTACTTTCTTATGTTAAACGAAAGAACTAAAATCATTATAAGGCTGGTTACCACGCATCTGTTACTGGTTCCTGTACTACTCATTCTCTCTGTATTTATAAATCACGATGCATTTCTGCTTCTTTCATATGCAATTAGTTGAGAGTGATACAGAATACTTCTGGCAGGGAACTGGTATTTCTATTGGTTTTAATAATAAAAATCTGTTCAAAAACAGAATCATCGGTATGTAATGCCGATAGATAAAAAGCAAATCAAGGTTCAAATTATTTTTTTATATTTGGTATCATAATGGGGAAATTATGTTTACACAGGAAAGAACTGATATGGTCGCACCATGCGGCATGGATTGCGGAATATGCGAACTGCATACCTGCAAAGAGGATTCTCAGCTTTATAATAATCTGATTGCCAGGGGAATTCCCAAAGAGAGCATTCCATGTAAAGGCTGCCGCAGTATTGCCGGATTGTGCCCGGTTATTAAAGAAAAATGCAAAACCTTTATATGTTTCTCAGGCAGAAATATTAGTTTTTGTTACGAATGCGATGAATTTCCATGCAGAAAGCTTCATCCTGCTGCTGACAGGGCAGAAATATTACCTCATAATCTGAAAGTCTTCAACCTCTGTACCATAAAAAATTCCGGAATTGAGGAGTTCCTCGACAGATCCACTGAATTAAAACTCCGTTACTTTAAGGGTAAGATCCAGGTCGGCGATGGACCTCATATGTGACAATACCGACCTGATCCGAATACCATTCTATTTTGCGCTCAGGTATTCATTATTTATACCTGAGTGACTCGGCCGGATTGGAACCAATAGATCCTTCTGCAACATAAATGATTTTAACTCGTCTTTTGGACAAAGTATGTATAAGTATTTATTAAACAATGGTAGAGACAGGTCTCAGACCTGTCTCTACCAATCAAAGAATGTTTGAAACTCTAAACTTCATTGTTACAAGTACAAATAAAAAAAATAAGCTGAATATGAAGGTCAAAAACAAATGGCTGTTGAGTGTGATGATTTTAAGTTCGGTTTTTATCAGTGCATTTGCTCAGGAAAAGCCTACTGTCACTCTATACCATCTCAGTGTACGGATAGATCCGGATAAGAGTTCCATTTACGGCATAGCTGAAATTACAAATCCCAAAGGTTTGAGTTTTATACTTACAAACAGTTTGCAGATCCGGAAAGCCGTTTCGGATGGACGAGAGGTCCGGTTTAATCAGAAACCATCACAATCATCTGCTAATTCTTCCGAAATTACTATTCAGGGAACTGTACCGGAAAATCTTATCATTGTTTTCTCGGGAATGATACTTGAAGAGGATTTTCCTAAAACAATAAGCTCTCTCAATATGATTAAACCGGGATTGGTTGAACTTTCAGATCAAATCAACTGGTTTCCTGTGATGAAGAGCAATCAGCCTTTCAGATGTAAATTAGATATAGATTTACCTATTGGTTATACATCTGTCACTAACTTATTCCTCGAATCACAGGATTCGGCAAGGGATCGCAACCTTACTTCATGGGAATCTGGTCCGCCAGTCTACGGTATTACATTTGTTGCCTCGCCTGGCTTCAGGAAGAGCGAAATTTCGCGGAATGGACTAAAGGTAGAAATCTATTACAGTAAGCTGCCGGTGTCCTACATCGATTCAATGCAAACTAATCTATTGAGATCCATGGGTCTTCTCACTGAAATGTTCGGTTCACACGGAGCGGAGAGCCTGGTTCGTGTCATTTATTCGCCAAGGACAGCAGGAGCTTATGCCCGTGCTCCCCTAATTGTAGTTTCTGAGAATTATGCCATGGAAGAGCGTAATCATGAATTTGGTCCGGCAAGGGATTTCCGGCTAAATACTCATGAAATTGCACATTACTGGAGCCTTGCTGATGCAAACACTCCGGATGACTGGATCAATGAGGGGTTAGCTGAATATTCTGCATTACTTGTATCAGAAGAAATAATAGGGAAAAAATTTTCAGATATGTTGGTCGATGAATACAAGGAAATTGTAAGTAACACACCGACTACAAACGCCATTGCTCAAACCCCGGGCGATTCACGTGACAGGGAAGTGAACCGTTATTATAAGCCGGCCCTTCTTCTTAACAGTATTAAGGAGAAGTTTGGCATTGTACAGATGAATAATTTCTTAAGATCTTTGTATTCAGGCTTTTTATACTCAAAAAAAGCAACCACCCCACTATTCCTTGACATATTTGGAAAGTATTTTGGAAAAGAAACAAGAGATTCATTTGCGGAGTCTCTGTACATAAAGAACTGGGAATCACACAAGAGTCCTCAGAATATTTCATATGATGTTTCAGATACTGTCTTTATCGGAACGTGGAACGGTCCATTGACCCAGTTTGGAGCTACAGTAAAATTTGTACTGAACCTCAATTTTAAAGACGGAAAATTTATTCCGACTCTCGACAGCCCCGATCAGAATGTTACAGGGATCCCTTTGTCAGATCTTAAAATGCAGGATGATTCGATTTCTTTTAAAATAGGGGTAGCATCAGCAAGCTACAGAGGCCGTCTTGATCGCAAAAACCTGACTATTCAGGGGGAGTTTTATCAAAGAGGAGGAACTTATCCGCTAAACCTCGGTAAAGATCAGGAAATGGGTCAGACAAGAAATCCTGAAAATATAATAGTTAAAGATAATGGCAGGATTATCCTCGCATACAAGGTATTTGAAGATTTTCTCAATTCTGACAGGAGCTGGGAAAATTATCAGAAAATAGTTCTCAATGCGTATCCCGAAATGCAAGCTGCACATGATAAGGCATTAAGCTGGGGCAGCATTGATTCTGTTAGCTTTCCGCAACAGGTAAAAAATTACAAAAAAGAAGACTGGGAAAAGTACTTCAACGAGTATGATAACAAAACTCTGAATTATCTGTTTGACTCACTTATTGTAAGAGCAAATAAGATCCTTAAGCCGCTTAACAATAGTCCGGTCGATCTTTGCCTTTTTTTACCCTACGAAGGATGCTTCATAATTCCCGGACAGGTACGAAGTACGATCTATATTTCTTTACTGATCGATCCCGTGGATGTGCAAAAAATTATGGTGCATGAATATGCTCATAATCTGCATTTTCAGAGGCGACCGGATGAACCCTTCAATTTGAGGAGAGAGATCGTTTCAGAGGGAATGGCTGTGTACCTGACCACCCTGATCCTTAAAGAAGGAGGACTCTTTAAAGCCATACCCTTTATGCCCGCAGCATCAGTCAAATGGTGTTTTGAGAATGAGCCGCTTATTAAATCAACTATTAAAAATGAACTGGGTGATACGACTTTCAATGGCCTTAAAAGGTTTATTGCTGATGGTCCCGTTTCATCACCTCCGAAAGGGTTCGTTGAGAAGACAGGTTTTTTTGCCGGATACCGTATCATTGAAGCATGTATTAAAAAAGGGATGAAACTTGAAGATATCTGCGCTTTAAGCTCCGGAAATATTATTGACATTAGCGGTTATTTTAATTAATTTTATTGATTAATGACATCCTACTAATATTAATAGAGTCTGCTAAATGAAAAAGAATGGTATTTCCAGACGAAAATTCATTGGTTCTGCTACTCTTGCAGCTGTAGGATCTGCAGTTTTTGGGATAAAAAATGTCTATAATGACATTAAAATCTCTAAAGATGTCGTCAGCATCATAAGGGTCAGGGATGGCAATATTCAACGAGCAGTTGAAGAAGCAGTAGATCTGTTAGGGGGGATAAAAGTCTTAACCTGGGGGAAAGACAGGATTTTGCTTAAACCGAACCTTGTTGCCCCTGATAAAACATGTACCACAAAACCTGAAGTTATAAGAACACTTGCAATTCTGATGCAAAATGCCGGAAAAGAAGTAATGATCGGGGAGGGTTCGGCAGCGGCAGAGTCATTCAATGTGATCGGCAATGATACATTCAGAACAAAAAAGCGCGAAATCCTTGACGGGATGCAAAAGTACGTGTTCGATACGCTTGGTTACACAGAAATGGCAAACTCATTGAAGGTCCCATTAATAAATCTTCACTCGGGAAATATAATCGAAGTTCAATTGAAAAACGGCTATGCAGCCAGTGCCGTGAAGATCCACAAAGTTCTGACAGATGTTGATTTAGTGTGCTCTGTGCCTATGATGAAAACTCATACCCTTGCAACTGTGACCCTGGCAATGAAAAACCTGATTGGACTCTATCCCGGTACTGAATACTATTCTGTCAGATCGTGGTTGCACGACCGGGCCGCTGAAAGAGGTTCCGTTGGAGTAGCATATGAAGTAATTGACATGAATAGTGCAGTAAAAACCGGACTTTCAGTTATAGATGCAACATCAGCCATGCAGGGAAATGGTCCTTTTGCGGGAACACTGATTGATATGGGTTTAATAATTGCCGGGACTTCTCCTCTGGCAACTGATATGGTAGGAGCTGCTTTAATGGGATTCGGAATTGATGAGATCCCTGTTTTAAACTTAGCTCATAAATCCGGAATGGTACCAGTAAACCTTACCGATATAGAAATCAGGGGACTGACAATCGAACAGGCCAAAAGAAGGTTCATCAGACCCATGGTTTCAAAATGGACCGATATAAATAAATTCTGGGGGGTCAAAGAGCTTTGATCACTACTAAAACATATTGAAAATTTCTCTTTTCAGTCATTAACTAATTGCTCTTGCGCGAATTAAAATTATTTTCTAATTTTAGTAAGGATTCTGCAAACCTAAAATCTATAATTATGAAAACTGTCACGTTCGCTGCATTTGTTGGCATGATCATCATTTTATCTGCCGGGTGTGCTCCTGTCAGGATTTATTCAAACAAGGGCCTTACCGAGAAAACAGGATTAAAATATTACACGGTTAAACCTTACCTTCATGTTGAAAGGGATAGTGAGACCAATACAGTTGTAAAAGCCTCAATCATCTATCTGCCCGATCTGGCTAATCCCCAGTATATGGTAATTCGTGATGGATTTAATTCAAGGAAAGTAAATATGAAATTCACAAACGGATCTCTTGATACTTTCGGTTATTCATCCACAGGAAAAATCAGCGAGTCAGTGGATGCACTGGCTGCTTTGATAACAAAAGGTACTGACGCCCTGACTGATCTGAACGCACTCAAGGGCCTCCAGGCTGTAAAAGCGCCTTCAAATACTGTGGAATTATATGAGATCATAATCGGTACTGATAAGACTACTCTCCGCAAGGTAGATACTGGTTCGGGATTATAAATGTCATCTCAACGGTTCAACGGCTGAAACGCAAGTACTTTTCCACCGTTACTTCTTTGTGCCGTTGTGCCGTTGTGCCGTCGTGCCCTTGTGCCGTTACGCCTTTGTGCCGTTTAGTGTAAATGATGTAATTTTTATTGAATTTTATGTAAAGCGGTACGGAAATATTTCAGTCATCTTTGTATCATTAATTTTTTTCACAACTAAATATTATTAGCCATGAAAAAAAAGAATGAAACATATAAAGAGGTTCAGCAAAAATTTTTAGGCGGACCAGCGGTAGAGAAGAATAAAATGCTGCAAAAGGAGATTCATATTGCATTAAGCCGGGAAGAACTATTAGTCTCACCAGAGCCTGGTATCTATGCCCGATTGGGTAAGTACCTGAAAATATTCAGTTATTTGGTACTGTTTACCGGATTTGGTTTAGTAGCCAATTCTTGTGTGGGCTATGTTGAATCAGAGCCTACCTATGGTGTGGAGATTGAGAGACCTTCCCGTCCAGGGGATGATTATATATGGATTGATGGAGGATGGCGCTGGAATTACCATAACCATTCTTATATTCATCAGCGGGGATACTGGGAGAAACCGAGACAGGGGTACTCATATCAGGAGGGTCACTGGCAGAATTCTCCAAGAGGAAAATCATGGGTAAACGGCCACTGGCAGAGACGAGAAGAACAGCGCGAACATCATGATCGGTAAGAACATAAATTGTTGAAATAGAAATTATATATTTGTAAATTATAAAATATTGTTTATGATGGGAACGAGTTTGAAAAAGATTGCTGTCATTTTTATCCTATGTCTTTCCACGTTAGCCGGAAGGGCCAATAATCCTCTTGCCTCAAAAGAGCAGATAGGGATGCTTAAAAACTCCAAAACCTGCGTTGTTATGGACGAAGGCATGAGTTTCTTTAATGCTCCCATCAAAGACGCTGTAAAAAAATACTGGAAACTTACCGATTACGAGTTTATTGATCAGAAGGAATTTGAAAAACGCCGGACCGACCCCAAATACTCCTTCATTGTCATGATGAATGGTGCCTATGATAAGGACCCCGGAGGTGTAAGTTACAGTTTCATAAGCCTTCTGCTTGGAGATCCTTCAGGCAATCTTACTAAAATGCCCGAGTTCTGCAGTGTTCCTCTTGCATACTCGGGTGATCTTGAGACCGATTACGAATATGTCATTCCTTACGTTATAAAGTTCATGCAGATACACGTAAAAAATCTTGAGAAAAACCGGTTGCCTATCTCGATAAGTGGATTGAAATTTTACAATAAGACTGGTTTTAAGGATAAAGTCCTCTTATTAAATAAGGATAAAATGGCACCAAATGCCGGTTCACCTGAGAAAATTAAAGCAATCTACCCATATGGTTTTAAGTTGCTTGACGTCGAAGAGATCCAGAAAGAGATATCCGACAATCCCGCTAATAAATTAGTTCATTTTCATGTGGGTCCATTTAAGGATACAGGTACCGGGAAATGTTTCGAAATGTTATTTGATAATGACGGGAATCTGTATTATTATAATTCCCGTAAGATCACTAATGATAATCCGGACGGCTTTAACCAGAATGATTTTAACCAAATCAAATAGCCTGATTTTTCCTGAATTTGCCTGAATAATCACTTTGTATTACCTTAGAGTTCGCAATCTATGGTACCCGCGATATACATCAATTTACGCAATGAATGCATTCATAATATCCTGGCTTTGCGCACTTTGCGCCTGCTTTGCGTGCTTTGCGGTCTCTGAAATTCATGCATCTTTTTGTTAACCATTTGAAACACTTCCGCAGTTTATTTGTTTAACTGTAAGTGTAAAAAATTTAGTTACAGGTAATCAGATTGTAGTAAATCGAATTTATCAGTTTTTATCTATTAATCGCAAAATTACAGGAAAATGTTTAATAAAATGATAGTGTATGAGGCACTCAGACGCAGCCTGGCACTGAATCCAACAACAGTTTAACACCTGAATATCATGTTTTCAGGCAGGATAGTTTAATATCTCTGCTCATTCATGACATTTTCGGTGGGGAAATATTAAAAACTCACATGAAAAAGAACTGGCATTTTTATAACCGGATCGATGGTGAGCGAATTGATTTTACTGAGACCAAAACAGAAGGTTCCCTGAAAATTCGAAAATTCGAAGATATTCCTTCCACCCCTGATGAAACTCATGATTATATCGATCAGGCAGATTATTCGACTTTCTTCATGCAGTTTGTCAGGACCTTCGAAGAGACAATTGGACTCGACAAATACCAGACTGGTTTAATTGCATGAGACTTAATTTCCTGAATTTTGCTTTAATGCACTATTTAAATGGTCAATTGATTAATAATGAATTGTACAGTACACCCCAACATGCTGGGAAAAGTTGTTGTTCAATAAAACCACAAAATCCTGCAACATCTTTTTTGGATTAACTTCTCAATATGAAATACAAACAACTTGGTAAAACCGGTGTTCTGGTTTCTGAACTTTGTCTCGGAACCATGACATTCGGAGGAAAAGGTTATTGGAAGGCTATAGGGCAGCTTCCCGAAGAGGCAGTTAATCAATTAATTAAAACTGCAGTTGATCAGGGTATCAATTTTTTTGATACTGCTAATGCCTATTCTGAAGGCCTTGCAGAGACCCTGTTAGGCAAATCGCTTAAAAACCTCGGGATTTCTCATAACTCGGTTTTTATTGCAACTAAGGTACGGCTCAGGATGGGAGAGGGACCTAATCAGGTAGGATTGTCAAAACTTCATATACAGGATTCGGTTGATGATAGTTTACAGCGGCTTGGGCTTTCACATATTGATATGTTGTACATTCATGGTGTGGATCCTGTTACGCCCATTGACGAAACCATGAGAGGACTTGAAGATGTTGTCAGGGCAGGTAAGGTTCGCTATCTTGGAGTAAGTAATCATCCGGCATGGATGGTCATGAAAGCAAATAGTTTTGCAGGCAATCTGGGCTGGTCAAAATTTGTGGCATCCCAGAATTTTTACAGCATTGCCAGCCGTGATATTGAGAGGGAGATTGTACCTATGGCTCTGAGTGAAGGAATAAGCATTATGCCATGGAGCCCCCTGGCCGGAGGGTTTTTATCAGGTAAATACACCAGGGATATTAAAACTGCCGGTGACAGCAGAAGGGATAATTTTGATTTTCCGCCTATAAACAAAGAAAGGGCATTCGATATAATTGATGTCATGACCAGGATCGGTGAAAAACATAGCGCCTCTGTGGCAAGGATAGCTCTGACATGGACTAAAGACAGACCTGGCGTCACAAGTGTAATAATAGGAGCTAAAAATCAGGAACAGCTTCTGGATAATATCTCCTGTACACAATTACAACTGGCTGACGACGAACTCAAGGAACTCAATGAAATAAGCGCATTGACCCCCGAATACCCTGGATGGATGGTTGACAGGCAGCTGACTGGCCGGTTCCCGGAAATCAAACAACCCTAGGTTAAGGTTAAGGTTAAGATTAAGGATCTCAACCTCAGCCTCAGCCTCAGCCCCTCAGGCTCAGCCTTAACCTCAACCTTATTGCAATATTGCCA
This sequence comes from uncultured Bacteroidales bacterium, assembly GCA_963791065.1. Classification (GTDB taxonomy): domain Bacteria; phylum Bacteroidota; class Bacteroidia; order Bacteroidales; family VadinHA17; genus LD21. The sequence goes on from CAWBQN010000014.1 coordinate 235,353, forward strand.
TCAAACTACTCTTCTTTACAGTCATCTTGTGGTTAATGATTTAAATTGTTTACTTTTGCGGACTTTTCAGTTGTCCGGTAAACAAAATTATTTTTCACCCATTAAAATTAATGATAACAGCATCAAATCTAAGCATACAGTTTGGAAAACGCATCTTGTTCCAGGATGTAAATCTGATTTTGACCCCCGGCAATTGCTACGGAATAATAGGAGCAAACGGCGCAGGTAAGTCGACCTTGTTGAAAATGCTTTATGGTGGTGTGGATTACCGGACCGGTTCAGTTACATTCGGTCAGGGCGAAAGGTTATCAGTATTGAAACAGGACCATTTTGAATTTGATGATTTCATGGTACTTGATACGGTTATGATGGGACATAACCAGCTATGGAGTACCATGAAGGAAAAGGAACTCCTGTACGTGAAATCAGATTTCTCAGACCTCGATGGAATCAGGGCTTCAGAACTTGAAGAAAAATTTACCGAAATGGATGGCTGGAATGCTGAAAGCAACGCTTCAAGTTTATTGAGTGGGCTGGGAATCAAGGAGGAGCAACATCACAAATTGTTAAAAGAGCTATCGGGAAAAGATAAGGTTAAAGTACTGCTGGCACAGGCTCTTTTTGGAAAACCTGACAACCTTTTGCTCGATGAACCCACAAATGATCTTGATCTCGAAACAGTTAACTGGCTTGAAAACTGGCTGTCCGAATTTGAAAATACGGTCCTGGTAGTATCCCATGACAGACATTTTCTGGATTCAATATGCACCCATATTATTGACATTGACTTCAACAGGATACAGCTGTTTTCAGGTAATTATTCATTCTGGTATGAATCGAGCCAACTGGCTCTCAGACAGCAGCTAGCTCAGAATAAGAAGGCTGAGGAAAAGAAAAAGGAGCTTCTGGAATTCATTGCCCGGTTCCGTGCTAATGTAAAAAAGTCAAAGCAGACAACAAGCAGGAAAAAAATGATAGAAAAGCTTAATATTGAAGAGATCAAGCCTTCTACCCGTAAATATCCGGGAATTATATTTACTCCCGGAAGAGAACCTGGCAATAGTATACTTACCGTGAAGGGATTAAGCAAAAGTGCTGAAGGGAAGATCCTGTTCAAAGACGTGAATTTTTCAGTAAATAAAAATGACAAAATAGTATTTCTGTCAAGAGACTCCCGCGCAATGACCATGCTTTTCGAAATACTTAAGGGCCACATCAGGCCAGATAGCGGATCATTTGAGTGGGGTCAGACAATTATTAAAGCTTACCTTCCTCTGGAGAATGAAGATTTTTTTAAGAAGGATATGAATCTGATAGACTGGTTGTCACAGTATTCTGACGATACAAGTGAACTGTATCTGAGAGGTTTCCTGGGAAAGATGCTTTTTTCAGGTGAAGAAATTTATAAGAAGGTGAATGTGCTGTCAGGTGGAGAGCGGGTAAGATGCATGATTGCACGAATGATGATCAGGAATGCCAATGTTATGCTGCTCGATACGCCGACAAATCATCTTGATCTGGAATCTATCCAGGCATTTAATAATACTCTGATAAAGTTTAAAGGAAATATCCTGATGTCTTCACATGATCACGCGTTCATTCAAACTGTCTGCAACAGGGTTATTGAAATAAGTCCCAAAGGAATGGTTGACAAAGAGATGGAATATGATGATTTTATTTCAGATGTGAGTATGACAGAACGAAGGAATAACCTGTACTAGATGTTTTTAACCAATTTCAGTTTCTTATTATCTGTACGCAAGTTTCAGCTTTATAGTTGTTTTAGTCATACCTGATGTGTTCGAGCTTCTTTGATAGTTGTTTTCATTCATGCCTTCACCCCGCATTCCGCTGCCTCTCATTCCTCCGCCGACCTCCTCATTCCTCCGCCGCTCATCCCACCGCCACGCATTCCGCCTCCGCTTCTTCCGTTGTTTCTGTATGAACTATAGCCTGAGCCCGTAACAGGGTTAATTTTAATCCGATAGTTAAAAATTTTGCTGGAATCAGATGGTGTCAGCTCATTTTTATAGAATGTAGAAAATGGTATCACAGCTTCATAATTCATAATACCATTAACATCAAAATTTATCGCTGCTGATATGCCCGTATTGTTTTGAGTTGACAGAGAAATTAATTTCTCCACATTCGGTTTAAATCCACCCAGTTGTATTTCTCTTGCCTCAGCCAGTAGCTTGAGTTTAAAAGGGGATCGGTCAGGCTTATTCCCGGGACCCGCTATGGCTGGAGCTGCTTGAGAAGAATTAGCCTTCATATCCGTTTGCGATATATTGCCAACAGGATATTTCATAGTGACGGCAAAGGATTTTTTCCCAAGGGTATCTATACCAAACTCGAGTCCGGCCCGAAGTATTTTAATTTGCAGAAACTCATTCGAAATGCTGCAGCACAGGTAAAGGTTGTAATGATCATTTGAAATAGCATAGCTGATCCCAGTTTCCTGATCATAAAACCTAAGGGGGTTGGACCATTCATGTATATAACCATCTACCATAACTTTGTTGCTCTGCCAGCTTGATGAAGTATATATTTTCTCTGAACATGAACTGAGGAGGCATGCAACCAGAATGGCCGGAATTACTTTTTTCATAATCTTGATTTATCTAGGAACGAATCTATTGTGTTATTAAACCGTGTGGAGATATCAATCCTCATAACAACGCCCCTGAACAGATAGACAATTACCCCTGGATAAATATTCCATTAACAGTGGCGAATTATTTGGACTTAACAACTCAGATGGAAATGTTAAGCGTTGTACTTATTAATTAACTCTGTTAAACAAATCACAATACTTACGTGTTTAGATTAATGTAACAAATCAAACTATGAAAACATTAAACAGAATTTGTTTTTACTCATTTATTCTAATGGTTCTTATTTTTACAAATAGTTGTAATAAGGACAAAAAAACCGTACCGGTATCGATGACCGATAAAGATGGCAATGTTTACACGTCAGTTACCATAGGTACACAGGTATGGATGGTAGAAAACCTTAAAACCACAAAGTTCAGCAATGGTGATTTAATACCAACTTCCACATCAGATATATCTGCTGAAGCCACGCCAAAGTTCCAATGGGCATATAATGATACTGCTAGTTATGCAGATATTTATGGCAGGTTATATACATGGTATGCAGCGATTGACAGTCGTAATCTTTGTCCCACAGGATGGCATGTACCATCTTTAGAAGAATGGCAGACATTAAAAAGTTTTCTTGGGGGTGACTCAACCGCAGGCGGAAAATTGAAACAAACCGGTACTACGTACTGGCAAGCTCCAAATACAGGGGCCACTAACTCAACCGGGTTCACTGGTCTTCCCGGAGGTTATCGCAGTCAGCATGGAGCATATTTCGGCCTTCACCAAAGTGGCTGGTGGTGGACTACTACAGACGACGCTCCTCTGGCCTGGGGCCATTCTATGCATTTCAATGCCGACAGTTTGATTAATTGGGGCTACTACAAGTCTGCCGGCGTTTCTGTCCGATGCCTGAAGGATCAGTAAGCAAGTGATTTCATTCGTAGTTTTAATATGCTCATGTTTTTCACTGATCGTATTGATTTTTGCTATAAAAATAAACCCGGACTGTGCTTCTAAGATAATTATCATTTTAGATGCGCAGATATTATGAAATCAGAAAATTTATGATATTTTTGCGCTTCCTTTGGAAACGATTCGGGGTGTAGCGCAGCCCGGTTAGCGCATCTGGTTTGGGACCAGAGGGTCGCAGGTTCGAATCCTGCCACCCCGACAAAAGAAAAAGCCTGGTCCGCCGTTTGGCGGACCGGGCTTTGATTTTTCGTAGCGTTGAAAGCTTGCTTTCAAAAGCTTAAGAAAAAACAAAGGCCGTAAATGAGCGCAGCGAACGACAGGCTTTTTCTTTTAGTACACCTCCCAAAGGATCATTAGCGAACGGAGTGAGCTAATAATCCTGCCTTTCTTCGTTCTTCTTCGCCAAAGGCTACGAAGAGCGAAGCGAACGACAGGCTTTTTCTTTTAGGCCACCCCCCAAAGGATCATCAGCGAACCGAGTGAGCTAATAATCCTGCCATCTGATTCTTCATCATCATTGTTATCAAGACAAAAAAGTATATTTGAGGTCTGACAAATATGTTAATATGAATAGAATAGTCGCAGGTTTTATAACAGTAATTGCTACGACAGTGATAATTAATATGGCTGGCTGTAAAAAAGAAATTGTGCTCAAGATAAGTACAACACCAATAACTGATATTACAGAAACCACCGCAACAGGCGGCGGGAAAATTACAAGTGATCCAGGACTAACAATAACTTCCCGGGGTATATGCTGGAGTACCTCCCCGAATCCCTCCGTCTATGATAGTAAAATCGTAAACAGCTCCGGATTAGTGACATTTACATGTTCAATGATTAGACTTAATCCCAATACAGTTTACTTTGTAAGAGCTTATGCTGTCAACAGCAAAGGTCCTGAATATGGAAATAGCATTTCGTTTTCAACTAATAATTATGGAGAGGTGACAGACATTGATGGCAATGTTTATAAGACTTTAATCACAGGCACACAGCAGTGGATGAAAGAAAACTTAAGGACAACCAGGTACAGTAATGGAGATCTGATCGGGTCAACCATTCCTGCAGAAATGGATATATCATCTCTTACGGCTCCGCAATATCAATGGGCCTATGAAGGCAATGAGAGTAACGCTGCTATTTATGGCAGATTGTATACTTCATATGCTGTCAACGACAGCCGGAATATATGTCCCACAGGCTGGCATGTTCCACGTATAGAAGAGTGGGAAGTTTTGACGGATTATCTTATAAACAATGGTTTTGGATGTGGGGGAAGTGGAAAAGATATTGCTAAATCAATGGCAGCCACTTCAGGCTGGTCTTCTAATTCTTTACTCAATAATGTTGGTAATGATCAGGAAAGTAATAACGGCAGCGGCTTTACAGCGCTTCCAGGGGGCCTTCGTCTTCATACAGGTGTATTCGGCGATAAAGGGAATGGTACTTACTGGTGGTCGTCCAGCACTAATGGAATATATTCCATGGCTAAGATGTTTACTTCTGCCGACAGTCTCGTATACCTATTCAGTAATAACAGGTCATGGGGCCTTTCTGTACGCTGTCTTCACGATTAAAGAACGGTTTACGACTATTCATGTTTGAGACACTCCACTGGATTTTTTGTTGCAGTACTCCAGGTGTGCCAACTCACCGTTAATAAAGATATGATCAATGTAATTAGTCCGGCAATTGCAAATATCCACCAACTCAGATTAATTCTGTAGGCAAAATTTTCAAGCCATTTATGCATGGAATAAATTATTATAGGGCAGGCAATTATAAATGATACTAATATCCATTTAATAAACTTAAGGTTAAGCATTATAACTATTCGCCCGGTGGTTGAACCAGCAACTTTTCTTAATCCTATTTCTTTAATCCGGGTATCAATTGTGAACAACACGAGCCCGAATAGTCCAATGCATGAAACAAAAAGAGCCATTAAAGAGATATAAGTTATTATTAATGATGTTGTTGTCTCTTTTTTATACATTTCCTGAAAATCATCACTGAGAAAAGTGAATTCGAATGGATATTGAGGGAAAAGACTTTCCCACTTTTTCTTTAGAAAATCAAGTGTTTCAGGAATATTCTCAGTCGATATTTTAATCATTAAGTTATCGAACACTTCAGGATAGTAAGTAAGTGCTACCGGTTTGAGTTCATTATGCAATGATTTAAAATTGAAATCTTTAATAACTCCTACTACAACTCCTTTACCAATAATATCAAATCGCTTTCCAACTGGATCATCCCATCCAATCTTCTTTACTGCCAATTCGTTCAGGACATAAACAATTGGACCCTTACCTGAGATGTTTTTAGGAAAGAACTCCCCTTTTAACAGATCTATTCTCAGAGTACTTATAAAATCCTGATCTACAGGCAACCAGTCCATCTGATGTGAAAAGTCGCCCTCAGCAAGGCCCTCCCACCAGGTATTTTGAGAATAACCTTGATTTCCCGGATAATAGCCAACCGCAGAAGCATTTATGATGGCAGGATTTGTCAATATCTCTTTCTTAAAAAGTTCATACTTTGGTTTAACCTGTGCCTGATATATTGGGACAATAACAACCTGATCAGAACTCAATCCAAGGTTTTTATTCTTAATTAGCGCCAATTGGGCCTTAATCACTATTGTGCCAGCAATTAGAGCGATCGAAATGAAGAACTGAAAAATTACAAGTCCTTTCCTTAAACCCTTAACTGAAATAATTCCAGCTAGTTTTAAGTCATCATGAAGTGCCAGTACCGGACTTACTGATGAAAGCATAAATGCCGGGTAACTCCCTGCAATAAAAGTTATTAGTATTATCAGAACTATGAATTTTACAAATGAGGTAAAGGTGAAAAGTGATTCTGAATTCAGGGGAATTCCGGTAAGGATAGTAATTACCGGTATAAATAAATAAAAAAGGAACAGAGCAATTATGAAAGAAGAAAAAGTTATGGCAAATGATTCGCAAAGAAATTGTCCGATAAGATTTGAATTTGTGGCTCCGGTTACCTTCCTTAATCCTGCTTCCTTCCCTCTTTTTGTATAACGGGCAGTTGCTAAGTTCATATAATTGATGCAGGCTACAATAAGAACAAGAATGAGTATAGAACTGATAATATAAACGGTTTTAATGTTCGTGTTGGTAGATAAATCATTACGCAATCTTGAATGCAAATGTATACTGAGCAACGGTTGAACATGAAGCTGAAACTTGTCTTCACTCGGAATTTTATTAACAACATCCGGCAATTTTTTACTAAGGGTTTTTAAGTCTACATTGTTTATTGCTAAAATATAGGTTGAATAATTCCACATTCCCCAGGACTTATCACTAATATCTTCTGAGAAGGAGCTCAAAAAATCAAACTGAATTTGAGAATTGGCTGGTATATCTTTCATTACACCTGTAATGATATAGGGAGTCTTTTTGTCACCTTCACCTATGAGTAATGTTTGACCCATAGGATTTCTGCTTCCAAAATACTTTCTGGCTTTAGTTTCACTTAAAATAACTGACCCCAGATTATTAAGAGCTGTTTCAGGATTACCTTTCAGGAGCTTAAATGAGAAAATTTTAAAAATGGATGGATCAGCTAATCTGATCTCTTCCCAGTATTGCTCATTTTCGTAATTGACAAGAACTCTGCCTAAATTACCGAACCTGACGTAATCGACCACTTCAGGAATATTCTTTTTCAGAGCTTCACCCAGAGGAGCTGGGGTATCAGCAAAATTGTCCGAAGATTTCTCACTTTCAAATTCTACTACAACCCTGTATATCCTATCTGCATTTACGTGAAACTCATCGAAGCTGAATTCAAATTGCAACCATACCAATAATATGATTACCAGAGTCAATCCAATAGATAAACTTGAAATATTAATTACTGAAAAACTCAGATTCCGTTTAATACTTCGGAATGAAGTTACCAGGTTATATTTCAACATAATTATTCAGGTTGAGTAACCAATCAAGTTCATATTTAGAGTTTCAATTTACATGCCAACACTGAAGCTTCCAGTATATCAAGACGATATGATAAAAATGGAATTATCTCTCGTAAAGATATTTTACCATTAGCGTAAAACTTTTTTACAGAATTATTAAAGCGTCGGTATTAGATTGTGCTTTTTATTTTTTATCAACGACCCTGTTTCATCCGGGAAGCAAATTGTCGTCCCAGTCCCTGATTACAAATGATTTTACCAGACCTTCGAGTATAAATGGATCTTCTTTTACAAACTGTTCAGCAGCAGCACGAGTCTTGAAAATTCCCATATTACCCTTATCGGAAAAAGGCCCGATGCCTATAACATCTCCTCTTTCAATATACTTATCCACAATAAGTTTGTGTCTTGGATAGACAGTCATGATAACTTCCATTGTTGCTCCGGATGGTTCTCCGATTACTACTGCTTTCATATTAAACTTCTTATTTATTAAAAAATCACTGGTTAGAATGCTTGTGGCGTTTTCTAACTTTTCAATTGATTGACCCGGATCCAGGCTAATAAGTCAAGGTTCAAATTTATTTTACTGACAAAAATGTAAACAACTTTGTTCAGTTACATGTTACTGTTTTTGGCTAATCCGATTATATTCTTTCGGGTAGCCGGGTAATTAATTTTAAAATGTGATATTTGTAATATAAAAAATTAAACATAATAATATTTATTAAAATCTATTCATCAATGAAAAACTTATACTTTAAAAATCTCTTCGTTGCAGGTATGATTTTGTTATTATCCTGTATATGCTCCGTTAGCTATTCCCAGAAGAAAACTGCAGAAGCTCCCCAGACAGGAGGTGTTAAATTACAATACAACTATCCTGCAGATAAAACTTTTAAATATGTTACTGACACCAAAATAGTTCAGGATATGGATGTTAACGGATCATCAATGCTGGTAAACATAGGAATGTACATGAAATGTGAAGTTAAATCTGCCGGAATGCAAGGTGAAAATCTTAAGCTTGGTATTACTGTCGATACCATGGCACAGAATATTGAATCCCCACAGGGACTGGCAGGCGGCACTATCAATGAAGTAAAAGGGAAAGAATTTAATATGATAATCTCTCCTGCGGGAAAGACAATTGATTATACAGAAGCCTCTAAGATCGTATTCACTGTTGAAGGCAGCGGCGAAAGCAGTTTATCGCAGGCGTTCCTTAACTTTTTCCCGTCCTTGCCAACAAATGCAGTTAAAGAAGGTGATACCTGGGTTACAAATGATACTGTAGACACCAAAACTCCCACAAGCACGGTATGGATGCCTGTTGAATCGAGCTATAAATTTGAAGGGATGGAAGATGTTGACGGAGTTCAATGTGCAAAAATATCCGCAACACTTTCAGGTTCCAGGAAAATGACAACCGAGGCCCAGGGTATGACAATAAATACGACCGGCCCTTATACAGGGACACAGATATTGTTTTTTGCTGTGAAAGAAGGCTATTTGGTGAAGGAAACAGTCAAAACTAATATGACCGGAAATATTGAAATTCCCGATCAGAATATGACCTTTCCGGTTGTGATGAACATTACCTCTGTAAACGCAATTGAGAAATAAACAGGGATTATCTACCTGTCTACCTTAATTACAATTCCGCTTACCGGCGTCTTCCCTTTTGTATTCAGAGATGCCGGTTTATTTATCTCCCTCGTGTCAGTGAAGATATGAATATAGTACAAACCTTCCTTTGAAAAATTCAGAGGTACCCGATAAACATAACCGTTCCTGTAACGCGAAAGATCCCAGGCATATATTTCTTTGTATATTTCGTTTGTGAAATCGAGATAGCTTCCTCTTCTGCTAATCTGTTCAGGTGACAGAGGCTGGGGCATGTTCTCCCTGTAAATAATAATATAATATAAGTAACTCTGACCGTTCGTTGTTACCGTAATATTGCAGGGTTCACCGGCTTTTACCGCGGAGGGTACATTTTCAAATTCAAGATAGCGGTCAATAAACTCCTCATAATACCTGAACTGCATTCCGGATATAGAGAATCCGATACCTACATAATTATGCGATTTATCAATGATGTTTTTTCTATGACCGTCATATGGAGCCTTTTCAGCCATGAATTTCAGGTGTCCCGATTTCATCAGCGAACTGATAACCGCATCTGAATTATTGTAATTGCGCGAGGACCATTCTCCATAAGCGTTTTCTGAAACATGGTCATACCCGCCTGCAAAGGCATATCTGAGGTACGGCTCCTCTCCAGCCATGTTCCAGTGACCGATATATCCGTTTTCTGCTGCCTCTCTGCACATCTTATTGGCAACCCTTGAAGCAAGAATATCGAGCTTTAAGGGAGAAGCGTTGCTGCGCCTCCTGCTTTTATTAATAATATCGAGCTGTTCAACTTTTAGATTCAGGGCATCATCATTATCTTCAAACTCTTTAAGTCTCTGTTCTCTCTCATTCAACTTCCTGTAGGTCTCCAGATCATCTTTCCCTTTATCGTCATCGGTACGGTGTGGAAGTATCGAATGAGGAAGGCAGATCAAAATAATGACCAGTATTATTAATATTCTAATCTGTTTCCATGTCTTTTTGAACATAAGTCCCGTGCGATTGTTACTGATGCAAATGTAAATCAATAGCCATGAAAACAAATAAACTAAGCATACTATTTTCAATGATACTATTTTCTGTTTCAGCTTTTGGTCAAACTTCGATATATGACTTCAAGGTAAAAACCCTCGAAGGGCAGGATTTCGATTTTGCGTCACTCAAGGGCAAGAAGATCATGATTGTAAATGTTGCCTCAAAATGCGGCAATACACCTCAATATAAGGCCCTTGAAGAGCTATACAAGAAGAACCAGGGTGATCTGGTAATAGTTGGATTTCCTGCTAACAACTTTGGAGGCCAGGAACCCGGGACAGCTACTGAAATCAGAAAATTCTGCACCGATAACTATGGTGTTACTTTTCCAATGATGCAAAAAATTTCAGTTAAGGGTGATGATATGGCCCCAATTTATAAATGGCTCACTTCCAAGAAGGAGAACGGGGTTATGGACTCAGATGTTAAATGGAACTTTCAGAAATATCTGATTGACGGGAACGGAAAGCTTGTGGAAGTTCTGGATCCAAAAGAACAGCCGACGTCGGATAAGATTATGTCCTGGCTATCTTCGAAGTAATTTGTATATTCCCCTTTTTAATTAGATAAAAGGTTGTTTGTTAAGGCATAACAACCTTTTTACTTTAGAGGGTAATTGTAAGGACCGTTCCTGATTTGGATACAGGATAGGAACGCAAAGCAGTGAAAGCGGGACCGATAAGCACACTTCCCGATGTTGAAAAAACGGATCCGTGACACGGACATTCAATATCTCCGTTAGCGGCATTGTAGCCTACAGTACATCCCTGATGTGTACATATACTTGACAGGGCTACGATCTTCTGTCCGGTATTTATAATTAAAATATTCTGGACAATCATTGAGCTGCCTGCTGAATTTAAAGCTGAATTTTGTGAAAGCGAAAGATCAACATTTATAGTCGATCCGGGGGTACCACCTCCGGGTGTACTCGTATCGGTCGACATTTTTACGCAACTTTCAAGAACTGACGGAGCAAGAGCCAGCACTGTACCGCCAACCAAAAATTTTTGAACAACCTCTCTTCTGTTCATTTGTATAATTTTAAATCAACATTGTATCTGTATTAACAATTCATAAAACGGAATGTTTAAGGTAAGGTTCAATGGCTCAACGGCGCAAGGCAAACTCACCCCCTTAATCCCCCTCTCTGCTTCGCAAAGAGGGGGAAACAAATTAATAAACAGAGTATTACATCCCCTCTCTAAGTATTAGAGAGGGGGAATGGGGGGTGAGTTTCTCATTGTCAGAGAATAAACGGGATAAACATCTTCGTCTCTTTCATGTAAATCCTGTATTCATCACCAAATTTTGCGATCATCTCAGTCTCTTCAATACGTGCTGTAATATACACTGCAATAAGATTAATGGCTCCCAGGATCAACTGAACCTGATCCGGCTGTTTTAACATGACACCTGTGCCAAAGAGGAAGATTGAAAGATACAGGGGATGACGTATTAAGCCGTATATTCCTGATTTTACGATCAAAGAGGTATTTTCAAAGTTTGTGTCGGGATTTCCTTTTCTTTTAAGTAAAAGGAATCCTGTTATAACCACATACAGAGCCAGTGACATAAGGATCCATGAAGCTAACTGGAATAATGAAAAAGGATCTTTAAACCAGATCCTGATGTTAAGGAAAACTAAAATGAAGACACTCTCAAATGCAAAAAACCTCGCAATGCCATGATATCTTTTATATTTTATAGATAAGAACCATGAAAAGAGAATGATCAGAATAGTTCCGATAGTGAGTACAATATATTTCATTTCGAAAGATGTTTTGGATTACTTTGACAGGACCTTGTCAATTGGTTTTTTCAGCCAGTTATATACTTCAATTTGCGACTGATTAAGGGCATTCTTTCCAGGCTTGACGAATTTATTTGACTGGTTCGCATCAAAAATTCTGGCTTTCACATTATCTTCCCACTGGATATCAAAAATTTTCCTTATCTCACATTTAATACTCTTATCAAAAATGGGGCATGTAACCTCAATTCTATGGTCAAGATTCCTTGTCATCAGATCAGCGGAAGAAATATAAATCTGATCATTTCCTCCATTGCAAAAAATAAAAAATCGCGAATGCTCGAGGAACCTGTCAACAATTCCTATTGCATCTATCTTTTCGCTCAGCTTCTTTACCCTTGGGATAAGTGATAACATTCCTCTTACGATTAACCTTATCTTAACACCTGCCTGGCTTGCTTCATAGAGACAGTTGATGATCTCTGTGTCAGTAAGGTTGTTGAGCTTTAGATATATGAAAGCTTTTTTACCGGCTTTGGCATTCTTTATTTCATTTTCTATAAGCAAAATGACCTTATTCCTGAGGAAAAAGGGAGACAGCACGAGGTGATAGAAGTTGTCCTTTTTATAATTCACGCTGAAGAAGTTAAATGCTTTAAGAACTTCATTCGTGATCTTTTTATCGGTAGTCAGTAGAAGAAGGTCAGTGTATACCCTTGCAGTATCCTCATTAAAATTACCTGTACCTACAGCTGCATATCGTTGTGTAATATCATTTTTCACACGTGTTATCAGACAAAGCTTTGAGTGGACCTTTAATCCGGGCACACCATAAATTACCTTTACGCCTTCTTCGAGGAGTTTATTGCCCCACAGGATATTTGCCTCCTCATCGAACCTGGCCTGGAGTTCAACAATTGTCGTCACTGATTTGCCATTTCTGACAGCATTTAAAAGGGCATTAATTACACTCGAATTCCTTGCCAGCCTGTAAAGAGTGATCTCAATCGATACAACATAAGGATCGATCGATGCCTCACGCAACAAGTCAATGAAGTGATCAAAAGGGTGATATGGGAAAAAGAACATGATATCTTTCTTTTTAATCGCAGATAGAATACTTCTGCCAGGTTGAATATCACGATGTTGAATAGGAATGAAAGGATCACTGAACAGCTTTTTCCTGCCGGGATTGGGGAAGTTCATGAAATCTTTAAAATTGTGATACCTGTTGCTCGGAATTATCACATCGTCGGGTCCGAAATTCAGCTTTTTGGTAATGATTTTCAGAAGGTCCTGAGGCATGGTCCTGTCGTATATAAAACGAACCGGAGTACCTTTTTTACGCTGCTGCAGGCTTTTTGACAGTTTATCAATATAGCTTTCAGATATATCATCTGCAATTTCCAGCTCGGCATCCTTTGTAAGTTTAATTGTGTATGCTGATATATCGTCGAAATCGAAGATGAAAAAGATCTCGTTTAAGCCAAACCTTATAACATCATCGAGAAAAATGATATACTTGTTATCATCTTTTTCAGGAAGGACTATAAATCGGGGAAGCACGCCCGATGGTATCTCAAGGAGTGCATATCTTCTTTTTTGAGTGTCGGTTTTTGCAAGGTAAATTGCCAGGTAGATTGCATCGTCAGTCAGATTTGGCAGACTGGTTTCCTTTTCGATCAGAAATGGCATGAGTCTCGTCCTGACTTCTTTATGAAAGTAAGTCCTTACAAATTCAGCCTGCTCCTGATTGAGCTGCTTTTCATCAATAATATGAGTATTATATTTTGCCAGTTCGTGAAGCAGACCTGCATAGATCTTTTCAAACTTGGTATTGTGGGCAATAACAATCTCCTGAATAGTCTTAAGAGTGGTCTTTGGATTGTAGCCAAGTATTTCTTTTGATTTCGAACTAAGCATCGAAAGCCTTTTCAGTGTGGCTACCCTTACTCTGAAATATTCATCAAGATTATTTGAATAGATACCCAGAAACTTAAACCGTTCCAGAAGGGGTACTTCCTTATTTTCAGCTTCCTGTAAAACACGTTCATTAAATGACAGCCAGCTGATCTCCTTTGGAATGTATTTTTTATTCATAGTATTTCTCCGGGTTTCAGAAAATATTCAATTGTGCCGGTATTGCGGGCAATATCTGACCAGGTCATAATATTAAATGAAATACACACGACTCCGCTCTTGGGCATAAAATCACATCCTTCCCTGCTGAGATTATTCGCTATCTGTGTAAATGACGGGTTATGGCCAAAAAGAGTAACAACTTCAGTCACTTCATTTACAGCTGAAAGTATGGAGTGCAGATTCTGCATGTTCATTTTATTATAGATATTGCTGTTCATTATTACATTTTCTGCATCGATTTCGTACGCTTCTGCGAAGATCAAAGCTGTTTCAAGAGCCCTGAATGCAGGACTTGTAAGAATAGCCCCCGGATGTTTAATTTTCTCCCGCAGCTTTTGTGCCATCAGTCTTGATATAACTTTTCCCTTAAGTGTCAGCGAGCGTTCGAAGTCTGATATTTCAGGAGACTCATCTTCTGCTTTCCCATGCCTGACAAAAATCAATCTTTTCATACCCTGTATTTCATTGATAAACAACGATGCAATGAACTTTCAAATTCCAAAACTAGTACCCATTTTCTGAGCCTGAATTACAAGAGGATCTTTTGGATCAACAAGTTTTAGTTTACCCGACACTTCTGAGAGGGGCACAGGAACGATTCCGGTATTTCTCAGAGCGACCATTTTCCCAAAGTCACGCTCTGCTATCAGATCGGCAGCTGCAGAGCCATATCTTGTTGCCAGAACACGATCCATAGGCGAGGGGGTTCCTCCGCGCTGTATATAGCCCAGTACCGTCTCCCTGGTCTCCAGTCCGGTAAGCTCATTAATTCTTTTGCTTAACGACTGGGCCGTTGAACAGCTGTCCTTTATTGGATTCCTTATACCTTCTGCAACAACAACAATTGAGTAAGGTTTATTCTCATTTACACGATGCATGAGATATTCTGCGATCTTCTTATCATCATATTGGATCTCAGGTATCAGGATAACATCTCCTCCGCCTGCAATGCCCGAATAGAGGGCTATCCATCCGGCATTATGTCCCATTACTTCAATTATCATGATCCGTTTATGGGAGTTGGCAGTTGAGTGTAAACGATCTATTGCTTCAGTGGCAATATTAACGGCAGAATCAAACCCGAATGTGAGATCAGTGCCCCAGACATCATTATCAATAGTCTTTGGAATACCGATTACATTAAGTCCCTCCTGCGAGAGAAGATGGGCAGTTTTCATAGTCCCGTTTCCTCCTATGCAAACGAGGCAGTCGAGTCCCATCTGTTCATAATGTTCTTTGATCAGAACAGGTTTGCTGATTTCATTCTTCCCTTTCCCGCTGCTCTTGAATGGTTTTTCTCTTGAAGTTCCAAGAATTGTTCCGCCAACAGTAAGTATACCCGAGAGATCAGATTCGGTCAGTTCCCTGTACTCCTTGTTTATCATCCCCGTAAATCCATCGCTTATACCAACGAGGCTCATTTCGTACTTCACAATAGCTGTCTTTCCGACTCCTCGAATGGCAGCATTTATACCAGGACAATCACCACCGGCAGTCAAAATGCCAATCCTCTGGCCTCTTGTAATTTTACCCATCTCAGCTTAATTCTATTAGTTTAAGCAAATTTAACTCTTTATAAGTAATTATAAGTTAATAATTTGTTACAAATTATTCGGACTATCCCTTTGTGTTACTTTGAGCTGAACTTTGTGATCCTTTGTGGTTAAATGGTTATTTTTACCACTAAGGAACACTAAGGAATACGCTAAGGTTCACTAAGGTAAAACCTGGATTTTGTCCTTATAATTATAATTTTGTAATTTTATAAGTCTTGGTTGTAAATATCAGATTTTTAAATGGAACTCGATTACGTGAAACTGAAGCCTATCAAGCCTGCCCTCGCGGGATACATCAGAGAATCACAGGTATTATTGAAACAGTCAGTTATTCCTGATGAGAAGACCGTTCATGATATTCGTGTCCTGATGAAGAAATCAAGGGCACTGCTTAAACTGTCAGCCACACAGCTTGATAAGGTGAATCTTAACAGGGATATGTCCTCGCTCAGAGAAGTAGGACGTGTATTGAGCTCTCAGCGTGAAACATCGGTGCAACGAAAAATCCTCAGGGAGTTCAGGAAAGAAAATCCGGATATCTTTTCCCGACTCATAGATAATGTGACACTCACAGCTATGCTTGAAAAGCCGGGGCCTGCTGCAGAACCATCAGAAGATATGAAATCAGCATTGGAACGAATTGAAGATCTTTTGAACCGCACCGGTTTCCGGATACGGTTTCAATCTATGAATATGATGGACCCTCAGCAACTTATTAAAGAACTGGAGCAGACATATATCAGTGTCGTGGATATCTACCTTTCGTGCAGAAACAGTCCAAAACCCGCTATGTTGCACCGATTCAGAAAAAAATCAAAGGATTTCCTGTTTCAGCTGAATATATTCCGTCCGTTAAATCCGGCTGTAGTAAAAAGTCTTGAAAAAAAGCTTGATAATATGACACAGAATCTGGGTAAGTTCAATGATCTTGTCCAGATAATTAACGTTCTCGGGTATAATTATAAAGAAGGCGCGAATCTGCCAGCCATGGATGAATTGGTTGTAAAGTTCCGGGAAGCTCAGGATCGGTATCTGTCCAGGGTATGGCCCCCGGCATATCAGATTTTCTGTCCCGGCCAGAAACTGGTAAATATTCTTGGATTTAAATTGCTGTTAATTTGAATATTACCCTTTCCGGCTTAGTTCGACAAGAGCATCATGATTTATTATTCTGATATCCTTTTCATGAAGTTTAATCAGTCCATCCTTCTCAAAATTTTTAAGAAGCTTAACTGCACTTTCAGTTGAAATTCCTGCAAAGTCGGCCATATCTTTCCGTGAAAGAAGCTGAAATATTTCTTCTTTCTCGGTTTTTATATTGTTGATATATAATAAAGTGTCTGCCATTCTGCCATTCATCTGCTTGTACATAAGGTTACGGACCGTGTTGATCAGATTTGTGTTTTGCTCGCAATATCGTCTGATAATATTGAACCCGAATTCTCCATTTTGTTTAGCCAGCTTTGAAATTGCTTCCTTTTCAACAAGAAAGACTTGGCAGTCTGTCAGAGCAACAGAGGAATAATTAAAAGTATTTTCTGCGAACACCGATGAAAGTCCAACAAATTCACCTGGTCTGATAATCCTCAGGTTGTAGGTCTTTGTTGCATCTCCTTCAAGATATTGTTTTGCCAGACCTTCAATCATAAATAGTACATAAGTAGCAAATGCTCCCTGCTTTGTGAGGTTATCATCTTTACGGAACAGTACCTGGGTTTTGCTGGCCCTCACAAGCTCCGCTTCATCCGATGATAATGCCTGAAAGCACGGTGCCTGTATATCACAAATAAAATCCTTATCTATTTCAAGAATAGTTTTCATGTTATTAAGATTCATTAAAAGGTACAAAGTTAACTTAAATCAATAAAAAAGTTGTCGTGAATCAATCGGTAACCTGTCATGTTGCGTTTTTATTTCCTCTTCCTTTGCGGAGCGATAATGTATTTTTGTACTGTGAATTTTTTATTAAATGACAAAAGAAAGAAATGAGATAATGGGGTATACTGAAATAAACAAACGTTACAGTGAACTGGCAGAATCAACCTGTTGCCTGTCGTGCGGTGGTGCAATGAATTATTCAGAGCCACAGACAGGCGAAGTATGTGTTGATCTTGGAAGCGGAAGAGGGACGGATGCATTAAGACTTGCTGAAAATGTTGGGAAAGATGGTTTTGTTTATGGTATTGATATATCCGACGGTATGATTCAAAAGGCAACTGCAACAGCCAGCCGCCTTGGAATCACAAATGCCAGATTTATACAAAGTCCTCTTGAAAAGATCGGCCTGGAAGATAATACAGCAGATCTGGTGATCTCAAATTGTACAATAAATCATGCTTCTGATAAGCAGACAGCCTGGAATGAGATCTTCAGAATCCTCAGAAAAGGGGGCCGATTTGTTATAAGTGATATTTATGCGACAGAAGCGATTCCTGAAGAATACAGAAACGATCCGGTAGCAGTTGCTGAGTGTTGGGCTGGCTCTGTGACCAGGGATGAATATCTGGAACAGTTGAGAAATGCAGGATTCTCTTCAATCAAAATACTGGAAGAATCACAACCTTATGAGAAAGGGAAAGTAATGGTCTCCAGCTGGACAATAACGGGAAAAAGACCATCGGGTAGTTGTAACTGCGGGAACCAGAGATAAATAGATATATAAAGTATTATTAACCAAACAATTAATTTCAAATATGAAAAGCCTGATTAAAAAGAAAGAAGCAAAAGTGAATGTAAAACCGGCTCAGTGTTGTGCGAAAACATCTAAAACCATTGTCGGTTGCCACGATTGAGAGGGATGAAATACTCAAGATTTAACATTTTTTCGAAAATACGGAATTCTGAAAGCCATTTCATTGTCAACCTGCTTTCAGGAAATGCTGACATACTCAGTGCTGATGATGCTGAAAAGCTGAAAGCGGTACAAAACATGCTGACTCTTCAGGATGAGCCCTTTCTGGCAGAATTGACAGAAAAGGGTTACCTGGCAGATGAGGAAGAGGAGAAAAGATTATATCGGAAAAAGTATCTCGACTTCCTTGATTCGAGGAACAAGGATGAGATCCAACTTTTCTTCGTGACTAACTATAGCTGCAACTTCGCATGTACATATTGCTACCAGGATGAATACAATCATCCTGAAAAGGACCTGAGCAATGAAGTGATTGATTCATTTTTCGATTATATCAGAAAGGAGTTTGCCGGCCGTAATAAATATATTACTGTCTTCGGAGGTGAACCTCTTCTGAATAGCCCAAAGCAGAAAGCATCTATAGAATACCTGTTAAACAAGGCTGCAGATGAGAGACTTGATGTTAGTTTTGTCACCAATGGCTATAATCTTGAAAGTTATATTAATATTCTGAAAGACAAGAGTATCCGTGAGATTCAGGTGACATTGGATGGTACCGGACCTGTGCATGATAGCCGGCGCTTTCTGAAAAGCGGTAAAGGGACATTTGCTGCAATTGTTTACGGGATAGATGCCTGTCTGAAAAATAAAATTACGGTCAATCTCAGAATGGTGGTCGATAAAGAGAATATCGATAGCCTGCCTGATCTTGCAAAATTTGCTAATGATAAAGGCTGGTCTAAAAGTCCGTATTTTAAAACACAGCTGGGGCGAAATTATGAGTTGCATCATTGCCAGTCTTCTCCTGATAAACTTTTCAGCAGGGTTACACTTTTCGAAAAGATACATGAACTGACTCAACAGCATCCTCATATACTGGAATTTTACAAACCTGCTTATTCTATTGCTAAATTCCTGTCTGAAAACGGGAGCTTGCCTGATGCTCTGTTTGATTCATGCCCTGCATGTAAAACAGAATGGGCTTTTGATTATACCGGACAAATCTATTCCTGTACAGCAACTGTCGGGAAATCAGATGAATCACTTGGGAACTTTCTATCCGCAAATTAATATTAACCGTGAAAAAATCGAACAGTGGGAATCGCGCGATGTTGTTTCCATTCCTGAATGTAAGGAATGTAATCTGCAACTAGCTTGCGGTGGCGGATGCGGCTCAGTTGCAAAAAACCATACCGGATCCATCCTTTCACCCGATTGCCGGCCGGTTCCGGAACTTCTGGAACTTGGATTTTCGGAGTACTTTGAAGATGGAGGAGTTCAAAATAAATCTGTTGATAAATTAATATACGCTCAGAACTAGAAATATGAAAGAAATAACTGAAAAGGAATTTAATGAAGATGTTTTAAATGCAGGCAAAGTTGTCCTTGATTTTTATTCAACCGAATGTCCTCCCTGTGAGGCTTTAGCCTCCAAATTTGAAGATCTTTCTAAACTTTACGGGAATGACATCCGGTTCCTCAAAATCTATCGTCAACAGAACAGGGCCCTGGCAGACAAACTAGGTGTTAAATCTTCACCAACTTTATTATTCTTTGATGGTGGTAAAGAAACCGGAGAAAGACTAACTGGAGGTATCAAAAGGAGTAATATCATTCAAAATCTTGATCTGATGTTATCTGAGGTTCGAAGGAAAGAGATCACTTCAAAGATTAAGCCCTCTGTTTCGGATTATGATGTTATAATCCTTGGCGCGGGCCCGGGCGGCCTTACTGCAGGGTTATATCTTTGTCAATCGAAAATCAACACTGTACTGATTGATATTGCATTGCCAGGCGGACAGGTATCGACGACTCATGAAGTCTCAAATTACCCTGGCTTTATTGAACCGCAGGCAGGTTACCTGCTTTCACATAATATGAGCGAACAGACCAAACTTTGCGGAACTGTTTATAAGGTTGCTGTCGATGTTACAAAAGTAGATCTCGAGAAAAAGGAAGTTGTTATAGATGAATATGAGACTATCAGGGCCAAAAAGATAGTTATTGCCACAGGAACTACACCTAATACGACCGGAGCATCAGGAGAAAAAAACCTAAAAGGAAAAGGGATCTCTTATTGTGCTACATGTGATGCGAAATATTTTGATAATAAAGAGGTTGTGATAATAGGCGGAGGCAACTCTGCTGTTGAGGAATCGGATTATATCAGCCGTTTTGCCAGCAAGATAACGATAGTGCATCAGTTTGATAAGTTTACTGCGAATAAAAAGGCACAGGAAAAGATATTTGCAAATCCTAAGATGAATTTCATCTTCAACAGCGAGCCAAGGGCTTTTGTCAAAGACGGCGATAAGATGGTTACCGAAATTGAAAACCTGATTTCCGGCGAGCGTACCAAACTGATAAGTGATGGCGTTTTTATCTTCATTGGAATGAAACCTAACATTGAACTGTTCAAAGATAGTCTGCAACTTGATAACTGGGGTTATATCAAATCCGATGAGAATATGAAGACAAGCATTTCGGATATTTATGCCGTAGGTGATGTAACGAGTAAAAAATACAGGCAAATAACCACTGCCGTGGCCGATGGTACAATTGCTGCAATGGCTATTGCAAAGGAATTGAATTAGAAGTTATATTATCGCGAAGAAGGATCGGCCTGATTCCTGACACACCGGACTGATGCTCCCCAGCGAACGGGGTTGGTCCCCCAGATGATCTCAGAACTGTTAGTGCCTATGGAGCGATAAATGGCTTTATTCTCCGGGGCCGAATTTGAGGTCCAGAATACACCGGTTTCTCCGCCATTGATGTATACTCCATTATCACCCCGGTAGCCTCCCTGAAGAGCTGTGAAACCGCTTTCATTTCCAGTATTGCCGTTGTCAGCCTTAGTGTTTTCAGACACTTTCATTTTTTCACCTGCAACGAGGCTTCCTCCCAGGTATGTCTCGAGAATGGTCCACTCATAATCAGACGGTACATGCCAGCCTGAAGGACAAAGTTTCATGGTATTAACCGTATACCAGTTATACAAATTTCCATAAAGAGATCTATTCAGTTCATCATTATCATAACAGCAATATCCCGGAGATAGTAAAGAACTCCAGCATCTGAAACATTGGCCATTGGTAATATCTGAACTGTCGTTAAGTCTGGTAGTTCTGATATTCTCTGCTGTCCATATCTGCGATCCGATTCCAATTGTCTTATAAATGTTCCCTTCAATATCCAATAGGATCCCTTGTTCACCTGAATGATCAACCGGAGTTGTAAAGGATAATTCATTGCCATAGACTGTTCCTGAGGTGCTGGTTGCATAAGCCCTCACAAAATAGGTCGTATTTGATTTGAGTCCGCAAAGGTAGGTTGTAAAATTCAGGGTTCCGGAGAAACTGTTCTGAACAGCTTTGTAATCAGAAACCGTGGCGGACTGCAGCATGCTCCAGCAAACGCCTATTTCGGTTACTTCTGAGCTTCTGTCAGATTTCACTATTGCATCACAGGAAGCTGATACCGGAGTTATAAGAGACAATCCGACAGTGCTGACTTCAGGATTTGAGCCTGCAATTTCCTTTTTACAGCCCTCTGTCACAAATAATAATACTACTGCAATGAAAAACAGGCGTATCCAGGCTATTATTTTCATATCCGCAAGAGTTCGTTCAGGTCAGTGAATGATCCTTGTAAATATCATAATTTTCTCCGATATAGTCAAGAAGTAGGCCTTGAATTCCTGCAGCCCTGATTCCGGGCAGGTCTTTGTTAACTTTTCCTGGCTTCCAGGCCGAATTTAAAGCCTGCTTTGACCCGCTCTATTAATTCAGGCAGGATATCAGTATATTCACCAACGATTCCAAAGTCCGCATTATGGAAAATATTTGCCTTAGGATTATGGTCAATGGCAATAATTTTTTCAGATTCTTTCATCCCGGCCAGGTGCTGTATCGCACCTGAAACACCGACAGCAATATATACCTTGGGACGGATTGTTTTGCCCGTCTGACCTATCTGCCTGGCATATTCTACAATTCCATCATCAACAACCGGACGGCTGCTTGCCCATTCGGCTTTTATTCCCTGATTTCTTAATGCTTCAGTAAGTTCTTTAACCAGTTTTAGATTATCGACAGTGGTGCCTCTTCCGCCTGAAACGACTATGTCTGCATCAAACAGATTCTGCATTCCGCCTTCACCTCTCTCTGTTTGCATGATTTCAACGACAAAGTCTTTTTCATAAAGAACAGGCTTGAACTCTGAAATGGTACCTTGTCTCCCTTCAATATCGCTTCGGAATTTCAAATGTGCCTGCTCTTGCTGTAGATATCTGAGGACAGACAAAACCAAGAATTGTAGCAAGTTTGCTTTCCCCGTAAGTCGGGTCGCCTTGATTCAAGAATAGGTTTGTAAATGACTTTTTCTTTTTTATCGATATATTCCCCTATTTCAAGCCCGGTACAGTCAGCAGTCACTCCGCTATCAGTTTTCATTCCTATCCTGGGAGCTAACTCACGACCCGATGTTGTAGCTGCAAAAAGTGCAATTTCAGGTTTCCGTTCTTTTATGACCTGTGCAAAAATTGATGCGAAAGGCATGACCATGTATTCCTCAAGCCTGTCATTTTCAACCAGGATAATATCATCAGAACCATATTCAATCAAAGTCCGGGCAAACTGTTTTACGTTCTTTCCGATAACCAGTGTCATTACCCTGGTATCAGGACCAAGACTGGCTGCCAGTTTTCTGGCAGGAGTAAGAAGTTCAAGAGAAGGTCTCGAGATCTTATCATTTGTGATCTCTGCCCATGTAAGGATTCCCTTTGCTCCGTTGCGGAAGTCCTTATCAGGGAAATCGGGACGTTCTGTTTCTTTTTTTGCCTCTTTATCTTTTTTCTCAAAGACATTGCCTCCGCTTTTAAAATTAGCGATAAAGCTGTCAACCAAAGATACTTCATTGTGTCCCACTGACATTTTTATCGGTGGCCGTTCACTTCCAATATTGACAACTTTGACGACAATAGTCGGAGAACCGTTTAAACCGATTTTCTCAGTTCCCAATCCAATATCATCAATTCCAAATGTGGTAATATTGAGAGACCGGGCCTTAATAGCCCCGCTTAATGATGACTTACGCGGCGGTATGCCGGTAGGAGTCATGGAAATCAAGACATGGCATAGGCAGTTTTAACATCTGGAAACCACCTTCAATAATTCTTTTTGCAATAATATTTCCGTGACCGTCTGCTTTAATACTTTCAACGAAAGTAGCCTGAGGTATTCCGATACTTTCAGCAACCTGTGAGGGTACATGAGCAGTATCACCGTCGCTTGTCTGACGGCCGGCCAGTATTATAAAGGGATCTTTTGAATCTTTAGTGAATCCCAGATGTTTGAGCATTGTGGAGAGAGCCAGTCCCGTCGCATAGGTATCACTGCCTCCAAGTTTACGGTCGGATAGCAGATATGCGTCATCATAGCCCATCGAAATTGCTTTTCTGAGTGCATTTTCAAATGATTTCGGCCCCATTGAACATACAATTAATCTTGCGTCGGGATATTGTTTTTTTAATTGTAACCCGGCTTCAAGACCAAACTGGCAATCAATATTAATTATAGATTTTGCTTTTGTCCGGTCCATTAATCCATCTTCCCCCATTCTCATTTCGCTCGGGAGCGGAACCTGTTTTATTAAGCTGATTATTGTTAAAGCCATTTTAATGTCATCTTTTATTATTTACATATTCTGAAAATCGGGACCGTTTCCGCCGTTTGGCACAACCCATGTAATGCCTTGCCCGGGAGATTTGATATCACAGGTTTTGCAATGCATACAGTTCTCGGCATGTATTCTGATCTCCTTGAGGCCAGCTTTGTTTGTGTGGAGTTCGTATACTTCAGATGAACAGAAAGATACTTCGGGTGCTCCATACTCTGCGATATTTACTGCATCGAAATTTTCCGGGTTATTAATATGAAGATGGATCACCTGCTGCTCATCATGATGCACTCCTGAATGATATACATCGGTGGATTTATCGAAAGTCAGAATTTTATCAAATTCAAGTTTCCCTTTAAACCGTTCTTTAAACGGTTTCTTTTTAAGCTCACTTAACTTAACTGTGGTAAGATAATCGGGATGGGATCTCAACCGTCCGAAAAATCCTGCTCCTCCTGTCATTAACTGTGTTCCGAAATGTAATCCACCGGCAATCAATCCTTTGGCAAATGCTTGTCTGAAGTTACTGACAGGATATAATTCCTTCTGTATAAAACTGTTATTTATCAGTTTTTCATACCGCTGAAGGCTCTTCTCAGAGGTATCATTATCAGATAATGCGCCGGCAATAGCTTGCGCTGCCAGCATACCTGATTTGATTGCAAGATGTATTCCCTTCAAGGCAGGCATTGCAACCAGGCCGGCACTGTCGCCAACTATCAATGCATTATCGAGAAACAACCTTGGAATTGCATAATAACCTCCTTCGGGAAGGGTTTTAGCTCCATATTCCAGAAATTTGCCTCCTTTTAATATTCTTGAAACAAACGGAGTGGTTTTCCAGATCTGAAATGCATCATGCACATCAAACGAAGGATCTTTATAATCAAGACCAACAACAAGTCCCACGGCTACACGGTTTTCAGTCAATCCATAGATGAAACCTCCTCCAAATTCATCGTTCTGAAGCGGATAGCCCATTGTATGATAGATCTCACCAGGTTTGATATTTCCTTCCGGGATTGACCACAATTCTTTGCATCCCAATGAGTAAACCTGCTCATTCCTGTCTTTTGTCAGATTAAACTTTTTGATCAGCGTTTTAGTCAGGCTGCCTCTGGTTCCCTCAGCAAAAACCGTGATTCCGGCTTCGATCCGGGTACCCGGCTGAAAATTTTCCAGCTGATTGCCCAGATGGTCTATGCCTGTGTCTTTGGTCTTTGCACCAATAACTTTTCCGTCTATTATATAATATTTCATCCACAGCAAATCCGGTATATATCTCCACGCCTTTTTCCTGTGCTTTTTCTGCGAGATACCTGCATATTTCTCCCAGGGAAGCTACATAATTGCCCTTATTATTCATGTAAGGTATATGAAAGGGCAGGACCAGGGCCCTTTTTTCCGTAAGAAATACTGTTTTATCAACTGTGACTTTAGAATTAAACGGGATCTCGGGAAAATCCGCTTCAGGCAGTAATTCTTTAAAAACGGAAGGTTTTATTACGGCGCCGGATAATATATGACTGCCAATTGCCCGGCCTTTTTCTATAAGTAATATTCTTTTGGTCTGGCCGCTTTGTTTTAACAGGTCGGCGAGGTGAATTGCAGTGGCTAAACCTGAGGGACCGCCCCCTATTATTAAAACATCTGTTGATACCGTATCAATAACATTCATTCTATGACCTCCTGTATTAATTATTTGATTTGACTGATGATAGAACAGAATTTGTTCCAATATGTTTAATCAGACTAATTTAAACCAGTCTGAATAGCGATTATCTCATTTCAGACGATTTACAGTGAGAGAATTCATTTGTGTGTATATCATAGCAGTAATCTTTCTTCCACTGCTCAGCATTTTCAACTGTCTGCCTGATGGACTCTGTGATATATAATAATTCATCATTTGTCATGGTTGGATGCAGAGATAATCTGATCCAGCCGGGTTTCATTGACAGGTCTCCGGCATCAATTCTATCAGTGATCTCTTTTGACATATTCATGTCGACATTAAGAAGGAAATGTCCATATGTGCCAGCGCAGGAACAACCTCCTCTTACCTGTATACCAAAATGGTCGTTTAAAAGGCTTGTAACCAGATTGTGATGCACATTATCAACGTAAAAAGAAAACACCCCCAGTCTGTCGGTGATATCAGATGCCAGAATGTGCAGGCCGTTTATTTTTGATAACTCCCTGAAGGTTATTTCTATAAGTTCATTTTCTCTCTGATGTATTTTCCCTGTGTTCATATTTTCCTTGAGTCTGACCGCAAGAGCAGCTTTAATACCCTGTAGAAATCCGGGCGTTCCTCCATCTTCTTTAACTTCAATATCGGTAATATACCTGTATCCGCCCCATCTGTTTGTCCATTTTACGGTTCCTCCCCCGGGATTATCGGGGATATCATTTTTGTAAAGTTCCTTATTGAATATCAGTACTCCGGCACTGCCCGGTCCGCCGAGAAATTTATGGGGGGAAAAGAATATGGCATCAAGCTGATGAAGTTTGTCAGCCGGATGCATATCGATATCTACATAGGGAGCTGAGGCTGCAAAATCCACAAAACAATATCCATGATTCTCATGCATGATCTTTGCCAGTTCATAGTAAGGAGGGAAGTAGCCTGTTACGTTAGAACATGAGGAAAAGGAGCCAATCAGCAGTGGACGGTCCTTATACCTTACTATTTCCCTTCGCAGCGTTTCAGGATTAACCGTAAGATCGGCGGAAGGCTCTAAAACAACAACCTCTGCAAGAGTTTCAAACCAGGAGGTGTGATTGGAGTGATGTTCCGTATGAGTTAAAAAAACGACCGGACGCTTATCATTCGGGATGTCTTTGCAGTTTTTGTAATTTCCTTTTGAATATGAACAGTATTTAATAGCCTGTTCAGGGATCTTTAAGCCCAGGAGTCTCTGTAGCTTGGCAATAGCCGATGTCATTCCGTTTCCGGTAAAGATCAGGATGTCATCATCACCGGCGTTAACATGCTTTTTGACAATTTTCTGTGCCAGATGATAGGCATCTGTCATTGCCTTGCCGGTAGAGGTCGATTCTGAATGAGTATTACCGACAAGCGGACCTATATCATCAGAAATCCTTTTTTCTATTGGACCGTATAATCTTCCGCTGGCTATCCAGTCAGCATAGATCAGCTTCCTGGTTCCATAAGGTGTATTAATTTCGGCATCAATGCCGATAATATTCTTTCTATACTGTTCAAAATATACTTCAAGATCAGACATAAATAAATGATCAGGTTAAGGAACTGAACCTCTTAAATAACAGTTGGCAATATTAATCATTTTTAAGGAATTTTTTTACCGCAAAGGAACTCAAAGGAAAACACAAAGTGTCACAAAGGGAAATAGGGTGAAATTACCTTTGTGCGCCTTCGTGATAACTTTGTGTTCCTTTGTGGTTAAATTTTTTACCACCTTTTATTCCAGATATTACCGACCAGAGGGTCAATTTCAAGCCTGGAGGAACAGTCAGAAAGCTTCAGGCACAATAATCTCGTAATCCATATAGGATACTTGCAATTTATACCGATTCTAAACAAGGAGCATTTATCAGACTGTTAATTTGTTAACAGTAGATATTTATACCTTCATTTTTTTAATACATTTATTTATATAAATACATGAATATGCGGCTTTTTTTTTTCATAGTTTTGTGATGTTATTATACTTAGCGAATGACTAGCAGACGAGATTTTATTAAAATTTCGGTAATGGGAGCCGGTGTACTGGCAATGACCAAAGGCACCTTCGGCGCTATAAAATTACTTTCCTCCCCTGATGAAGCGAAAAAGCTCAAAGTGGATCTTAAAAGAACACCCACATACTGTGAGGTATGTTTCTGGAAATGTGCCGGTTGGGTTTACAAAACTTCAGAAGGGAAAATCTGGAAAATCATAGGCAATGATGAAGATCAGCATTCCAACGGCCGGTTCTGCCCGCGTGGGACGGGGGGAGTAGGGATGTATTATGATGAAGACAGATTGAAAACACCGCTGATCAGAGTTGAGGAACGTGGTAAACAGGTTTTTCGGGAGGCATCATGGGATGAGGCGTTTGAATATGTAGCCGGCAAAATGAAAGATATTTCTTCAAAATACGGACCCGAAAGCATGGCATTATTCACCCATGGAAATGGCAGCTCCTATTTCGTAAATTTAATGAAAGCCTTTGGTTCAGCGAATATAGCTGAACCATCATATGCACAATGTAAAGGACCCAGGGATGAAGCTTTTCTTGCAACTTTCGGTGAAGAAGTTTATTCACCTGAAGTAACAGATATTCGCGATACAAAATGTCTTGTACTTATTGGATCTCACATAGGTGAGAATATGCACAACGGCCAGATACAGGAAATGTCGGATGCCATTGACAAGGGTGTTACAATAATAACAGTTGACCCAAGGTTTTCAACCGCAGCCGGGAAATCAAAATATTGGCTTCCTATTAAGCCTGCAACTGACATTGCTTTGCTACTGGCCTGGATTCATGAGATTATTTATAACGATTTTTACGACAAAAATTATGTCGGAAAATATTGCAAAGGATTCGATCAGCTTAAGGAACACGTAAAGGATTTTACTCCCGAATGGGCTTACGGGATTACCACTATAACACCGGAGAAGATCCGAAAAACGGCAAGGGAGATGGCAAATGCCTCTCCGGCAGTACTGGTTCACCCGGGCCGTCATGTGACCTGGTATGGTGATGATACACAGAGGATCCGTGCTGTCGCAATATTAAACGCGCTCCTTGGTTCATGGGGCAGACGCGGTGGTTTTTACCGGCCGGCAAGTCATCCTGTCCCTCCGGCAAAAATACCCAGGTACCCTGAACCAAAAAAAACATGGGCGGATGCTTTCCCGGGAAAATACCCAATAGCGAGCTCTCCGGTTTCAAACGCACTTATAGATGCTTCAATACCAGAAAACAAACCGGCATTTTTAATTAAAGGCTGGATTGTTAACGCAACAAATCTCGTATCATCAATACCCGACAGGGCTAAAACCCTGAAGGCAATTCAGAACCTCGACCTGATTGTAGCTGTCGATACCATGCCGATGGAAATTACAGGCTGGGCAGATGTGATCTTGCCAGAGTGTACATATCTTGAAAGATACGATGTTCTCAGGACCAGTCCTCATCGTAAACCTGCCATTGCATTGAGGATGCCTGCAGCAGAACCATTGAATAATACCCGGTCAGGATATAACATTGCAAGGGGACTTGCCCTAAAACTTGATCTCGGTGTATATTTCCCGTTTGAGAAACAGGAGGAATTGCTTGACTGGCAGCTTAAACAATCTGGTTCTTCACTTGAGGAAATGCAACGTATTGGGGTTAAAACATTTGAAAGAGAGGCTGATGATCTGTATTTTGCAGAAAATGAGAATGTTGTGTTTTCAACAGATTCTGGCAAGATCGAATTATATTCTAAATATTTTGAAGATGCCGGTTTTGATCCCCTTCCTAAATATATCGCACATGAAGAACCGCCTGAAGGTTTTTACCGATTGATTTATGGCCGTGCTCCAATGCATACATTCGGAAGGACTTCAAATAACCCGAATCTTACTGACCTTATGCACGAAAATTCTGTATGGGTGAATCCCAAAGTATCAAAGGCGTGGGGTCTTGTAAACGGTCAGTATATCTGGCTCAGGAATCAGGATGGTATTATTTCCGACTTTAAAATAAAGGTGAGGGTTACCGAACGTATCAGGTGGGATTCGATATACATGGTGCACGGTTTTGGACATGGTCAGAAGCAAATGACGCGTTGTTTCGGGAAAGGTGTCAGTGATACCCAAATGATAACAAAAGTGCTTACCGATCCTCTGATGGGAGGAACCGGGATGCGGTCCAATTTTGTAACATTTGTTACAGAAAAGTCAGAGAAGGAGGTTGCATCATGAGATATGCGATGGCCGTAGATACCAGGAAATGCGTAGGTTGCAGCGATTGTGTCGTAGCCTGTCAGACAGAAAATGATGTCCCTCATGGTTTTTGCCGTGAATGGGTTGTTGAAATAATGAATGGGACTTATCCTCAACTGGAGATAGAAATAAGATCGGAAAGATGCAATCACTGCATAAATGCACCATGTGTTCGTTGCTGCCCGACAGGAGCAAGCCATTTTGCTGAAGGAGGGATTGTTCTGGTTGAACATAATAAATGTATTGGCTGCGGGGCATGCATGGCTTCGTGTCCCTACGATGCCCGCTATCCTCACCCAAATGGTTATGTCGACAAATGTACTTTTTGTATCCATAGAATTAAGGCAGGATTAAAGCCGGCCTGTGCCGCTGTCTGCCCGACAAAATGCATTTATTTCGGCGATTTGGACGATCCTAACAGTGATGTTTCCGTGGTCCTGAAAAAGCGTAAATCAAAAACACTCATTCCTGAAGCAGGGACGAAACCCCAGCTTTATTTTTTGATATAGATGAGATAAAAATAAATAACGACCATTTAAGATGGAAGAAGAAATATTTGTAAGTGGAAGGATGAATCAGCTTATTGATCCTCAGCTCAATATCTGGCACTGGCAGATTCCCCTTTATCTCTTTCTGGGAGGGATGGCTGCCGGGATCCTTTGTATTGCAGCTCTGTATTTTATAAGGGGCAGAGAAAAGGATTATCATACAGCTGTCAGGATTACCCCATTCATTGCTCCGGTCCTGTTAGTCCTGGGATTAATAGCACTTTTTATTGACCTCAGGCATAAACTATTTTTCTGGCAGCTTTATATAAACATCAGATTGCAGTCTCCAATGTCGTGGGGCGCCTGGGTATTGATGGTTATCACTCCGGTTTCATTCATATGGTGCGCACTTCATATCAGGGATATTTTTCCGGCTTGGGATTGGAAATTCAAATGGTTATATGATCTTGAATCATTCTTTAATAAGTATAAGAAAGTCCTTGCCTGGATTATGCTCATTTACGGGATAATTCTCGGAATATATACAGGGATCTTACTTTCGGCTTTCAATGCACGTCCTCTGTGGAACACGTCAATTCTGGGACCATTGTTTCTTTCCTCAGGACTTTCGGCAGGTGCAGCTGCAACCTTAATTCTGTCAAAGAATAAGTCAGAGCGTAAGCAATTTGCCAGGATAGATCTTGTACTGATAGGGATCGAACTGTTCCTTATTATACATATGTTCATGGGTTTTCTTGCGAGTACACAGGTTCAGATCGAAGCTGCAAAACTGTTTCTAGGCGGACCATATACCATGTCATTCTGGATCTTTGTGGTAATCCTTGGGATGTTAATCCCTGCACTGCTGGAATTCATGGAGCTGGGCAAATTCCATATTCCGGCAATTCTGCCTGCGGTCCTTGTAATTTTTGGCAGCCTTATGCTGCGTTTTATTATTGTATATGCCGGTCAGGTAAGCCGATGGCTTTATTAGTAATCGGTAATCGGTAATCAGTAATCAGTAATCAGAAAGAAATCAGAAATAAGAAATCGG
The DNA here is from genome assembly GCA_963791065.1 of uncultured Bacteroidales bacterium. Classification (GTDB taxonomy): domain Bacteria; phylum Bacteroidota; class Bacteroidia; order Bacteroidales; family VadinHA17; genus LD21. The sequence goes on from CAWBQN010000014.1 coordinate 267,047, forward strand.
TAATCAGTGAACAGAAATAAGAAAATAGTAACAGAATATGAATAAATCGAAGAGTTTGTCACCGACAAAGTATCTGAACCCTTATGTTGGTGGAGTGTTATTGGGAATAGTCCTTCTTGCGGCAAATTTTATTTCCGGCCGAGGATTGGGTGCCAGCGGAGCCATGAAAAGCGTCGTTGTTTCTTCAATAACTGCAGTTGCCCCATCATCATCAGAAAATTTGGGATTCATAAAAGAATTCAGAGGGGATCATCCGGGCAACCCTATGAAAACATGGCTCGTTTTTGAAATGACAGGTGTCCTTGTAGGCGGATTTCTTTCAGGGGCATTTGCAGGGCGCCTGAAACTTAAAGTGGAGCATTCCCCGAAAATAACCTCAAAGAAGCGACTTTTACTCGCTTTGACAGGAGGAGTTCTTTTTGGTTTTGGAGCTGAACTTGGAAGAGGCTGTACAAGCGGATCAGCACTGAGCGGAATGGCAGTATTGTCTCTTGGTGGCTTCATTACCATGATGGCTATATTCGGTACAGCATATGCCCTGGCATATTTCTTCAGGAGGAACTGGATTTAAAACGGCACAGGGCTCAGGGCAAATGGCTCAACCTCAACCTCAACCTCGACCTCCAGACACTAAACAAAACAATAAGACAATTTAGAAAATAAATAAGTATATCATGGGACCATTATCAGTTAACGAATTAATATCAGCGAATACAAACCTCTTTCTGGCTTTTATAATTGGGATAGGTTTTGGATTTGTACTTGAGCAGAGTGGCTTTTCATCAAGCCGGAAGCTTGCAGGAGTGTTTTATGGCTATGATACCGTGGTACTGAAAGTCTTTTTTACCGCGGCACTTACCGCAATGCTTGGATTGCTTTTCTTCAGTCTTTTCGGATGGATTGATCTTAGCCTTGTTTATGTAAATCCGACCTATCTTACATCTGCAATTATCGGAGGTATAATTATGGGTGCAGGATTCATTATAGGGGGTTACTGTCCAGGGACAAGCTTCTGCGGGGCGTCAATCGGGAAAATAGATGCATTTGTCTTCATCGGCGGACTATTTATCGGGATCCTTATTTTCGCTCTGGGTTATAAAATATGGGATGGAATGTATCTGGCCAATTTTCTGGGTTTCCCTAAGATCAGTCAGACACTGGGTCTCTCGGACGGCGTTTTTGCTTTCATTGTTATATTGGTTGCACTTTCAATGTTCCGGGTGGCCGAATGGGCTGAAAAAAAATTCCCCAGGGAAGAATATTAGATTAAAGACAAAGGCTAAAAATAATATTTAAAGAGAGTAAAGATGAAACCACTCAAATTACTGGCAATCTTCATTATCCCTATGGGACTAATAATTGCTGCAGTTCCCCAGAACAAAACCAGGCCATACAAGCTCACCGCTGATCAGCTGCTTGGAGAAGCTAATACACGGACCCAGTATATAGCACCGGAGACCGTTGCTGACATGATCATTAAGAAAGATCCTACGCTACAATTGATCGATGTAAGAAATCAGGACGAGTTTGAAAAGTTCAGCCTTCCCGGGGCGATTAATATTCCGGTAGCGGATCTGCTCTCAGATAAATTTGCAGATATACTTAATCAGGATGTCAAGATGAATATTTTCTATTCAAATGGCACTATTACGGCCAATGAAGTCTGGATGGTGACCCGGCAACTTGGCTATAAAAATAATTTTGTCCTTGAGGGAGGATTGAACTATTGGTTTGATGCTATCCTCAATCCTCAGAAACCGACATCGACTAGTCCCGATGAAGAGTTTGCGAAATATGATTTCCGTTTAAGCGCCGGAAAGGCCCTTGGCGGGGGCTTGTCAGTTCAGGCAGCTCCGGTCCAGAGTGCTTCAGCATCTAAGCCAACACTGCAACCTGCTCCTAAAAAGAAAAAAGCTGCCGGTGGTTGTTGAACCGGTCTTTGGTTTCATTCATTGCAGATTCAATTTGTTGAGGTTATAATAAAAATTGATTTTAGATTTCTATATTTGGAATCTAACTAATTCAATTATTATGAAGAATAGAATCTTAACTTTAATAGTGCTGTTATTTCTGTCTGCCATAGCTGTCAGTGCGCAAAACTTAAACAAAATTAATCCGGTAGGTACCTGGAAATTTGCGGCCCCATATGCCCCCGAAGGATATGCTTCTGGAAAGATAGTTGTCGGATTTGCTGACCAGAAACACACTACAACTATGTCTTTTACAGGGAGCGAATATCTGCTTCAGGGTGAAGATGTAAAAGCTGTAAATGACAGCATCTTATTTTCAATTTTTCTTGAAGGTCAGGATATTAAAGTGATGCTCAAGATCGAAAATGATACTAATATGACCGGAAAAGCCATCTACTCCGAAGGTGAAGTACCTATATCGCTCTCGAGGGTACTGACAACTGATGCTGAAGTAAAACCTTAGGCGGCTATTACATTTATAATGATCTGACTTACGTAGCTTTTTGATTACCCCTTTTCCATTTTCGACCAGGGATGAGACAAAAAAGCATTGTTTCATATAGTTGCTATGTCAAAATTTCACATATTACTCGTTGTTTCGACAATCTCCATGTTTCCTGGCAATGCCCAGATAATTAACAAGGAACCACTTAGCTCCCGCCAGACATGTTATACGATCGATGCAAAGCTTGATCCTGCATCAAAAACAGTAACAGGTTCGATGGAAGCTTTCTGGGTCAACAAATCCACCGATGTTGTTCCGGATATCCTGTTGCATCTATATATGAATGCCTTCCGTGACAAGAGCACTATGTTTAAGGAATCGGGACATCCATTGGAAGATAAGGAATCCGAGTACGGTCAAATTGATATAAGGTCATTCACTGACCGGAATGGCAATGACCTTATTCCTCAAATGAAATATATAAGTCCCGATGACGGCAATATCTACGACAAAACAGTATTGAGGGTCGTTCTTCCGGAACCTGCAAAGCCTGGTGATACTGTTTTCATAAAAATGGTTTTTGAGACAAAGCTGCCAAAACTGACCAGAAGAACCGGGTACTCTGATGATTTTTATTTTGTCGCTCAGTGGTTTCCGAAATTTGGTGTTTATGAATCGGCCGGTATGCGTTATGCCGCAAAAGGAGCCTGGAATTGTCACCAGTTCCATGCTAATTCAGAATTCTATTCAAATCATAGTTTATATAATGTAAGAATCACTGTTCCAAAGAGTTATGTTGTTGGATCCGGAGGTGTTCAGATGGCAGATTCTGAGTCTGTTAAAGAAGAAAACAAAACACTCTCCTTCCGTGCAGAAGATATTGTCGATTTTGCATGGACTGCATGGCCAGGATATGTTGTCTCGACCGACTATTGGAAAAATGTTAAGATTACTCTTCTTCTTCCAAAAGAAAGAATCAGTCAGGCTAAAAGACAATTCGCAGCAATAAAAGTTGCATTTGAATATTTCACTCAAAATGTTGGCCCTTATCCATGGCCTTATCTGACGATTGTCGATCCCCCTTCAAAGGGAGCAAGCTCCGGCGGCATGGAATATACTACTCTATTTACAAGTTCATCATCATATTATATGCCTGAATTTATTCATTTTCCCGAAATGGTAACGGTGCATGAGTTCGGGCATGCCTACTTCATGGGTATTATGGCGAGCAATGAGTTTGAGGAGCCGTGGCTGGATGAGGGGGTAAATACTTTCTGGGAAGAACGGATCATGGATCACTATTATGGTGAAAATTCCGGGTTGATAGATCATCCTTTCTTTAAAGTTGCCGATAAGTCTTTGGGGCGGCTCTCCTATGTACATTCCGAAGGCAGACAGCTTGTCAGTAACAATGAATATTCATGGAATTATCCTCATCGTACGTATGGGATGATGTCATACAATAAGACAGCTACATGGCTTTATACCCTTATGGGTATTGTAGGAGAGGAGACAACCAATGAGATCTTCAGGGAATATTATAAAAAGTGGGCATTCAGGAATCCTTCAGGCCGGGATTTTGTAAATGTTGTAAATGAAGTGGTTACACGAATTCATGGAAGTAAGTTCGGGACCGATATGAACTGGTTCTTTGACCAGACCCTTTATGGAACAGGGCTATGTGATTACAAGGTAGCCGGTATAATAAATAATAAACTCGAATTAGCATCAGGGAAAAAAATTGCAGTCGATTCAATAGGCCAAAGCAAGGTGGAAAATGATCAGATTTATAATTCGATAGCAGAGCTTGAAAGAGCAGGAGATGTGATGCTTCCTGTTGAAGTACTTGTTCACTTTAACAATGATGACGAGATTCTTGAAATGTGGGATGGGAAAAGCAGGTTTAAAGATTTCGCGTACACCGGAAAAAGAAAGATAGAATGGGTCAAAATAGATCCGGAATTTAAAATCAGGATGGATATTAACTATATAAATAACTCAATGACGCAGGATCCGGATCGAATCCCTCTGCGCAGGTTATCGAATAAGCTGATATCATTCCTTCAGTTTTTTGTAAATTTTATTTCATTATAGATTTTTCATTTATGAAGATATACGAATCTGTAAAAGCTGGATTCCTGAGCTCTGTGCAGGTCGTGGAAAGGGATCCTGATTGTCTGGTTTTATTCCCTTGTAATTGTCAGCCTGCTTGTTCTGCCTATGAAAGGTGCATTAAGATCAGGACTTGGAAACAGCATGATAACTGAAATACTGAAAAAAGGAATTAATGTTGAAGTATTTGCTGATCTGGGAGCATGGTTCAGAAGTCTGATTTCCTATTTTACTAGCGGATTCATTATTATTCTGTCTGTCGGATATGTGGTAAACGCTTTTCTTACCGGAGGATTATTCAACGGTTTGAAAAGATCATCCGGTACTTTTTCAGCTGCGGAATTCTTCAGGGCTTCAGCAAAAAATTTCTGGTCTTTCCTTATTCATTTCAACTGGCAATCTGCTTAATTGTCCTGGTCCTTGTCATTTTAATTATTGTAATACCGGTTTCGCTGGTCAGTAGTGCTGATATAATAACAGAAGGAGCAGCATTCAAAACGGGTATTATTGCAGCTTCAGTGTTTCTTCTTCTTCTGATCATTCTCTTACTCACAGCTGATTATGCAAGAGCATGGCAGGTTACGCACGATGGAAGTACCGGTTTCAAAGCACTAGCCTTCGGATTCAGCCGGACTTTCAGGACATTTTCTTCATCTTACCCTCTGATGATAATTTTATTGTTGATCCAGTTGTTATACGGATGGCTTGTATTTAGCATTCTTCCGGAAATAGAGCCGGAAACTGAAGGTGGGATTATTCTGTTATTTCTGCTTTCTCAGCTCATGTTCATTATCAAGATCTTTCTGAAAGTCTGGAGGTATGGAAGTGTTACGGAGATGATGGAGGAATATAATAATATCCAAAATTAATTTTTTACCCTGCGGCCCTTTTGGATCTCTCAAAAATATGTAACTTGATAGATGAAAACTGATTAATTATTCGTCAACAAGAGACTTATTTCATTAATTAATACCTTCAGCTATGAACAAACTTATTTCATGTTGCGGATTAAACTGTGCCACATGTGAAGCACGGATAGCAACGATTAATAACGACGATGATCTCAGAAAGGCTACAGCAGAAAAGTGGAAGACCATGTATGGAGCCCCGGATATAACGCCGGAAATGATAAATTGCACCGGATGCAGGGAGGAAGGAGTCAAAATAGGCCACTGGAATATGTGCCAGATCAGATTGTGTGCCACTGCCAAAGGGTTTGAGACCTGTGGAGAGTGCCAGGAGATTGATACATGTAATTTAATTTCCGGTGTACTTAAAAGCGTTCCCGAAGCAATAATAAATCTGAGGAGTCTGAACTGATGGACCGTAAGCTTATTAAGAAAATCGTAATATCTGTTTGTGCTGCTGCCTGTTGTGCTTATTGTTTTTCTCAGGATACTGATGAATCCATGGTACTTATACCCTCAGGCAGCTTTATCATGGGCAAGAATACATCAACAGTATCCGACTGGCAACCTGAACATAAAGTAACGATAAGTTCATTTTTTATGGATAAGAAGGAGGTTACCAATAGTCAGTATTACGATTTTTGTGTTACGACCAAAAGCTCTTTGCCTTTGTTCTGGGGCATGAAGGAATTCAGGAGCGGACCTGATTTTCCTGATTATCCTGTTGTTGGCATAAGTTATTTTGAAGCTGAGAAATATGCCAGATGGGCAGGGAAGCGTCTTCCGACAGAAGCTGAGTGGGAATATGCCGCTAGAGGAGGATTAACAGGTAAAAATTTTCCGTTCGGTGATCAGATTGATTCAACGAAAGTCAACTACGGAAGAAAATACAAAGGTCTGGTCAAAGTTGGATCTTTTCCGCCGAATGGCTTCGGATTGTCAGATATTACCGGAAATGCATGGGAATGGACCTCCGATTTTTATTCCGATGATTATTATTCCCGTTCACCTGCAGAAAATCCTAAAGGGACCAGAGACAGGAAGGTTTAAGGTGATACGCGGAGGTAGCTGGCATTCAGGCCCAATGTGTGTTCAGACATATTACAGGAATGGACTGTCTCCAAGCTGGCTGGATTTTGCTGTAGGCTTCCGGTGTGTAAAGGATGTTAAGTGAAAAATATAATCAAATCTTATTAAGATTTACTTCGTTAACGACTAATATACATTATCATGTCAGAATTAGAGAATATTTTACTTACAGATAAGGATATATACCCGTCGGATGATGTTATATACTCAATAATCGGGGATAAGAAGGTCCATTGGCAACGCATAACAAACTATATGTCAGACAATTATAAAGATTCATCAGGCGAATGGAGATTTTATAACGATGGGAAAAGATGGTTGTTTAAGATGGTCAATAAAAAGAAAACAGTTTTCTGGTCAAGCCTGATAACCGGCACTTTCCGGATTACCTTTTATCTCGGGAATAAAGCTGAGAGTATTATTGAAAACAGCGATCTGACGCAGAGCGTGAAAGATGAATTCAAAAATGCAAAAAAATATGGCTTAATCAGACCAGTATCCTTTATTATTAAGGACAGTGAAGATGTCGATAATGTCCTTAAAATGATTGATTTAAAGACAAAGATTAAATAAGAATTACGCCTTTGCGCCATTGCGCCTTTGCGTCATTGAGCCATTCCTCTACGTATAAATACCCCAAATAAATAGGCTTTAAGCTTCTTTCGCCGTCTTTACACAGATGCTAACTTTGTGTTAATATATTAACATTCGAGGTTCGAAGCAGGCAGATGGGAAAGCTATACAATTTACTGTTAGAAGATGTAAGGTTTGAAGAAGGATTGAATGCCTGTATGAATTGTGGAGTATGTACAGCGATCTGTCCAGCTGCAGAGTTTTATAACTATGATCCCAGAAAAATAGTTGATACTGTCCAGAGCGGGGAAGATGATAAGATCATCGAACTTTTAAAATCAGAAACAATCTGGTATTGCGGAGAATGTATGTCATGCAAGACTCGATGTCCAAGGGGAAATGCACCCGGACTGATTATCATGGCGTTGCGAGGTTTATCTCAGGATCTGGGATATTTTGTGGAATCGGAGAAAGGCAGACAGCAATTAGCAGTCAAAAGAACTGTAGGTGAATCGATTATAAATACCGGTTATTGTGTATATCTTGATGGAATAAGTATGGAGCTGCATCCCGAACAGGGACCTGTATGGGAATGGGTGCAGAACAATAAAGCTGAACTTTTTGAACGGTTAGGCGGAAATTATAAAGGGGACGGACCAGGCATACTGAGAAAAATTCCCCGGGAAACGCTTGATGAATTAAAAAAAATATTTGAAGTCACAGGCGGGCTGGAACGTTATGAGAAGATTGAATCATTTTCCAGGATGAAAGCGGAAGAGATGGGTCTCGGGTTTGAAGAAGGGACCGATAATGAATATTTCAGGCACATTTATACGACCAATAACGGAACTCATACAAAGCAATAGGGTATTTTATTATGAACATAGATGGGAAGAAGGCTATTTGGAGTGAATATCAGAAAGAGATCGCTGATGATAATTTCTTCTATGTAAGAAGTTGTATCAGGCAGAATTTTTTCCCTGGCTCTGAAGTTGCATTTCTCAAGATAATGAGGGATGTACTTAATAAAGATGTCTATGAACATCCTTGTCATACAACTTGTTCCGGAATCGGGTATCATGCCGATGTTGTGCCTGTTGAAACGGCGATGACAGTCATAGCCCGCCAGTTTGCTCTGATGACTGAAGCCGGGTACAGCAATTATGTTCCATCATGTATCACTTCATTCGGACTCTACACCGAGGTCCTTAACACCTGGCATCATTTTCCGGAAGTTGAAGAGAAGGTGAGACGCCAGTTAAAAAAAGCAACAGGCAGGGAATTTCAAGTTCCAAAAAACCTTGCTCATGCGAGTGATGTGATATTTAAATTCAGAAAAGAGATCAGTGCAAAAGCAAAATACAGGCTTATAAATAAAAACACCGGAGAGCCTCTTAAAGTAGTTGATCACATAGGATGTCACTATGCAAAGATGTTCCCTTCAAAAGGGGTCGGAGGCGCTGAATACCCTTATGTTCTTGCCGGGATGATTGAGGAGTGGGGCGGACAGATAATCGATTATCCTGAGAGAAGACACTGTTGCGGTTTTGGCTTCAGACAATATCTCGTTCAGGCAAACAGGGGCTTCTCAATTGCCTGTTCAAAAGAAAAGTTTGAATCGATGAAGCCTTTCAAACCCGATATGATAATTACAAACTGTCCTGGCTGTCCAATGTTCCTCGACAGATGGCAGTATGTAATAAATGAGATGGAGGGTAAGAGATATGGTCAGAACGGAGAAGGAATCCCTGTATTTACGTATGAAGAAGTTGCAGGCCTGGTTCTTGGTTATGATCCGTGGGACCTTGGCCTTCAGATGCATCAGACCGATTGTGAACCCGTACTTGACAAAATGGGGATCGATTATTCGCCTGAAAATAAGTATAGTCTTGAAACTATATCTTCATTTTCAAAAAGTCCGAGCTTAATCAAAGTCTGAGTACAAATGAATAAACATGTCGTGGTAATAGGAGGAGGTGTGGCAGGACTTGAAGTTGCGGGTCAATTGTCAAAGGTCGGAATTGAGGTCAGTCTGATAGAAAAAGATATCAAAACAGGAGGACACCTGAATAACTGGTTCAGACTTTTTCCTGACAGAAGGAAGAGCAGTGATGTAAAGGAATACCTCGATAGAGTAACCAGTAACCGGGGAATTAAGTTTTATACCGGCACAACAATCGAAAAGTTAAGCAGAAACAGGAGTCATTTTTCTATTACTACCAATGAAGGTAAGGAGCTTACTGCAGATGCCGTTATTGTAGCAACGGGTTTTGATCTTTTCAGGAGTGCCAGGAAGGAGGAGTATGGTTATGGTATTTACGATAATGTAATCACTTCTGCTGACCTGGAAAAAATGTTTAGTAATGGGAAAATTACTTTAAAGGACGGAACGGTTCCGGAATCCATAGGAATCATCCATTGTGTGGGATCGCGGGATGAAAAAGCAGGTAATTTTTATTGCTCCAAATTGTGCTGTGTAACAGCAGTTAAACAGGCAATCGAGTTAAGGGAATTTCTTCCGGAATCGAAAGTCTTTTGTTTCTATATGGATATGAGGATGGGTGGAGCATTCTATGAAGAACTATATCGTGAAGCACAGGAAAAGTATGGTGTGAGCTTCATACGAGGAAAAGTATCAGAAGCAAGCGAAACAATTGAAAACAAACTATTGATAAAGGTTGAAGACACACTCGCCGGCCGGCCGCTTAAAATGAAACTCGATCTCATTGTACTTATGGCTGGTATGGAGATGTCGGAAGGCGGGAAAAAAATTGCAGGAATTGGTGGCCTTAAAACCGGCGAAAACAGATTCTTTGCTGCTGCTGATAATCATTTTGGAAGCAATAAGAGCAATATTGAAGGTGTCTTCTATGCAGGGACATGCACTGCTCCGATGAATATCACTGAAACAATCTCACATGCTCGTTCTGCGGCAGTTGAAGTAATTGATTACCTGAACGATGGGCAAAAATAAGATGGATAAATTCGGATTCCATATTTCAAAGGGACGACAGATCGACTATGAATCCAATAACAGGGGAATAGCTGACTTCATTTTTGAAAATGAACCAAGTTTCAGACTTTGCATAGAATGCGGCGCATGCTCGGCAACATGTACGACTGGTAATTTTACAGACTTCAGCCTCAGGGAACTAAACATACTTATCAAACGCGGGGAGAATGAACAGGTGCGGAATAATTTAAAAAAATGCATGCTCTGCGGAAAATGTACACTTGTCTGTCCGCGCGGAGTAAATACACGAAATATCGTGGTACTTGCAAAGAAAGCATTCTTAAAATCAGAAGAATATGCAATTTGATCCTTTCATAATACCATTTGAAATTGGATTGTACTTCATTCTTATTTATGTTGTAGCCAGAAGTGTAATCTGGTTCCGCGACTTGTCAAGACCCGATAAGCTGAGGCTTCAGCGAGGATTCTTCGGGATCCCTTTTGCCCTGAGTATTAAAGAAATATTCATGGAGAGCCTGATCCATCGAAAAATACTTAAAACTAACCTTCGGCTGGGCTATATGCATATGAGTCTGGCTTTTGGATGGTTTTTACTGATATTATTCGGCACAATTGAAGCTGATATTTTCGGAGCGAAACACCTTAATGCTCCATATAAGGCAATCTTTTTCAGGTTCTTTAATCCCGACCATGGAAGAATGGGATTTGAGGCGACTTATGGATTTCTAATGGATCTGATTCTGACTTTTATCTTATCCGGATTGTTTCTGGCCGTTGCTAAGAGATTTTATTCAAAGATTGTCGGAATGAAGAAGACCACTCGTCTGAAGACCACCGATAGAATAGCTCTTACCTCGTTATGGCTTATATTCCCAAGCCGGCTTCTTGCTGAAAGTTTTACCTGCGGGGCATATGGTACAGGCAGCTTTCTGACTGGATCACTGGGTAACTGGCTGGCAACTTTTCTGCCCGTAAAGGATCTGGCGTATCCTTTCTGGTGGCTTTATTCGATTTGCCTGGGTACTTTTTTTATTCTTCTTCCAATAACCAGATATATGCATATTCCTACTGAACTATTCCTGATCTTCATGAGAAATTCAGGAATAAGAACCGGGGATAAGGCAGGGACTTTTTCTGAAGTTCAAACCTATTCCTGCTCTTCATGCGGGATTTGTATTGATTCGTGTCAGCTTAATTACGCAGCCGGGATAACCAATATTCAGGCGGCATATCTTTTTAAGGCAATACGAAATAATGATGATGTATCGACAATTGCTGATAATTGCCTTATGTGCGGGAGATGTAGTCAGATATGCCCTGTTGGTATAGAAATATCTCCAATAAGGATGATCCAGAGAAGGGGTGGTGAACCTGAAAATGATATCAGGAACATTTATAAAGGTTATTTCACGAAGCGGCAGATTGTTATTCCTGAAAAAACAAATGGTTCTTCAAATTATGGTTTTCTTAAGGAGAGTGATCCTCACAAAGCCGACATATTATATTTTGCAGGTTGTATGACTCATCTTACCCCATCCATTAAGAATTCCATGATCCGGATCCTTGATGCTTCGGGAGTGAATTACAGCTTTATTGATGAGCAGGGAGGAGTCTGTTGCGGACGGCCGCTGATGCTTGCAGGGCAGGATAAGGAAGCCAGGGAACTGATCAATTATAATTCTCAATTGATATGGAAGTCCGGTGCACATACGCTTGTCACTTCATGTCCGATATGTTACAAAGTATTCAAAGAAAGCTATTACCTTGATGTTGAAGTGCTTCATCATTCACAATTTATAAAGGCATTAATAGATGACGGATCAGTGAAGCTGAATTTCCTTCGCAAGAAGGTTGTCTATCACTCTCCATGTGAACTGGGAAGAGGATCAGGTGTCTATGAGGAACCTAAAGAGGTTCTGAATCATGTTTCCAGACTTGAGAAAAGCAACTTTGAGGATGAAAATTCACTATGTTGCGGCGGGAGTCTCGCTAATATTAAGGTTAGTTCAGCGAACAGGAGAAAAATTGCTCTCAATGCCTGTAATGAACTGACCAGAAATAGTCCCGATATCCTTGCAACTGCATGCCCGCTTTGTAAAAAGACTTTCGCTGCGGTGACAGAAACGAGGGTAGCTGATATTGCAGAAATCGTATCCGAGGCATTGGTTGTGTCACCTTTTAAAAAGAACAGGATCACTCAGCTGAAGTCAATAAAAGAGCTGTCAAAAATTTGATTTTATTTGGCCTCCTTCTTTAATAATACACTCTTGAAAGAGTAATATTAAATTCAAAATCTATTGACTGCAATTCATTATCTAAAAGATCAGAGAGGTCATAATTTTACGATTTAACCATCTTGCTCTGTGGCCCTCTGTGGATCCTTTGTGGTTCTCTGTGTAACTTAAAAATAAAGAACTTACACAGAGGTACACAGAGCATTCACAGAGATTCACAGAGAAAATCCAATAAATTTTTCAGGTATATTGTTTGATTCTGACTTTCATTAGTTGCACTCCATCCGGCTGAATAATCTCTAAAATTCTTCCTTTACAGATTCACCTTTATGTGTTTTTAACTAGCCAATTCAAACAATTCATATACTGAAATTGTTTTTAATACGTTATAGGCATAAATAATAAAACAATCAATATAATTAAAAAATGAGCAAGAAAATATATGTGGGGTTGATACTCGTGGGGGTATTGTCATTCTTTTCGTGCAAGAATGCCGGTGATCAGAGTGTTACAAAAAACAAAACCGTTCAAAACAAGATAATGCAGCAACCGGATGGTACGATCTCCTTAAAAGTTGAAAAGGCTGACTTATATGAGGATAAAGTGAATCCATCCTCCAATACTGCTGAGTGGAGTGTTGTTGTTTCAAAATCAGGACGATTTAATGTGTGGCTATCGAGTGCAACCAGGGACACTACTGATCTGAAATACAATAACTCAGTCAGATTGAGCATCCTTGATGACAGGCTGGAAGCTCGTCCGGCATGTGATAAAATAATACATAATTCGAGTGATGTTGCGTACCCGTATTTCAGAGCGGATTCATTTATCGGCTCTCTTTATATACAGGATACCGGGCTATATAATATTCAGATAATCAGCGAGAAAATTACTCCTAAGAAAATTCAGATGGAAGAATCCACTGAAAATTCAAAGCTCCTGTCAGTCTTTCTGACGCCTATTACCCGTTGACTTTATCCATTCTCTGGCATTTACAAATGCTTTTATCCAGGGAGTGACATCATCATTTTTTCTTTCATGGGGATAATAACCACATTGCCAGGGAAAATATGCCCTTTCGAGATGCGGCATCATTACAAGGTGACGTCCGTCTTCTGAGCATAATCCCGCAACATCATAATCTGATCCGTTAGGATTTGCAGGATATGTATGCCTGCTGAATTTCAGAGGTATCTGATATTTGCTTTCATGATATGGCAGACTGAATTGTCCTTCTCCATGTGCCACCCAGATACCAAGCTCCATGCCTGTCATATTTTCGAGCATTACGGAATGATTTTCCAGAATCTTCAGTGAGAGGAAGCCGGATTCAAACTTATGCGACTTGTTGAGTAATAACTTTGGTTTTACTTTATGATGAGGATAGAGCAGATCGAGCTCTGCCATGAGCTGACATCCATTGCAAACGCCAAGTGAAAGAGTATCTGTTCTTTTATAATAATTATCAAGGGCTATCCGAGCCTTTTCATTATACCTGAATGCTCCGGCCCAGCCTTTAGCAGATCCCAGCACATCGGAATTTGAAAAGCCTCCGACAAACACTATCATACTCATCTCTTCAAGTGTTTCCCTGCCCGATATAAGGTCAGTCATATGGACATCCTTAACATCGAAGCCGGCAAGATAAAGAGCATAAGCCATCTCCCTGTCACCATTCACACCTTTCTCCCTTATGATCGCTGCCCTGATACCCGATTTTTTTCTTCTTTCAGGATTAATTCCGAGCGATTTGAAGGTCCCGGTGAAATCAGAAAGTTTTATATTCAATTCATGATTTTTATAATTCCTGAACCGTTCAAGTGCAAGCTCCTGCCCGCACTGACGCCTGTCGAGAAGATATGAAGTCCGGAACCATATATCACGAAGCTTATCTATATCAAATGTTATCAGGTTATTGTTGTTCATGACAAGCAGGTTTCTATCGTTTACCGGGTGACCAATAGAGAAATATGAAATCCCGTTTTCAAGCAGGATTTCGGCAGCTTCATCTTCGTCCTTTACCTGAATAATTATTCCGGGGTTCTGACTGAACAGGATCTTAACTGTATCACTTTCATTTAGAGCTGAGAGATTAACCGTCACTCCGCCACTGGTGTTTGAGAAACACATTTCGAGAAGAGTGGTCAGCATACCTCCGGCTGAAATATCATGACCAGCAAGGATCTTGCCTTTCCGTATAAGACCCTGGATTGTATCAAAAATTACTTTAAAGTATGCCGGATCCCTGACTGTTGGAACTTCGCCGCCAATCCTGTTAAGTATCTGACCAAAGCTGCTCCCCCCGGTTTTAAAACTATCACGGCTCATATCAATATAGATCAGACTGGTATAGGGATCGTTGACAATTACGGGTTCAACAATTTTTCGAATATTCTCAATCTCACCTGCTGCAGATATTATAACTGTTCCGGGTGAATAGACCACCTGGTCATTGTACTTCTGAGTCATCGAGAGACTGTCTTTTCCGGTCGGAATGTTAATACCGAGGGCTATGGCAAAGTCGCTTGCTGCCTTAACCGCACTATAGAGCCTTGAATCTTCGCCGGGATTTTTGCAGGGCCACATCCAGTTGGCAGACAGGGAGACACTTTTCAGATTTTTAGCAAGCGGAGCCCAGATAATATTTGTTAGGGCTTCGGCAATGGATAGTACTGAGCCTGCAGCCGGATCAACTAATCCTGCAGCCGGAGCATGCCCGATTGACGTTGCCATACCCTTTTTGCCCCTGTAGTCAAGAGTTATTGCACCCAGATCATTCAAGGGTAATTGCAGAGGGCCGGCACATTGCTGCTTTGCAAGTCTTCCTGTAACAGATCTGTCAACCTTATTGGTGAGCCAGTCTTTACAGGCAACCTCTTCGAGCTGAAGAACTTCTTCTGCATACTCCTCAATTTTTTCGATTGAGTATTCAGGTTCCTTATAGTTGCTTTCAATAATAACATCATTCATTATTGTTTTCGGCGGGTCACCGAAAAGCGCTGCAAGTGTCAGATCTATTGGTTTTTCCTTTGTTACCGGATTCTCAAGTGTAAATTGCATATCGCCAGTTACCTCGCCAATGATATAGAATGGCGCCCGTTCCCTCGCAGCAATTTTTCTCAGGATATCAACATCCCCCTTTTTCATTACCAGTCCCATTCGTTCCTGTGACTCATTACCAATGATCTCCCTTGCTGAAAGTGTCGGATCGCCTATTGGTAATCTGCTGATATCGATTCTTCCTCCGGTTGATTCAACAAGTTCCGACAGACAGTTAAGATGTCCACCGGCTCCATGGTCATGGATTGAAATAATTGGATTCCTTGCAGTTTCACACAGTGCCCTGATAGCATTATATACTCTTTTTTGCATCTCGGGATTAGCTCTCTGGACCGCATTGAGTTCAATCCTGGTATCGAATTTACCGGTATCTACTGAAGAGACTGCTCCGCCACCCATTCCTATTCTGTAGTTATCACCGCCAAGCAGCACAATAAGGTCCCCTTTTGCAGGAATATCCTTTTCACTGTCAATCTTTTTACCTGTTCCTATTCCGCCTGCCAGCATTATGACTTTATCGTAACCGAATTTCTTAAGATTTTCAAAATGTTCGAAAGTAAATACTGATCCGCAAATGAGAGGTTGTCCGAATTTATTCCCAAAATCACTCGCCCCATTAGATGCTTTGATAAGAATATCTTCAGGTGTCTGATAGAGCCAGGGTCTTGCCTGTGTGGCTTTTTCCCATGACCTGTCACCGTCGGGACGGGGATAGGATGTCATATAAACAGCAGTCCCGGCAATCGGAAATGCACCCTTGCCACCTGCAATGCGGTCACGGATCTCGCCGCCGGTCCCGGTTGAAGCTCCGTTGAAAGGTTCAACGGTGGTAGGGAAATTATGAGTTTCAGCTTTAATTGAAAGAACAGATTCATAGTCTGTTATCTTAAAATAATCGGGTTTGTCCTGTGTTTCCGGGGCAAATTGTTCTGCAACCGGGCCCCTGACAAATGCACAGTTATCTTTATATGCCGATACAACATCATTTGGATTAGTTTTGGTCGTCAGCTTTATCAGCTGAAAAAGTGTTTCAGGCTTTTCATCGCCTGATATGACAAAGGTCCCGTTGAAGATTTTATGCCGGCAATGTTCGGAATTAACCTGGGAAAAACCAAATACCTCACTATCTGTCAATTTACGTCCGATCATATAACTTAAATCATCGAGATATTCAACTTCTTCATCATTTAAAGCAAGCCCCTCCCTGAGATTATATTGCTTTATATCATCTATATAATAAACCGGATCAGGTAGTTTGTCAATAGTGAAGATGCCCTGGTCCAATCCTTTGTAGAGCGACTGTAACATGGGATCAAAATGTGGTTCCCTCGATGCCGTTTTATGGAACTCTTCAACCCTCTTAACTCCTGAAATCCCCATATTCTGAGTCATTTCTACAGCATTTGTACTCCAGGGAGTTATCATTTCCTTTCGCGGACCGACAAAAGAACCTGTGACCTTCCTTTTACTGAGGAGAGTGGCATTCCCAAATAGCCAGGCTAGCTTTTCAATGTCTTCTGCAGGAAGTGTTTCAGGTGAGTCGGCAGCAATTAAATTTTTGGAGATGGTTTCAAAAAAGAGGATCATATAATTGTTGTTAATATGTTGATAATTAAAAATATACTAACATTAAGAAATACGAATTTACAGAGGCAAAGATAACAATAAATTTATGTTTCCTGTAGCTCTCAATCAATTGTAAATGACTGAAAATAGGAGCTTCAGGATCTGGAGTTATGATTATAAATTATGGTCTTAACGAGTTTTCACTGGTAATACTAACAGATAAATTTATTTATCAGGAAATGAAATAAAAAGTGTCGAACTTTTGTCTAACATTTATTGTTATTATTATCAAATGCCTATTGCGGTTTATTCATGATCTACAATTTTTTCATTAACGTAATTCTCTTTAAAAAATCCTAAGAATTTATGAATTTATGAGATACTGTTTTGCTATTAATCTAAAATACTGTGACCATTAAAAAGTTAAACTGAAATTATGAGTTATACCCGTTATTTTTTAATTTTCATTGCCTGTCTTGGTTTGTTCTCATGTAATCGGAAAAAAGAGAAAGCGAGAAATAATTTACCCGTAATTGTAGATGTTATAGTTGCTAAAAAAGCGCATTTCCCTTCAAGTATTGAAGTAAATGGGGAATCTCTTTCGCAGGAGATGATAGAATTACATCCGGAGGTAAGCGGGAGACTAACATTTTTAAATATTCCTGATGGCGCCCTGATTAGAAAGGGTACAATCCTTGCGAAAATCAATGATGCTGATCTGCAGGCTCAGCTTGAACAACAAAAGGTACAGTCAGATCTGGCAATAAAAACAGAGCAGCGATTAGGGGAATTGTTAAAGGTTAACGGAATCAACCAGGCTGACTATGATGCTGCTCTGAGTCAGGTAAATCTGACAAATGCCAATATCAAAGTACTGGATGCCCAGATTGATAAAACAGTCATCAGAGCGCCATTCAACGGAAAACTTGGTTTGCGTCTGGTAAGTCCTGGAGCATATGTTACACCGCAGACCCTGTTAGGTACTCTTCAGCAGACAGATAGTATAAAAATAGATTTCACAGTACCCGAGTTCTACGCAAGTCTTGTTCATGTAGGGAATACTGTTGATATCCAGACTAATGATTCTGATAAAAAGGAAACTGCCGTGATCAGTGCAATTGAGCCACAAATTAATGTCGAAACCAGAAACATAAAAGTAAGAGCAAGAATAAAGAACAGCGATTTCAATCCGGGGACATTTGTCAAAGTATTACTGCATAAGGATGAAGAAGGGATAGTAGTTCCTGCAAATGCCATCATTCCCGATGCAAGGTCAAATCAGGTTGTGGTTATTAAAAACAGGAAGGCAAAATTTGTTAATGTAGAAACAGGCATCAGGAATGCAGATGTCGTCGAACTTACGAAAGGAATAAATCAGGGCGATACAATAGTGGTCAGCGGTGTATTATTTGTACGGCCCAATTCTGTTATTAAGATCAGGACTGTCAAGGCCCAGCCATCGGAGAGCGTTCAGGATACTAATTCTGTTGTAAAATGAATATATCCGAGCTATCACTTAAAAGACCCGTATTTGCAACAGTGATGAGCCTGTTCATAATTCTCTTTGGAGTAATAGGCTATTATTTCCTGGGTGTTCGTGAGTACCCTGCGATCGATCCGCCAGTTATCTCAGTTTCTACGTCTTATGTTGGTGCCAGTGCAGATATAATTGAAAGTCAGATCACCGAACCCCTTGAAAAAGTGATTAACGGGATACCTGGCATTCGTACAATAACATCATCAAGTACTGTCGGGAACAGTAATATCTCTGTGGAATTCAATCTGAATGCCGACCTCGAAACTGCAGCAAATGATGTGCGTGATAAAGTTGGCCAGGGAGTGCGTAATCTTCCGCAGGATATAGATGCTCCTCCAGTAGTTACTAAATCTGATGCAAACAGCGACTTTATAATTGTAATGGCTGTTCAGAGCCCAAGTAAAGGTTTGCTTGAATTAAGCGACTATGCAGAGAATGTCCTTCAGAATAAATTCCAGACGATACCAGAAGTAAGCGCAGTGAATATCTTCGGACAAAAGCGGCCGTCGATGCGGTTATGGTTTGATCCCGATAAAATGAATTCCTATAAAATAGCCTTTAATGATGTTACCAATGTTCTCTTAAATGAAAATGTCGAAATACCTTCCGGGAAATTGTACGGAAACAATACAGAGTTAACGATCAATACATTAGGAAGACTGACTACTGAGCAGGATTTTAGAGATCTGATCATCCGTGAAGACTCAGCGGGGATCGTCAGGCTGAGCAATATTGCAAAAGTTGAACTTGGTCCTGAACAATATGAGCAAACCTGGCGGCTTAACGGTGTCAGTGCCGTTGGTATTGCAATAATTCCTCAGCCTGGCGCTAATTATATTAACATATCGGACGAATTCAATAAAAGACTAAACGACATAAAAAAATCACAACAGGGAGGCGATATAATTTTTACGACTCTGATTGATAATACGAACAATATCCGCAGGTCACTTACTGAAGTCAAACAAACACTTATTATAGCTTTATCTTTAGTAATACTGGTGATCTTTTTGTTTTTCAGGAGCTGGCTCATCGCACTTCGTCCGCTCATTGATATTCCGATATCATTGATCTCTACTTTTTTTATAATGTATCTCTTCGGCTTTTCCATCAATATCCTGACACTGCTTGCGATTGTCCTGGCAACCGGTCTTGTGGTCGACGACGGTATTGTTGTTACAGAAAACATTTTCAGAAAATTTGAGCGAGGCATGCCTATCCGTCAGGCTGCGGTTGAAGGAAGCAAGGAAATATTTTTCGTGGTTCTGGCAACTTCAGTCACACTTGCCATTGTATTTCTGCCCGTTGTGTTTTTAAGAGGTTTTGTCGGAAGTTTATTCCGCGAGTTTGGAATTGTATTGGCTGGCGCCGTCCTTGTTTCATCATTTGTTTCACTTACATTAACTCCGGTCCTGAATGTAATCTTAAACAGGAAGAATACCCGACATAGCAAGTTCTACCATAATACAGAGCCATTCTTTAAAGGCATGGAAAACGGGTATAAAAAGGTACTGGAAGGCTTTATTGAAAAACGATGGATTGCCTGGCTTATCGTGACTGCCTGCGTGCTTATAATCTTCTTCATTGGAGGATCCCTGCAAAGTGAGATTGCGCCCACTGAAGATAAGGGAATGATAAGAATACAGGTCACCGCACCGGAAGGAACCAGCTATGTTCAAATGTTGAAATCGGCCGGAAAACTTGAAGATTATCTGATAGACTCAATTCCCGAGCGTGATTTTGTGTTTTTTGCTGTTCCGGGATTCGGAGGTTCAGGTATCAATAGTGCAACCGGAAGGCTTGGTCTGATAAATGTTTCAGGAACGGAAAAAAAGCCAGAGTGATATAGCCAGGGAATTAGTAACTAAGATGGGTCGATTCAATGATATCCGCATATTTCCCATTGAGGAGCAAACAATCGCAGTCGGACTGGCTTCGAAAGGTGCGCTGCCCGTCCAGTTCGTAGTGCAAAACCTTGATTTTGAGAAGTTGAGGACCTTCATACCCAAATTTTTGGACGCTGCAAGGAGCGACAAAACATTTCTGAACGTCGATGTGAATCTTAAATTTAACAAACCTGAAGCTGACCTTTATATTGACAGGATAAAAGCACGTGATCTGGGCCTTACAGTTAATGACATAAACGATGTCCTTCTGAGTGCATTCAGCGGAAGACGGCTCGATTATTTTATAATGAACGGTAAACAATACCAGGTAATTGGTCAGGTTCAGCTGAATGACAGACAACAACCGACTGATATAATGAAGTTATATGTAAGGAATAACAAGGGGGAAGAGATCTCAATGGCTACTGTAATAAAAATTGTACCAAACGCTATTCCGCCTGCACTTTTTCACTTTAATCGTTATAAGGCGGCAACATTTTCGGCTTCCCTTTCTCCCGGAAAGACGGTCGGGGATGGTGTTAAGGCAATGCAGGCGATAGCAAAGAATATTCTGGACGATACATTTCAGACCTCATTAAGCGGGCCATCTCGAGATTATTCGGAGAGTTCTTCAAATACTGCATTTGCTTTTCTTCTTGCTTTGATGCTTATATACCTTGTTCTTGCAGCTCAGTTTGAGAGTTTCAAGGATCCTTTTACTATCATGCTGACCGTACCCCTCGCAATAGCCGGGGCTGTATTAAGCTTATGGATATTCAGACAGACGATAAACATTTTCTCAGAGATAGGTATGATAATGCTTATAGGGCTGGTGACTAAGAATGGTATATTGATAGTCGAGTTTGCCAATAAGAAAAGGGAACAGGGTTTGCCAATGCGACAGGCAGTTATTGAAGCAGCTACGCAGCGTTTACGTCCGATCCTTATGACAAGCCTGGCGACTTCACTTGGAGCTCTGCCAATTGCTCTGAGTATTGGTTCGGCGGCCACAAGCCGTATTCCATTGGGTGTGGTGGTAGTTGGCGGTATTCTTTTTTCACTTATTCTTACCCTGTTTGTAATACCTTCAGTTTACACCTACATTTCCGGTAAAAGGGAAATAAATAAAGAGGAAGTAGAAAATGTAACTGCATAAATTGAAATTATTGATTTTCATGAAAAAAGGACTACTATATTTTTTTATATTGCTCTCAGTCAGCACCTCAGCGCAGGTCCCCCTCACTCTTACCAATGCAATTGATACTGCATTGAAAAATAACTACGATATACAGATCGCTAAGAATAACAATCAGATAAGCACATTAAATAATACATATGGAGTTGCCGGAGGACTGCCTTCATTTAACGGTAGTGCCGGAGCTAATGAATCTTTAATCGATCTGAAACAAAAAACCAGCAGTGGAATTAATATAAGCAAGAACAATGTAAACAGCAGTTCATATAATGCAGGTGTCACCGCCAGTCTTGTGCTGTTTAACGGATTTAAAATTATTGCTACCAAAGGACGGCTGAACTTACTTCAGAGACAGAGTGAACTGGAGCTTAATCTGCAAATTCAGAACACCCTGGCTGCCATAATGGAAAATTATTATGATATTCTGCGACAGCAGAGCTACCTCACAATTATTCAAAGTTCACTCGATGTTTCATCCAGTAAATTAGGTATTATTAAGGAACAATATAAAGTAGGTATGGCAAATGATGCTGATCTTTTGCAGGCTGAGATGGATCTTAATATTGCCGCTCAGAATTTAAAGGGTCAGCAATTAATTATTGATCAGGACAAAACAAGTCTGCTGCAGCTGATGGCTGTGAAGCAATTTTATCCGGTTTCTATTTCCGATTCAATAATAATTGACAGAACTATCCGCGAAGATACAATTATCAGTTTCCTTGAGAATAATCCTCAGTACCTGAGCGCTGAACAACAAATTAAGATTAACGAACAAATTGTGAAAGAGCAGCGATCTCTGCGCTATCCCTCAATAAAAATCAATACAGGCTATAATTTGACTTACAACAGCAGCAGCGCCGGATTTAATTTGTTCACCCAGAATTTTGGACCGACAGTTGGTGCTACAATGCAGGTCCCTATCTTTAACGGAACTATTTACCGTACCCAGCAGGAAGTTGCCCAGGTCAATGTTAATATAGCCAGATTGCAGAAAGAGAGCCTTCTGACTTCCCTGAAAGCAGACGCAATTAAGACCTTCCAGGCATATGAAAGTACACTGGAGCAGTTGGATTCCCAGGAAAAAAGCTATCAGGACGCAGAAAGGCTGGTGAATATTGTTTTACAAAGATTCAGGCTAAAACAGGCTACAATTCTGGATCTCAAAGCTGCCCAGGAAAGTTTTGAAAATGCTGGCTATTTGTTTGTCAATCTGCAATATGCTGCAAAGATTGCTGAGATTGAACTAAAAAGACTGATATACCGGCTTACATATTAAAGAACTGAATAATTATTTAAGTCCGCTTCTCTTCAGGAGTGCATCAATGGTCGGCTCTTTGCCTCTGAATCTGATATATAATTGCTGAGGCTTTTCAGTTCCTCCTTTTTCAAGGATGTTTTTCCTGAACGAATCTGCTGTTGCACTGTTAAATATTCCTGTTTCAGTGAAATAGCTGAATGCATCTGCATCGAGCACTTCAGCCCATTTATATCCGTAATATCCTGCGGCATAACCACCACCGAATATATGTCCGAAGGAGGCGCTCATATTTGAACCTTCGATTGGCGGAAATAATTCGGTCTTTGCCATGGCAGCAGTTTCGAAATCACAAATATTTCCATCAACAGGAGTTGTAATGGTATGCCATGCCATATCGAGAAAGCCGAAGCTTAGCTGACGATAACACGCATATCCTTCATTGAATGTTGAAGCTTCCCTGATCCTGGAGATGAGTTCTGCAGGGATTTTTGCACCAGTAATATAATGAGCTGCCCAGGTATCAAGCCACTCTTTTTCGAATGCATAATTCTCCATAAACTGTGATGGCAGTTCAACGAAATCACGTGCTACATTTGTGCCTGACAGACTTTCATAAGTGCACCTGGTAAGCATTCCATGCAAAGAGTGTCCAAATTCATGCAGCAATGTGGTTAGTTCATTGAATGACAGGAGCGAGGGCCGGGTTTCTGATGGCCTTGTGAAGTTGGCAACGATTGAGATCAGTGGTCTGACGTCATTTCCATTCTCATTCTTCTGGTCTCTGTAGCTGGTCATCCATGCTCCGCTGTTCTTCCCCGGTCTGGGGTGATAATCGAGGTAAAGAATCGAAAGGAAGGAATCGTCTTTATCGTATACCTCAAAGGTTTTTACTTCGGGGTTATAAACGGGAATTGCACTGTTTCTTATAAATCTGATACCGTAAAGTCTTCCTGCAAGCCCGAAAACAGCATCTTCAACCTTATCGAGACTGAAATATGGTTTAAGTATTTCATCATCAAATTCATAAAGTTTTTTCTTAAGTTTCTCTGAATAGAAGGACCAGTCGTACCTTTCGATAGAACCTGTATGTCCAAGAGTTTTAGCAAACCTTCCGGTAGTTTCAAAATCACGTAAGGCAGCAGGTTTTGAAGCCTGATAAAGCTCTTCCAGAAATTTCTCAACTTTATCCGGCGTATCAGCCATACGATCGCCTAAAGACATTTCCGCAAAGGTGCTGAATCCCAGCAGTCTGGCTAATTCGAAGCGAAGATTGGCTATCCGGAGCGCATTCCTGCTGTTATCAAATTCATTTCCCCTGTAGGCTCGTGATGAGTAGGCTTTATACATCTTCTCACGAAGATCCCTGTGCTCAGAGTACTGCATAAATGGTACATAGCTTGGAAAGTGGAGCGTAAAAACCCATCCCTCTTTTTTTCGGTTCTTTGCTTCCGATGAAGCGAGTTCAACCAGACTTTCCGGAAGACCGGCAAGATCCTTCCTGTCAGTAATCTGCAGTTCAAAAGAATTTGTTTCAGCAAGGACATTCTCTTCAAATTTAAGAGATAATGCAGCCAGTTCTTCAGATATAGCTCTGAATCGTTTTTGTTCCTCATTTCCCAGACCGGCACCACCAAGGATGAAATTTCTGTATTTCCGTTCAGTCAGGATCTTTTGTTCAATTGTGAGCATGGAAGTTTCTTTTGATTCAAATACAGTTTTTATCCGCTTGAACAGATTTTTATTCAGAGTGATGTCATTGGAAAAACGTGTAAGAAGCGGAGACACCATCTGTGTAACTTCCTGGAGATCCTTATTGGTTTCAGCGCTGTTCAAATTGAAAAGGAGGGATGTAATTCTTCCCAGAGTTTCTCCTGCTCTGTCGAGTGAAGCAACTGTGTTTTCAAAATCAGGTTTCTCTTTATTATCAGTTATGGCCCTTATTTCTTCTGTTGCAAACTTAATTGCCTCTTCGATAGCGGCCTTGAAATGATCTGTCATGATCACATCGAATGGAGGAGTCCCGAAAGGTGTTTTCCATTCCTGAAGCAAAGGGTTGTTCATAATACTATTTTTAACCTTGGTCACAAAGGAACACAATGGATGAAAACACTATTTGTAATAAAATTGTTGTCAGAAACAGATTATTTGTCTTCTTCATCATTACCATCATTTCTACCTGCAAGCTTTCCGGGATAGGGTGAATTTCCCTTTGCAGCAAACCATAGTATCCTGTTCAGAAGATCATCGTTACCGGTGTCAACTCCATCGAATTCAGGCATCATGCTTTTCTTTGCAAAATGCAGTGCTTTGCCAGTCAGTGATGAGAGCGGTGCAGTCAGTTCGTCAATAGGGATATTGTTTGGAAGAGCCCGGAAGGGAGTCAGATCAGGAGTCTCTTTAAAACAATCTGACATAGGATTTGCTATGGCATCCTGTATATTCATCGGAGGTAATCCTAATATCTGTTCAATCGTTCTGACCATCGAAGGCTGAGTATAAAAGGTATGATTTACATTTTTAAATCTTGAATACGGACTGATCACAAGGCTTACGGTACGATATGCAGAAACATGATCCCATCCGCTCTGTGAGTCATCCTCAACTACAAAAATGACAGTGTTTTTCCAGAATCTGCTTTTTGAAAAAGCTTCGACAATCCGTCCTAAAGCAAGATCATTATCGGCTACCATAGCCCGTGGTGTTGGACTTCCGGGTCTCATCCCCGCTGTATGATCATTCGGAAGAGCTATGATCAGCAATTCGGGAAGATTATCGCCGGGTTCAGCTTCATAATCATTTAACTCTTTGATCAATGCATCTGCCCTCATTACATCTGAAAACTCGTGATTTCCAAATGAAGGATATGTCTGGCTGAGTATATTCTTTACCGGTCCTATGGTAGTAAAATTTGTAAAATCAACCTTTTCTCCGTTGAGATATTTTTTATAAATATCAATCCACCTAAGGTTGTGATCCAAAACCGGAAATGAAGCTTCTCCATATATTCTTACTGATTTGCCTTTGCTTATGGCATTATCCCAAATAAATCCGGTCGGTGCATAAACCAGTGCATCTGTCTGTACGTGAGGATAGCTCCTGAACCATGCCCTCATGTTCTTCTCTATATAATCAGTGACAATTGATGCATCAGTCCATTGATGCCCTTCTGCAGAACATTTCCCTGAAACATGGAAGTTATCGAGAAGCATGAAATCTTCCGACAGTTTATGGGTATTTGGCGTAATCTCTGATCCGTAAATACACAGTCCCGGATCCCCGTCTCCCTGTTTCATATCTCCGAGAACCTGATCATAGGTTCTGTTTTCCTTAATTATATATAATACATGTTTAAAGACTGATGGTTCACCAATCCTGTCAGGTACAGGTTTTGGCTGTACAGATTCTCTGGGCTTTTCCCGTGACGTCACAGCTCGTGAAAGGTTATTTACCGCAATCACAGTATCAGTGTATGACTGAAGTGCTTTTGTACCGGGCACCCGGATAACCGATATGGACGCCAGCATATTATGTGTATTATAAAAATTGTTTTTTGTATTTTTACTGATAAGCGGTACTCTGGCACCTGCAGCTTCAAGGTTACAGACATATAGATATCCGGTATTTATGGCGCAGATTGAAGAAGGGTATGCTCCTGTAGGAATAAATCCCTTCACTGTACTATTAGGGTCCGAAGCATTAACAGCTGCATTTTTCCCAAGTTTAATAACTGCAAGTGCATTATCCATTCCGTTAGCGACGTACAGGTCTTTCCCATTGGGTGAAAGACAAAGGCCGTCGGGCGAATCACCAAAAAATGGATTTATTCCCGGCTGCAACCTTACATTGATAGTTTCAGATATTTCGTCATTAGATGTACTTATTACCGATACGTTATCGCTGTTTGAATTAGTCACATAAACAAATTTTCCGGAATAGTCAGATATTATTTCATTTGGATGAAGTCCTACAATGATCTCTTTGATCATCTTACCGGTTACTGGATCAATAACGGCAACGCTTCCTTCGCGCGTTGCTCCCCCGGCATTCTTATTATCGACCCTGGCAAGTCCCCAGGGAACACCTGCAACCTCTTTATCATCAGATTCAGGAGTTCTTCCGGCCCAGTTGGTTACATAGAGTTTCCCTGAAGCCATTGTCAATCCGTAGGGTGCAACGCCCGGATCAACTACCCAGACTGTATCTCCTGTTATGAAGTCCTGTTTAATGACCTTATTATTTCCATTCAGAACCACATATAAGTATTCCTTTGATGATTCTTTATTTATAAGAATCTCATTTGGTAATGCTAAACTTGATGGCGGCTGGGTTTTGTATTCAAGTATTCTTCCAAACTGCGCCTTAGAACCATCCCATGTTGCTGATACAACATATGACCGGTTGTTATTTCCGATAGCGCTCCAGAGGACTTCCATACCGTTAGTCCCTTTATGCCATATGATGCCTGAGTAGGTATTCATTCCTCCGGCAAGGTCCGCATGTGTATTATTTTCAAGTATAAATCTGATCTCTTTATCTGCAGTACTTATAAATACTATACTATATCGTTCTTCAACTGCAACCCATCTGCGATCAGGCGAAACAGCTGCATCAAGCGAATGATTTTCGAGCGTTCTGTCACCAAAATAGATCTGTGTCCCCGCAGGTTGAATCAGCCTGTTGTATGGAAGCAGTACCTGTCGCCGGTTAGAAGGCAACAAGTTATCAGGGGCTTGCGAGAGGCCGGCTGCGCTGGCTATTGATAGAAATAATATAATTAAACATCTTAATTTCATGATTTTAAATTTGAAGTAAGAATCATTTCATTACCCCTAAATCCCCCAGAGGAGGACTTACTGAATATCAGATAGTTTAAAATTCCCCCTTGCGGGGCTTGGGGGTCAGAACGGCAAATCACTAAGTTCATCATTTTCAGGCGGAATATCTTCAAGGGTAGTAGGTGACGGAACATTTTGATCCCTTACCATGGAAGAGGTTTTTTCTATCTTCCACGCGTCGAGGTTGGTAAAGTAGTTTATTTTACCATCGCGTTCCCATTTATTGCCTTTAAGATTGAACCAGATCTTTACTTCCTCATTAAGAAATGATTCGTTGATAAGGTCACATTTGTCCTGGATCAGCTGGAATTTTATATAGTCAATGAATACAGCTGCTCCTCCGGTTTCTTTCTTTTCAATGACAAACTCCCGTTTTCTGAATTTGTCGCTTACCTGATTTACAGGAGAAATGTCGATTACTTTTCCAGCGATTTCGAATGCCATATCAATTTATTCTTCGTGAATAACTATTTTTTCAATTTTATCACCCTGCCTGATCTTATCGATAACATCCAGTCCTTCAAACACTTTACCAAAACATGTATGTTGTCTGTCGAGGTGTTTTGTATTTGTGCGGCTATGACAGATAAAGAACTGTGAACCGCCAGTGTTTCTGCCTGCATGCGCCATAGAAAGAACTCCCCTGTCGTGATATTGATTGCCTCCGTTTAGTTCACACTTAATCTGATAACCAGGGCCACCAGTACCTACTCTGGGATCGCTCATATCTTTTGAAAGAGGACAGCCTCCCTGGATAACAAAATCAGGAATAACCCTGTGAAATGCGAGTCCGTCGTAGAATCCCTTTTTCGCAAGTGAAATAAAGTTCTCCACGGTACCCGGAGCGTCGTCTTCAAAGAAGCTGACCTTCATGGTGCCTTTAGGCGTTTGAATTTCCGCAGTGGTCATGTTACTTTACTATTTCAAGTAGGTCAACCTCAAATATGAGTGTTGAGAATGGTTTAATAGCTTCACCTGCTCCTGCAGCTCCGTATGCTATCGATGCCGGAAGATAAAGCTTGAATTTTGAACCGACAGGCATCAGCTGCAAAGCTTCTGTCCAGCCTGGTATAACACCAGATACCGGAAAAGTTGCAGGTTGGTTTCTTTTGATTGAAGAGTCGAATTCGGTACCATCAATGAGAGTCCCTACATAATTAACTTTTACAGTGTTCTGAGCAGTTGGTTTTGGACCAGTACCCATTTTAATTACCTCATACTGCAGGCCACTGGCTGTAGTTGTTACTCCTGCCTTTGTTTTATTTTTTGCCAGAAATGCTTCGTTCTGATCAATGTAATCTTTATACTTTACCTTATCAGTCTCTGCCTTTTTTGCGGCTTTTAAGCCTTCACGTTGTTTAATAAACATCGTTATATATGAACGTGCTATGTTGTCAGCCATTAAAGCTTTGCCAGCTTCTCCATCAGCCATTGCTTTAGCAACAATCGATGGATTGAGCATAAGGCTATCCGATTTAAGAGCGTTATAGTTTACAATACCGAAAGCATAAGCCAATGAATCTTCCTGACTTTTCAGGTTTGCTTTTTTAAGAGAACTCTTTCCACAAGAGCCAAGCATTAAAGCTATTACACAGGTCAACACAATTAATCCCTTGATTTTCATATGATACTTTTTTTAAATTTAAAATTTCCGCTAAGATAATACTTTAGCTAAAGCAAAAAACCTTATAAAAAATAAAATTTAAATTTTCACCGCCCTGATCATCTGCCTTTTCCCGGGAGGGCCCGGAAGCAGAGTTACTTCAAATCCGCTTGCTTTTAGTCGTCTTCTGACCTCACCTTTGGCTGAATAGGTGACTAAAACTCCATCTCTACTTGTCACTGCTGAAATTTTCTCAAAAATTTCAGCGGACCACATTTCAGGTTGCTTATCCGGACCAAATGCATCAAAATAAATAAGATCAAATGCACCTGATAGCTTTTCAGCTGGTCAGATCCGCTTTAATTTTTTTCAGATTGAAGTTTTTACAGATCTTAACCTTTCGTTCCCAGGGTGATGAATGAATCTGATGAAAAATTTCTTTACCATTCTCTCCGGCATATTTGTAATGATTCAGGGATTCAATGAGATCATCTTCAAGAGGATATTTTTCTATTGAAACATAATCGACTTCTCTTTTACCTTGCAGGCTGGCGATTGCTGTGAGAAGGGCATTTAAACCCGTTCCAAAGCCGACTTCTAGAATTGACACAGGATCAGTCTTGCAGAATCCAAAGCCGTTTCTTATGAAAATAAACATTGATTCCTGAACAGCACCGTGAATTGAGTGATAATGCTCATTCAGTTCGGGAACATAGATTGTATGCGAACCATCGGAAGTTTCAATCAGCTGTTTCATTACTTGTTGCCTTTTCTTTCGATTCGCGTTTCTTGATGCGGGCAGCTAAGATAGTCAATTTAGCTTTTAACTTTTGTCTATCGTCTTTGTTTATATAGTTAAACCAAAGACACAGGACCCATGAAAACAAAGCAATCAAGAAGAGATTTCCTGAAGCTATCCGCATCAGGAGCTATAGGAGCATTTGTAATCTCCAGGAGTAACCTGAAGAACCTGAGTGCTCCCGAGCAGAATAAAAGTGCTGATGACATTAGAAAATTCGGAATAGGTCTTCAGTTATATACTATCCGCGATGCAATGAAAACGGACGCTCCCGGATCTCTTAAAAAAGTTTCGGATATTGGATATAAATATCTTGAGATGGCTGATTATGCCAATGGAAAATTCTATGGTTACCTGCCCGGTGATTTTAAGAAAATGGTAAACGATCTGGATATGGAAATACTTAGCAGCCATGCAAGTGTAAGTCCGAAAGGTATATCTGCCGATGAGGCAAAGAAAATGGCAGAGGATCATGCAAAAACTGGTGCAAAATACTGCATGCAGCCCTGGATCGATGAAGCCGACCGGAAATCAATAGCCGGTTACCAGAAAATGGTTGCCGAATGGAACAAGGTAGGTAAGATAATGAAGGAGAACGGTATACAGTTCGGATATCATAATCATAATTTTGAATTTGGAACAGTGGAAGGCAAGGTTCCATATTTTGATGTTTTTCTGCCGGAAATGGACAAAGATCTTATGATAATGGAACTTGATCTGTTCTGGGCGGAAAAAGCCGGAATAAACCCGGTTGAACTTTTCAAAAAGTACCCTGGCAGATTCCAGTTATTCCATATGAAAGACATGTACACAAAGGAGGCACCTTTCTTTAAAACCGAGAGTACTGATTTTGCTCCTGTCGGTGAAGGTGTAATAAATTTTAAAGAGATACTGGCAGCCAAAAAAATTGCAGGAATGAAATATATGTTCGTTGAACAGGATATGACCAAAGATGGTAAACCGTTTGACGCGATCAAAACAAGTATTATGAACCTGACTACAAAAATACTGGTATAAGACTCGAAATCCATTAACCGTAAAAGTCGCGCCCCCCTCCACCCTAAAGGGGGGTTAATTTCAGTCTTTCAATAAATTCATCATGTAAACCGAATTCGTCCCCTTTTAGGGGACAACCGCTCTTACTTCGCCGAAGCGGCTAACGAAGGCAGCGGCAGGGGGTAAGGACGTGCCAAGGCATGTCCCTACATCATATCTGATAATAAATGTAGGGTCACGCCATGGCGTGACCTCTGTCAGATTCATGAAAAAACATTACCTCCATTCAGAATCATCTACTCTGAATTAAATAATTATATTTGTGCGTTCACTTAAAGACTATCTAGCTTACCGGATGATGATCACCAGAGTCAAAAAAATACCTGCTTTTTTCCTGTTTCTGGCAGCTTCGGTATTTTATGCCCATATGATCATCCCTCATGATCACCACCTTGCAGAGGCCGATGTCTGCCAGGAAAACGGCGGTCAAACCTCCGGCAAACATACAACTCATCATAATGGATTTCCTGTTCACTGTCATGCCTTCAATGACCTTACTTCGGAAAAAGCAATTATTTATATTAATTTCAGCCACATACAGTCTGGCAGCCCTGATACTGTCAGCAAATCTGATTTAACCGATTTTGACCTGCCCGCTACTTGGATTAGTGTTTTTACCGATTTTAATCTCGCCGTTAACTCCGGCAACCTGAAACTTTCCTCTCTCAGGGCTCCTCCTTTAATTAGCTAACCTGGACTTTTTATGTCTTTTCAAAAGATGTTAAGAAGACCTTTGTGAACCTTTAAAAAATACTTTGTGGGTCTTTGTGGCAAATCTAATTCATTGAACCACAACGGGACACTAAGTACAACTCAAAGTAATCCATTTCTAATATTATGTAACCTGCAGATAATGATTAACCGGATCATCTCATTTTCAATAAAGAACAAATTCATTGTAATATTATTTATCCTGGCTTTGATAGGATGGGGGACATATTCGCTGACCAGATTGCCAATTGATGCCATTCCTGATATAACAAATAACCAGGTACAGATAATTTCAATTGCCCCTTCCCTGGCTGTCCAGGAGGTGGAGAGCTTTATTACAGCACCAATTGAGGTAGCGGTAGCCAATATCCCCGATATCATAGAACTCAGATCCATTTCACGTCTCGGACTTTCAGTTATTACGGTAGTTTTTGAAGATGGGGTGGATGTTTACTGGGCCCGGCAGCAGCTCACCGAAAGGTTGAAAGAAGCTGAGGAATCCATTCCCGGTGGACTAGCACAAATATCACTTGCGCCTATATCTACCGGGTTGGGTGAAATATTTCAATACAGGCTGGTCGTGGAAAAGGGCTATGAAAAAAAGTTCGATCCAATGGAACTCCGGACCATACAGGACTGGATCGTCAGGCGCGAGATGCTTGGTACTGCAGGAGTAGCCGATATAAATAGTTATGGTGGTTTTGTCAAGCAATACGAGATTTCCATTAATCCTGAAAGGTTAAGAGGTATGAAACTTACATTAACCGATGTATTCACTGCTCTTGAAAAAAACAATGAAAATACAGGCAGTGCATACATTGATAAAAATCCAACTGCTTACTTTATCAGGGGTATCGGGTTAGTTAAATCTCCCGGAGATATTGAAAAGATCGTGGTAAAAACCACAAATTCAGGAGTTCCTATCCTCATAAGTGATATAGGGTCGGTTGGGTCCGGAAGTGCGACCAGGTATGGAGCTTTTATTGTAGACACAACAGAAGCTGTGGGTGGTGTGGTTATGATGCTGAAAGGTGCAAATGCTCATAAAGTGATAGATAACGTTACTACGCGAATAGAATCCATTCAAAGATCATTGCCTAAAGGAATAAAGATAGAGCCTTATCTGAATCGTTCCGACCTGGTGGGACGGGCAATAGGAACCGTTTCAAGAAACCTGATTGAGGGTGCATTAATTGTAATATTCATTCTGGTAATCCTGCTTGGTAATATACGGGCCGGACTCATAGTAGCTTCGGTCATACCACTTTCTATGCTCTTCGCAATTTCATTGATGAATCTTTTTGGAGTATCAGGCAACCTTATGAGCCTTGGAGCAATCGATTTTGGACTTATAGTCGACGGTGCGATCATAATTGTAGAAAGTGCGGTGCATAGGATATTCATGAGTAAACATCATCATCCCGGCGTGATAAAGCTGAACCGGGAGCAGATGGATGAAAACGTGCTTGATTCGGCAAAGAGAATGATGAGCTCAGCAACTTTCGGGCAAATAATAATACTGATAGTATATCTTCCTATAATGGCCCTTGTGGGTATAGAAGGGAAAATGTTCCGGCCAATGGCGCAGGTCGTGACATTTGCACTGATAGGGGCTGCAATCCTCTCGCTGACATATGTACCAATGGCAACCTCGTTGTTTTTAAGCAGGCAGACAAATCATAAAGCTAACTTTTCCGATCATCTGATGGACCGGATACACAAAATATTTGATCCGGTTTTCACCTTTGCACTAAAGCATAAGCTTCTGGTTTCTGTGTCAGCAATAGCATTGTTTATATTAAGCCTATTTATATTCAACCGGCTTGGAGGAGAATTCATACCCCAGCTCGAAGAAGGGGATCTTGCAGCTGGCGTAATAACTCTGCAGGGTGGTTCTCTTCTGAATACGATTGATCAGGTTGTTAAGGCAAACAGGATACTGCTTAAAAATTTTCCTGAGATAAAACATACGGTATGCAAGATTGGCTCAGGCGAGATTCCTACCGATCCTACGCCTATGGAGACCGGCGATTATATTATTACACTTAAGGATAAAAAGGAATGGGTGTCAGCCAAAACACGTGAAGAGCTGGTGGCAAAAATGGATGAAAAGCTGATTGCTCTCGCAGGCGTCAAGTTTGAATTTCAACAGCCGATTGCTATGCGATTTAACGAATTAATGACAGGTGCAAAACAGGATATAGCAGTAAAAATATTCGGTGATGATCTTAACACTCTTTCAGAAAAAGCGGCTGAGGTAGAATCGATTATACGGACAATACCTGGTGTTCAGGACATAAACGTCGAGAAAGTTACCGGATTGGCCCAGATACAGGTTGAATATAACCGCGATCGTCTCGCGCAGTACGGGCTTTCCGTATCAGATGTGAATAGCGTGCTGCGAACTGCGTTTGCCGGGAGCCAGGCTGGTGTGGTATTTGATGAGGAAAAGCGTTTTGGACTGGTCGTCCGCCTCGATAAGGACTACAGGCATAACCTCGAAGATGTCAGGAATCTTACTGTTGCCCTTGCCGGTGGAGAGCAAATACCATTTGAACAGCTTGCAGAAATCTCTATTAAATCGGGTCCTGCCCAGGTTTCCAGGGAAAACACGAAACGAAGGATAACTGTCGGATTCAATGTACGGAACCGGGATGTCAAGAGTGTTATAGCAGACGTATCGGGCAAAATAGATCAAAAGATACAATTGCCTGCCGGGTATACAATTACATACGGTGGTCAGTTTAAGAACCTTGAGGCGGCCCAGAAAAGATTATCCATCGCTGTTCCTGTAGCACTGCTGCTGATATTCGTTTTGCTTTACTTTACATTTCACTCAGTAAAGCAATCATTATTGATATTTACTGCAGTTCCCATGTCAGCTATCGGAGGCATATTTGCCCTTTGGATTCGCGGCATGAATTTTTCAATATCCGCAGGAGTCGGCTTTATAGCTTTATTTGGAGTAGCAGTTCTAAACGGTATAGTTCTCATAGCGGAGTTTAACCGCCTCGAAAAAGAAGGTATCACAGATATTACTCAGAGGGTATTAAAAGGATTGCATACACGATTGCGATCGGTGATCCTTACAGGTGCCGCTCCGGCTCTTGGCTTCCTTCCAATGGTCATCTCGACCTCCGCTGGTGCTGAAGTCCAAAAACCACTTGCAACAGTTGTAATAGGCGGATTGATCACCGCAACACTGCTGACCCTGGTTATCCTTCCTGTATTTTATATCTTCTTTTCCTCTACGAAATTAAGGTTCAGCCTATTTAAGCGACCATCTAAAAAAATAGCATCGACAATGATGCTGCTTATTTTTACGTCAATTATAGGTACCATAAACGCACAGCAAACCAGGGTTATTAATTTACACGACGCAATTCAGACAGCTCTCGACAGTAACCTTTCAATCAGATCTGAAGCATATTCGGTAAATGCTCAAAAGGCTCTCAAAGGAGCGGCATTGGATCTGCCTAAAACAGTTCTGGATGGTCAGTATGGACAGTTTAATTCTTTTATTAATGATAACAGCATTACTGTTTCCCAGTCATTTGCATTTCCTTCTGTATATGTGAACAGGTACAAACTGGCAAATGCAAATATTAAAAGCAGCGAATGGAAATATAAAGTATCTCAGGTTGAAATAGCAACCCGGGTTAAACAGGTCTACTGGCAATACGTTTACCTGATTGCCAGGCAAAAGCTATTTATATACCAGGATAGCCTGTACTCCGGATTCCTGCGGGCTGCTGAACTGAGAGCAAAATCAGGTGAAACAAACCGTCTCGAGATGATAACTGCCAGATCGCAGTGCCTGGAGATAAAAAATCAGCTTTTTCAGATCACTGCAGATATTGGTATTTACAGCCGGAAGCTTAAGATACTTTTAAACAGTTCATCGCTTTTGGTACCGGAGGACAAGAATTTGTACAGAATCGATTATTCTGTTGTGAATGATAGCATGTCAGTTTCACAAAACCCGGCGTTAAGCTATATTAAGCAGCAGGTAATGGTTTCACAATTCGAGAAGCAACTGGAACGGAGTCAGATGCTTCCTGACATAAATTTCGGTTACTTTAGTCAGACAATAACCGGAACGCAGGAAGTAAATGGTGTTTCCAGAAATTTTGGTCATGATTACCGTTTTACGGGTTTGCAGGCAGGATTATCAATTCCAATCTGGATAACTCCATTTAAGGCACGTACAAAAGCCGCAGCAATCAGCGAGAATATAGCCAGGAACGATGCAGAGTATTATTTGAAAACCCTGGCCGGTAATTACAGCTCTCTTCTTGATGAGTTCAGTAAATTCTCTTCAACTGTGGAATACTATGAGAAGCAGGCAGTTCCTGAAGCTGAAATGATTATAAATCAGGCAGATCTTAGCTATAGGGCAGGTGCTTTGGATTACCTCGACTATGTGCTCACCCTGAACAGAGCACTCTCTATCAAACAGAATTATCTTGATGCGCTTAATGAGTGCAATCAGACAATTATTTCAATAGAATCTATAACAGGTAAAATATTTTAAACAATGTATATCATGAAAAGGCTAAGTTTTAAAATTTCCATAATCCTTGCAATATCAATATTCCTTGTTGTTTCATGCAACAATGGAGTAAATCCGGTAAATAATACGAAAGATACTGAGGTTCTTCCGGAAGACATTGTTGAATTGCGGGATGATCAGATCAAACTTGCAAACATTGAATTAGGTGGTGTGGAAATGCAGTCATTAGGCAATATTCTTAAAGTTAATGGTATTGTATCTGTGGCGCCACAGAACCTGGCAACTGTTTGTATGCCTCTGGGCGGATTTATTAAAAATACCTCTCTTCTTCCAGGGAACGCTGTAAACAAAGGACAGGTATTGGCAGTGATTGATAACCAGGATTTTGTCGATATCCAGCAGTCATATCTGGAAGCTAAAAACAAATTGTCTTTTGCTGAAGCTGACTTTATCCGGCATACCGATTTATATAAAAGTGATGTCTATTCAGAACAAAATTTACAGCAGGTCACCGTTGAATACAAGAATCTGAAGGCTCTCGTAAAATCACTTGAACAGAAATTAATCCTTATCGGGATCGACCCTGTTCAGCTGAGAGAAGATAATATAAGCAGCACTGTCAATCTGGTATCCCCGATTAAAGGATTTCTCAAGTCGGTCAATATCAATATCGGAAAATATGTAAGCCCGACTGAAGTGTTGTTTGAAATTGTGAATAATGAGAAACTGTTTCTGCAGTTAACATTATTTGAGAAAGACGCTGATAAGGTGACTCAAGGTCAGAAAATTAAGTTTTTTATAAATAATGAAACTGAAGAACACGAAGCTGTGGTTTCACAGACCGGTAAAACAGTCGGCGAGGATAAAACCTTTATGGTATATGCTACCGTAAAAAGCAATTGCAAAAACCTGTTACCCGGAATGTATGTGAATGCATTGATTTCAGAATCGGACAACAGGGTCACATCTCTTCCTGATGAGGCAGTCGTCAGCTTCGACGATAAAGATTATATTTTTACGTATGAGAAGGAAAAAACCGAAAGCGGAAAGGCAATGACCGAATACAGGATGATCGAGGTCATAAAGGGAATTTCAGCTTCCGGATTTACTGAAGTTAAACTTCCTCAGGGTTTCAATACCGGAGTTGCAAAAGTTGTTGTGAAGGGAGCTTATAACCTGCTTTCCGCTAAGAAAAATGCCGGCGAGATGGCTTGCTAATAGGCTCAGTGCTCAGTGCTCAGAGCTCATTGTTAAGACTCTGTGCCCTGTGCCCTGTGCCCTGTGCCCTGTGCCCTGTGCCTTGTGCCCTGTGCCCTGTGCCCTGTGCCCTGTGCCATTACCAGTTGGAATCATACCAGTCCCTTACATCCGTTGCCACCATTCCGGCATTCCGGGCAGCTTCAATGCCAAGATCTCCATCCTCAAAGACCTCTATGAATTTTGGCTCAACACACATAAGGGTTGCGCATTTCAGGAAAGTTTCAGGGTGAGGCTTGAAATTCTCCACATCATTTGCTGTAATTATTATATCGAAATATTTTCTCAGACCAATAACTTCAAGAGTCCTTTCAGCTGCTTCCCTGTGCCCGCCTGTACCCACAGCCATAGGTAGTGTTCCCCAGTATTTCTTCACAATGTCCGCTACCGGGGTAATAGGTTTCACCAGATGCTGTTCTCTGTGAAATTCAAGAAGCTTTACTTCCATTATCTGATCAACTGTAACGAAGCCTCTCAGATTACACTTCTTGATAATTTCATCAGCAATTATCCATCCGGGTGTTCCCATATGTTGCCTGAGAAAAGCTGTATCAATGTCAGCACCAAACTTCTGGCACGCTCTTCTCCACCCCCTGAAGTGAAATGGCATCGTGTCGGCAAGTGTTCCATCAAGATCAAAGATCAGACCTTTTATTCCGGACTTAATATCGTGCAGCATTTTATTTTTGTTGCGGCAAATGTAGTAAGAAAATCAAATTCCAACACTGTATATGAAAATTCGTATCTTGTGATTTCTCTCAAAAAGCAGTAATTTATATGAACAGCTTGGAAATGACTCAGGTTGAGCTTATTAAAAAACTCTCTGATCTGCAGCATGAATATAATTCAATGAAAGAATTATACGAGAAAAAGGTATCAGATCTCATGCAGGCAGTTGAAAACACCAGGAAAAATGATGAAAAATTCAGGATAGCCTACATGACCAGTCCTGATTCAATTAACATTAACCGGCTTTCAGATGGAATGTATATCTCTATTAATGAGGGATTTACAAATATCATGGGCTATACTGAAAGTGATTCGATCGGAAGGACCTCTCTTGAGATGAATATATGGGTAAAACCTGAGGACAGGGCGTATATGGTGAAGGAGGTCAGCACTAACGGGAAGCTGAAAAACTTTGAAGCTCAGTTTCTGTCAAAGTACGGGAATATTGTCTACGGACTTTTGTCAGCATCAATTATTGATCTTGACGGAGTTCCTCATATTCTTACTGTTGTCAGGGATCAAACCAGCATGGTAAGAGCTAAAGAAGCGCTGGCAAAAGAACAATTCCTGATAAACGCCCTAATGAATAATCTTACTGATCATGTGTATTTTAAAGATCTTAACAGCAGGTTTATAAGAAATAACAGGGCTCATGCCCTATCATTCGGATTGACTAATCCTGAGCAGGTAACAGGTAAATCGGATTTTGATTTTTTTACTGAACAGGCCGCTCGTCAGGCATTTGAGGACGAGCAGACAATTATTAAAACCGGACAGCCAATTTTAAAGGAAGAGAAACTTACCAGGAAAGATAGTTCTGATGCCTGGTTTTCTGCAATCAAAATGCCTCTTCGTGATAATGAGGGAAACATCATCGGTACCTTTGGAATATCCCGTGATATAACAAACCGTAAACGAAGCGAGTTAGAGAGTATTGCATTATTTGAGATCACACAGGGAATTACATCAACTGATAATCTTGATGAGTTGCTGAAATTGATCCATCACTCTTTAGGGAAAGTTGTTTATGCGGATAATTTTTTTGTGGCGCTTTACGATCATAAGACCGGATTATTCAGTTTCCCATATTTTGTTGATAAAATTGATCCTGTTCCACCATCTTCATCAATGGTTAAAAGTTGTTCTGCATATGTATTTCGTACTGTCAGGCCGCTTCTTTTAACACAGAAAATTTTCGATGTGCTTGTAGAGCAGGGTGAAGTCGAGTTAATTGGTTCAAATTCACCTTCGTGGATTGGAATTCCATTGCAGACTCCTTCAAAGGTCATAGGCGTTTTGGTGCTTCAGAACTATGAGAAGGAAAATGTCTATTCGGAAAATGACGTTAACTTTCTAATATCAATAGGTAGTCAGATAGCGATGGCAATCGAGCGCAAAAAGGCCGAAGAGGAAATCAATTTAAAAAATGAACAGCTTCAGGCTATTAATGCTGAAAAAGATAAATTCTTTTCGATAATTGCTCACGACCTCAGGGGACCTCTGAGTGCATTTGTTGCAGCGACTCAAATCCTTACAGAAGAGGTCCAGACAATGGAAATAAAAGATATTGTTGACATAACAATGAGCATGAAGACCTCAGCCTCAAATATCTTCAACCTGCTTGAAAATCTTCTTGAATGGTCAAGGTTGAAACGTGGCGGACTGGATTTTGTTCCGGAGAAGCTTAACCTGGGAAACACTGTTAATGATTGTATTGGTGTTTTGTCTGAATCAGCCCGGAAAAAGGAAATTGAAATTTTAGTTTCTATCCCTAAGGAGATGGAAGTCCGCGCGGATAAGCATATGCTCGAAACAGTAGTCAGGAACCTGATTTCAAATGCTATCAAATTTACTTTCACTGGCGGCAAAGTATCTATGGAAGCTGAATATACGGATGATCATTCAGTTGAAGTAAAAGTGGTTGATTCAGGAATCGGGATGACACCGGAATTGAAGAACAAATTATTCATGATAAATGAGAAAACCAGCAGAAATGGAACAAAAGGCGAATTAAGTACCGGTCTTGGCCTGTTATTGTGTAAAGAATTTATTGAGCAATGCGGCGGTAAAATATGGGTTGAGAGTGAAGCCGGAAGGGGAACTACTTTCTTTTTTACTTTAGTCCAGGTTGAAATGTAATAAGTTGAAAGTTGAGATATATGGATTACCGGAATAAAACAAAAGAGGAGCTAATTTCAGATCTGATAGAATTG
The DNA here is from genome assembly GCA_963791065.1 of uncultured Bacteroidales bacterium. Taxonomy (GTDB): domain Bacteria; phylum Bacteroidota; class Bacteroidia; order Bacteroidales; family VadinHA17; genus LD21. The sequence goes on from CAWBQN010000014.1 coordinate 307,570, forward strand.
AATTTAAAGTATAATGATTTAAAATCATCCTGTGAGAAGGAGAATTTAACCAAAGAGCTGGCGGAAGAGAAATTCAGGAAAGCTTTCGCAATGAATCCCGACGCAATGACCATAAATCGTATGAGTGATGGTTTTTTTGTCTCAATAAATGAAGGATTTTCTAAAATTACAGGTTATTCTGAGGAAGATATAAAAGGAAAGACATCAAATGAAATAAATATCTGGACCAGCAAATCTCAGCGCGAGACTATTATTGAAGGCTTACTGGCAGAGGGAACAGTTCAAAATCTCGAGGGTAAATTCAGGCAAAAAAACGGGACGATCAGAAATGGAATGTTATCTGCAACTATAATTGATCTGGATAATGTTCCTCATATTCTCAGTATTACAAGAGATACCACTCCGAGTAAAAAGTCAGAGGAAGCCCTAAAGCAAAGTGAGCTCTATTTTTCTGATATTTTTGAAAATGTTAATGTTGGATTGGCCTATGTATCACTCGATGGGAAGTTACTGGCAGTTAATAAAACTCTGGAGGATATTATTGAAGTTCCTAAAAATGAAATAATCGGCAGAAGCCTGTTTCCTCTTGTAAGGAAATTCTTGTCGGACAATAATTTAAAAGTCGCAGTTCCTGCACTTACGGCTATTTTGCAGAAAAATAATATTGAACCTTTCCAGATTGAATTCAGGGATAAAATTCTGGAAATCAGTGGGAATAGTAATAAAAATTCTGACCGACTGACTGGTGTTGTCCGTGACATAACGGAACTTAAAGAAGCAGAGAACGAAATTCATAAACTGAATGCCGAACTTGAGAAGCGCGTCAATGAGCGTACGGCTCAGCTCGAAGCTGCCAACGCTGAACTTCAGGCTTTCGCTTACTCCGTATCGCACGACCTGAGGGCTCCATTACGGGCAATTGATGGATTTTCAAAATTTGTTCTGGAAAATTATGGTCCAAAGCTTGACAAGGAAGGACAACGGCTTGTTGGATTGATCCTGACAAATACACAGAAAATGGACAAGCTTATAACCGATATCCTATCCCTTTCGAGAGTTACCCGCAGCGAACAGAAGAAGTCGAGAATTGACATGACCAGTATGGCGCTATCAATGTATAATGAAGCCGTATCGGCTGATATTCAGGAACATATTAATTTTGTCATAGATACATTACCGGAAACCTGTGCTGACCCGATATATATTAAACAGGTATGGATTAACCTCATTTCGAATGCTATCAAGTTTTCATCATTGAAAAAAAGGCCGGAAATCAAAATAAGTGGCTATAGGGAAAATGGACGTCACATTTATTATGTAAGCGATAACGGGGTCGGATTTAACCCTGAATATACTCATAACCTTTTTCAAGTATTTAAAAGACTTCATAAAGCAAATGAATTTGAAGGTAACGGTGTTGGATTAGCTATTGTCCAGCGTATTATTCACAGGCATGGAGGAACCGTATGGGCAGAGGGGAAGGAAGGTAAAGGTGCAACTTTTTATTTTAGTTTGCCGGTTATTGACGGGGAGCAGGATAGGAGTAAGGAGTAAGGAGTAAGGAGTAAGGAGTAAGGAGTAAGGAGTGAGGAGTAAGGAGTGAGGAGTAAGTAGGAACCTGATTTTAAATATATTATAGATGTCTCGAAAGAATTTGTTGAAAATACTGTTTGTGGAAGATGTACCATCTGATGTGGATCTGGCTGTGCTGGAATTGCGAAAAGAGAAAATAAATTTTGAATACATTACTGTTTGCACCAGGATTGATCTTGTAAAAGCTCTCAGGGAATTCAATCCCGATTTGGTTATTTCCGACTACATGATGCCGGCATTTAACGGACTTCAGGCCCTGAAAGAGACAAAAGAATTTAATGCAGAGATACCATTTATCCTTTATACAGGATCAGTCAATGAGGAGACTGCTGTCGCATGTATCAAGGAAGGTGCCCAGGATTATGTTATTAAAGAGCATTCGACAAGATTGCCCTTTGCCGTAAAGGAAGCTATTGATCAGGTAAGTATAAATAAGGAAAAAAGAGCTTCTGAGCTTCTTTTAGAAGAGAATGAGGCAAAACTTGAGAGCATATTCAGGGTTGCTCCCGTCGGAATCGGACTGGCAGTAAATCGTAAACTGATCGAGCTGAATGACACTTTTTGCTCTATGACCGGATATTCCAGAGCGGAACTAATCGGAAAATCAGCCGAGATTTTGTATCCATCTCCTGAGGATTTTAATTATGTGGGAAAAGAAAAATACCGGCAGATTGAGGAGAAAGGCACAGGTAGTGTGGAAACCAGGTTTAAATGTAGAGATGGAAGCATCCTAAATGTATTATTAAGTTCGACACCTCTCGATAAAAATGATCAGTCAAAGGGTGTGACGTTTACAGTTTTGGATATCACTGAACGAAAAAGAGTGGAGGATGCTCTCAAGAAGAGTGAAGAGCAGTACAGGAGAATATTCGAAAATGTACAGGACTTGTTTTACGAGACATCGGTGGATGGAACCATTATTGAGATCAGCCCTTCAATCGGAGTAATGTCAAAGGGTTATTATCACAGGGAAGATCTGATTGGCAAATCAATATTTGACTTTTATTCAGATCCTGAAGAAAGGGCAGCCCTCGTTTCCCAGTTATTGAAAAAAGGTGTCGTTTCAGATTTTGAAATCACTTTAAAGAACAAAGACGGTTCAAAGATCCCCTGTTCTATCTCTTCGAAAATTTCCTTCGATACTCAAGGTAAGCCGGAAAAAATCATAGGGAGTATTCGTGATATCACTGATCGAAAGAACGTTTCAGATGCTCTCAGACTTGCCAAAGAAAAAGCCGAAGCCAGCGACAGGCTTAAAACAGAGTTTTTAAACAATATCTCACATGAAGTAAGGACACCACTGAACGGGATCCTTGGATTCGCTGAAATCATCTCACTGCAGGATCTGTCGGAAGACGAGAAGCAAGATTCTCTTGCAATGCTGTACGAAAGCAGCAACAGGTTGCTGAATACCATTACAAATTATATGGATATTTCTTTAATTGCCTCAGGGAGCCTTACTGTTAACAAAAAGGATTTTATGCCATCCATGATTCTCAGAAAAATCTACAATAATTTTGAATCCTTCTGCTTAAATAAGAAGTTGGAATTAAGTATGCAACCCCCATCCGATACTGATAACTTAATTATTAAGTCGGACCCTGAAATATGCCAGAAAATTCTTTCACATTTTCTTGATAATGCTGTGAAATTTACAGAAACCGGGAAGATTGATTTTGGTTTTATTCGTAAAGGTGATCAGGTTGAATTTTTTGTGAGAGACACAGGGATTGGAATTAACCTTGATTCCTTTAACATTATTTTTGGCCGGTTTGTAAAAGAAAATCAGGGCACTTATAAAGTATCTGAAGGTAGTGGCCTTGGATTGTCCATTGCGCAGGGTATGGCCAAGGCTATTGGAGGAATTATCAGACTTGAATCTGAATTGGGAAAAGGATCCTGTTTCTTTCTGACAGTTCCTGTAAACAAGGAACCTGTAGCTCAGTTAACCCTGAATCCCGATAAAAGTTCTGATAAAGGAAAGTATGCAGAAGTAATACTAATTGCTGAAGATGATAATACAAATTATTCTTATATTAATGCACTGATTACAAGAGAAGTAAACGCTAAGATTCTGCATGCTTCAAATGGAAGGGAGGCTATTGAGCTTTTCAAGGCAAACAGGGATATTAAACTGATCCTTATGGATATAAAGATGCCGGAGATTGACGGATTTGAAGCTACGCGGCAAATAAAGCTGATAGAACCTGATGTTCACATAATTGCGATAACAGCATATGCCATGTCGGGGGATGAAGAAAGGATCCTTTCGGCAGGTTTTGACGGGTATCTCAGTAAGCCTATAAATAAGAAAAGCCTTTTTGAGATGATCCGGGAATTCGTTAAGATCAGTTAAAGTCGTGAGAGATAATCCTTTACTTGCTTGTATACATGTCCGGCAGTGAACCCCAGCTTTTCATCAAGAACTTTGTATGGTGCTGAATAGCCAAAACTATTCATTCCAAATATTTCACCTTTAGGTCCAACAAGTCCCTGAAGAGTTACACTCAATCCTGCTGTCAGACCGAAAATGGGGACATCTTCAGGCATAATAGATTTTCTGTAGTCAATAGGTTGATTTCTGAATAGTCCTTCGGACGGAGCAGATATGATTCTGACTTTAAGCATGTCCTTTTTCAGGAGCAATGCTCCTTCAACCAGAGTTGAAACTTCAGAGCCACTTGCAATAAGTATAATGTCAGGCTTTCCATCGCAATCCTGTACAATGTATGCACCTTTTTCCGATTGAAGGGCGTTAAGGTACCTGTTGCCGCCTTCCGCGGGAAGATCTTTTATGTTTTGTCTGGAAAGGATAAGTGCGGTGGGTGTTTTTTTGTTCTCCAGTGCCAATTTCCAGGCAACGGTTGTTTCAGCAGAGTCTGCAGGTCTAAGTACTACCATACTGTTCAAACCATGGTGATTCTTGAGATGCTCCATTAATCTCAGTTGAGCTTCCTGTTCAACCGGTTGATGGGTCGGTCCGTCTTCTCCTACCCGGAATGCATCATGCGTCCAGATATATTTTACCGGTAATCCCATCAGACATGCAAGTCTTACAGCAGGTTTCATGAAATCGGAAAAGACAAAGAATGTCCCGCAAGCCGGGATTATGCCTCCATGAAGCGCTAATCCATTCATCACTGCTGCCATGGTCAGTTCCGAAACGCCGGCCTGCAGAAAAGCTCCTGAGAAATCACCTTTGCTGAAGGCATGTGTATTTTTAAGGAATCCATCCGTTTTGTCAGAGTTTGATAAGTCGGCTGAGGCTACAACCATATTCTCAATCTTCCTGGCCAGTACAGCAAGTACAGAAGATGATGCGGCCCTTGTGGCGGATCCTTCCTTTTGAATTATCGACTGATAATCAATCTCGGGAAAATCGCAGTGAATAGAATGAAAGCAGCTTCTTATATAGCTCAGGGTTACTGGCGGCCCATTCCTCTTTTGCGATGTTCCATTCTGAAGCTGTTTTTTGTTTTAGTTCCAGAACTCTTTTATAATGTTCCTTTACTTCTGCAAAAATCAGGAAAGGATCTGACGGATCACCCCCCAGGTTGATCAGTGACTTCTCAAATGATCCCCCGGCTTCACTAACAGCCATTCCATGAGTTGATGTTTTTCGTTCAAAGCTTTTTCCTTCATTATCGAGAAGCCCTTTGCCCATAACCGTCTTCCCTATTATTATGGTAGGTTTATTCTTCTGGTTGACAGCAGTATTCAGAGCCATCCTGATCTGATTCTGGTCATTCCCATCGATCGTAATAACGTTCCATCCCCAGGCAGTATATTTCATACCAGTATCTTCAGCGGTGACCAATTTGGTTTCAGTTGAGAGCTGGATATCATTTGAATCGTAGAACATGATCAGGTTATTCAGGCCAAGGAATCCCGCCATCCGGCCTGCTCCCTGCGAAATCTCTTCCTGAACGCCGCCATCAGAGATGTAGGTAAATATCTTATGAGCAAATAATTCCCCAAACCTGGCAACAAGAAACCTTTCTGCGATTGCTGCTCCAACAGCTATGGTATGACCCTGCCCAAGAGGACCGGATGTGTTTTCAATTCCCTTCATTATATCAAGTTCGGGATGGCCGGGAGTAGGACTGCCCCACTGACGGAAATTTTTCAGTTCATCCACTTTAAAATGGCCTGTAAGGGTCAGAACTGAGTAGAGCATTGGAGACATATGTCCCGGATCGAGAAAGAAACGGTCACGATTGATCCATGCCGGATCACCCGGATCAAAATTCAGAAATTCGGAAAAAAGGATATGGATAAAATCTGCACCTCCCATAGCTCCGCCCGGATGTCCTGATTTTGATTTTTCCACCATCGACATTGACAGGATGCGGATATTATCGGCTGCTCTTTGATTTATATCAATATTCATACAGGTAAATTATTTTAAATTTTGATCAACAAAAATATAATTATTCATCGAGAGAAAAAAACGAATTGAGATACCAGATTCAAACAGCTGAATAAATAAGCTTCAGTATCTGTGTCTGAATATTTAAAAAATTGACTCAGCGATATTTAGGATTAAATAACTTTTCGTAAATTTAACCTGATAAGTCTAACCTGCCTGGTTTATGGAACAAAATCTTAGTGCATTGATCGTTGATGACGAGGAGAATGCAAGAATATTACTCAGCAAACTTCTGGAGGAGACCCTCTTTTTCAGCGATATCAGGGTAGCTCAGTCTGTTGACGAAGCCTTAGTTGAGCTAAAGGGTTTTGAACCTGATATTATCTTCCTCGATATTAAAATGCCGGGGAAAGATGGTTTTGCATTTATTCAGGAGTTGCCCCAGAATTACAAAATTCACAAAATAGTTTTTGTAACTGCTTACGATGAGTTCGCTATTAAGGCAATCAAAAACCAGGCATTCGACTATCTTCTTAAGCCGGTTAACCGCAAGGAATTAAAGCAATGTTTATTAAGATATATTGATGAAAAAAGACCCGATGAGGGTTTTGAAAAACCCTCTGTGACACTGAGTCACATGACCGTATCACAAGGATTCGTGTAAACACCAGAACCGGAACCTTATTTATCAATCCTGCCGACATATTATATTGCAAAGCCGAAGGAAATTATACAACCGTTTGTACAGGCAAGAAGCACTTTCTATGTTCAATGAACCTTGGAAAGGTAGCGGAGCTCCTTCCAAAGAATGGATTTATAAGGGTCGGCAGATCATATATTATCAATTTTGAGTACATTACAATGCTTGACAGGAAAGAGTGCACAATTTTACTCGTGCGGGGCGGAGAATCGGTGACAGTTAAAATTCCCAGGCAGCATCTGAAAGATCTGGATATTATTTAAACCATGAAAAGTGGGTTCATTTATTAAGAGGGTCATCTTTTCTTCATTTTTTCTTGCAGGCATTCCTGCAATCCTTATTATCTTATTCCTTCCCCCATTAGGCACGAAGTCAAGGCTTCAGGTTGAGCCTGTAAATAAAGCATTATCGATGAATGTTTATGAGGATCTTAATTCAGACACTATTTCGGAAGTAATCAGTATGGGCAAGGGAATCCCTTATTATTATATAATTATAAAGGATAATGATATGAGGGTCTATGATCAGTGGAATCTGAATGATACAATCGACACCGATATGTCGGACTTTTTTTTCGGGAACTTTGATCATGATCTCTATAAAGAAATATACGTATTTAGCTATAAGGGCGATTCATTGTTCCTTAACATCAATGAGTTCTTTGACAAAGGAGGAATAAAATCAGATCATTTATACATCACAAAATTAAAACCTATAAATAAGAAAGTAACATCTATTATCTGGCCGGCAGGATTTTATGACACAAATGGAGATGGCAAAGATGAACTTTACTTCAGTATTCAGACTGGTTTTGGCCTTGAGCCCCGACGGCTTTATTCGTACGACATTGTTCACAAAGAACTGAAATCAAGTCAGTATGCCGGGGTGATCTGCCAATATCCGAAAATGCTGGATGCTGATGGAGATGGGAGACCTGAGATTTTTGGAATCACTGGCGCCTCCGGCAACTTCAAAACATGGGTTCCTTTCAGCGACTGGAGTACCTGGCTGATGGTCTATAATGACAGTTTGAGATTGAAATTTCCTCCAGTGGAGTTTCCCGGTCTTACAAATCAACTGGATATAAACTCCTATATAAGCGGAGGATTTAAGGGATATGCAGTGACACATAATTCAGGGTCAGCCGATACGACGGTGCTTGAACCCAGAATAATGTTGTATTCCACGGAAGGAAAAATGATCAGGGAAAGGAATTTCAGTGATCTGGGGCTTAATAATCACATCAGTATGGAAGTTATTAAAAGCAGAAATACTGACAGACTCTATTTATTAGCTAACGAGCTTATGGAACTTAATGATCAGCTTAAAGCTGTAAATAAAATAAAACTTCCTTTCAATTCAGACTATAATCATTACATCTGTGACATCAATTTTGATGGTGAATCCGAATTATTGCTTTATTCGACGGATGAAGAAAAACTGGTTATCTATAATGCTGCTTTAAGAAAGCTTGGCGAAGCCAGATTAAAAGGAAAAGATCTGGATTTCAGATTTTCACATTATTCGTCTAAAGAGCATGAAAATAAAATATTCCTGAGTGCAGGAGGGGGAAATGGTTATTTTCTAACCCTGAAAAGGAACAGCTATTATTACCTTGGTTATCTGGCATATCCTGGCATTTACCTGTTAATCTTCGTTTTTATAGTACTCATAAAAAAAATCAATACTCTGCAGGTGGTACAGAAAGAGAGTTTAAAACGCCGGCTGGTAACACTTCAGCTGCAAAGTATTAAATCGCAGCTTGACCCTCACTTTACCTTTAATACGCTTAATTCAATAGCTTCTCTTATCTATCTGGAGGACCGTCAGTTAGCGTATGATTACATGATAAAGTTCACACAACTGCTCAGGGGACTGATAAATGATGCCGAGAGGCTTTACAGGAGCCTGGGAGAAGAACTCGACTTTGTAACTACCTATCTTGATCTGGAAAAACTAAGGTTCGGTGAAAAATTTAACTATGAGATCATAATAGGGGAAGGTGTGACCAGGCAGGAGCAAGTGCCAAAACTGGTTTTGCATACATTTGCTGAGAACGCTATTAAACATGGAATCATGGCCAGCAAAGATGGCGGGGTCCTGTTAATAAAGGCGGAGAAGAAAAAAGACTATCTGATACTCTCCATTGAAGATAATGGTATTGGACGGGTGAAAGCTGAAGACCAAACCAGATCCGCGGGCAAAGGATTAAAGCTGACAGGAGAATTCTACACATTTTAAACCAGATTAATAAAAAACCCATAAAGCATTTTATCATTGATCTTCATAACGACGATGGTGAATCTATCGGTACCAGGGTGGAAGTGTGCGTGCCGTTAAGTTAGCTGCCTATTCTTTCCAGGGCGGTTTTTCAGGCAAAGATTCTTCAAACTCACATAAGAGGTCCATTTCATAACTTCCCTCAAAAAGACCTTTCCTGAATCTTTCAAGGCCTTCATCAATAAACCTTTCCCACGATCTGTCTTCTTTTCCGGGAATGATGGGGAAAAAACTGATTCCGTTATTTTTTGCTGCCTCAAGATCACCTCTGGCATCACCTATCATAAGTATTTTATTGTCAGGATATTTAGTTTTTGCTGCCAGTGCAATATGCTCCGTTTTAGTTCCATGTTCCTGACCTGCAATTGCAACAATATGTTTCTCAAGATTATTCTCTCTCCATTCCCGTTCGAGAGCCTCAAGCGGTGTCTGGGATACAATCATAAGATCAGCAATCGATGACATCTTTTCAATAGCTGGCCCCGCATGAGGAAAAGGAGGTATGCTCCGGAGCCTTTGGGTAATATCTTTATTGACAGCTTCAGTCCATCTGACGACTTTTTCAAGATCAGGGTCAGGATCTGATTCAGAGTATTTAATAAGATTTGCATTGCTTAGTTTAGTCTCAGAGTTGATCCACTCTTTAAGAGCGCCTAAATCAGGTAATTTAAAACCGGATTTACCAATCTCTTTTCGCATTTTGAGCATCTCAAAAACCCTGACTAATGATGTAAACCTGTTGCTGCCTCTGTATACAGAATAGAGATTTACAAATTCCCAGGTTTCAGTCAGTATTTCTGAAATCGGGTAGAGATCAAAATATTTCAATGCATTGGGGATAAAGAATTCCTTCTGCTTCAATTCCATAGTGTCAAATACACATCCGTCCGAATCGATTCCGATGAAGAATTCTCTTGAAGGCTTAAGTTCCTTTAACTGCTTTTGGAAATTCATTGTTAGAAAAATGTTTTTAAAGATATTGAATTTACAACAAGAGTGTCTAATACTTTCTCAACCACCTAAATATCAATATCCGGATCCATTATGTATGCCGATAGCTATATTGATATTGTAATGCTTGATCAGGAGAAGGACAAATTTTAGAGACGCCCAAACGAATTTTAGGGGGTGTCTCAAAAGTTATCGCTAGAATATTTACCCCTAAATCCCCCAGGGGGACTTATTGAATATCAGATAGTTTCACATCCCCCCTTGGGGGGCTTGAGTAAATGAGCAACTTTTGAGGCACCCCCTACGTTTAATATAACCAGTTTCCCCTTTGAGTCCATGTGTAATTTCGCCGTTATGCCTTTCTTTAGTTTCATTCTAAATTATAAACAATGACATTTGTAGGTTTTTTTTAAAAAGTATTGTTATTAATTTAACAGCACTTTTAAAAGGAACATTTTCACATTAAATAATAATTTAATTACTTAAAAATCAAATAGATATGTATCAAGTAGGAAATCTGGTTAAGGAATTGTCCGATAAACATGGTCGTGTACGGGAGAGCCTTATGCCAATTCTTCAGGCAATTGTTCAAAAACACAATTATCTGACAGATGAGGCAATGGTTGAAGTAGCGAGAGAACTCGATATTTCGGCAGCTGAGGTTTACGGAACAGCTTCTTTTTATACCTTTCTCGACACCCAGGTGAAAGGCAAATATGTTATAAGAGTTTGTAAAACAATTACATGCTCAATGAAAGGGAAGAGTGATATTATTCAGACTATTGAAGAAATGCTTAAAATAAAAGTTGGCGAAACAACACCCGACAAGCAATTCAGCCTCATTGAGACAAACTGTATCGGATGGTGCCATAAAGCTCCGGCAATTCTTATTAATGAAATGCCCTATACTGAGCTTACTCCGGAGAAAGTGAGTGAGATTATTAAAGATTATATGCAAAAATAAATATCCGGCAAAATCATGGAAAATAAAGGATTAAATAAAGTCGACCTAATATTCGAAAAAATCAGATAATCGTGAAGTTCTTGCCAAAGGCTTCAAAATGAGCAGTGATGAGATCATTCAGGAGATGCTTGACTCAGGTCTGAAGGGAAGAGGAGGTGCCGGATTTCCCACAGGTATGAAATGGAAATTTACTGCTGCAGAAAAGAGCCCTGAAAAATATATTGTTTGTAATGCTGATGAAGGAGAACCGGGCACCTTTAAAGATCGTGAGATACTCGACAGAGTCTCGAATAAGGTTCATGGAGGAATGGCAATTGCAGGCAAAGCTATTGGTGCAAAAAAAGGTATAGTTTATCTGAGGGGTGAGTACAGGTATCTTCTCCCGAAGCTGATGATCGAACTTGAAGCATTTCATAAGATGATAAAGGAGATCGGATACGATTTCAATATAGAATACCGGATGGGCAGTGGTGCATACATCTGCGGGGAGGAAAGCGCTCTCTTTGAGTCGATCGAAGGGAAACGGGGCGAGCCAAGAAATAAACCGCCCTATCCCACAGTTTCGGGTGTCTTTGAAAAACCGACCTCAATCAACAATGTGGAGACTCTTGTTACCGCAATGATGATCATTCAGCATGGGGCAAAAAACTTCATCCAGTACGGTACAAAAGACTCGAGAGGATCAAAAGTGTTTTCAGTATCCGGAGATACGCCTACTCCCGGCATATTTGAACTTGAACTTGGGATGACCGTTCAGCAGTTTGTGAATGAATTTGGTGATGGTGATACTAAAGCTGTTCAGGTCGGGGGTGCTTCGGGATTTTGCGTACCCAGGAAGAAATTTGCCGAAACAATTATTGGTTTCGAAGGTGTTCCTACCGGTGGATCAATGAAGCTTTTCAATAGTTCACGGTCAATGTACAATGTTTTGCATAATTACCTCGAATTCTTTACCGAGGAATCGTGCGGCCAATGCACACCATGCAGGGTAGGTTGCCAGCAGTTGCTAAAAGGCGTTGAAAAGGTAAAAAAAGGCGAAGCCAAATCTACCTATCTTAATGAACTGATGAAGCTTGCGGATTCCATGAAAATTGCTGCCAAGTGTGGTCTCGGACAGTCTGTCGGGAATGCATTCAAATCCATTGTTGGCAATTTTAAGGAAGAGATCATCTATTAAAAAACTAAACAAACAGAATTATTATGATAAATCTTTTTATAAATAACCAGAAGGTATCAGTTCAGGAGGGGACAACTGTTCTGGCAGCTGCTAAAAAGCTCAAAATAAATATTCCGACATTATGTAACCATGATGACCTTTGTGTGGCAGGAAACTGCAGGGTGTGCCTGGTTGAACAAAAAGGGGCAAGGACCCTTATTGCATCATGTGCAACACCAGCTTCTGAGGGAATGGAGATCCATACAAATACCCTGAAAGTACGTAATGCCCGTAAACATATAGTTGAACTTCTGCTTTCAGAGCACAGATCTGATTGCACGAAATGCTATAAAAACCAGAATTGTGAACTTCAGAAACTGGCGAATGATTTTGCATTTGGCGACCATGTTTTTCTTGATCTTGCAGAAGACAGAAAGTACAATATCGACAGATCATCACCTTCATTTATCAAAGATGACAGTAAGTGTATCCGCTGCCAGCGTTGCGTAAGGACCTGCTCTGAACTGCAGTCTGTTTCTGCTATAGCTGTTGCAAACAAAGGCGCACATCAGAAAATCTCATCATTCCACGATAGGCCCATGAGCCATGTGGTATGCACCAATTGCGGACAGTGTGTAAACCGCTGTCCGACCGGCGCACTTGTTGAAAAGACCTATATCGACCAGGTCTGGGATGCAATTTATGATCCTGATAAACATGTGGTAGTTCAGACTGCCCCGGCAGTAAGAGTTGCTCTTGGTGAGGATCTGGGTTACGATCCGGGTGAAAGGGTAACTGGGAAGATGGTAAACGCCCTAAGACAGCTTGGATTCAATTCGGTTCTTGATACTGACTTTAGTGCTGACCTTACTATTATGGAAGAAGGTACTGAACTCCTGGTGAGGTTAAAGAAAGCTCTGGTTGATGGCGACAAAAAAATATCTCTTCCAATGTTCACCTCCTGCTCACCGGGCTGGATAAAATTCATCGAACACAAATTTCCTGAGTTTCTTCCCAACCTGTCTACCTGTAAATCTCCCCAGCAAATGTTCGGAGCTCTTGCAAAGACATTCTATGCCAAAAAACGCAATATCGACCCTTCCAAAATAGTATCAGTATCGATAATGCCGTGTACTGCCAAAAAATTTGAAGCTGACAGACCAGAGATGCGCTCCAGCGGATTTAAAGATGTGGATTTTGTTCTTACTACCCGCGAGCTTGCTGTTATGATCAAGCAGGCCGGCATAGACTTCAGAAATATCGAAGAGGCAAAGTACGACTCGATTATGGGTGATTCTACCGGAGCAGCAGTTATATTCGGAGCCACCGGAGGAGTGATGGAAGCTGCATTACGAACTGCTTATGAGATAATTACCGGACGTGAAGTTCCATTTGGAAACCTGAATATTACTCCTGTCAGAGGAATGGAAGGCGTAAAAGAAGCAACTATAAAGATCGAGGGTTGCGTTGAAGCCTGGAAGTTTCTTGAAGGCGCTGAACTCAAAGTTGCAATCGCTCACGGACTCGTTAATGCCAATAAAATAATGAAGATGTTAAGGGAAGGCAAAGCTTCGTATCACTTTATTGAATTTATGGCCTGCCCTGGTGGTTGCATTGGTGGTGGAGGACAGCCGATACCTACAAATATTCAGATAAGAGAAAAACGTATGAAAGCTATCTATGCTGAAGATGAACACAAGACATTAAGGAAATCTCACGAGAATCCTGACGTTATTGCAATTTATAAAGAGTTCCTCGACCAGCCCAATAGCCATAAGTCGCACGAATTGCTTCATACACATTATGTAGAACGTGATAAATATCTAGATCTTACCTGAACTGATCTAACCTGATTTTTTGCAGAGACGCCCAATTTGGGCGTCTCTGCTTATTTGTACCGGGACGTCTTCTATTTTTCAGGGTTTAGTTTTTGAAGCAGCCATGCCATATTTTCCCCCAGGACCTTCATGGTTCGCATACCTTCCTCGTCTTTGAGGACTTCTCCTTTCTCTCGTCCGATTCCAATATTCCAGTATGATGATCCGGGAATGATCATTTCATTGATAAGAAAGAAATGATTTATGCTATCGAACGAATGTACTGCTCCGGCACGCCGTACCGCAATTACAGCTGCGCCCGGCATATGCTTTAGCGGTTTACCGGCACTTCCCAAAGCATAACTCGACACCTCCATGAATGCTTTGGCGTCAGCAGTGATGTCAGCATTGTATACAGGTGAACCTATTATAATAGCATCAGCTTTCAACATTCTGCCTATGCATTTGTTTATGACCTCATTTTTCTGATGACAGATGCCATCCTTTTTCTTCCTGCACTTCATACATGCTATACAGCCATTTACATCTTTTCCCCCAAGCTGAAAAAATTCAGTCTTGATATTTTCTTTTTCAATAGCTTTAAATACCTCACGTATAAGAAGTTCTGTATTTCCACCCCTTCTGGGACTGCAGTTAATTCCTAGTACTTTCATAACGATTTAATGATATTATATAATTTAAAATCCTATCTCCAAAATTATTAAATCTTCTTTAGTCTTGTAGTTCCACCCCTAAATCCCCCAGGGGGGACTTTGAAATCCATACCATATTAGCCCCCCCTTGGGGGGATGGGGGGTGAAAGAATGGGAGATTGGTGGATTTAGGGTTATATTTTTATCCGATTATGTTAAGAATTTCCTGTATATCAATATCCTTAAGCGGATTATTACTCGATATGAAAATGTCAGCCAGCCTTGATTTTTTCTCCTGCAGTCTTAATATTTTTTCTTCTATGCTGTTGCTGGTAATATACCTGTAAACAAATACACTCTTATGCTGCCCAATACGGTGAGCGCGGTTCAGTGCCTGCATCTCGGAAGCGGGGTTCCACCAGGGATCAAGTATAAATACATAGTCAGCGGCAGTGAGATTAAGACCTACGCCGCCTGCCTTAAGAGAGATAAGAAATATTTTGTTTTCAGGATCGAGCTGGAAGCTGTTTACTATCCTTTCTCTGTTGGTACTGGCTCCGGTAAGCATAGCAAAAGGAATTCTTTTCTTTCTTAGATGATCGGCGTAAAGATCAAGATGTTTGACAAATGATGAGAAAACGAGGATTTTATGCCCTTCTGAAATCACACTTTCCATATCCTGGAGTACAGTCTCGAATTTTCCCGAGCCAAAAGTGTATTCTTCATTGGCCATCACGGGATGATTGGATAACTGTCTGAGCTTCATGAGACCCTGAAGGACGATGATAGCAGATTTTTCCAGACCGGTAGACGATATACTTTTGAGGATACTGTTTCTGACTGATGATTTTTCCTCGTCATAAACCTTAAATTGTTCATCTGTCATATCGCAAAAAACCGTCTGTTCAGTCACAGGCGGGAGATCACTTGCGACCATTTCTTTTGTCCGTCTCAGGATAAAAGGCTGGATGATCTTCCTGAGTTTGTCCTCTTTCTCATCGTCCCCCATTTTTTCAATAGGTTTTGCAAATTCCCGCCTGAAAAATGAAAGATCTCCCAGCAGACCGGGATTAACAAAATTTAATTGAGTCCAGAGATCTGTAATTGAATTTTCAACCGGTGTTCCGGTGAGGACAAGTTTAAATTCAGATTTTAACCGTGTTACAGTTCTGTAAAGCATTGATGCAGGATTTTTAATAACCTGGCTCTCATCGAGGATAATGTAATGGAATGAGAATGAACTAATTAAATCTATATCTTGCCGTACAGTATGGTAACTTGAAAGTATAATATCAAAATTTTGAAAATATGATGTGGATTTCTTCCGCAGGTTACCTTTATAGCTGTATACAGTCATCCCGGGCACAAACCGGTTTATTTCATTCTCCCAGTTATAGATAAGGGATGCAGGGACAATAATAAGCGAGGTCAGCTTTGCTTCAGTGGTTTTAAACAGAGTTTTTTCAGACCCTCCTGCGATCTGATTGCCGGGAAACAGGTTTTCCTTATTGTGTTGAAGCAGGGCGAGTGTCTGTATAGTTTTACCAAGCCCCATATCATCGGCAAGACATCCGCCCAGACCAGCTGTCTGAAGGAAATTCAGCCAGTTGAGACCGTCGGATTGGTATTGCCTCATGTTGCACTGCAGGCCTTTTGGATGCATCAGGACAGGTATCTGATCAGGAGACAGAAGCTTTTCGAGTTTTTCGTACCCCTTTTTCCCTTCCTCATTAAATGTATCTGCAAGCAATGAAAAATGTTGCTTATGGATCTTCAGGGAGTCATCGGTTATATTTCCGAATTCGAAAATGTTTCTGTATTTCGTGAACCAGGTTTCAGGCAGAATTGCCAGTGAACCATCGGGTAATTCATACTCTCTTATCCCGTTCAGAATATTATTTCTGAAACTGCTGAAGGGTATTACCCATGCCCCGATTTTTACTGACGCCCGCACATCAAACCAGTCATTGACAATCTGGCTGCTTATCTCAATATCAATTGGTTTTAAATTGTAATTTGAATCGAGCTTCGATGTCAGGACAAATCCGGAATTAATTATTTCTGAATAATTGGCATTGACAAGTTCCAGAATTGAATACAACTCATCTTTCCTTCGGATACCAGGGGAGACCGGAAAGAAACTTATATCATCATCCGAAAAGAAGCCAAGTTCGCCCAGCGTTTCACGACATTTCTTTTCCCATATAAAATCGCGGTAAAATTTTCTAAAAATAAAATTATCCCCTTTGTTTTCAAATTCAGTAAAGGAGATTGATGATTCGCTGGAGAAGATTTTATTTCCGTTATAATTGTAGGTTAAGATCAGTACAGGTGTACCTTTTAATCCGGTTTCAAGCACAAGAGCAGCCTCCTTTTCCGGAATGATTTCAATTATTTCGAAACCGGTGTTCTCAACTTTAAAATTATTGATAGTATTGAGTACAAAGCCTTTGAAGTATTTTAATTCCGTTTTTTTCGGTATCAGAATGTTCTCTTTTGTCAGGAAGGGTCTCAGTTTTGAACCTTCAATAGCAGAAACAAAAAAAATGTTGTGGTCTTCTCTGATAAGACATGGATTTATGCATATAATATCAACTGAACTGTTTCTGAGATGCACTTCTTTGCCATCCGATTCTAGGCTAAGGCTATAAGTGGTTTGTTCTTCATTTTTAACAAACCTGAAGATGGGTTCAGCCTTCTCTTCTGAAACCTGAAGCAGATCCTCGGAGTGAAGAGTTGCTGTTTTTGTCTTTTGATAGCAGATTGGAATATTTTCATCGCGCGCAATGGAAATACATTTATAGAGGCGTCTTTCTATGTACGGTCTGATAAATTTATCAAGTTGATCAGGGGTTATCTTCTGGAGAAATTCTTTAACTGTCTTATCCCTGGAGAAGAGCTTGAAAAGAGCCCTGTCGGTATATTCATTGATTATTTTAACTACCTCACGTTCTTCAGCCGAAAGGGTACTTAAGGTATCAGTACCCGGATAGGGGGAAAGGCACTCTGATAATTTAAAGTAACTCTTTCCGGGTTCTCTTTGAATTATATATGGCAATAAGATTGAACCCCATAATCGATGCTGGAACAGAATAAGCGCAAAAGATTTTCCCTTCTTATCTGACTTTGTCTCCAAAACATTTAGAATTATATTTCCATGCAATAATGGTTAATGTTGATCAATTTTCAAAGTATAAATACGAAAAGGTTTCCCCATAACCGGGAACCATCTCTTGCATAAGGGCTTCTGAGGTAAGAGTAAAATTGAGGTCTTTTAACCTTTTTCTTTATAGCTTTGTTTTGAATTAATTGGATATTGAGGAAGATCATACATATCGATATGGATGCATTTTTTGCATCCGTTGAACAGCTCGACAATCCGGAACTCAGAGGAAAACCTGTTGCTGTCGGCGGCAGCGGTGAGCGAAGTGTTGTCGCTGCCGCAAGCTATGAGGCACGCAAATTTGGGGTCAGATCAGCCATGCCCTCCGTGATTGCCAAACGCTTGTGTCCTGATCTCATATTTGTCAGGCATCATTTTGATCGATATACTGAAGTGTCAGGCATCACCAGGGAAATATTTGCGGAATATACCGATTTAATTGAACCACTGTCAATTGACGAAGCATTCCTGGATGTAACCCGGGACAAGAAAAATATCGGCTCTGCTACCGTTATAGCCAGAAAAATCAGGAGCGAGATTAAATCCAGAACCGGACTTACTGCTTCCGCAGGGATTTCAATAAACAAATTCCTGGCAAAGATAGCTTCAGATATAAACAAGCCGGATGGATTATTCGTGATAAGGCCGGAGGATGCTGAAAAGTTCATTGAGAACCTCGCTGTTGAGAAGTTTTACGGTATTGGTAAGGTGACAGCACAGAAAATGCATAAACTGGGGATCCATACAGGGGCTGACCTTAAGAAATGGGACCTTGTTTCGCTTGTACGAAATTTTGGCAAAAGCCGGGGTCTTTTTTTATGATATTGTGAGAGGGATTGACGAGCGTCCTGTCGAGCCTGATCAGGAACGTAAGTCTTTCGGAACAGAACTTACTTATGACAAAGATCTGACAACCAGTTTCGAAATTATTGCTGAATTGTATAAGCTTGAAAAAGAGTTGATGGAACGGCTGGAACAATCTGAAACATCTGGGAGGACCATAACCTTAAAAATTAAATTCTCCGATTTCAGGCAGATCACGAGGAGTAAAACTCTTCAGAACTACATCCATGATTTCGATACATTGCATAACGAGGTTACAGCGATCCGCAGATCACTCAAGCTTGAAGGGTCGCGTATAAGATTGCTGGGATTAAGCGTTTCAAATCTGGAGACTGAAGATTGTGGCGACAGGCAGCTGTATTTGTTTGAGGATTAATGTAGTGACATGCCATGGCATGTCACTACTATCAAAACAGTCCATCAACCGACAGATATCTCTCTCCTGTGTCGTAGCAGAAAGTAAGAATTCTTGATCCTTCAGGAAAATCCTTAAGTTTCTGGTTCACGGCTGCCAGTGCTGCTCCCGAAGATATACCGACGAATAATCCTTCCTCTTTAGCCGCTCTTCTGGTAAAAGTATATGCCTCTTCCTTTGATATTTTTATAACGCCGTCAAGAATTTCAGTATTCATTATCGAAGGGATGAAGCCCGCCCCAAGTCCTTGTATGGGATGTGGGCCGGGAGCTCCGCCACTCAGTACGGCGGATAATTCGGGTTCAACTGCGTATACTTTAAGTTTTGGGAAAGCCTTTTTTAATATCTCGGCACATCCTGTAATATGGCCTCCTGTGCCTACGCCTGTAATAAGATAATCGAGTCCGTCAGGAAAATCTTTGAGTATCTCCTGAGCAGTAGTCGTCCTGTGTATATCTGTATTGGCCGGATTGTCGAACTGCATCGGCATCCATGAATCTGGTGTTTTGGAGATCAGATCCCTCGATACTTCTATCGCTCCCTTCATTCCTGTTTCTCTGGGGGTCAGGACAATATCTGCACCAAGCGAACTCATAATTTTACGTCTTTCAACAGACATTGACTCAGGCATGACAAGGATGAGTTTATAGCCTCTTACTGCGGCTACAATGGCCAGGCCAATACCTGTATTGCCTGAAGTCGGTTCTATAATTGTGCCACCTGGCACTAATAAACCTTTCTTTTCTGCATCATCGACCATTGATAAAGCGATACGGTCTTTAATACTGGCTCCCGGGTTAGCTCTTTCGAGTTTTACCCAAACGGAATAGGCCGGATCGAACAGCCGGTTTATTTTCAGATGTGGCGTATTGCCAATTGAATCAAGAATTGAATTAAGTATCATAATCTAGGCAATTTTGTAAATTCTACTTAAATAATAAAATTGACTGGTTCCTTATAGCCAGTTTGATTCCTGACCACTATTTCGCTTTTATGATAGACCACTGAAAAAGGTGCAATACTTTCAGTGAGCCAAACATTTCCGCCTATTATACTGTTTCTGCCTACAACAGTTTCTCCTCCAAGGATTGTACATCCGGAATAGAGTACGACATTATCTTCAATAGTGGGATGTCTCTTTTTTGAAGCCTTGCTTTTATCTACACTGAGAGCACCCAGTGTGACACCCTGGTAAGCTTTCACATAATTCCCGATTTTTGTTGTTTCTCCGATAACTATTCCGGTTCCATGGTCGATCGCAAACGGACTTCCGATTTCAGCGTGCGGATGAATATCGATACCCGTGACCCTGTGCGCAAATTCTGTGATCATCCTGGGAAATAGCGGAACATCAAGTTTTGCCAGGAAATTTGCTATCCGGTAACAGTATATGGCGAAGAAACCAGGGTAGATTGCTATGACCTCAATAAGTTGTGTAGCCGCAGGATCTGCTTCAAGAATGAAATGTGCATCTTTCAATAATCCTTTTTTTATTTTCTCCAGGTTTTTGAATAAAGTCCGGGTGATTTCTTCATTGTTCTCTGTGAGCCCTGATAAAATCCCGCTGATTTCATTTTGCAGGTCAATACGATTGCATTCTATCTCAGTTTCGGTAAATGTATGAGATGTTGGAAAAAGAAGCTCAAATACCGATTTGATTGCCTTTTCAACTACTTTTTGATTGGGTATAGTAAGATCTGGCATAAAACAATGTTATTAATTAAATAGCTAATATAACATTAAAACAACTTTATTGTTTAACGTAAAAATAACAGAAAGCTTTTATCCATATCAGGCTGGTGCCCTTGCAATCCGGCAGTTAGATAAACGAATGCTGAAAATCAATAGCCTTTTTTATCGCTATCTGACAGCACTTCGTTCATCGACCCGCTTCTGTAACCTGTCAGATCAATGGTTATATAGCTGAAACCTGATCTCCGGCAGATCTCTGTCAATATGTCCTTTATTCCCCAGGCTTTATCCATTTCAGACGGAACAAATTCAAGCCGGGCAAGGTTTTCATGGCTTCTTATTCTGAATTGGGTGAAGCCAAGTTTTCTGAATTCATATTCTGCTGTTGCAAGTCTGCCGAGTTTCTCCTTAGTTATCTTTTCACCGTACGGAATACGGGAAGCAAGACAGGCATAAGATTGCTTTGTTGCCGTTGGCAGATTCAGTTGTGCAGAGAATTGACGGATATCGTCTTTCGTAAAACCCGACTCTGCCAGCGGAGAAATTATCCCTTTTTCCTGTTTAGCTTTCATCCCGGGGCGAAAATCTTTTAGATCATCTGCATTGCTGCCATCAAAAACCGTCTGATAGCCTTCCTCCATGGCAATGTGCTTTATTTTGCCAAACAACTCATTCTTACAATAATAACATCTGTCGGGTGGATTATCCGAGTATCCCGGAATATCTATTTCTTCGGATATGATAGTTTTCTGCTTTATGCCCAGGATCTCTGCAAGAGATTCTGCTTCCTCAAGTTCGTAGAACGGATAAGTACTTGAAGACGCTGTGATTAGCAATAAATTATCACCATAAACATCTTTTGCTATCCGGGCAAGAAATGTGCTGTCAACGCCACCAGAGAATGCTATGACTGCACTCTTATAATTATTTAGTCTGGCTTTTAGAATTCCTATTTTATCTTCCATTTTTATTTTCTTAAACGTAAGGCATTACTTATTACTGTAACTGAACTAAAACTCATAGCTGCAGCTGCAATCATTGGACTGAGCAAAATTCCAAACACTGGAAAAAGAACCCCGGCTGCAATTGGCACGCCAAGAACATTATAGAAGAATGCAAAAAACAGATTTTGTTTGATATTACGCATGACATCCTTGCTTAGGTTCCGTGCATTTGCAATCCCGTTCAAATCACCTTTTACAAGTGTGATCTCAGCGCTTTGCATAGCGATATCTGTTCCTGTGCCCATTGCTATCCCGATATTAGCCTGGGTAAGCGCAGGTGCATCATTAATACCATCACCTGCCATTGCCACAATATGACCTTGCTCTTGTAACTCTTTAATTTTATTGTATTTATCTTCAGGAAGACAGTCAGCTTCAAACCCATCTAAATGTAACTCTCCTGCTACAGCTTCAGCAGTAAATTTATTGTCGCCGGTAAGCATGATAATCTTTACACCCATTTTCTGAAGTGATTGAATAGCCCTGGCAGAAGTTTCCTTGATCTTGTCGGATACGCCGATGATTCCTTCCAGTTTATTTTCTAAAATTAAGTACATTACCGTTTGTCCTTCAAGCTGCCACTCTCTTATAATTCCCGTTTTTTCATCACCCGGTGACACCTTAAAATCTTCGAGTAACCTGTGATTCCCAAGTCCGATCTTTTTTCCCTGGTAAAAAGCCTGTACTCCCTTTCCTGTAACTGACTCGAAATTATCTAATTTTTTCAGACTGATTTTTTTCTCTTTTGCCCCTTTCACTATTGCCTCGGCCAGGGGATGCTCACTATTAATATCAATTGATGCAGCCAGCATCAAAACATCCTAATCGCTTAGGTTCCAAAAGATTTATAATCCTTTGAGTAGGTTTTCCTTCAGTAAGTGTGCCGGTTTTATCAATAATCAGATACTCGGCTTTACCCATTTCCTCCATTGCACGTGCATCTTTCACCAGAACACCCGATTGTGCTCCACGGCCTGTACCAACCATAACTGACATCGGAGTTGCCAGACCCAGTGCACACGGGCATGCAATAATCAGCACTGATACTGCATTGACAAATGCAAATACATAAGCCGGTTCCGGCCCCCATATTGCCCATACTGCAAAGGTCAAAAGTGATATTGCCACAATGATCTGTACAAAATATTTAGCTACAATATCGGCCAGCCTTTGTATCGGAGCCCTTGACCTACTGGCTTCATTCACCATTTCTATGATCTGGGCCAACAAAGTTTCGTCTCCCACTTTTTCAGCCTTCATTTCAAAAACTGTATTCCCGTTTATTGTTCCTCCTGTAACCTTGTCATCTTTCGATTTGTCTACCGGCATGGGTTCTCCTGTGATCATACTTTCGTCAATGACAGCATTACCTTCTGTAATTATTCCGTCAACCGGGATCTTTTCGCCAGGTTTAACCCGTAGAAGTCACCTGCTTTAACCTGCTCCAGAGGGATTTCTTCTTCTTTCCCGTCGGTGATCAATCTGGCTATCGGGGGAACCAGATTCAACAAAGCTTTTATAGCGGAACTGGTTTTTCCATGTGCCTTGAGCTCCATAATCTGTCCGATCAAAACCAGTGTAAGTATGACTGCAGGATGCTTCAAAGTACAGATGTACATTTCCCTTCATGTCTTTAAATTGTGTCAGGGAAAACAGAAGGAACCAGGAGTCCAAAAACACTAAACAGATAGGATGCGCCAACTCCAATAGAAATCAATGTCCACATATTAGGTGCCCACCTGCGTACAGAACTCCAGCCCCGTTTAAAGAAAATCCAGCTTCAATAAAAAACAACAGGAGTAGCTAAAACAAATTCAAGCCAATTCAAGAATTTCTGTGATGCAATCCTTCGAGATGAAGAAAAGGGATAAAGTCTGACATCGCGATAATAAAAACCGGAATGCTTAATGCCAGAGCTATCCGG
>CAWBQN010000015.1:0-588193 GCA_963791065.1 uncultured Bacteroidales bacterium
AAATATATATAGCATTCTTCCTTAGTATTTGCCAGATCGAGAATGAGTTCCACAGAAAGGAGCACAGAGACCCACAGAGAAACTATCGTCTTCATTACTTACTTTTGTCTTTAGTGATCTTTGCTGACTTACAATTTTTCAGGATTTCTAAACAATTTAATTCTTTTATTAACTCAGAATTCTCCGGTCGAGATAAATTAGTAATTTCGGCGATAGTAATTGTGTTGCTGTAGGGTAATAACAAAAAGCAAAATAGGATACTATGAAAAGATTATTGATTGTTTGCACTTTCTTTTCCTTTGGATTTTGTGTTATGGCCCAGTCAGCAAATCAGAAAGACAAACCGTCGCAGCATAAGAATTTGATCCGGGCAAAGGATACGCTTGCTTTAAGCGATTACATGATGAGCATTGACCGGGTGAATGACAATCTGAATATTGTAAGGGATAGTTCTAATTTGAAGTTTGAAGTAGTAGACATAGGACGGAGAGTTAACCGTATCACAAATGATGTAACAATAATCCGTCAGAACATAAGAGGAAGAGGTTCGGCATTCAGCATCAAAAACCTCTACCTTTTTCAAAATTTTACTTCTGACCTGAACAATGAAAACGACCGGATAGAAGGGCTGGTGGCTAAAATGTATCGTCGGGTTTATAGTACAAAGCTAAGCCTGAAAACCTCGTTGTCCGATTCCGTTTTTCGTGTATTGTATACAAACGACAGCCTTCGGCATACCCTTCAGGGGAAGCTGGTCAGGCTGGAATGGAAATGGGACAGATTGGACAGCACTGTCAATGCCAATGTTGATACATTGAATGCCTTAAAAGTTAAAATAGCGGACAACGCCGTGAACTTGTCGAATATGCTTAATATGCTGGATGTCAGGCTGGACAAGGCGGATATGCAGCTCTTTGGTCCTGAAATAAATTATCTGTGGCAGAAAGCTCAACTGAAGACAATTACCAGCAGCTCTTCCGGTACCGTAAAGACCAAGGCAGGCAGTGAAAAAAATGCTATTGGGTATTATTTCAATAAGAAATCAAAACAGAGAGTAATTGTTCTTTTTTTAGGGATTCTGCTTTTAGCATGGTTATATAGCAAGCGAAAGTTACTAAAAGCTATCAGGGAGCCAAACAGGCAGTATGGCTTTTTGCATTTGCAGTACTTGAATAATTATCCCGTTTTATCAGTTCTGGTGTCGCTAATGTGCCTCATGCCTTTTTTTGATGCTTATGCCCCAACATCCTACATCGCAATTGAATACCTGCTGCTGGTTGTGTTTTCTTCAGTCATTTTTTTCAAAAAGGAAAGCCTGATATTCCGGTTTAGTTGGCTGATATTGGTGACTTTGCTAATTGCGGATACTCTTACCTATTTGTTTATAGAGCCGTCATTCGCAGCAAGGCTCTGGCTAATGGCTGTACATTCGGCTATTATCATTTTCTCATACCTTTTCTTCAGAAAACTGGAGAAAGATACGCCCTATTACACATGGAAAAAAAGTGCCGCAATTACCGGTATGATATTATCAGGACTGGGAATTATCAGTAACCTTTTCGGCAGATTCTCACTATCGGGTATATTTGGTATATCCGCAATTTTTGCCGTTACACAGGCGGTCATACTTCCCGTTTTTGTTGAAACCATTACCGAAATTATTTTGCTTCAGCTACTTAGCAGCCGGATGAAAAAGGGGTTCAACAGTCCTTTTGACCCTTCCGTTATTGTTAAAAGACTTAAAATCCCCCTGGTTACCATAGCTGTGCTTCTATGGCTGATAATGCTTTCTTCAAATTTGAACATTTTCCATAGCATAACGAATCGTGTGGTTGATACGCTCACTGCCACGCTATCTGTGGGAAGCATATCTTTCAAACTGTTGAGTGTTTTATATTTTTTCGTTATAATCTGGTTCGCCCATATAATTCAACAGCTGATAAGTTTTATATTCGGCGAAACGGGTGTGGAAGGTGAGGATGTTACACCTACGTTCAAAAAACGGCACTCCCGGTTACTAATTACCAGGCTACTGGTGCTGGTAGGAGGTTACCTGCTTGCCATCGCAGCATCGGGGCTGCCGATAGACAAAATAACAATTCTTCTTGGAGCATTGGGTGTAGGCATCGGTATGGGTTTGCAAAATATAGTGAACAACTTCGTTTCCGGTATAATACTTATTTTTAACAGTTCGTTTAAAATAGGAGATGAAATAGAAGTTAGCGGACAGGCCGGCAAGGTGAAAGAAATTGGGCTGCGTGCCAGTACACTGACTACCGCCGATGGTGCCGATGTAATTATCCCGAACGGTAACATGTTGTCTCAGAATATAATAAACTGGACCTTCTCCAATGATCAAAAAAGGGTTATGCTATGGTTTGTCCTGTCGGGAAAAGAGCTGGACTCCAATGTGATAAATGAAGTGATTAACAACACAATCGTAAATATCCCTGATGTGATATTACAGAAAAAACCAGTGATCTTATACACAAGGGTGACTCCGGAAACATGTACGCTGAATGTACGTTTCTGGAGCACGATTAAAAATGCCGACCATGCAAAGAGTGAAGCAATGCTCAAATTAAGTGCAGCCTTTGCTGATAAGAAAATACAATTTGAATAAAATAAATGACTATTTTTTGATCCTGGTCGCTTTAAATTCCTTGCTTATTTTTTCCCCTGTTGGCTTCATCTGAAATGCAGTGTAGCTATCAGGAGTTATGAAATTTAATTCAGCTTTCATCAGGACTTTTTCAGGATTAAAGTCCTGCACCATCTGTTGTACCCACTTTTTCTCAGAAGTAAATGAACCAAGCCATGTTTGGTAATTCCCATTGGGATAAACTGCGAAGAATTTAAATTGGTCTGTTTCAGGGGAATAGCCATAGGTCCATTTACTATCAAATATTTTCTTACCATTTAAAACGAGATAATCAGTCTCAATAATGCTTTTCCCGAGTGGCTCCATTTCGACAATAAAGGTGCTGTCATGGCTTACTTCCATTTTCCAGGAACCGATAAATTGCTGAATCAGCTTGAGCTGATCAAGTTTTGGTTGCTGAGTTTGTGCCTGTATTCCATTAAAAAGAAACAAAAGGAATACAAAGAGCAGGTTGGTTGAAACAATTTTCTTCATAATCTGAGTTTTTTAATGATGGATACTTAAAATTTGTTCAATAAAGTTACGACAGAGATCAGACAAAGTCAATAGACTTCCGACTTTGGACTTCGGGCAAGACTTCATTCCATTACAGGCATCTTTATATGTGATGCATTATTGCCAGACCTGTAGATCCTGTGCCTGGTGACAATGAAATCTGATTCTTTTGCTTCGAAAATATTCGGAACATATTTCTGTGGATTACGATCAATAATTGGAAACCAGGTGCTCTGAATCTGGACCATTATCCTGTGACCTTTTTTGAAAACATGATCTATGGAATGAAGATCGATTTTAAATTCATTGATCTCTCCTGATTTCATAGGCTCAGGTTTTGAGAAACTCTTCCTGAACCGTCCCCGGAAAACATCATTGGCAATCATGAGCTCATATCCGCCCATATCAGGTTTTTCAGGATATACTTCAGGATATACATCAATGAGTTTCACGACCCAGTCAGCATCAGTACCCGTGGTCGATGCGAAAATATCCGCCAGAAGATTCCCTGTAACAGTGATGTCATTATCCAGTATCCCTGACTCCCAAGTCAGTACATCGGGTCTGTTATCAACAAATCTTTGATCTTCCAGCAACCAGGTATACCAGCGTGATCCTGGGCCATAAGTCGGCTCAACAGGTCTTGGCCTGTAGGGGACAGGATGGAAAGGATCTGAAAGAAACTCATCATAGTTACTGGCGCCGGCTGGCTTTTCAAACGAAAGCTTTTTATCCTGACCCAGATACAGATTCCGTATTGAAGCTACTGAGGGCGGCCATTTATCATAGTTTTTCCATGTGTTTGATCCTGTCTGGAAAGTCTGTGCTTCCGGGAAATGACCATCTCCTTTTCCTTTTAAATACCAGGCAAAAAACGGCGCCTGGATATTCTTCCTGTACGTTTCCGCTGTAGGCGACCCGAAAGAGACTCTTCCTAATTTTTCACCTGAACCGCCGCTCCATCCTCCATGATTCCAGGGACCGAATACTATAAAGTTTTTATTGTTCCTGTCATTCTTCTCAAGGACTTCATAAGTCTTCTGCGGACCGTAGAAATCCTCCTGGTCCCACCAGCCTGCAACATTCATGAGAGGTACAGATGTTGAAGTTATGCGCGAAACCATTGCCTGCTTCTGCCAGAAATCATCATAATCCGGGTGTTTTACGAAATCATTCCATGTAGGCAGTTCATTATGGAAGTATTTTGCATTCACATTTGACAGTGGACCCAGATCAAGATACCAATCGTACGTATCATATTTGTTGAATGAAAAATTAGCATTCTCTTTTGAATGTTCGGTGAGATAAGCATACTCGAAGCCATAACTGAGCCTGAAAGCACCATTGTGATGAAAATCATCTCCTATGAACATATCGGAAGGAGTAGCCTGTTCCGAAGCGGCTTTTAAAGCCGGATGCGGGTCAATAATCCCCATCATCGTAGTCCAGCCTGCATACGAAATTCCCAGGATCCCTGCTTTCCCGTTATTTTCCTTGATATTCTTCAGAAGCCAATCGATTGTGTCAAAGGTGTCAGTGCTTTCATCAATGGATGCCGGATCGTTTTTGTCACGCGTCTTCCGATTCATTTCGAAGGTACCTTCTGATTTATATCTGCCCCGGATGTCCTGGAAAACAAAGATATATCCCTCGAGAGCCATATCAGCCAGGTACGGATTTTTGTTCGGGGATGGATAAGAGTCTACACCGTAGGGAGTTCTGAGTATTATGAACGGTGATGATTCCCTGGCATTTACAGGAGTATAAATCAAAGTATTCAGCCCGATTTTGTCTCTCATGGGGATCAACATCTCACTTCTCGAATATGTGAGGGTATCTGTGGTCTGCCCTGATGTCTGGAATGTCAGGAGAAAAAACAGGGCTGTTAAAAGGAATGCTGATTTATTCATAGTTGCTTCTGTGTACTTTATCGTAATTGAATCAATCGATGATGCTGGACATAAATAAAGGTGCTAGGTGCTGGGTGCTAGATGCTGGTCATTTGATGTTCAGGTTGATTCAAAATATATTTGCATAATAAGGTAATAAGGTTGTAATCTGTTAGCTATCAATTTTCTACTAAGGTCTAAAGATAAAAATAAGGTTGAAAAAACTTCCTTGAAAGTAGATTCCAATTCTCCCTTCAGGTTATTGACAAATTCAGTAACCCAGCCATCATGTTTGTTGTCTTTCTGGCAGTAGGAGAAGAAGATGTCGTAGTTGTATCCTTCGATGATGCTAGCCATAAAAAAACCTTATTTTCTATCTTAACCTTAGTAGCAAAGTAAAACCAAATCTCCTCTGACCTTATTACATTATTAGCGTTTATTATTTGTTGATTTAGGCTTTAATGTTTTCTGATAAAAATGAGTATATAGATTATTATATTCAACTTTCATTTACTTATTAATAAGGTAATAAGGTTGTAATCTATTAGCTATCAATTTTCTACTAAGGTTTGAAGATAAAAATAAGGTTGAAAAAAAAACAAATCAGGTGCATATTTCTTTACCCAGCCATCGTGTTTGTTGTCTTTCTGGCGGTAGGAGATGAAAATGTCATATTCGTAACCTGGTAGCAGGTTTGCCATGGAAATGAATATTTAATCTATAAAATTAATAAAGAGATAGACATGGAGCAAAAATTATTTCGTGACAGGTCTTATCTGCTTGTGAAGATGGTGCTGGTTTCTGGTTGCTGGGTGCTGGTTTGGATAAAATTAATGATAAACGTACCATTCTCCTTACTTTTATCTTTTTACTTTTATCTTTTATCTTTAAGTATTCAAATTGACAGACGGACTTTTTAATTACAGCCTTTGGGGATTATTCTTTGCCAGCTTCCTGGCAGCTACTGTTGTGCCTTTCAGTTCCGAAGCATTGCTTTCTTACCTTATCATCAGTGGAACAGATGCCTACACTGCCGTTCTTGTAGCCACAGCCGGAAACTGGCTTGGAGGGATGAGCAGCTATGCTATTGGTTATCTGGGCAAATGGGAATGGATTGAAAAGTACTTGCGGATAAAACGTGAAACAATTGAAAAGTGGCATAACCGGCTTTATAAACGAGGGGCAATTTTTGCATTTCTTTGCTGGGTTCCGGGAGTGGGAGATATTTTTGCTGTCGGACTTGGACTTTTACGTTCGAATATCTGGATCACTGCCATTGCTATGCTGGCTGGAAAATTCCTTCGTTATGTGGTATGGGGATGGTTGACCGGGCTAGTCTTCTGAAAGCAAACTCACCTGGGCATCGTGGGGTATTATTCGGACAGCTCATTCACAGCGTTTGAGAGAAACACATAAGCGGCGCAGATATTGATTACATATTCATTCTCTCCCCAGAAGAAAGGCCAGTCTTCCTTATTTTCCAGGAAATCAGGTTGAAAAAGCAATAGGCCAGGGACAACCCCCCCGGCAATAAAAGTAAAATCAGCCCTGTTATTGCCGTAAGCTATTTCCTTTGAACGTGCTCCCACAGCAGATACAAAAGAGAGATTCGAATAGGGGTGACAGCCGAATATGTAATTCAGTCCTTTATATACATATTCACGACTTATAACATCAGGGAAAGCTTTGCAGGCATAATAGTTGGTGATGGCAAAACTTATAACGCCGCTGTTTCCGCCCCAGCCTCGTGTTGTTATAGGAACTCCATATGGATTCTCTTTGCTATATCCGTCTATAATTCCCTTATATTTAACGACATAGCCTCTTAGTTTATTTTTAAAGTCATTGTTCATATAGGGCAGCGACTGTAATGCCAGAAATATTCCACCCCTGCCGGCTACTGATCTGTCGAGAGATGGCCATAGCAGTTCGATAAACCGTGTTGAGTATTTTTCATCTTTTGTTGTAATATATAATTGAAGTGCTGCACTCATTTCAGCTTCAACAACAAACTGCCCCTCCGGAGAATAAGCAGTCTGCGGTTTACCGTTGTTTTCGTCCCACATCTTCTGTGACGCTGCGAGGCATCTGTCCGCCAGTGGCTTATCAAAATCTTTCAGGGCACGATATGCAGCAGCCAATGCGGCTGCAGTAGAGTAATCGAGTGATGTGATTCTGTTAGTAAATGCCCATCTGTCATCCATAGTACCGCTTGACTTTCCATCTGTTTCGTATGGTTTAAGATTCGGATTATACGGCAGGTTATCCGTTTCATCGACAGCATCACCCAGGTGATGATACTGATAGAGATTAGGAACAATAATGCCCCTGACCGGGTGTCCGATATTTTCAACCTGAGCAACAACATTCAATGCTCCATGTTCTATCTGCTGCAAGATATCTGGTTTTCCATCGGGACGATGTATATCCACATAGCGGGTAGCCTGATCAATAAATGTTTCATCCCGGCTGATTTTGAATTTTTCCCAGGCATCAACGAAATTTAACAATACATTTACGTGTGATAGTGTCTGAATATCGAAATCGCCTGCATCGAACCAACCACCGATGTTCAATCCCGGAATACGTTCATAATCTTTATATTTGGTATCAGTTACAGGTCCCATAACATAACCATCAAAATGCTGATGGTTAACAGGAGCCTGAAGTGCGTCATCGAGGTAAGGAGCACCGTGCCAGGTCCGGTAGGCTTCATTTACCATCATGTGATCCATTTGTACTGGGAACCATACATCCATTGTCGGATGCCATATATTCTTATATATTCCTTTATCAATAATGAATGTATTGGTTGATTGATCACCGTACTTAATAAAATATATTCCCGGATCAATAACTGAAGTAAAATCAAATTTCAGATAATCATATCGTAAATATTTGCCCCAATCTTTCACATCAGCAGTTAATTTCTCGACATACTTCCCTTCGGGAGTTACCTGAAACACGGATGCTTTCTTTAAGGGAGTATCATTCTTATCCAATTCAATAACAGCGATCTTTTCCTGATCAGGCATATAGCCGACCTGTGAAAATTGAATAACCGGCGCTCTCTTCCAATCAGGAATTGTATTAGGCTCGAGATACCACTGCAGAACAGTTCCGGTCTTTTTTGAAGGAAGAATGCTGCGCACGATGAACCAGCCGTTTTGTGCCAGGTCACGGCCGTCGTAGAGCATCAGCTCTGCATCCAATGCCTGAATTTTTACCAAATGTTCAGGATCTTCAGGAGCCATTAAAAGTGTTTTTCCTGTAGCGAGTGGTTCCGGAACAATAAATTCATTTCTTCCCCTGTCATCAAAAGTTGTATGACCGGCATATTGCATCACTTTATTGCTTAGTGGCTCCATTTTTGTAGAACTCGACGGGTATAATGGAAATTCACCAGGCTTTCCATCAACCAGGTAGGTTTTTCTAAAATATGAAGATGGAATAAATTCGAGGTTAAAACCTGCACGACCTTCGAGCTTTTCAGGAAGAGGCTTATCAAGAATTACAGTTATAAGTACACCGTTATCCTTTGGTGTAACACTAATCCTTGAATCAAAATCATAATCTTTGTATCTCAGTCCCAGACTGATAGTGTTGGTTGCTTTATCAATTTTCCTGTCAAGCACAGTGGGCACCAGATCCCATTGTTCAGGGGTATTCTGTAGCCTTACTGCACCACCTGTTGAGGTCCTCACGCCATGATGAATAATTTCTATTCCTGCAGTTTTTTCATCATTGAACATCCCTGTGTACTGATTGCTATAGACAAAGATGTTTACTCCCCTGGTCTCAAAATATCCTAAGTCATTTAATTGCAGTTTCTGACAAAATGAATAATTTGAAAATAACGAAAGATAAACACTCAGTATAACAGCTATTGATACCTTTTTTGATAACGGACCTGGTACTTTTAACAGGTTCCAAAACGTGTTAACAGAACTGTGTCCAAAGCAGGCAAAGTTTTTCATGATTCATTAATTTAAATTATTTCTCTATAAATATACAAATATTAAATGTTCGACAAATAGTTAGCGCCCGCTACACAAGGCCATAATGGCGCCAACAAAAAAGGCGAGGTTCGCCCCTTTTCCGGTTTGCCTGGGCACGTTCTAAAGTTAGACTTGTAATAACTAAAAAGGGATACATTCAATATAATTTGCTGATCGGGCCGGAAACATTCTTTTTCCGCGATTGTTTCATTGAAATGGCAAGGATTTTCATCACCGGTTCATCCGATGGACTTGGCAGAATTGCAGCAAACTTACTCATCAAACAGGGTCACGAAATCGTTCTCCATGCACGTAATGCTGAGAGGGGAAGGGAGGCGTTGGAAAAAGCTCCTGGTGCCGGGAAAGTTTTGATAGCTGATCTGTCCAGTATCGAAGAGACCAAACAGCTGGCTGCTGAAGTTAACGCAACAGGCCACTTCGATGCGATTATCCATAATGCCGGTGTCTACCAGGTGCCAAACAAGCTGATTTTTGCCGTCAACACTCTTGCACCCTATATCCTTACCTGTTTGATTCAAAGACCTGAACGCCTTATTTACCTGAGCTCGGGACTGCATTTACAGGGAGATCCCGGATTGAGGGATTTGTCACCCGACACAGGCAGGTATGGCTACTCTGATTCCAAACTTCATGTTGTAATCTTGTCTAAGGCTGTCGCCCGCAAATGGCCCGAGGTATATGCTAATGCTGTCGACCCAGGCTGGGTGCCGACAAAGATGGGAGGAAAAGGTGCTCCCGGCAATCTGGAAAAAGGTGCGGAGACTCAGGCGTGGCTGGCAGTGAGCGATGATAAAGAAGCAAAAGTAAGCGGCAGATATTTTCATCATATGAAGGAAAAATATTTTCTGCCTGAGGCTGACGATCCCGGATTACAGGAGAAATTTCTTAAGTTATGTGAACAGATAAGCGGAGTTGGTTTTCCGGCATAATGAAGAGCCTGAGAACATTTTTGTGAACCATCCTAAACCTCAATTAATAGGTAAGTCCATGAAATATAATTAATTACATGCACAAACTAATAGTTATTAAATATGGAAAATAGTTCAAATGAAGTCAGCAAATGCCCTGTCACGGGCACAACTCAGAAGCATAGTGTCGGTACCGGAGGTACAAAAAACCGCGACTGGTGGCCTAATCAGTTAAAACTGAACATACTGCGACAACACTCTTCTTTGTCTAACCCTATGGGAGAAGATTTTAAGTATGCTAAAGAATTTAAGAGTTTGAATCTTGAGGCTTTAAAAAAAGACCTTCACAATCTTATGACCGACTCCCAGGATTGGTGGCCTGCCGATTTCGGTCACTACGGGCCTTTGTTCATCCGTATGGCATGGCATAGTGCAGGCACATACCGCATTGGCGACGGCCGTGGAGGCGCAGGAGGCGGACAGCAGCGTTTTGCCCCGCTTAACAGTTGGCCTGATAATGTCAACCTCGATAAGGCACGTAGGCTGCTTTGGCCGATCAAGCAGAAGTATGGCCGGAAAATATCATGGGCAGACCTTTTGATACTTGCAGGAAATGTAGCCCTGGAATCAATGGGATTCAAAACCTTTGGATTTGGCGGTGGGCGTGAAGATGTGTGGGAGCCTGAAGAGGATATTTACTGGGGTTCCGAAACCAGGTGGTTAGAAGGTGAAAAGCGCTATTCTGGCGATCGTGATCTTGATAATCCTCTTGCAGCCGTGCAGATGGGGCTAATCTATGTGAATCCGGAAGGACCAAACGGAAAACCTGATCCAATTGCAGCGGCTAAAGATATCCGCGTAACATTCGCCCGCATGGCCATGAATGATGAAGAAACCGTAGCGCTTATCGCCGGTGGGCATACATTCGGCAAAACCCATGGAGCCGGAGATGTGGCGCTTGTAGGACCCGTACCCGAAGCTGCTTCCATTGAAGAGCAGGGTCTGGGTTGGATAAGTAAATTTGGCGCTGGAAAAGGAGGCGACACAATATCCAGCGGATTGGAAGTTACCTGGACACAGACTCCAGCCAAATGGAGTTTTTACTTCTTCGAAAACCTGTTCAAATACGAATGGGAACTAACAAAAAGTCCTGCCGGTGCAAATCAATGGACAGCAAAAAATGCCGATATGGTCATGCCTGATGCCCACGACAATTCTAAAAAGCATGCACCCACCATGCTTACCACAGACCTTTCTTTGCGTTTCGATCCCATATATGAGAAAATCTCCCGACGTTTCTATGAACATCCTCTTGAATTTACAGATGCCTTTGCCCGTGCATGGTTTAAGCTGACTCACCGGGATATGGGACCACGAGCCCGCTACTTAGGTGCTGAAGTGCCTGCAGAAGAATTGATCTGGCAAGATCCAATACCTGCCGTGAATCATAATCTGATTGATGAGAAAGATATTGCAGCATTAAAAGCTGAAGTATTAAATTCCGGACTATCTGTTTCCCGTTTAGTATCAACAGCATGGGCTTCTGCATCTACTTTCCGCGGATCTGACAAGCGTGGTGGTGCCAACGGTGCCCGCGTTCGTCTTACCCCGCAAAAGGACTGGGATGTTAACCAACCTGCTCAGCTAACGACAGCATTGGAAACGATGGAACGTATCCGTGAAGAATTCAACAGAACTCAATCAACCGGTAAAAAGGTTTCTCTTGCGGATCTTATTGTATTGGCAGGCTGTGCCGGTGTTGAAAAAGCTGCAAAAGATGCAGGTTCTGTTGTAACTGTTCCATTCACTCCGGGTCGTATGGACGCATCGCAAGACCAGACCGACGTGGATTCATTCGTAGTGCTTGAGCCGGCAGCAGATGGTTTTCGTAACTATTCAAAAACAAAATACACCATATCAACTGAAGAGTTGTTGATTGACAAAGCCCAGTTACTAACACTTTCTGCTCCTGAAATGACAGTTCTTGTAGGCGGGATGCGTGTGTTAAACACAAACTTTGACAACTCTGAACTTGGTGTTTTTACAAAACGTCCTGAAGTACTTACAAACGATTTTTTTGTAAACCTGCTCGACATGAGTACGGTCTGGACGCCAACATCTGAGACCAAAGAGACATTTGATGGACGGGATCGTAAGACAGGCACACTAAAATGGAAAGGAACCCGGGTAGATCTTATCTTTGGTTCAAATTCAGAGCTTAGAGCCCTTGCCGAAGTGTACGGGAGCACAGATGCTCAGGAGAAATTTGTTAAGGATTTTGTTGTGGCATGGAACAAAGTAATGAACCTTGATCGCTTTGATTTGGATTGAGTTTTTTAGTAATCAAAAATTTACATTTTATAATTATTCATTAAATGTCACTAAAATGAACCTGAAAACGGAATAATGTAAGTATTCTGTAATTATTTCATTTGATTAACAACTCTTTTGAATGGGGCAAGAAGTGTATTCCATGGAAGTTCAGAGAGCACCATCAGTACAAGCACTTCAGGCTTAAAATAGGATGCTGCCAAAACTATTGCCATCCCATTATTCATGTAGGCAGCACCAATAGCTACCGCAATTCTGTTTTCCTTATTTTGTTTAAAACAAATCAGATATCCTATTATATGAAGTAATATGAATACCAGATATAATACTGCAATCTTCCAAACCATTCCCACCGGATTATCAAGAATATAATTCCGTTGGGAGGAAATTGCCAGAATGACAAATGCAAAGAGGAGAAGCACATTTAACGACGTAAAAAAATGTTGAGTTTTTCTTATTGTATGGGGTAAATACTTTTTTATCACTTGTGAAAGTATCATCGGCAGGAAAACAATAATTGCCATATCTTTTAACATCAATAATTTATCAACTGAATGACCGTGTAGATTAATCAACCAGAAGAGCAATGGAACCGTAAAAGGAGAAATCATCTGAGTAACTATTGTCAGACTCATGGAAAGAGGAACATTCCCTTTTACAATGTCGGTAAGAGCTGGTGTTGATACACCTGCAGGCATGGCTGTAAGAAGAAGTATGCCAATAGCCAGGCCTGGATTAAAAATGCTAAATGAAAAAAAGAAAAAGAGTGGAATTAGGATCATATAGACAACCGATATATAGATCATAAGTTTATAATTTCTTATGTTTTCTAAAATCTTAAGTGAATCAATTTTCAGAAATACTAAAAACAGCATCATGCCTAGCAATAATTTTGGTAAGAAGGCAGGAAATAATTTGAATTGCATTGGATCCCATATTCCAATTACAATTCCTGCCATAAGGAATAGCCAGAAATATTTTTCTATAAAGGCGCTGATTTTCATTTGGTTTATATAGATCTATTATTTTAGTGTGTAATAATTTTTCAGATCAGGCAGGTAAAGATATCAGAATTCTTAATTCCGGGAGTTTTATGAGAGGAGAAACGAAGAAGGGAATAGAGGTTTTATGTACTCCGAGCGGGCGAAAGTTGCAACCAGTGTATAGGCCTTGCTTAAAGGAGATAAGTTTTAATCACCAATAAACATTAAAAATAGTTCATTAAAGTTTATAAGACCTTTTATTCATATTTCAATGTATCGACAGGATTCGAGTTTGCAGTCTTATTTACCTGATAACCGACAGTCAGGAATACGAAAACAGCAGACACCAGACCGGCCAAAGCAAAAATCCAAAGATTGATAATGCCATGATATTCAAAGTTCTGCAGCCATTTAATCATCAGTGTATAGGCTACCGGAAATGCCAGGATAATTGAAATTGATACTAGAATCAGGAATTCAGCTGACAACTTGATTAATATATCAGCAGGAGTTGCCCCCATTACCTTCCTGATACCTATTTCTTTTGTTTTCTTCTCCGCATCTATCATCGACATACCGAAGATCCCCAGCAAAGCAATAAAAAGTGTCAGACCTGAAAAGAGCATTAATATCTTTCTGAACCGGCTGTCTTCGCTATATAATTCATCTGTTGAGTCACTCAGAAACGTATATTCAAATGGTTTTTCTACGGCAAATTCATTCCAGATCCCTTTAATGAATTCGATTGACGATGCCCGATTACCCGTACTTAGTTTTACCAGAAGCGTTCTCACTCCCTGCGGGTTAAACATTAAGATCATCGGAGGAATTTTCTTTTGAAATGAGTGAATATGAAAATCTTCAACAACACCAATTACGGTTCCAAATGCTAATCTCGTACCTACCGGCTTATCAATGCCTAATGCGGCAATAGCGCTCCTGTTGATTATCAGGTTCCCGTTATCACTTCCCATATCTGCTGTAAAGTCTCTTCCTTCCAGAAGTTTTAGCCCCACGGTATTTACAAAATTATAATCAACCATCAGTCCTTCGACATTGACAATCTTAGACTTATCGTCAGCTCTGGGCAATCCTATTGACATTGTATTTCCGTTGGGAAGGGCCCACATTGATCCCGTCACGTTTTCAATTTCAGAAGATGCTTTGATTTTATTTTTAATTACCTCATAGTTTTTCCTGACACCTTCGTCAACTAAATTCACACTAATAACATTCTGTGTTTTAAAACCAGGATCACTTGTTTTGAAATATTTAATCTGAGTGTAAATAATACCCGTACAGATTACCAGGATGATTGAAATTGTGAGCTGAAAAATATTTAGTGTTTTGGTAAAAATTGATTTACCCGATCCCTTCCCTGTAGATCTTTTAAGAATTTCAACAGGATTGGAACTGAGGATCCTGATCGCCAGGTACATCCCTGAACCAACTCCAATAATAATTGTGACAATAAACAAACCTAAGGTAAAGCGCCAGTTTTCGATATAATCTATTGTCAGCAGCTTATTAAAAAGAGGTTGGCTGACATGAGGAAGAACTAATTCGGTTATTGATATTCCAAATGGGAGGGCAAGAAGTGAAACAAAAATCGTTTCGCCTAATATCTGCCTGATAATTAATAATTTACCTGCTCCTGCGGTCATTCTGAGTCCAAATTCTTTCAGCCTTTGTTCGGATCTTGATGTTGATAATAATACATAATTGAAGCTTGCTGTTAACATCAGAAGAACTGCTATTACCGAATAGATGTAAATGTTTCTGAGGCTCCCTCTGGGAGTATTCCCACCCTGTACATTATCGGAATGAAAATAAATATCTTTATAGGGTTGTAATTTAAATTTCATCCCTGATTCTTGCTTCTCGAAGTGCTTTCCTTCATAGCCGGCCATAATTTTTTGCAGATATTCCGGTTTATAATTATCTGGAAATAACACCAATGTAGTAAAGAAAAAACCCATGGGCCAGTTGCTGGCATAGAATTCAGGACCATTTTTTTCACCGGAAGTGCTGATAACAAGCTTATCCAGTTGCTTAAAGGCTATATCAATATTTATTATTAGTTCAGGTTTGAATGTTGAAGTGACAGGCAAATCCTCAATAAGTCCGGTGACTGTAAGATTGTATGTATCACCGCTGTTAACCATTATCAGGAGCTTTCCCAACGGGGATATGTTACCAAAGTATTTTTCAGCAATGGTTTTTGTTATCACAACCGAATTAGGTTCTTTCAGAAAGTTATTCTTATTCCCTTCAATAACATTGAAAGAGAGTATGTTAAATAATTCATTATTAGCACAATAAACACCCTTTTCATTAAATGCTTTATTGTCATATTTTATACTTGTATTATTTAAATTAAGATACCTTGCTACTTTAAATGTTTCAGGAAGATCAGTCAGCAGTGTTGTCCCAAGAATATAAGGAGTGGTTTGAAATTCCATTCCTGAAGTCGGAAGCTGCTGATTAATCTGATAGATACGGTTCAGAAACTTGTTATGTTTGTCGTACCTGAGTTCTGTCGAGACATACAACATAAGAATAAATGTACCCGCTAATCCTACTGAGAGGCCTGTAAGGTTAATTATTGAGTACATCCTCTGTCTTATAAAATTCCTGAGGACCAGTCTTAAATTAAATTTCATCATGATTTAGAGCTTTTTCATTATCGTGAAACAAATATGCCAATTATGTGCTGATTATAGACAAACCTGATGCCAGTCTGGTAACATTCTAATAACGAGAGATATACATATTCTAAATTGAATAGTATGAGTAATTTCTTTCCAGTCGTATGAGTAATTATTACACAATAACATGTATATTTCGTGTCATAATACGTGTAATCTTATAATTTATGAAAAACAAAGGAAGAATATTAATAGTGGATGACAATGAAGAGATATTGATTGCTTTGAAACTATTTCTTCTTAATCATTTTGAAATTGTGGATATTCAGAAGAATCCAAATATGATTCCTGAAATGATCCAGCATCAGAATTATGATGTAATTATCCTTGACATGAATTTTTCCGCGGGTGTGAATACCGGCAATGAAGGAATCTACTGGATGAAGAAAATACTGGAATATGACCCGCTTTCAATAATATTATTTATTACAGCTTATGGTGATATAGAGCTGGCTGTAAATTCAATAAAGGAGGGAGCTACAGATTTTATCCAGAAACCATGGGATGATGAAAAACTTCTGGCTACAATACTAACCGCTGTAAAGTTAAGGAAATCCAATCTGGAGATTAAGAAGCTCAGGAACAAGCAAATGCATCTCAGTGAAAACATCAATAAGTCATTTAACATTTTTATAGGTAATTCACCGGAGATGCAAAAAGTGTTTAAAACAATTGCCAAAGTTGCCGCGACTGATGCAAATATTCTTATCCTTGGCGAAAACGGAACTGGAAAGGAGCTAATTGCAAGGGAGATCCATAAGCAATCATTAAGATCAGGGGAAGTTTTTGTAAATGTTGATCTGGTTTCTTTCAATGAAGGTGTATTTGAGAGTGAATTGTTCGGTTATGTAAAAGGTGCTTTTACTGATGCAAAAGAAGAGAGAGCCGGAAGATTTGAAATAGCCTCCGGCGGGACTCTGTTTCTGGATGAAATAGGGAACCTTACTTTGTCAATGCAGTCCAAACTTCTGGCTGCTCTTCAAAATCGCGAAATATTCCGGATCGGATCAAATAAACCGGTTCAAATCGATATTAGATTAATCTCCGCAACCAATAAATCTTTAACTGAAATGATCTATGCAAATACTTTCAGAGAGGATCTGCTTTACAGGATCAATACAATACAGATCCTGCTCCCCCCTCTGAGGAACAGAGTTGAGGATATCCCATTACTGGTCAATCATTTCCTTACGATGTACGGCGAAAAGTATAACAAGCATGAATTGAAAATCTCAAATCAGGGAATGGATGCTTTAATTAAATATAGCTTTCCCGGAAATGTCAGGGAACTCGAGCATATGGTCGAAAAGGCAGTAATACTTTGTGAATCAGGTACATTGAAACATGAGGACCTGTTCTTTCAGCAAAGGAATTCACATGTTTCAGGTAAAAAGTCATTGGACCTGGAAGTGAATGAAAAGCTACTCATTATAGAAGCGTTGAAAATGCATGGGAATAATTATACAAAAGCAAGCATTGATCTGAATATAAGCAGGAAAACACTTTACAATAAAATAAAGAAATATGGTCTTTAACCGTTTTTTCAGAATTGTAATTGTACAGGCAGTTTTACTGGCCATCAGCGGAACATTTTTTTTATGGGCGCTGATACAGGACTACCTTATAATTACAAGATTTACCATAGGGATTATCTGGGTGCTTCAGATTATTTTACTTATCTATTATCTGACTAGAACCAACCGGGGGCTTGATAATTTTTTGCAATCGGTCAGGCATCTTGATTCCGCACGGGGAGTCATAGAAGGGGATAAATCATTTGACCTGTTAAATTTGACTTATAATGAGATAATTGATTCAATCCAAAAGATAAAAATTGAAAAAGAAGCTGAACATCATTATTTTCAGAATACAATTGAGCACGCAGGTATTGGATTGATGTCATTTAACGAAGAGGGCCGTATCGAGCTCTTCAATAAGGCAGCCAGAGAGATATTCAGAGTTGAATTTATAAGGAATATTCAGGAGTTGGACAAATCAGTACCGGAAATATCAGAGCTGCTGTTTTCATTGAAACAAAAGCATCCAAAAATGATCAAAGTTGTTTCCGATAATGAAATTCTGAAGTTATCAATCAGAAAAGTAGTTTTTAAAATACAGAATAATACAGTTAATCTGGTTTCGATTCAAAACATTCGTACAGAACTTGAAGAGGAAGAAATTGAAGTATGGAAAAAACTGATCAGTGTACTTACGCATGAAATTATGAATTCGGTCACTCCTATAAAATCGCTGACTGGAACCGTGATAAAAATGTATGAAAAGAGCAGAGTTTCAGAGGCGAGCAATAAACCTGAAACCATTGATGATATTTTATTGGCTTTAAATACCATTCAGAAAAGAAGCAACGGACTCTTAAGTTTTGTTGAAATCTACAGAAATCTTACAAAGATACCGAGACCAGTATTTTGTGAAATAGAACTTAAAAGTCTTTTACACGATATTACAATATTGATGGATAGTGAATTGCAATCATCTAACATTGTCATTTCTACAGAAGTCAAGCCCGAAGATCTTAAACTTACTGCTGACGAAAAGCTAATTACTCAGGTAATAATTAACCTGATTAAGAATTCTATCGAGTCTCTCAATAAAACGAAGAATGGGAAAATTCAGATTAAAGCCTCCCTATCACTTCAATCTGATATTTTAATACAGGTAGTTGACAATGGAACCGGAATATCCGCTGATCTGATTGACAAGATTTTTATCCCATTCTTTACCACCAAAGAGCATGGTTCAGGGATAGGTCTAAGCTTGTCACGGCAGATAATGAAGCTTCATGGTGGATTAATCTCGGTTTTTTCAAGGCCAGGAGAAGAGACAGTTATTTCGTTAAGATTCTGAATTATAACTACTTCCACTAGTTGATCCGATATATTTTTGTTCATAACATATTTTCATACTCGATTATTTATTGATATTTCTAAAAACTACTTAATAAATCATACCCAAAAAAGAAATTCTGCTGACAAGAGGTTCATGGAATTATTCAGGATAGAACTATTTTATTCTATTTTTGTTTAATATGTAACTGATATTATTCAGCAAACATCAGCAGAAAAGCTATCAGATTCAATTTCTAAGTTTATTTTATTAAAAAGGTTAAAAATGACAATTACGGTATTTCTCTCAGTGATTTTGGGGATATTTTTGTTGTTTTTTGGAAGAAGGCTTTTCTGGCTTTTTGTAGGAGTGGCTGGTTTTATGGCAGGATTAACCCTTGTTCCGCAATTTATAAGCGGCCAGTCAGAACTTACCATTCTATTGATAGCCATAATTGCTGGAATTATTGGTGCCTTCCTTGCCATTATGCTGGAAGGGTTGGCTATCCTGATCGCCGGTTTCCTGGCTGGCGGTTATTTAATGACTACATTAGGAGTTACACTCGGCTCTTCCATCTCAGCTGGACCTTCAGTAGTTTACATCATTGGAGGCATTATAGGACTTATACTGGTAGCTGTCTTTTTCGACTGGGCAATTATCATTCTGTCCGCGTTGCTGGGGGCTGAAATACTTATGCCGCATCTGCATATCTCCCACTCAGCTTATTGGCTGGTTTTCCTTGGATTGGTTTTTGTTGGTATAGCTGTGCAGGCAGGGATCTGGCATCGTCGTTATCCTGTTCAACGTACATGGGGTCGCCGACCCTGGTATTAATCCCAATCTCTAAGGCCAGTCGTCATTGCAATCTTAAAACTCCGGACCTCAAGATATAAATTAAAAAATAAACTCATTATGCTTAATTATTATCAAAATGCACTAACCAACCCGAGAGTTTTCAAACAATTGTTCGTTAAAGAGCTTTTGTTTGTTTATTATGATTGTCCGTTAGGAAGCGATCGACAGGATAGCTGGTCACAGTACAATTACATCCTTTATGTTGTATCGGGTAAAAAAATGTTTTATTCCACCTCAAATTCCTGGTCGCTTACGAGCGGGATGGCAGTATTTGTAAAAAAGGGAGCCTGCATTATTGAAAAAGTACATGGCGAAATTCTATGTCTTATGGCTTTTTTTATACCTGATAAGTACCTCCGTTCTTTTCTTTCCGAAAACCAGACCCTTTTGACAAAGGAGAAAAATATTACTTCTGAAAATGATATGGTGATACCGCTTAAGATAAATGATATGATGCTTGCATACTACGAATCGGTAATACCCTACTTTCA
Organism: uncultured Bacteroidales bacterium; assembly: GCA_963791065.1. Taxonomy (GTDB): domain Bacteria; phylum Bacteroidota; class Bacteroidia; order Bacteroidales; family VadinHA17; genus LD21. The sequence continues at coordinate 20,186 of CAWBQN010000015.1, forward strand.
TTCGCCGGTAAAGCCATCTGAAGATTTGCTCGAGTTGAAATTCAGGGAGTTGCTATTCAATATTATCGGAAATCCTGCAAATTCAGGACTCACCAGCTTCCTGCATACATTGGTTTCGCCGCAGGCTAATAACATCCAACCAGTAATTGAGGCCAACTATTGCTACAACCTTACGCTTAACGAATATGCCAGACTATGTAACAGGAGCCTGTCGTCTTTTAAGCGGGATTTTTATAACGTATATGGCGATTCACCTGCAAGCTGGCTTTTAAACAAACGACTGACCCATTCTTTAAAGCTTCTTTCCAATTTCAGCAAAACAATTGCTGATGTCTCTTTTGAAAGCGGCTTCGAAAATAGTACACATTTTAGCCATGCTTTTAAAAAGCATTTTGGAGTTTCTCCCCTGAAATATCGTCAAACAAATCCTACGCTCGTCCGGGCTTATTAAAATGACCTGTTTTGACAAATAGTTGAACCGCAGAAACATGCCTGCGGATTATTTGCGGAGTACCTTTACCTCATAATGTTTTTTTTAACAAAGAATTATGAAAAAGGTACCAATAGCACTCGTATTAGCATATTTTGCAGCCTGGATGATAACATTCTCAGGCTGTAAAAAAGATACTGAAATCCCCACTGCTGAATTACCTACCCTGACGACAACTGTTGTTTCGGGGATCACTACTTCATCCGCTGTAGCAGGAGGTAATGTGACTTCCAGCGGAGGCGCTAAAGTGACAGCACGTGGCGTATGCTGGAGCACTTTACAGGGACTAACTGTGTCTGACAGTAAAACTATAGATGGAACCGGTCCCGGTACATTTACAAGTAGTATAATTGGTTTAACCCCAAATACTACTTACCATGTTCGTGCTTATGCAACGAACAGCGCAGGAACTGCTTATGGTAATGAGATTTCATTCATTACGCAGGACACCCCTGCAGGTGTAACAACTACTGCCATTGTTTCTTTTACATCAACTACTGCTGTTGTAACTGGTAATGTTGTTTACGGACAGACTGGATACCTACTGATCGGAAGTGGTGTATGCTGGAGTACTTCCCAAAATCCGACTACGGCTGATAGCATAGCACCTAATACAACTTATTCAGGAATCTTTACATCTAATCTGACTGGATTAACTCAGGGGACAACTTATTTCGTGAGAACCTATGCAGAGTATGAAAGTAGTCCTACCATCTATGGTAACGAACTCAGCTTCACAACTTCTTTTGACCCAGGTACAGGGACACAAAAAGCTGATTTCCCGGGGGGACCAAGAATCGGTGCAAGAGGCTTTTCGATAAGCACTAAAATATATATGGGTTTAGGTAATGATGGTGAGAATCAGGTAAGTGATTTTTGGGAGTGGGATCAGACGTCCAATGTTTGGACAAGAAAAGCCGACTATCCGGGAAATTCAGCAGGAGGAGAAGTTGGTTTTTCAATCGGTACAAAAGGTTACATAGAAGCTGGTGGAACAAATCAATTTTGGGAATATGATCCTGCAACAAATACCTGGACCCAGAAATCATCCTTCCCCGGAGCATTGGGAATAGTATTTGCTGTGGGCTTTTCGATTGGCACTAAAGGATATATTGGAACTGGATATATAGATGGAGGCTATGCTGGTGGTGCATTTTCACAGGAATTTTGGGAATGGGACCAGGCGACTAATGTATGGACAAGGAAAGCTGACTTTGCAGGAAATGAACGATCAGATGCTGTCGGATTTTCAATTGGGAATAAAGGATATATAGGAACCGGTTCTGGTCAAGGAAGTACTGCATATACAGATTTTTGGGAATGGGACCAGTCAACTAATACATGGACACGAAAAGCTGACTTTGCAGGAATGGCAAGACAATCTGCTGTTGGATTTTCAATTGGGGATAAAGGATACATAGGAACTGGACATAATTATAGTACTTATGGATACAAAAAAGATTTTTGGGAATGGGACCAAACGACTAATGTTTGGACACAGAAAGCCAACATTGCGGGAAGTGCACGAGCATTTGCTGTTGGTTTTTCAATGGGGAACAATGGATACATAGGAATTGGTTCTGGTTCTGATGGTAACGTTGGTCATCCGCTTCAGGATTTTTGGGAATATGACCCAACGCATAAGTAATAAAGGGCGATTGCATCATTTGCTATATCGAAGTACTATGATCACTCAAAATAAAATAAGATAATTGTATAGAATATGCTCAGTCAGGTTTGATATTCCTATTGGAGCGGAACATATTCCCGGGATCCCATTTCGTTTTTATTGATACAAGCTTATGAAGTCCTTTGCCTAAAGCAGCTTTCATGCGCTCACTGCCTTCATCCTCCGTCTGAAAGTTGATGTAATTTCCACCTGTCGAAAACGACTTCAGATCGTTCCAGGCTTCCTGAGCCCACTCAATATTAAGTTTATCATCATCTTCCTTTTCCCAGGATCCCAGTAAGTTGAGAATGTAGTGCGCATTTCGGTTGCCGGTGGCGGAAAGATCATCCCGGATATTGTTTAAAGCCCCTTCTATCTGAAATAGTATCACTGATGAATGTGGTGATGTAATTTTTGCCGCATGTGTGATTAACTTCTCGCCTAAAGATGGCTCAATTCCGGAGAGATATTCACTTTTCCAGTAATTACGCCGGCCATTGGGTTGTGTCCTGTCAAGAAGAGATTGCATCTCAATGTAAGATCTGCGTGTCAGGATATCGCCAACAGGTCTTCCGAACGCTTTGATGGGAGAAACAACTTTCTCTCCCGCTCCAGGAGTGCCACTATAGCATGCCAAAATGGCAACTATCAGCTTCCCATGAATTTCATTTGGAAGCCACACGACAACAGGAGCTCTCCGGATTATCAGAACAAGAGTTAGCTCTGACGGAGCACTTATGACGAGATTTCTGTAAAGTTCAAATACCCCCCGGGCTTCGCTTACAGGCCACGCAACAATTCCGCCAATGATTTCCGGACCCACAGGGTGGAGGAGATAATCGATACTTGTTACTACCCCGAAGTTTCCACCACCTCCCCGTAATCCCCAGAACAGATCTTCATTCTCGTCATTGCAGGCTCTTATTAATCTTCCTTCTGCAGTTACAATATTCATACTGACTATATTGTCAGTTGTCCAACCCCAGCGCCTCGTAAGATATCCGAATCCCCCGCCTAAAGTGAGGCCTGCAATCCCGGTTGCCGATACAAATCCGAGAACAGCTGCCAGACCAGCAACCTGTGTTTCCCGATCCACATCTCCAAGGAGACACCCAGCCTGTGCATGTGCAACCTTTCTCTGATGATCCACCCATACTCCCCGCATAAGTGACATATCGAGCATAATTCCGCCATCTGTTATGGCCAGGCCAGCGATATTGTGACCTCCACCCTTTATGCTTAGCAGGAGTCTGTGTTCCTTTGCAAATCTGATACATTCAATCACATCGGCAGTACCGAGACAACGCACAACTACTGAAGGCTTTTTGTCGATCATAGCATTCCAGACAGTTCGGCACTCATTATAATTTGAACCACCAGCAATGATAACCTTGCCCCGTAAACGCAGTTTTAAATTGTCAAGCATTTCGGTTCCAATCTCCACTTGTCCACCATCAAGTGCGGTTGCCTTCATTACACTGGATTTTGGTATCAGTAAGTAAACTTTTTTATTAAATCTGGAAAAGGTTTATTGGATCTGAAGACAACTTTATACCTAAATTGAGGAAAGTATTAATCAAAATTCCAATAGTATTTAAATTTTAACAATTCTTATTTGAGATTGTTCAGGTTTATGAGTGAGGTTTTGGGAAGTTTCCCTAAGATAAATTATATGATGCTTGCATAGTGCAAGGTGGCTATTAAACAAACGCATAGACCATGGTCTAAAGCTTCTTTCCAATTTCAGCAACTCCATTGCTGATATCTCTTTTGAAAGCGGGTTCGAAAAAGTACCCATTTTAGCCACGCTTTTAAAAAGCATTTTGGTGTTTCTCCCTTAAAATATTGTCAAACAAATTCAACGATCGTCCAAGCGTATTAAAATGACCTATTTTGACAGATAGTTGAGCCTCAGAAGCATGCCTGAGGATTACTTATGGTGTACTTTTACATCGTTATGTTAAATTTTTTTAATCCTCTAAAAACATGTTATATGAAAAAATTATTTACCCCAGTTGCCTTTATTTTAATGGCAATAACATTACTCAATTCCTGTCAAAAATTGGAAGAGATCGCTTCGGTTGCAAATGTCGACAAAAGTCATGGTCACTTGCAACAAACCAAAATTTATTCTTCGGAAGTAGCTTTTAAATGGATAGACATGCAACTGCGTTTAATGCGGACAAATCCGACGCCTCTTGGAGGTGTGCCACCACAGCGTTATTTTGGCTACAGTGCCATAGCTTTGTACGAATCTGTGGTACCGGGTATGCCTGCGTATCAGAGTTTGTCAGGGCAGTTAACCGATATGCCTGTTATGCCACAAACTCTACGGGGGGACGCGTATTACTGGCCTGAATGCGGAAATGCAGCCTTGGCAGAAATGACCCGGGATTTTTTCACCAATGCTTCTGTTGCCAACAAAGCATCGGTAGATTCTTTAGAGAGTGCTTTGAACATTGCTTATCAAATGCAAACGGATACAGCAGAGTTTCATCGGTCGGCGAATTTTGGTAAAGCCGTTGCATTGCTCGTTTTTAACTGGTCGAAAGCAGACGGCGCCGTCAATGCTAATGCACCTTATATTCCACCGGTGGGTCCTGGATTATGGGCACCAACACCTCCTGCCTTTGCGGCGGCTTTCGGACCTTATTGGGGAAACAACCGACTTATGGTTTCAAATAGCCTTGATGGTGTCGCACCAGAAGCTCCCCCGATTTATTCAGAAAATCCATCTTCTGATTTTTATAAGATGGTAAAAGATGTATATGATGTTTCGCAAGCGCTTACGCCGGAGCAAAAAGCCATAGCCATTTATTATCGTGATAACCCCGGATTTGGCGGTGGCCACTACCTTTCTATTTTAAAGCAAGTATTGGTACAGGAAGATCCAAAACTGGATTTTACTGCCTATGCTTTTGCAAAAGCCAGTATAGGCATTATTGATGCAGGTATTGGTTGCTGGAAGACCAAATATCAATACAATCAGCAGCGGCCTATAAAATATATAAGAGAAGTTTTGGGTTATAGTTTATGGAATCCAGTATTTCCAACACCTAATTTTCCCGATTTTCCTTCTGCACATTCCACTATTGCCGGCTCATTTGGAGAAATAATGAAGGAATTATTCGGATCTGATTATAATTTTACCGATCATTCGTATGATTATCTCGGAATGGCACCACGTTCTTTTGCTTCCTTCGATGATTTAGTTCAGGAAATTGCTGATTCCCGTGTTTATGCCGGTATTCATTATCGTCTCTCATGTGAGAGGGGCACACAGCAGGGAAGAAAAATTGGACAGAATATAATTAATACGGTGAAGTTTTTGAAAGAGTGAATCCCGAGACATGCAGGGGAAAGTTAGCATGAGACATTATTTTTTAATACAATATAATCACCGCATATACCGAGACCGAATGCTTAAGGTGTCGGAATGTCTTCACCGAACCCATACAACTCATCCTTAATGCCAGTGAGGTTTTGGGAAGTTCCAAAAAAACAAGAGGTCAGCTTTGACCTCTTGTGCCGTTTGGTACCCCAAACAGACAGAAGTCGCAACCTGGTTTCTGGATTATTCCTATTTTAAAATCTATATTTACGGCTTAGAATGCTTTTAGAGAGTAAATAGCAATAATTATACTTTAATTCTTCCCCGTATCGTCTAGGGCACCAATAACATTTGTTCCTGTGTTTGCCGCAGGTTCCAGCCATCCAGCTTGAAAAGTAATTTGCCATCTGCTACCAACGAGGCATCCCATTGCATTTCTATCGTACGCTTTTCACCTGGTAGCAGCGAGAAATAATTATCCTGCCAGAAAACTGGCAATACGGGCTCTCGTGTTGAGGCTGAAAGCAACTTGGGGTTCACAGCGAAAGCAAGAGAAGTTGAAGTATTTGTTAGTTCAGCAGTGAGTTTAAGCATACCGTTCTCCCTCGATAGCGGGCTCAATTTTGTTGTTACGTCAACCGACGGCAGCCTGGCTAGATCGGTGAAATCGGCATCCTCGTCTCCTTTGTTCGACAACCAATAAAAATTCGATGATATCTCTTTTCCTGCTTTATCCAGCAGGCTAAGCCTCAGGAAGTAAATACTGGTAAGTTCTTTTGGCAGATCCAGCACAAAGAGAATCTTGCTTTCATCTGCTTTCATAGTAGTCATTACTTCTTTTGAGAATATCTGTTTTGCATCGAAATCGAAAGCTTTAGCGATAACTTTCAATCCTGTGAAATCGTGATAAAAACAGTTCACGAGTTGTACCGCATTCTCCTTGTAGTTGTATTGCACGTGCAGGGGCTCGCAAGCTTTCTTTGCACCATAAAAGGCACCGTTGGGCATGAGGAAGTAATCATACAACTGCCAGTAAAACTTGGGCCAGGCGCTGTTATACATCCAGTATATAACGCCGCTCGACTTGTACTTGTTTCCCGCGAAGGCCTCGAACATGGCCTTTACTGCCTCCATCTGAAGTATCTGTGATTTGGTGCAATATTCCTCAAGACTTGAGGGCTTTCCATATCTTGAGTCAAGCGCCTTGCGTGAAAATGGATAAAAGTCTTTGCGTAGGCGCAAGTCCCAACCGTGACTTACAGGCCAGAGGTCCTTTTCGGGCATCACCCTCCTGATTGTTTCAATGGGAGGCAACTGCTCGCCACTTGGACCGCACTCGGTATTGAACTCGAATTTTGTGTACCAGTAATTAGGTGGGAGGTAACCGTATACCTGGGGCCAGGGGCCCATAAATAAACCCGTGTAACCTTCAATCTTGCTGGGCGCTTGCGTGGCGGAGGAGGAATAGGGCCTTGTACCATCATACTTCTTGAGCACGTCGATGTAGCGCCGTTCTATGTCCTCAGGCGGGAAATTATCGCTCCCGTACAACCATGTGAAAACAGATGGGTGCGCGCGAAGATGGAGAATCTGGTCATGCCAGCTTTCTTCAGCAATGTCAGCCGTATGTGACGTCCAGTGCTTCCAACTTTCGAAAGGGAGACCACAACACCAGCCAACCATGATCAGGATACCTTCTTCGTCACAACGCTCGAAAAGATAGTCAGAGCCACGGGGAGCTTCCATCCTCAGCGTGTTCATGTTCATGAATTTAAGGTAACGGAGATCAGCATCCACGCGCTCCTTGGATGGACGCAGCATAAGATCTTCCACGTAGCCCCCACCGCGTATCACGATGTTCCTTCCATTTACCTGGAATACTTTAGTGCGCAGCGTGTCAAACTCGTTCATCCAGGAGCTGATCTCCCGGATACCGAAACGTGTTTTACGCGAGTCGGATACCTTCCCTTTGATCTCGAAACTCAGGTCCAGGTTGTAGAGGTTTTGCGGGCCCACGGTATGCGGCCACCAAAGGCGGGGATTTGCAATAACGAGTTGAGGAAACTCTTCGGGCAGGAATGTTACTTCCTTTGTCTCGTTCGCATTGAGGGTTACCTCCTTAGAGAAAGTTATATTCTCTATCGTGCCTTTCAACAAGCCCTTAACGGGAGTGCTTTCAGCATTTTTCACTTCAGCGGTCACGCTGAGTTTGGCCTTGGTGGTTGAAGGCAGGTTTAATTTGGTTTTCACGAAGGGATGTTCAATGGCCACAGGCCCACTGGCGGATAAGGTTACATCGTACCAGATGCCCATACTTCTGTCAGGAGGAGTGGGGTTCCAATCGACCCAGGAGATGGTAAGGTCAAATGTCTTTGGAGGATAAATCTCCAGCGCGAGGCAATTCTTCTGTCCGGTTTTCGTGTATTTGGCAATATCGAAAGAATACAGCCTGTACGCGCCTTCCATTTGTGTGGAATCGGCCATTTTTTGGCCGTTTACCCACAGGTTTGCCCGGTAATTCACGCTATGAAACTTCAGCCACATGTGCTTTCCCGCAAAACCAGACGGAAGATCGAACTCAGTGCGATACCACCACGACGATTCGAAGGGATTACCCTCAGGCTTGTCCCACCTGCGCACACCAGGCAGTTCCATATAGTTATTACCGTAATAGGGATCAGGGTACACCTTGTTAGCCACAAGTGCGGCCAGAACGGTCGAGGGAATTGAAGTTGGGTACCACCCCTTCACGGTATAACCGGGTTGGGATATAACCCTGCCATCATCAGCAAGATTGGCAGACGATTGGATAGCCCAGTTGTCGCGGAGAACAACGCTGCCATCCGCATATGTTTGAGAGAAAATATTTGATGTGAGGAAAACTGATAGTAGTAATAGTAATGAAATAACACATGTTTTCATAAGTGCAGAGTATTTGTTTCAGGTAATTTTTGAAGTGCCAGAGTCTGAATGTTGTCGTATTTCTTTACTATTTAAACAACAACTGCGCAAAATTATATAGGTTATTCCTCCATACTGGCCAGGTATGCCCGCCGGGATATTCACTATAAGTGTATTTGATTTTTAATTCATCGAACCTGGAAAGCATGGCCTGGCAGTTCTTCCAGGCAATATCCTCCTTGCCACCCTGGGAAATCCAGAACTGTTTTAAGTTATTGTTGATCTTGCCGGTATTGTTCTTCATAAAGTCATACTGTAAGTCAGCGAGATCCTTTTGAACAGGTAGAATCCAGCCAGAACTGAATACACCCAGGTATGAGAACATTTCTGTATTTTTAACTCCTGCATATAATGTTTGAATTCCGCCCATTGATAACCCTGCCAGTGCACGATATTTTGCTTCGGTTTTGACTCTGTAGTTTTTTTCCACGAATGGGATTATACTTTGTTTCAACTCTTTTTCCAATACTAGCAGTGCATCTTCTCCAAAACCATTTAATGGGAAATTTCCATCAAGCATAATCACAATCATAGGCACGGCCTTCTTTTCAGCAATCAGATTATCGATGATCAAATCGGTTTTACCTTGCATAGCCCAGCCTCGTTCGTCTTCACCACCACCATGCATGATATAAAGAACAGGATATTTTTCACTCGTATTCTCGTCATACCCGGGAGGAGTATACATATAAAGAACACGCCAGGTATTTGTTACGTTTGAATAATAACGTGTGATTCTTATATCACCATGAGGAATATTCCTGACATCATAATATCTGTCGCCCATAAAAGGCACCTCAATACCACTTGCCATCCGTCCCATACCGTAGAAAGTTTCGCTTGCAGGATCGGCTACGGCAACACCGTCTATAATAAGTGAATAATAGTGAAAACCTTCACTCAGCGAGTCCGTCGTTACTTCCCAGATACCTTCGCTATTTTTTGCCATGTCATATTTTCTGACCAGATCAAGTTGCACCTTCTGAGCATCCGGAGCCTTTATGCGGAAAATGGCCCTTCCATCGGGCAAAACCTGCGGGAATTTTGCTGATCGTACATTGGATTCAGCAGGTCGGCCGGCATTGTCTATTCTGACGAAGGCTGTAACATCAACCGGTTTAAACAACAGTTGTGAGAACATATAAAGGCTGTTCTTCCACACATTAAAATCATGATAACCATGATCAACATAGTAAATATGCGGAACGTTGTTTGCGTTAAGATAATCATGAGTACGTTTGCTGTAGGTAATTAGTCCATCTTTATCACCACATGATAGCCATAGCAATTTCAATCTTTTTCTGGCATCTTCGGGATCAGGAACAAGTTCCTCGGGTTTTCTGGTATTTGGAGCTGAAGAAAAACCACCGATCCATGCAAATTTGTCGAGATTTCCCAGACCAAAATTCAGGGATTGTCCGCCCCCCATCGACAGCCCGGCAATGGCACGATGTTCACTGTCTTTTATCACCGGATAATTTTTTTCAATGTAAGGGATCAGATCCTTCAGCAGATCTTTCTCGAACATTGCGAATGCCTCCACCTTGTCGGAGGCCATAATATTTCCGATTGCGCGGTCATCTTTCATTGCCCGGCCGTTGGGCATCACCACGATCATAGGTTCGACTTTCTTTTCAGCATAAAGATTATCAAGGATTACCTGGGGCTGGCCGCCTTTAAGCCATTCTTTCTCATCGCCACCAATGCCATGCAACAGGTAGAGTACAGGTAGTTTATTGTCTGTTGAATATCCCGGAGGGGTATAGATAAGCGCTTTCCGTTTGTTACCGACTGTTTTGGAATTGTAAGTGATCGTGTCGATATTACCGTGAGGTATCCCTGTGCGAAATATGTCGAAACCTGCCGGTGCAGGCGATACTGTATTTTGTGAATTCGCATTATATCCAAATGCCATTAATACAGCGATAAGGGCAATCATTTGTTTCATAATACATTCGGTTTTATCAATGATCTTAATTATAAAAGAGATTTCACATTTTTAAATCCTGATTCATTGTTTTTATAAATTTAGATAATAATTTTTTATTAAGTGCAGAGTAAATATTGTTATCTTCCTTCGCGGCCATCTTCACTTAGTTATGGTGGCCAAGGAACCCATACAACTCATCCTTAATGCCAGTGAGGTTTTGGGAAGTTAAAAAAAACAAGAGGCCGATTTTGACCTCTTGTGCCTCTGGGTACCCGCAACGGACGAAAGTTACGACCATATTAGTGATGTATATTTATGGCTGAGGAAAGTATTTAATAGGTTTATAATACATCCAGTCAATTTCTGTTTCATATGGATGAAGTGGTTTTTCAATTGAATTTGGATTGGTTTCTACGGGCCAGTTGTTTGTATGCCAGAAATTTATCCTGTAATGAGTACGATTCTGAGGTATTCCTTCCTGCGATCCACGGTAATCCCACAAAACAACGGTATCAGCAGTTACTGGATGGATCATCCACCATCTGATCCTGTCAGGATACCAGTCAAAACCATAAATATTAAATTGAGATGTGGCATTATAGCCTTCAATTGGAGGAATAGAATCAGGCTGGCTCTGAACCCCTGTAAGCGGCCTGCTTAATCCACTTAGGCGCTCTCTGTAAGAAGTATTGTATATTATGCCACTTGAGATATCAATTATCCGACCGATCCTTCTTAGATCTCCTTTTTGGCCTGTCCATGTTCCTATATAAATGATTCCCGGATCAGCAATAAGCCATTCAAAATCTATTTCGCTCAATCCCTGTACACTATCCATGTGATAGGTAAAATATCCAACAACTGCACCAACATCGGGTTGAATCTTTTTAACATCAGGGATCTTTAAACGAGCAGCATATGTGCCGAAATGGGTGAAATACTTTGAACTTATTTCCGGTCCTCGTCCGGCTCCCGGCTCACCTTCGGGATTTATCTTAAATAAGAGGATTTTTGTCTTTCTTTCAGTTGGTAAACGTACCCCTGATCTCCATAAAAAATCAGCCCCTTTTGCCCCTTCATTAGCTTTAAAATTCTTTAAATGCTGTCTACTGAAATCCTCAAAAAAGTATTTATGATATTTATTCGTCTGAGATTGTTGAGGGAACGCAGGAGCGCCATTAAGAAAAACTATTACTATTAATATTATTTGTCTGACCTGTTTCATATAATACCTGGAATACTCCGGAACACAAAACTAAGACATCGATTCAAATCTAGCAATGTTCAATGTAATTATCAAATCAATTTATAAAACGCTATCACTCTACTCAAACCAGAGCTGATTGAAGTGTGAGAGGGCTTTAAAAGTTGCAACCCTCTTTGCTCGCTCTCGCTCCCACACAGCAGCACACTCGAACGCACTTCCTCTGGATACCACCAGGAAGTTTCTTCGATCTTTTTTGCTAAATCTCGATGATCCTTCGGCTATATTTAGCATGATGCTAAATGAAGCTCGTCGTAGTTGATCATTTGTCACTCTATCAAAAGCTTTGGAAGCCAGGGTTTTTGTGATGTCTTTATTAAATTCTTTGGCTTTCTGGTAGACATCAAGTTTCTGAAAATCAAACATAATAATAAAAATTAGTTAGCACTTAGAGTTGAGATTGAAGCGAATGACATTACTAAAATAGCAAAAATTCGCAAAAGAGGCGAAATTAACTTGATAAAAAAGTGTGAGTGTGAGAGTGAGTATTGAGAAAAAAGAGTGAGAAGTTTGTTTAAGCTACTCGCTCTCACTCTCACTCTCACTCTTTTTTGGTACCCGGAGCGGGACTTGAACCCGCACAACCGTAATGGTCACAGGATTTTAAGTCCTGCGTGTCTACCATTCCACCATCCGGGCTTTGTCAGCCGTAGCTTTAGCGAAGGCTGGCGCTTTTTTAGTGGTGCAAATTTATAATAAATAATTCTTAATAAAAACAGCCATTTGATTTATGAGGGATTTATAGATGTAAAATAGTAGAGACGCCCAATTTGGGCGTCTCTACAAATTAAATCTCTGCTGTTATCCTAGTCTTCTCTGAAAATAAGTAGAGACAGGTCTCAGACCTGTCTCTACAAAATAATTACCCAAAATTAAGGAGTTCAATATTTTATTTCATCAAAATGGGTTTGCCTAAACCAACCTTCTCAAGATCATCAAGCTGGGTTTTAGCATCCCCCACAACCACATAGTACATCCTTGACGGATCGATATATTTATTCGTGAGTTCCAGCTGCTTTTCAATTGTCAACCCTTTTATAAATTTTTCTTCCTGCTTTATATAATCTGCAGGCAGATTATAGGCAGTCATAGTATTGAGCATACTAAGAAGGTTACCAAGTGTCTCAAACCTGAGTGCATTGTTTTTCAGCAGCGATGACTTAGTAAAATCAATATACTCCTGCGGAATTTCCTTCCGGTATTTCTCCATCTCGGTCTTGAAAATTGTTACAGACTCAAGTGTTGAATTTGTGCGTACCCTGGATGTGGCAACGAAAGAACCGTAATTCCTGGCACCACTGAAGCTTGATCTGGCTCCATATGTGAATCCTTTTTCTTCCCTGAGAATAAGATTCAAAATTCCATTGAATGACCCTCCGAGTTTATAATTGGCTACTGTTGCAGGATAGAAATCAGGATCTGTTCTTGGAAGAGAAGGTGCTCCGATAGCAATAACAGATTGTTTTGCTCCCGGTACATCAACAAAATAGATCTGAGATTTAGCAGGAGATCCGGGAACCTTAACTGCTGGTATTACAACATCCTTTGATTTCCATTTCAGATTCAGATCTGCAAGCGCATCTTTTACTTTTGCCTGATCAATATCGCCTGCAATAAGGAACCTGGAAACTGAAGGTGAGATAAATTTATTATAATAATCTTTAAGGTCATCCATCGTAATTGCTTTAACAGTAGTTTCAGTTCCTGTCGGGTCAACAGCCAGGATGTTATCACCGAACATTAGTTTATTAAGAGTGCTTGAAGCCAGGTAATCGGGACTTGCAGCGTTACGTTTGAGGTTATTGATTATGCGGCTTTTAGCCAGATCAAACTGCTCAGGATCCCATCTTGGCTCCAGCAGGATTTCGCTGACAAGAGCAATCGTTTTTTCGAAATTTTTTGCAAGGGTACTGACATCCACTGTAATATCTTCATTTCCCGAAGAGACCCTGATCGTTGCACCAAGCAGTCCGATGGCATCTTCAAGCTGTTCCGGAGTTTTGGTTTTAGTGCCTTCATTCATCATTGTGGCAACAAGGTTCGCCACTCCGGCTTTTTCAACATTGTCAAGCATGCGTCCTCCATCAATAACGATAGAATACTGAACCAGCGGAAGTTCTTTCTGCGTGATCCCCGATATTTTCATACCATTTGTCAGTGAACCGGACCACGGGGCAGGTACATTCACGTCAGGATCGGGTCCAAGAGGAGGCTTAACACTGCGATCAATCTTAGCAGGTGTTTTAACGATTTTTTCTTCTGCAGCTGCAACATCCTTAACCTCTGCAGCTTTTGTCACATCTTCCTCGACAATTCCTGCATTTTTTGATCCTTCAACGATCAGATCTGCCTGGCTTTTTGGTACAAAGCTCGTTTCTACGAAGTTTTTTCCTTTGATGTATTTATTGAAAGCAGCCTTTATATCAGCTACCGTAACAGACTGACTGTTCTCAAAATCCTTTTTGTAGAAACCGGGATCTCCGGCAAACATTGCATATTCAGCTAATGTAAATGCTTTTCCCTGATCACTTGCAAATCTGCTGTAGAAACGTGTCTCGTTACCGGCTTTGATCCTTTGGAGGTCTTCTGCTGAAAAACCGTCTTTTTCAAATTTGTCAAGACCTTCAAATACTGCCTTCTCCACTTCAGTGAGGTTTACACCCGGATTGGCTGTCACAGAAATTGTGAATGTTCCGGCCAGTTCAACAGAATTGTTTCTGGCAAAGACACGTGAGGTGAGTTTTTTGTCTTTTACCAGGATTGTATAAAGAGGAGACTTTTTACTGCCTGCCAGGAGTTCTCCCAGGAAATTCAGTGCATATGAATCCTTCGAATACCGTTCAACAGTAGGAAAAACCATAGTTAATTGCGGGGCTTTGGCAAAATTGTCTTCATGAAACAATCTTACGGTGGATGCAACTGAACCTGGTTCAGGAGCTCTTTTCCCTATGGGTTCGCCTGCTGGAATTTCACCGAAGTATTTCCTGATCATAGCGATCACTTCTTCCTTATTAATATCACCCGAGACTACCAGGAAAGCATTGTTTGGAGAATAGAATTTTCTATGAAAGGCTCTGACATCATTTATGGTGGCGTTTGTAAGGTCCTGCATATCACCGATAACAGTCCAGCTGTAGGGATGTCCCTTGGGATAAATATTTTTAAGTATCAGACCCTGGTTAAACCCGTATGGAGCATTATCAACACTTTCGCGTTTTTCATTTTGCACCACATTTTGCTGATTTACAAGAGCAGATTTAGTAACTGTGTTCTCAAGGTAACCCATTCTGTCTGACTCCATCCATAATGCCATTTCGAGGGCATTTTTTGGAATAACTTCGAAATAGTTGGTCCTGTCTTCATTAGTGCTGCCGTTCAATGTTCCGCCTGCTCCCTGAATATTTTTAAAGAACTGATCTTCAGGTACATTTTCGGATTTCTGAAACATCATGTGTTCAAAAAGGTGAGCGAACCCGGTCTTCCCCGGAACTTCACGGCTTGATCCAACATGATAATATATAGCAACGGCGACTATCGGATCGGATTTATCGACATTAAGCACAACGGTCAGACCGTTTGGCAATGTGTATTTTTCAAAGGGGATTGATAATCCTGTTTGCTTGCCCTGAGGCTTAAAGGAAAAAAGAGCTGCTGTAATCAAAACTAAAATCAATGATAAAGAGAGTTTCATAATTTTCTGATTAAGGGTGAATAGAAATTGTAATGCAAAGCTGTGAAGGTAAAATATTTTATTTTATGTTGGAATTGGATATGTACATATATCTGTGAAGTGGCAGGAATAAAAAAGAGACTGTGATAACAGCCTCTTCACTGAGCGGGAGACGGGACTCGAACCCGCGACCCCGACCTTGGCAAGGTCGTGCTCTACCAACTGAGCTACTCCCGCAAAAATCACGGGGCAAAAATAAGCATTTTTTTTAATTTGCAAAGCCTGAAGTTTATTTCTTTCAATTTCAATTTTCAACGGACTTACTAATTCAGAAAATTATTGCCAGGAGCTTCTGATTCGCTTTAGTTTATTTACAATTAGGGTTATTTTATTCAAATCAGGTGTATTAAGATTCCCTGAAAATAGTGGCCCTTTTTTTAAATATTTCTCTGTAAAAAATCTTGAAGTAATCCCCCATTTTAACAGAAAAGTCTTCCTGCCTTTATTAAGCTTTAATCTATGAATTGATTTCGATCCAAAATGGTAGACTAAGCTATTTCCTTTACCTTTAAAAAATCTGACTCCCACTTCATAAAGCTTCCGTGAAAAGTCCCAATCTGAATATATTCCCGGATTATACTCAATGCTCATTCCACCAACCAGATCCCACATTTCAATGTGTACTACAAATGGAGGTAATGTACTCCCGTTCCAGTCATTTATAAATAGATTCTTATATTCACTGAGCAGCATCTCCTCCTTAAAATCCTGAAATGTCTGTCCAAAATCTTTAACAATAACACAGGGATTCCCTGTTTCCCGGGGCTCGATCATAGTCCCCGACAACATAAAATTTTTGTTACCTATTTTCTCAATTTCATTATATAATTCCAGATCCCAGTCAGGAAGCAAGTACATATCATCATTTACATAGACTATATATTCAGATTTAATAAGTGACCGGACAATATTCAGCGAATAACATATACCTAAGTTGAGTTTTGAACGGATATAATCTATTCCTTTCTGACTTTCAATCCAATCTGCGGTCCCATCACTGCCATCATTAACAATCACAATAATTTGTAATTCAAAATATGAATTTTTAAGGATGCTGGAAATGCAAATTTTCAAATACTCAAGATTATTCCACGTCGGGATCAAGACGCTGAATTTAAATCTTGTCTGAGTTGTCCGCAAATGCATTGTTATATCATCAATCATATTTTCAATTTTTTTGTACCATGAGAAAGAAGATGTCTTATGCCCAATCAGTCTTGCAATTTGGAAGATAGGTCACGGTAAAACTATCGTTTTTCAATTTTACTAAATATATAAAATAATCCTCTTAAGCGTTAAGTTCCATTCTTTATCTTTTATCTCAAAGTCTTCATGAACAGATGCTGAAAAAAAGCAGGTGCAACAAAGGAAAAGCCGAAAGGCAAGAAGTAGGCAATAATAAGAAAGGCGCTGCCAGGCGCCTTTTTCTATTGTTTTTTAACTGGGCCCCACTCCAGAAGTGTATTATTCTCAAAATGGAGCCAGGTGTTTTTGAATATCCATTCTTCCTTGACAGTGTTCCCGTTTATTATTCTGTTGATCTTAACCGGAGTCCCCCAGCTGTCACTTACCATATCTGCGCTCATTCCTTTCCATATCTTTCCTGCCATTATCTTTGCTGCCACATCCGAACCATATTTATTTTCGAGATATGAAAACCTGTCCTGCGGCTCTTCCTGAACCTGTTGACTCTCTTTTACCTCAGGTTGAGTCTGGATGTTCGCCTGAGTACTGGGAGGTAATTTATCAAGGACAGCATCACGTTTGAAAATGTAACCTTCAGTATCATTAAAAAAAACATGAAAGTAAGTGCTGTCTGAATCGATTACATCAACAACAGAGTCAGCAGGAATAATAATTATTACTGAGGTAAGATCATCTTTTGCTGCAAATAGCCGGCTGGCTGATTTTAGTGTGGCAGTTGCTGTAACATTCTGATCTCCAGGCTGGTTTTGCTCCAGCGCCTGAAGCTGATTTTCTTTATCTGATTGTGCTTTTAGAGGCAAAGCTCCAATCAGAAGCAGGGGAATAAAAAATAGTCTTTTCATATGAAGTTTATTCAGATTAAACAAAAACTATACCAAATAAAAAGGCATAACTGCACAAAGTCACAGGGCAAAGGTATCATATAATATGTTTGGTTTACGGGTTGAGCCGCTGAACCATTGTGCATTAAGCCTTTTTTCTTATCAGCATCAATCCGTCACGGATCGGTATAATAACCTCGTCAATAATACTCTCTTTTCGGATCATCTCATTAAAATTGATTATACCTCTGTTCTGTGGATCTGTTGTATCATTTTCGATTACTTTCCCTCCCCATAAAACATTATCAGCAAGGATAATTCCCCCCGGTTTAACCTTACCTATAATTAACTTATAATAATCAATGTATTCTCTTTTGTCTCCATCCATGAATACAAGGTCGAACATAAGATCCAGGCCGGGAATGATATCCTGGGCATTCCCCGTCAACTGGGTTATTTTTGAATCGGCTTCTGCACGGCAAAAAAATGAATGGGAGAATGAAGTCAGCTCATCATTTAGTTCAATAGTATAAAGCTTACCGCCTGGACGAAGTCCTTTGGATAGGCATATGGCAGAGTAGCCTGTGAAGGTTCCGATCTCGAGTATATTCTCAGGTGAGATCATCCTTGAAATCAGTTCAAGCAGTTTTCCCTGAAGATGGCCCGATACCATATTCGGATTTACAAACCTCATATATGTCTGCCGGTAAAGATCCTCAAGTATGGGATCTTCAGGTGATGAATACATCTCAATATATTGTTCGAGCTTTTTATTCATTGCAACGGGTTATGTGATTATCATTTCTCCTTTTTTGCTCCACTGCCTCCCTAAAGGGGGGTAAATACCTGTTCTATAATAGAATATGTTAAAAAGAACAGAGTTGGTCCCATTTATGGTACTCCGCGAAGCGGAGAGGGCCTGAATTATTTGTATATCAGCGTTGACATCTTTGACGGTTCAAAGATATCATTAGCGGTATCAAGCAGTTCAGATGCTGTTACAGCATCAATTTTTCTACACAGGTCATCAATACTGTCAATTTTGTCAAATATAAGCAGGCTCTTCCCCAGGCTCAACATCAGACTCTCATGATTCTCATAACCTCTTGCCAGGTAGCCTTTGATCTGATTTTTTGCCTTGCTTAACTGTATAGTGCCAAGCCTGGAGGTCCTTAGTTTTTTCAGTTCATATAACGCTATCGAGATGCTTTTGTTTAGATATTGGCTGTCGGTACCGAAATATATTGAAAATATGCCTGTATCGACGTAAGGATTATAGCTTGATTCAACATTATAGGCAAGCCCGTTTTTTTCGCGCAGCGACAGGTTCAATCGTGAATTAAGCCCCTGACCTCCGAGGATATTGTTCAGAAGGAACATTCCCATCCTGCGGTCATCTTTCAGATTATATGCAAGATTACCCATAATGCAGTGATTCTGGTAGGTATCCATCTTTTTGGTTACAGAAGCAGGTTTATATAACCAGGTCTTGTTATCTCTTTCAATGTTATTTTCCGTCACTATGTCTGCAAAATGTATTTTGAAGAGTTTCAGTATTTTTTCATCTGAAATATTACCCACAGAACAGAATACCATTTGACGGGTATTATAATTATTTGAAATAAAATCATTTATATTCTTTTTTGAAAATGATTTTACCGAATCAGGGGTACCAAGAATGTTACGTCCTATTGGCTGGTCAGAGAAGATAAGCTCTTCGAAATCGTCAAATATAAGCTCCGACGGGCTATCGAGGTAGGAATTTATTTCTTCGATCACTACATCTTTTTCTTTCTCAATCTCTTTCTCGGGGAAGACTGAATTAAATGTTATATCACTGATCAGTTCAATGGCTCTTTCATAATCTTCTCTCAGAAATGATGCATGGATCGCTGTTTCCTCCTTTGTTGTGTAAGCGTTAAGTTCTCCTCCGACATCTTCCAGGCGGCTCAGGATGTGATAGGCTTTTCTTTTTTTGGTGCCCTTGAAAAGCATATGTTCAATGAAATGGGCTATTCCGTGTTCCGGTACTGTCTCATCGCGTGAGCCGGTATTAATTATCAAACCACAGTGGGCGACAAGGCCCGGTATCTTATGATGAACTAACCTGATGCCGTTGTCGAGTGTATACAGGAGGAGATCCATATTTTTTTATTAGTAAGGTTGCAAAGGTACCACATCATTAAAATGATTCCAAATAGAAAATTTTTTATCAAAGTATTTGGTTCCTCGGATTTGAGATATATATTTGCAGTCCGAAAAGGAGGTGCCATAGCTCAGTCGGTAGAGCAATGGACTGAAAATCCATGTGTCCCCGGTTCGATTCCTGGTGGCACCACCCCAGAGAGGCCTGATGATAAGATCGCAGGCCTCTTTTTTTGTAAGCTAGCCGAAGGGAATGAAAATAATTCTAAAAAATAAATGAGGGTGCCCTTTTGAGACACCCTCCATTTAGTTGAAACCTACTAACTTAAATCTACTATCCGTGTCTTATCATAGTAAAGTGTAAATTGTTCATTTAATAATTTTTACCAAGTTAAGTCCACTTGCGCTCCCAATATGAAGAATATATAAACCTGATGCATAGGAACTCATATCAATTATAGTATTTCCATTGATAATTTCTTCATAAAGTTTAATTCCACTTGAATTGTACAGTTTTAAGGAAACCTGCACATCCTTGTGTTTTAAGTCAATTGTTAGTTTATCCTTAACAGGATTTGGGTAAACCGCAAATGAATCATTATTTTCTGAAGGTTCAGTAAATATGTTTGGCTCCCTTGCATCCCCAATACTCTTTGATAAATCTGAAGATTCAACAGGTTTTGGCTCCTTGACTTCCCCAATGCCTTTTGATAAATCTGAAGATTCAAAAGGACCCAGGTCAGGATGGGGCCCGTTATATGGCAATCCTACATTTACTCCGGCACCAATTAAATCCGAACTTAAATCTAAATGCAAAAATGTGATAACCGGCAAACTACCATCTTCCTGTCGGGGATCATCTAAACTTGACCCGTCAATACTTACAAAATCAGCATTTGTAACAGTAACACCGCTATCCCAGCTATTGTGATCCTTTGTCTGATTTGACTGAAATATATCACTCGACCCATTATTATAACTTATGTTATTCCTTAAAATATCTCCTAAGTTATAAGCAACAAAACTATATCCTTGTAGTCCATTCAGGTAAGCAATATTATTATAAAAAATCATCTTCACATCAGCTGACTCCTGAGAAAATCCTCTTGATCTGTTGTTATATGCAACGCAGTTATACGTAAATCTTCGTGTAACACCATCATAAGATTGAGGATCATTGCCATATTTAAATCCATTGCCATCACCACCTGTAGTAGATTGATCTGATCTATACCCCTGATGCCATGCCCAGCAGGCTGTTAAATAATAGATTCCGCTATAGGTAGGATCCTGGTACATATCAAAGCCATCATCTGAGTTATTCCATGCCCTGCAATTAGTCAGTCTTACGATATGATCACTGTGCTGAAACCCTATATCAAATCCATCAGCATTATCACCTGGAGTTGTGGAATATGGATCGTAATTTGAATATGCATCACAATTAAGAAAAGTAACCTCATTTACATCACGAGTTCCCATTCCCGGACCTCCATTGTTGTGTGATACACAGTTTTCAATAGTAACATAGCTACTACCGATAACATATATTCCTTGTCCTCCGTAAGCCGGAGAGCCGCTATACTGATTACAATTTTTTACTTCTAAACCCTTAATATGCCAGTAACTTGAACTGGCAAATAATATTCCTATTCTTTCATAAGAACTGGATGTCAAATTGCTGCAATCCAATATAGGCGTTTCTCCAGGGTAAGCATATACCTGAAATTGACTTCCAGATGATCCGTTCCTATTGTTTACGCCTACAGCAGCAAAAACACCTACAACAGCATATCCGCCAGGAGTATAGGTGCCACCTCTGACATAAAGAATATCCCCGGGAGAGATATGATTAAATCCGTAATCCAAAGTCGCCCACGGACTACCTATTGATCCATTATTATTGTTATTTCCGGTTGTTGCTACATAATATGCCTGATTACTATACACTCTTGCACCAACCTGCCATGTGCCATTTTGAACCGTAGTTGCTGGTGCAGAACCTACTGACCATGTTGCATTGGTTGATAATCCAGTTTGGCATGCAGTACCTAAATCAGTTCCATAATCAAGACGTGCGGATGGAACAAAATCAGTAAAATTTATAAAATTTGGATTAACTACAACTGAATGGGTATCATACCCCAATGCTTTCCATTGCGCAAATGTTTTTGATGTACCAAGATAATTAAACATCGGAGTTCCACTTTCACAATAGAAAACATTATAATCACTCTCAAACCCAGTTAAACAAGCGGCATCATAAATATAGATGTTGTAAATCTGGTGTGTTGTATAAAAGATATTATTTTTTATCTTAGTCCCGGTTGCTGGTATACTTGGACTCACGTCGTTATTACTATAAACATCAATTAAACCCCTCCAGGTGCCTGGTACCGTTTCACCGGAATACATTGGTTCTGCACTATAAAGTGTATTATTATAAATGTTAACTCCATTCATACCCTTTACAACTACACCAACTGCTGTGGGATTATTTATAATATTATAGGCAACTCCACCAGATGTGTTCGTCATAGTAATAGTTGACTTTCGTACAATTGACATTGGCACATTTAAACAGTAATTATACATTACTGACACATTTATGTTATGTCCCGTAAATATACCATGCAAAATATATTGTGCCTGATCAGGTCCCGTATAAGTGAATTTATTACCTGTAATAACTTCTCCGTCAAGATGATTGTTATTGCTGGTAGAACCCTCATCTCCTGCAGAAAGCATATGCCCACTAGGGTCAGAATCTGTAACACTATTATTACTAAATGTAAATGTTGTCGGAGTATTTCTGGCAACATCGTATCCTAAATCTTCATTGGTATAAGAAAAACTCTGTCCTGTGACGGTAAGTGATGTTTGGCAATTACTGACAGTTAATGCAGCAGTACTACTTGTTACGGGAGAACCACATGCACCACTTACTACTACAGTGTAATTTCCTGCATCTCCACATGCAACACTGCTTATGGTATAGCTTGATGATGTTGCTCCCGAGATATCTGTTCCATTTTTCTTCCATTGATACGTAAGGCTCGTTCCGGTTGCTGTAACACTAAATGGAGCAGAATTTCCTACATTCCGGGTTATGCTTTGGGGCTGAGCTGTAATTGAAGGGTCGGTACATCCACCTCCAGTGCCTTGAGCAAACATGCAATAAGGAGTGCCCGTTCCTGAGCCATCTGGTGTTCCATACGAACTTGGCCATGATCCATAGGTAAGGAATCTGTAAAATGTTGCTATGCCACTAACTGAAGAATAATATATCCTATATCCTGTATTATTGGTCCAAAATACAAGGTGGTACCATGTTCCTGAGGTAAGTGCTAATCCGGAAGTAAAGTCAAATGATTTCCAGCCAGTTCCGGGGTTCGTTAATTGATTTGTTCCCATTAAGAAAGTTCCTGGGTTTCCACTATTATCTGAGTAAATGGCACATTTTATGGTGCCACTCCCTGAAGTAGCAATTTTCACCTTCATCAGGGTGACGGTCATGCTTTGAGAACACTGATACCTGATGGCGCACATTGCGGTAGAAGGATTGTCATATATAGTTCCTTCTCCATTGTTTCCTAAAGTGATTGTGCTACCTACCGTGAGAGTTGCCGTATTACTGGTTACCGGGGAGCCACATGAACCGCTTACAACTACTGTATAATCGCCTGCATCTCCGCTTGAAACACTGTTTATCGTATAGCTTGATGATGTTGCACCTGAAATATTATTTCCTCCTTTTTTCCATTGATAGGAAAGGCTGGTTCCTGTAGCCGTAACACTAAATGGAGCAGAATCTCCTATATTACGGGTTATACTTTGTGGTTGGAATGTAATTGATGGAGGATCAGAAACAGTTAGTGTTGCTGAATTACTTGTTACAGGTGAACCGCATGCACCACTTACGACTACTGTGTAATTTCCTGCATCTCCATCGGCAACGCTGCTTATTGTATAGCTTGAGGATGTTGCACCTGAAATATTATTTCCACCTTTTTTCCATTGATAGGTAAGGCTGGTTCCTGTAGCTGTGACACTGAAAGGTGCTGAAGTCCCAACACACCGTGTTATGCTTTGTGGTTGGGATGTAATTGATGGAGGATCAGAAACAGTTAGTGTTGCTGAATTACTTGTTACAGGTGAACCGCATGCACCACTTACGACTACTGTGTAATTTCCTGCATCTCCATCGGCAACGCTGCTTATTGTATAGCTTGAGGATGTTGCACCTGAAATATTATTTCCACCTTTTTTCCATTGATAGGTAAGGCTGGTTCCTGTAGCTGTGACACTGAAAGGTGCTGAAGTCCCGACACACCGTGTTATACTTTGTGGTTGGGCTGTAATTGAAGGGTTGGAACATACAGATTGAGCATACATGCAATAAGGGGTGCCAGTTCCGGAGCCATCTGGTGTTCCATACGAACTTGGCCATGATCCGTAGGTAAGGAATCTATAAAATGTTGCTATCCCACTAACAGAGGAATAATATAGCCTGTATCCTGTATTATTGGACCAGAACACAAGATGGTACCATGTCCCGGAGGTAAGTGCTAAACCTGAAGTAAGGTCAAATGATTTCCACCCGGTCCCGGGGTTCGTTAATTGATTTGTTCCCATTAAAAAAGTTCCAGGGTTTCCGCTATTATCTGAGTAAATAGCACATTTTATAGTGCCGCTCCCTGAAGTAGCAATTTTAACCTTCATTAAGGTGACGGTCATGCTTTGAGAACACTGATACCTAATGGCGCACATTGCGTTAGAAGGGTTATCAGATATGGTTCCTTCTGCATTGTTACCTATTGTCTGCGATTGAACGCTTAATGCTTGTGTAAGCATTAAAATGACAATAAGAAAAAAAGAAAATTTCTGAAACTTGATTTTGTGTTTCATAGGTTTAAGATTTTAATGATTAAAAATATCAATGAAAGTGCTTTTAAAGCTCTGTATTGCAATATTTTAAAAAATAGACTATATAAAGCTATGAGATTTACAAAGACAAGTCAAAGTCTCAATTAACCACTTATCACACTATTTTAACATAAAACAAAGAGCTTACAAACGTTAAGTGCCTGAAATCATTCCGTTGCTTATCTTACTTATGTAAATTTGCAATCCTATTCAGAAACAATATTATTTTAGTCTGGGGACTTGTACAATTTCCTGACTGTAATAACTTAAGTCAGAGATATCGAAGATTGTTGTATTAAAATTATCTTTATACTTAAATAAGCAAATAAGAACTGCATTGAAATTATTTCCTGCAGATATTGAATTGGTTGAGAGGTTGCAAAAAGGCGATGTAGAAGCATTCGACATGATATACGAAAAGTATTCAGGGAAACTCTATGCTTTCAGTCTGAAATACCTCAGATCGCAAGCCGAGTCTGAGGAACTTGTTCAATCGGTTTTTTTGAAATTATGGGAAAACTATAAAAACCTGAATAAAGAATTATCGTTCAAGTCGTATCTTTTTACTATTGCCTACAACGATATTTGCAAACTTTTCCGAAAACGAACTTACCTTCGGGAATTCATCAGCGAATCCCAATACGGAAATTCTCAGTATTCCTCTGAAACAGAAGATGGTATTGATTACCAATCTGTTCTTGAGCGGGTGCAACAGATTGTTAACAACCTTCCTGAAAAGCAAAAAAACATCTTTCTGAAAAGCAGGCTGGAAGATAAATCGACCAAAGAGATTGCCAAAGAAGTTGGTCTCTCACCCGGCACCATTGACAATTATATATCAGAATCACTGAAGTTTATTCGATACCGTATGTACAACGAAAATTTGTCGGTACTTCTGCTTCTTTCATTGGTTTTCCTCTAATCAAAAAATTATTAAATTTTTTATTTTATCATCAGGCAAGCATTAAAAGGCATCGGGTTAATGTGATACATCGAACATCACTCGTCTGTATTAGCAAAATTATTTATGGTATTTAGTCCAAAGGAATGACTTCCTAACTAATAGACCATAAGATCATCCGGTGAAGGAGAGCGTTACATTCATCTTAAGATAATTTAACAAAAAAAAGTGATCGTCAGGAAAAAAAAGTCACTTTTTATATGAGAATTCCCTTGCTCGCGGATAATATATAAGCTTATGGGAAATATATTTTCACTTAATAATAAAAAATAACGATGCTTAAACAGGAAGAAATAGAAAAGATTGAAAAATATATAAAAGGAGTATCAACCGAAAAAGAAAAAGCATATGTGGAATTTTTATTCTCTAAAGGTGAACATAACGAGTATTTGCAACATCTACTGGAAAAAGACTGGGACATTCTTCTCAGGGATACCTCATTTTCTGAAGTTAATATTAGTCACCTTCTTGATCGGATTCACCATCTGATCAGAAAAAATGAGATTTTGAAAAGACAGAAACCTGTCCAGAAATTTATTCGGATTTACATGAGAGCTGCCGCTATTTTGCTTTTGCCATTACTGGTTGCCGGAGGTCTCGTATACAATTACCTGAGCATTGCGCACAATCCAACCCCCGACCGGCTGGTAAGTTCAACGATCTACGCCCCTTTGGGAGCACGTGTGTCTTTTAATCTTCCCGATGGTTCAACCGGTATGCTAAACAGCGGTTCCAAACTGAGCTATTCCCTGCCGTTTAACAACAACAGGCTGGTCAGACTGGAGGGCGAAGCATGGTTTGAAGTGAACCGTGATGAAGCTCACCCATTTGAAATAAGTACTGGAAATTCAACGGTGAAGGTACTTGGCACCAGCTTCAACATGAGCGCTTACCCTGATGAAAATTATGTTGAGATAGTGCTTAAGACCGGGAAAGTTGAATTTATGAAAAGTGATGGTAACGATAAGGTGACTATGGTCCCATCGGAAAGATTGGTTTTTCAAAATGGGAATATCAGTAAGTCAGTGACCGATCCGGCAAAATATAATGCGTGGACCGAGGGTAAGCTGGTTTTCAGAGGTGACCAAATGGGAGAAGTAGCTCGTCGTATAGAACGATGGTATAATGTAAAAATTAATATTGGTGACAAAGAGCTTGAGAAATATTCTTTCCGTGCAACATTTGAAGATGATAAACTTGAGGAAGTCCTCCGGTTATTATCAATGACTTCTCCTATCAGCTATCACATTGCGCCGCGAAAGATTTTAGCTGATGGAACCTATGAAAAAGAACAAATAACTATAAATATTAAAAAGTGATAATCCTAATTTAAAAACCAGCTATCAATGAAAAGAATCATCAGTCCTTAGAGAAATGGATAAAAAAAGGAAATCGCGTCAACGATTTCCTTAAAAAACATCCATTTGATATTTTTTAACTTAAAACATTACAAATCTATGAAAAAAATCAACCCTTTCGGGGAAATGGTTTATCGTTCTCTGAAAAAAACATTTCTAATCATGCGTATTGCTGTTATTCTTATGGTCTTAGGAATTCTGCAAGTAAAAGCTACTGAAGCTTATTCGCAGAAAACAAGGCTTTCTCTTAATTTTTCAGAAACAGAACTTATCACTGTACTTGATAAAATCGAAGACGAAAGTGAATTTTTCTTCCTGTACAACGAAAAGCTACTGGATACTGAACGCAAAATCAGTATTTCTGAAAATGACCAGCTTATTGGTAAAATACTTGATGACATATTTAGAGGTACCGATGTTAAGTATTCAATTATTGACCGCAAGATTATTCTTGCCCCGGTTTATCTGACAGAAGCTCCACAAAAAAAACAACTGACGGGAACTGTTACCGGAAAAGATGGAAGTCCTCTTCCGGGTGTTAACGTTGTCATTACCGGAACAACTCAGGGAACAATGACAGATATTGCAGGTAAGTACAGCATTGACTTAATTCAGGGAGCCAGGAGTCTGACATTCTCATTTATTGGAATGGAACCGCAGGAAGTCCCTATCGGGACCTTATCCGAGATCAATGTAACCATGGCTGAATCAGCCATTGGTCTGGAGGAAGTTGTGGTAATCGGTTATGGTACAATGAAAAAGAGTGATCTGACTGGTTCTTTATCCTCTATCAGTCCGGAAGAATTGTTGAAACGCCATCCCGTCACAATGGAACAAGGACTGCAAGGTCTGGCAGCAGGGGTACAGGTTGTCAGAACTTCCGGATCACCAGAGGGAGGCACCTCCGTCCGCATTCGTGGTACAGCCACCATTAATAATTCTGCTGAACCTCTCTATGTAGTCGATGGTATTATGGTTGGTACTAATGCTAATTTCCTGAACCCCAATGATATTGAAGCAATTGAGGTATTGAAGGATGCTTCATCCACTGCTATTTATGGAGCGCGTGGTGCCAACGGGGTTGTCATGATCACCACTAAGAAAGGAGTCAAGGGCCAGGTCAAGATGTCATTAGATGCCTCCTTTGGTTTACAAAATCAGACTACCAAAATCGATGTTGCCAATGCGGAACAATTCGCTACAGCATCGAATAAAGCAAGTGCAAATGATGGTTTTATACCTAATCCGGTTTGGGCCAACCCTTCTGCCCTGAATAATATCAACTGGCAGAACGAAATGGCCAGGCCAAGCATAATGCAACAATACAATCTATCAGGCATGGGAGGTTCTGACAACACTCAGGTAATGATGTCTGTCGGATATTTGGACAACGAAGGGATCATTCTGGCTTCTTACTTTAAGCGATTAACAGCACGAGCCAATATTACACACAATATCAAAGATTTTATTCGTACTGGTTTGAATGTTTCATTTATGCACTCGGAATCCAAGCGTGCTAATGTAAACCCGATGGATTATGTCAGTACAATCCCAACCATGGACACTCTTTCCAATGGGCAACTTTTGCATGTTCCCATTCAATATCCTGATGGAACCTGGGGACATTTTCCAAGGGAAGGAAACGGAGGATACAATACCAATGATAACCCTGTAGCTGTAGCTGAAACGGCCGATGAGCTTTACTACAATAACAGAGTGCTGGCTAATGCTTTTGTTGAGGTTGATATACTTAAAGGGTTGACATTCAAGACTGTCGGAGGAGCCAATTACAATGGCAACGGCGACCATACTTACGCTATACGGCAAAATCGGACGTTTTATCCTAATCCCACTGACGACTTTAGCATGAACAATCGCACAAATATGGAATATATTCTGGAAAATTATATTACCTATAATCTTAAACTCGAGAAAAATCGGTTTACTGCTTTACTTGGACATTCTGTTTCAAAAGGATCTTCAGAAAATATAAGCGCCAGTTCCAGTGACTTTGCTGTTAATACCATTCGTAATGTCGGGTTAACTCTCGCTCCGGAAACTATTTTAGGAGGTGGTGGTTTAGGCATACCCACCCGTGAACAATCTTTCTTCGGGCGTATCACATATTCATATGCTGACCGTTACTTGTTAACTGCCACGGTTCGCCGGGATGGATCTTCGAATTTCGGCTCCGGAAATAAATACGGTACTTTCCCCTCATTGTCCCTGGGATGGAGAATTTCGGAAGAAGAGTTTATGCAGAATCAGCATATATTCAGTAGCCTGAAACTGCGTGCAGGCTGGGGACAAACAGGAAATGCCGGTAATCCCACCAATTTGTCAGTAGATCAGTTATCATCCAATCGCATCGCTTATTATCTTTACAATCCGGCAGATAACACATTCACTATTGCCCCGGGTTTTACCCAGGTAACTGAAATCGAAACCAACCTGAAATGGGAGACCAACGAGCAGTTGAATATCGGGTTTGACATGGCTTTCCTTAAGAATACCCTGACCTTTACGGCCGATTATTTCCGAAGAGATGCCAAGGATTTGCTTTTATACAAGGGTCTTCGTCCTTCAACAGGTTTTTCCCAAATTTATACCAATGCAGGTCAAATCCGTAACTCCGGATTTGAGTTCCAGGTTGGTTATAAAAAGAGTTGGGGTGATTGGAATCTAAACCTGAGTGCCAACGCCACTGCTGTTAAGAACAAAACTGTAGATGTCGGAACAGATATTTACTCAAACTATGGTGTAAATGGAATTGATAATATAGATGTAGGAGCATGGTGGGGCAGTTATTCTATAACCAGAAATGGTTATCCGGTAGGTTCCTATTTCGGATGGCGTACCGATGGTATTTTCCAAACCCAGGCTGAAATCGATGCCCTGAATGAATCTGCTACTGCTGCAGGAGCCAGTAAAGGAGCTTACCAGTCTATAGGAACCAAACCAGGAGACCGTAAGTACAAAGACCTTGACGGAAACGGATGGATAGATGATTTAGATCGTGAAATATTAGGCAACGGGTATCCTGATCTTACTTATGGTCTAAATGTCAGTCTGAGTTATAAAAACTTTGACTTTAACATGTACTTCTACGGGGTGGCCGGACAGGATATCTTGTCATATTCCTATCACAATTTACTTACTTCCAGCAGTAACATGTTGGTTGACTATGCAGCTAATGCATGGGATGGTCCGGGGTCAACCAATGTGTATCCCCGCCTGACCAGAGCAGATCCTAACCACAATGGGCAAATATCAGATGCGTTTATCCGCAACGGTGATTTTCTAAAGGTGCAAAATCTTCAATTGGGCTATACATTTCCAAAAAAACTTCTTTCCAGGATCAAAATGGAATCGGCCCGTGTTTTTGTAAGTGTAGAGAACATCCTGACCATCACCAAATATAATGTCGGAGATCCTGAAGTCGGAAACGGCAATGTACAACAAACCGGATTTGACGGTGGCAAATACCCATTTCCGCAGATATATACTTTTGGTATCAATTTCGGATTCTAATATGTTCACCACATAAAAATATTAAGTATGAAAAAAATATATTTTTACATTTTATTAGTGCTGTCTGTGATTTATGGTTCTTCCTGCAGTAAAGACTATCTGACAGTAGATCGTTACGATATTATCCAACCTGAGGTGTTGTTCTCTTCTGAAACAACCATTATACAGGGTTTGAACGGAGTATATGATATGTTGTATCCTGATAAAAAAGGGGTCGATATTCAACAAAACTGGAACTTCAAACCTCAGGTTCATTTTGCCAACTATCCTACGCTTGATTGCCAGGCCTCGGGATGGGACAATGAATTTACGCGCCATGACTGGCGTGCCGATAAAGATTTTTTTGAGATCTCATGGTTAAACTGGTACAGAGGTGTGGACCGTGCCAACCGTTTTATTGCCAAGTTGAAAGATGTAGATCCTGCTATATTTGCCAATGGGGAAACGACTAAAAATACCATTATGGCTGAGGTCCGTGCCCTTCGGGGGTATTACTATACCTGGCTGGCACAATCCTTCGGACGCGTACCAATGCTGGAAGAAGGAGAGACCTATTCCAACACCCCGAACAAAGCCCGTGCTGCGACTGTTGAAGAAACCTGGAACTTTATATTGGCCGACTTTTCTTATGCTGCGGATAATCTTGATTGGACTCCCTATAAAGGGCAATACGGCCGGATTACCAAAGGGATGGCCAAGGCATATAAGGCACAGGCCTGCATGTATCTGAAGGATTATGCTTCCGCTAAACAGGAGCTGAAAGACATTATCGATAGCCAAACCTATAGCCTCGAACCCAGCTTCGGGACCATTCACACTGAGAACCATTGGTGGGGCCGGGAGAGCATTTTTGAAGTGGCCTTTCCTGATTTCCAGGATATGGGCTGGGGAGCAGCGGACAAAACTGATGCGCTGTTATGGGTCAGTTGTTTGACAGCCTCTACTACTTTTGGAGGCTGGGGGGCCTTATTCATTTCTGATGAGTGTGTCTCCTCTTTCGAACCAGGAGATAAGCGAAGAGCTTACTCAATAGTTGCCCGTGGTGAGACAAATCCCTATACCGGACAACAAATGACAAACGATATGACGGTTACTTCGGAGCGTATGCCAAATAATTCCTGTTTGAAAATGTGGAAACGGGTGTTATATACTGATAAAATTTATTATTCTCAATCAGTTGTCTATATGCGTTATGCCGCCGTGTTGCTCAATTATGCCGAATGCCTTTTCGAAACTGTTGGTGAAGGACCCGATGCAGATGGACATACAGGCTGGTATTATCTTGATATAATTCGCGACCGTGCCTGGGGTAATCTGGAAGTTGCTCTCCAGCCTCAGTTTCCGAATGAGCCCATTCCCTACAATGCCGCTGCGGTAGTTGTTCCCGATGCGAAAACTTTCTACACAACTGACCCTCACTTCAGCTCCTATACATCAGATATCAAAAAGGTAGCTGTGATGAATGAACGTCGTCATGAATTCGTGGCTGAATATTCATTCTGGTATGATCTGGTGCGCACTGGAATGGCTGAAGAATATCTGAATAAGGAATACCCCATTAATAGCGGTACCGGTACTAACAGGCAATTCACATTCCAATCATTCCGTACCGTGTTTCCTATTCCTTACCTTGAAATCATCAGAAATTCGCTAATCGGTCCCGAAAACCAAAACCCCGGTTATTAAACTTAGTCTTTTGTTTTTTAAAACCCTGGCCCCTGTAGATAAATAATTTACTGGGGCCTTTAAATTTCTTGATATGTTAGGAGTTTCCATGAGGAATCTTTGCATATCTATTACAAATTGTCACATAAGTATGACATAATACTTTTCGATTTCAATTATTTTTGTACTCTGACTAAATGTGGTTTAAGATGGCCAAGCCAGACAGTATATTTAAAAAGTTTCCCCGCGTATTCTGGATATCCAATACCATGGAATTGTTTGAACGATGGGCCTGGTATGGATTCTATAATGCTTTCGCACTTTACCTTACACTTTCAAAAGATACCGGGGCTTTGGGTTTTAGCCAGGTCGAAAAAGGAATCATAATCGGCACCGGCTCCATGCTCCTTTACTTTCTGCCACTCATTACCGGGGCCATCTCAGACAGGGTGGGTTTTAAGAAGGTCCTTATTCTCTCATTTATAGCCTACGTTGCGGGATACCTTATGGTGGGAACCTTTCAATCCTTCCCGATGGTCTTTGCTGCCTATATTTTCCTTGCGGTGGCAGGTTCGCTTTTTAAACCTATCATATCGGGAATGATCGCGAAAACTACAAATACAGAGAACTCATCCGTCGGTTTTGGGATTTTCTATATGATGGTAAATATAGGAGGGTTCATAGGTCCATTTATTGCAGGATTCCTTTATAAAGTGGAATGGAGGCTGGTTTTCCTCATGTCCATTGTCACTATTGCAATTAATTTTATTTTTGTTCTCTTTTTCTTCAGGGAACCCGACAGGGAACCGACAGACAAGACTTTCTCCCAGAATGTCAACATAGCTTTCAAAAACATTTTCGATACCCTTATTGACTGGAGGTACGATCTTTTCCTTCTTATCATGGCAGTCTTCTGGACAGCCTTTAATCAACTTTACTACTCCTTCCCGGTATTCCTCGAACAATGGGTCCATCTGGACAGACTTTCAATGTTTTTTGGATTAGCACCCGGTACCATTACAGCTCCGACAGTTGCAAGCATGGATGCATTTTTTATCATTGTATTGCAGATCTATATTTCATCACAGAGCATGAAACTGAAGCCGCTTCATTCTATTAGCACCGGAATTATGATAGTTGGAGCAGGTTTGCTGCTAATGTTTGTTACACAAAATCCCTGGCTTGTGATACTTGGTGTGCTGGTATTTGCAATAGGAGAGATGGCATCTTCTCCAAAATACACCGAGTATGTGGGTCGGATAGCGCCATCAGATAAAAAAGCCCTCTATATGGGGACTTCATTTCTGCCGCTTGCATTAGGGCATTTCGCGGCAGGCTGGATCTCGGGTAAACCATTTGAAGTGATCGCTGATAAATATTATCTCCTTACCAGAGCCCTTGTGGATAAAGGTCTGGTTCTGAGTCCTGATGGGCTAAGTCAAAATGAATTCTTCACAAAGGCTCAGGGACTGATGAATATGGATGCTACCCAGCTTGAACAATATCTATGGGATAAATATCATCCTTCACATATCTGGTTCCTCTTCACAGGGATTGCTGTATTAGGAAGTCTGTTACTGATACTATATGACAGGTTCATTATTTACAGAAAATAGATCGTGAGCAGTTCAGGGCGACGAGGCAGTCCAAGTTGTATTACTCAAATTCCTTTGGGACCCCGCAGATCATTCTGAATACCTTATCCGATGATTTATTTCTGTATTGGTGTCTTTCATTTGGATATACCAGAGCAAAATCACCCTCTTTTAATGGCTGTTCTTCACCGGCTTCATTTTTAATAACAGCCTGACCTTCTATAACAAAATTCATATGTTCGTACGGATGGCTATGGAAAGGTGTATGTCCGCCCGGCTCCACGGTGAATACCCTGAAGGAATATACCGGAACACCATCGCTGCTTCCCAGTGGCAGCTGTTTCCATGCGCCAATTGCTCCCTCCATTTGGACTTTCTTCTTTTCAACCTGATCGATAGCAATGATTTTCATAATTATAATTTTTCAATTGTGTAAAAATACAAAGAATCCGGGAGAATCTCTTATGTGTCTGGTCTACGCCTGAAAGCCGATACGGTTATTAAGCTATCACGAGGTTTTTTATCTTTTAAATATCAAATCTGAACTGGATGCGGATTCCTATATCTGTAACATTCGGATGATTAAGATTAGTAAAACGTTTGATCAGATCAACCCTGAATATTCTCAGAACATTTGAAACTCCTACACTGGCTTCAATATAGGGTATCTTTTCAAGCGTATAAGTCTGGAGTATACCATTCTTGTCTGTCGGAAATTTAAACAGATCATTCTGAAAATCAGGGTTATTGGTTTTATTGAGCCCTCCATAGAGGACCTTGAAAGTTACCAATTCCCTAAGTTTGAGTTTTTTTACCAAAGGGATCTTATTGAAAATGAATCCATTAAAACAATGATCAATATTTAATGAAACATACTGGTCACTTACAAATTCAAGGAA
Organism: uncultured Bacteroidales bacterium; assembly: GCA_963791065.1. GTDB lineage: Bacteria > Bacteroidota > Bacteroidia > Bacteroidales > VadinHA17 > LD21. The sequence continues at coordinate 54,668 of CAWBQN010000015.1, forward strand.
ATTCATAAGATTATAAGAATTTTTCTGATATGAATACGTCTGATTTGCCCTGTGTATGTACAATAATGGATATGGAACTTTTCCGAATATTTTACCTGCTTCAAATGAAACATCACCATACCCCAGAATAGAAAGATAATATCTTCTGCTAATACCAAATTGAAGCCGTAAGTAATCAAAACTGTTATTTATAGATTTTGTGCCGCCGGTAATTTTAAGCTGAATTACCGGATGCTTGTTGGGATATGGGAACCTGTACATTTTACCCTGATAAAACGACTCATTGGGAGCGTAACGCAGATCAAGATAAAACTCAGAGATATTTATTTGACTGATATTATTTGTAATTGACAAAAAATCATAAGTATTGAAACGGAGGCTGCCTTCCGTCGACTGCCTGGTAAAACTATACCCAAGCAGATAAGAAAAGTGATTTTCAAATTCATTAAAAAATTCGGCCCTTATCGTTTTATTTAAAAAGAGTTTATCGTCCACGCCTCTTTTAATAGATAAGAATATATTATCTCCCTGCGTAAACTGGAGGTCCTGCCCGGGGATTTTGGTGTCATTCTGATAATTCAGCCTGACAGATTTTACCGGGAACTGGTAAATTGTCCTTGGTGTCAAGGAGTATATTAATCCTGCATTATACTTAAATATATCGTCGGCAAGTCCATAAGCCCCATAAGCTTCAAAAGTTATTTTTTTGCTTAGATCAGTGGATGTCCTGCCTCCGAATCTGAATCTGGATCCTTCTACCGTATTAAAGCTATAGAAACTTTCGGCAGGTCCTATTTCAATCTTGCCGAGTTTTAAAAAGCCTGTGGTAAAAAGCATTAATAAATTCATATTTCTTCTAAATGCAGGAATCTTTTTTATGCTGTCGATAGTTGTATAAATTCCTCTTTCTGATTTGGTCAATGGAACATACCGGTTTGATTCCCAAAAATCTGTTTTATTTGCACTCTGTTCAAGTTTCTCAATTTTCTCAGGTCCCCTGAAGACTTTTTCACTGACAGGTTCATTGATTTTATAGTCCTTATATGAGATAGTACGCTGTCCATACAAACCCATTGAGTTTTTAGTCAGTCCAAAATCAATTGAGATTTCATCTTTTGAAAGTAACCAGGCTTTCTGTCCGAATTGATCAAAATCCTGCGTGATACTTATTTCCTGTACCCAGTCAATATTAATATTCTTATTCAACCCCATATCTATCTTTCTGATTGCATAACTACTGTCAAGGGTTATATAGAGATTACCATGGAAGAGAAAATCAGATTTGTTACGCGGCTCAAAAAATAACTTAATACATTTTATTTTGTCAACTGAGATTGTATCTAGAATATAATATTTGTAAAAAAGGGGAGCGTTATCTGCAACAGGACTTATAAAATTGTTTGTCAGAAACAAAATATTGTTATCATAAATATTTATGTTCTGATATAAATAGTTAAGATTCGATGTAACACCTTTATTGTCAAGATATTCATCGAGATTGGTCGTTTTTTCTGCGCGCACTATTTCTTTTGTTGATTCCGGATCCTTCCTGTAGTAATGATCAGAGATTGCTTCCTTAATATAAAGAGGAAGAACATTATTACCAATACGTTTTGTGGTATCCAGATTATCGAAAACAAACCTGAACTTCCCGAATAAGTTACCTTTTTTCAGCTTTTCAGTTATGTTGCTCAAAGCAAACTGTATCTTTTCGTACTTTTTATATTCCAGGTAATCATAATTTTCTTTCCTGTTCACAACTTTGTTGTCAATTACTTTTTTAATCAGATCAACAGCCGGATTATTTTTGTTTTTGTATTTACTTTTCCCCGGATTTACAACTACTTCATCAAGAGTGATTGAAGATAATTTTAAACTAATGTTAAGTGTCTGGGTTATGCCTTTGGAAATGCTGTGTGATTCGGATTGATAACCTATAAATGAAAAGACGATATTGTCAGTCGGAACTGATGTTTCAATAATATATTTCCCTTCACGGTCTGTGATAGTTCCAATGGTAGACTTCTCCAGGAAAACATTTGCCCCGGTAAGCGGAACTCCGGTTTTAGCATCAAAAACTGAACCTTTTATAACCGTTTTCCCGGATACCTGAGAAATCGCATCCTTCGAAGCAGACAGAGCTAATAACAAAAATATTGACTGCAGATATGTCTTTCCGGATACCTTCATAAAGCGATCTGATATATAATTCAAATGTAATAAAATCGAACTATACTGTGACTAAATATCAAATCTGAACAGAAACCGGATCCCGATATCTGATACATGAGGATTATTAAGATACGAAAAACGTTTGACAAGATCGACTCTGAGGATTTTAAAAATATTTGATAGTCCGACACCGGCCTCGAAATAGGGCCGTTTATCAAGAGTATATGTAAGCGGCACGCCATTCTGATCAATAGGTAATTGAAAGAGAGAATTATTATAGTCAGGATTATTTGATTTGCTGAGTCCGCCATACAGAACCTTGAATGTGATCAATTCCCTGAACTTAAGTTTTTTTAGCAGAGGGATCTTATTAAAAATAAATCCGTTAAAACTGTAATCAAGATTAACTGAGGCATACTGGTCGCTGACAAATTCAAGGAAATTCATGAGGTTGTAATCATTTTTTTGATATGAATATGTCTGATTGGCCCGATGAATAAAAAGCAAAGGATAAGGCACGGTTCCGAATAATTTGCCTGCTTCTAATGTAATATCACCATAACCCAGAACTGAAAAGAAAAATCTTTTGCTTATATCGAGCTGGAGCCGCAAATAATTGTAATCGTTATTTAACAGCTTTGAGCCGGCGTCACACTCAAGTTCAATCACAGGATACTTATTCCTGTATGGATACCTGTACAGCTTCCCCTGATAGAACGATTCATTCGGTGCATAGCGGAGCTTAACGTATAATTCTGAAACATTAATATTCCTGATATTATTATTCACATTAAGAGTGTCAATGGAAATGAAGTGAAGATTGCCTTCGGTTGACTGGCGCGTATATTTAAACCCCAGCAGGTAAGAAAAATGGTTTCCATATTCATTCAGGAATTCAGCTCTGAAAGTATTGTTTAACAAAAACTTATCGTTTACACCTCTTTTAAGCGAGAAAAATATATTGTCTTCCTCTGATAACTGAAATTCCTGCCCGGGAATTCTGACTTCTCTCTGATAGCTTAACCTGATCGACTTAACGGGAAATTGATAAATGGTCCTCGGTGTCAGGGAGTATGTAAAACCTGCGTTGTACTTTAATATTTTGTCAGTAAGCCCGTACGCCAGATAACCATCAAAATTGATTTTTTTGCTGAAACCAGGAGTTGTTCTGCCGCCGAATCTGAATCTTGATCCTTCAACGGGATTATAACTGTAAAAGCTGTCGAATGGACCAAATTCTAATTTATCATAAGTAAGAAAATCAGATGCAATTAATGTTATCAGCCTCATCCGGTTCTTAAATTCGGGAACCTTTTTAATGCTGTCAATAGTGGTATATGTTCCTTTTTCCGAACTGGTAAGAGGAGTATCCCTGTTTGTATCCCAGTAGCCTGCTTTATCCTGGGAAGGTTCTAGTTTCTCGGTTTTCTCGGGGCCTCTGAATATTTTATCGGCAATAGGTTCATCGACTTTATAATCCTTATATGATATTGTACGCTGACCAAACAAACCCATTGAGTTTTTCACTATTCCGAAATCAATGGAGATCTCGTCTTTTGCCAGAAACCAGGTTTTCAGTCCAAACCGATCAAAATCCTGTGTTATAGCAATATCCTGTACCCAGTCAATGTTAATATGATTGTTTATCCCCATATCTATCTTTCTTACAGCAAAATTTCCGTCAAGGGTAATATAGAGATATCCATGGAAAAGAAAATCTGCAGGGTTTCGGGGTTCAAAGAACAGTTTTATGCATCTTATGTCATTTACTGTCAGGGTATCTTCAATAAAATATCTGTAAAAATCAGGTGCCAGATTTGCGATCGGACTCACAAACTTGTTAGTCAGGAACATTATTACATTATCGTAAATATTTATATTCTGGTATAAATAGTCAATACTATTTGAAACTCCTTTATTGTCAAGATACTCATCAAGATTGTTAGTCTTCTCGGCCCGGATAATTTCTTTTGTTGCTTCCGGGTTTTTTCTGTAATAATGATCGGAGATAGATTCTTTAATATAGAGAGGAAGAACATTTTTCCCTATTCGTTTTGTGGTATCAATGTTCTCAAAGAGAAACCTGAATTTTCCCACCAGATTCTTCTGTTTGAATTTTTCGGTAAGATTGCTCATTGCAAACTGGATCTTTTCGTACTGCTTATATTGCAGATAATCAAATTTTTCTTTCCTGTTGGAATCTTTGTTTGCAATGACTTTTTGAATGAGCTCAACTGCAGGATTATTTTTGTTCTTATAAGTCCTTTTTTCCGATTTTACTCTTACCATATTAAGAGAAATGGAAGATTGTTTCAGATTTATATTAATAGTTTGAACAATACCTTTTGTTACACTCCGGGTTTCACTTTCATAACCCAGAAAGGAGAATTCCACCTTATCAGCTGGATTTGATGTTTCAATTCTGTATTTTCCTTCATTGTCAGTAATCGCACCAATTGTTGTATTCTTAAAGAAAACATTTGTACCAGTCAGAGGTTCGCCTGTTTTGGCATCGACAACTCTGCCCTGGATAACTGTTTTCCCGGAATTCTGTGAATAAGAATCAGCAAAAAAAGTCAGGAATATAAAAATGAACAGGCAATAATAATATGTCTCTCTTGATATACTCATCAAATAATGATTAAATACTTAATCATCTGTTTATTCAATGTTAAACCATCTAGTTGACTATGAGATTTTATGAATTCACGAATGTCTGCCGGTTAAATATGAAATACTAACAATGTTCAGGTCTAAAAGTTGACCGCCTGAGCCCAAAGGCCGTCAATTTAAGGAGTTGAATAAATTAAAATAGAGAGAGAGTTTAGAGCAAAACAGAATGTAATGTATTGAATATAAGACAATGCCGGAAACAGAGCCAATGTCAATACCAAGAACTGAAGGTTGAAATGATGGGAATTTAGCCATGTTCATACCCTTTCAAATGAACATTTGTGTCAACTGTAACCTGGGTGAGATACGACTTAAATGAGACTGTTTGTCAAATCCTGTTAATAAATGATATAAAACCAAAACCCCGCACAATCATTGATTTGCGGGGTTTTAATTCTTTATTTTTTTGTCAGGATAAAATTTTGAATAATTTTATTGCCTGCCGTTACCGTTATTCCTGGATAACTCACTGTATCGTAATTTTCTTTTGTAGCAAATACCGAGTAGGTTCCAGAAGGTACACCAATAAATGAGTAGAATCCCAATGTATCAGAAAATGCAGTCGAGATCACGGTGTCCTTTGCAATCCAGACTCTTGCGTTCACTACTTTTGCACTTGAGGTATCAGTTACAACTCCTTCAATTATACCTGCAGTTGAATTGTTTAATGCCTTTATGACCGGTTTGAAGATAAATCCGTTCACCCCGGCTGAATGTGACATGTTACCTCGCATAACAAAAGATCTTGCGAGGTCAAAGTCCAATAACAGCTCTGAGGTCAGACCTCCCTCAATTGTTAAAGAAGGGGTGATGAGTATTTTAATACCCGACTGGCTGCCGCCTGGTACTTTAACTTTATACTCACCCGGCTGATCCTTAATTTTGAGACTTGCCTGGCTTACATAAAGCCTTATCATGTCATAATTTCCCTGCGGGATATCAAGATTTATCAGTTCCTGTGTAATCCCGTTTCTGAGCTGCATGAGATCAAAGGTCACCGTATCTTTCGAAAGAACTATAAATGCACAGGTGTCATTTGGTCCTGCATTCCCGATCTCTATCTTATTTATGGTTATTGTGGCAGATTCCACAAAATTGATATTGAATGGATCATCTGTAACTTTTACCACGAGCTTTCCCGGTCCGCTGTTTCCCGGACCACTGGTCTTGTTGCACCCTGAGATTATTAATACTGCTGCCGCGATTAAAAAAATTAGTTTCTTCATAGCTGGAATAATTTTTTGTTATGAAGTAAATTTAGATCCCTGAGATGAATATCTCATGAATTCTCCGGAAATATGAAAGAAAAGCTTGTTCCTTTCATAACCACTGAATCAACGCCAATTTCGATACCATGAAAATCAGCAATTGATTTTGCTATGGCAAGGCCGATTCCTGTTCCGTCTGTTCTGTTTCCGGTTCTCGATTTGAATCTTGAGAAGATTGTACTTATCTGGTCTGCAGACATTCCTGATCCGGTATCTGTAATCGTGACAGTAAATATTTTCTCTTTATTATAACTCCTGATGATAACATTGCCTCCTGCCGCAGTATTTTTAACAGCGTTATTGACAATATTGTAAAACATTGAGAAGGTCAGAGATTTGTTTGCCCTGGTAAAATTATGATCCTTTTCAAAATCGGTCTTAAGGATTATCCCCGCATCTTCGGCTATGGGACTGATCTCACTTATTACCTCAGAGAGAAGTTCATTTATTGAAAATGTTTCTTCGCGCAAACATTGCCGGCTTTCGAGTCTGGCTATAAGTAACAGGGAGTTGACAAGACTCTGAAGCCTGTAGAGCGTTCTAAGTGATTCTTCGATTTTTTCGGCTATGGAAGGCTCCAGATCTTTCCTGAGGAGAAGATTCTCGAGGTTGCTTCTGAGGACCGATACGGGAGTAAGCAATTCGTGCGATATGTTGACAGTAATCTCTTTTTCTTTCTGAAAAAGTTCATCAATATGATCCATGAGCTCAATCAAGGCATTATCGAGATGTTTGAAATCTGAAGTTGCAGTCTTTACGGGGTTTTTATCAAAAATGGATGGCTCGGGTATCCCTTTGAGTTTTCTGGTGATTTTATCCAGTGGTTTGAGGAGCCACCCTGTGTAATAAAGATCTGTGAGAAATGTTATAAGTATTATTGATATCAGAAACGTCCAGATCACTTTTTTTATATTCCTTTCAGTCTGATGTATGCTTGTAAGGCTTCTTCCCACCTCAAGCAGGTACTTTTCCCCATTGACTTTGAATGAGTAGTTCAGTACCCGAAAAGTAATTTCGTCACCTTCGATAAGCCTGCGTGAAATCTCAATAAAATTCTCATCTTCTTCACGATCAAACTTTTCAAGACTCATGAATTCCTCTTTGAAAATATTGTAATTGCCGAAAGTTTTTCCGGTATCTGCATCCATAAACGGCTCGATACCTATTTTTGAGATAAGGGAAATGACCTGTTCCCTTTTCTGTATCAGGTTGTCATCTACCTGCAAGAGGTTGATCCGTACAACCAGGAACGGCAAAAAAATCAGAAACAACGCAGTGAAGACCATCTTGGAGAGAAGGTTGAAAAATGCCAGGTTAACCTTAAGTTTGGCCATGTCGGATAATTAATGCTCAATTCTTACCATGTAACCTGTACCTCTTATGGTTTCAATCCACGGAGTGGGAGCAAACTCATTCAGCTTTTTCCTCATGTTTTTAATATGAACATCAATAAAGTTACTGTCATACTGGTCATCAAGAAGATTTCCCCATATATGTTCGTAAAGCTGATAACGGGTTAATACTTTATTCTTGTTAATTAACAGATAATGAAGGAGATCGTATTCTTTCTTTGTAAGCATTACTTCTTTTCCATAAAAAGTAACCTTTCTGGATTGCAGTTCAAGTACAAAATTACCGACATGTTTCTTCATTATCCGTCTTTATCTGTACTCCAAATAATTAGTCGTTTGATAAAGCAATAACACGCCAGCTGTTTTTTACCCTGGTGTATAATCCCTTATAACTCATTATAAAGATATTTATTTTACATGAAGAAGAGATGAACAAACAATTCAATGACACGTTTTTCATTCCGGCTGCGCATTTATTTATGACCCGAAATGATTTCAAACCTGGGAAATCATTTGAATTTACAGATCATGTCGCTGCGGAAAGTTTTTTTTCATACTTTTATCTTTCTTATTTATTGCACTTTTAAACTCAACAAGCAAAATAACATGAAAGTTACAGGGTTTACATTTATCCGCAATGCCACCAAATTTGATTATCCGGTTGTTGAGGCAATAAAATCAATATTACCAGTTTGCGATGACTTTATGGTAGCTGTCGGCAATTCAGACGATAATACGCTTGATCTCATTCAAAACATTGATAAACAAAAGATCAGGATAATTGAAACTGTTTGGGATGATTCAGAAGAAATGAAAAAAGGAGGCAAGGTCTTTGCATCCGAAACCGATAAAGCATTTCAGAATATCCCCCAGGATTCCGACTGGGCATTTTATATTCAGGGAGATGAAGTCATTCATGAAAAATATCTGAAGAGTATCTATTCATCTATGGAAAAGTGGAAGGATGATAAAATGGTTGAAGGCTTGCTATTCAATTACCTGCACTTTTATGGATCCTATGATTATATAGGACTGTCACCTAAATGGTATCGTCATGAGATACGTGTAATCAAGAATAATAAAGCCATATACTCCTTCAGAGATGCCCAGGGCTTCAGAATATATCAGAACAAGAAATTAAAAGTTAAACCGGTTGACGCATATGTTTATCATTACGGCTGGGTTAAAGAGCCCGTTATAATGATGAAAAAGGCAATAAATGCAAATTCCTTTTACCAGGAAAAAAACTTTTTAAAACAGATGAAATCGATTGATTCCAATGGCAATAAAGAGTTCGATTACTCCTCTATCGATTCTTTAAACCTTTTTACCGGAACACACCCGAAAGTAATGGAAGAGCGTATAAGAATGAAAAACTGGGTCTTCGAACATGATATTTCTTTTAACAGGTTATCATTGAGATACAAGGGGAAGATCTTCATAAAGAAATATCTCGGCATTAATACTTATTATGAAAACTATCGGATTATCTGAACTGCTCTAAACGACTGAACTGATAAATATATCCTGCAACTATAAAGTATTGTGCAACTACATAAGTTGACATAATGATGATTCCTGAGGCTTCAAACTGACAGCTAAATTTATTGATAGCTATAACTGAGTCGGAGATCACGAATAAAACTGCACCTGCAAGAACCAGGTAATAGCTTTTCTTGTTCACTTTCGCCTTCCTGTTTATTGCTCCTGTAAGCATTGTGAGTATTACAAATGCATAAAGGATTACAGGAAGTCCCATCTCTTTCAGATCTGCGTACAAAAAGGTCACCAGCGCTATCCCATATATCAATACAGGTATCAACAGATACATATGTTTATCAGGAATATAGTTTTTCCCGGGAGTGAAAAAGAATACAGTCAGGTACATAACATGAGCTAATAAAAAACAAAAAAGTCCGGGAATAAACATATTCCCGTTTTTGCCTGATAATTCAAGGAACACATCTCCGGCCCATGAAAAAAATAAACCTGCAATCATTAGTTTTTGAAGCCTGTTCGTTAAGGGAGACAGATTGAACAGAGCCAGAGACGTCAGGACAGGGATTATAAGGGCCTTGACAACAAGCCCCGCCAGGAATGATGATTGGTTTTGAAGAATGATCGATAACAGACCAATGGCAAAATAGAGTATTGTAATTCCTTGTTTCTTCATAGTCTTTAACTCAGTGCAGTGGACCGATATTATTTTTGAAAAATCTGCAATTTGAATATCCCTTGTTTATTAGATTCTTAGTATATTTCAAGTAGTAATTTAATAATTTATTTTCAATCTAATTCATGATTAAATGAAGAAGTACTCATTATTATCAGTGATCCTTATATTTCTTATTTCGTGCAGCCAGCAGAAACCTGTGGCAAATTCTGACCCTGTTGCAATTGAGAAATTCAAAACTGAAGGGAAGCAGGTTATTGTCTATACCACGGCTGATAGTACAAATTTCAGGCTGACAGCTACTGATACGATTCAGTTTAAAGAACTTCTACAGCCTCTGGAAACACAGGTTTGTGTTTTTACTGATCCTGACAAAACTTACCAGACTTTTATGGGAATAGGGGGTGCGCTGACAGATGCGTCGGCTGAAACTTTTTCAAAAATACCTGTACCAAAACAAAAAGAGCTGCTGGACGCCTACTTTGATTCTCAGAAAGGAATATGTTACACCCTGGCAAGAACCAATATTAACAGCTGCGATTTCTCGAGTGGAAGTTATACTTATGTTACTGAAGGTGATAAGGATTTAAAATCTTTCAGTATTGATCACGACATGAAATTCAGGGTACCGTTTATTAAAAAGGCTATCGAAGCTGCAGGAGGCAAGCTGACTTTATTTGTAAGTCCCTGGAGCCCACCGGCATATATGAAAGATAATAATGATATGTTACATGGCGGGAAATTGAATCCTGATTATTATCAGACATGGGCCGACTATTTTGTAAAGTTCATAAATGCTTATGAAAAAGCAGGAATACCTGTGTGGGGCATGACAATTCAGAATGAACCCATGGCTACCCAAACGTGGGAATCCTGCATATATACTGCCAATGATGAGCGGGATTTTCTTAAAAAATATCTGGGTCCTACAATTCAGAAGGCCGGATTGGGAGAAAAGAAAATAATTGTATGGGATCATAACCGTGATCTTATGGTACAAAGAGCCCGTGTCATATTTGATGATCCGGAAGCTTCAAAATATGCATGGGGAATGGGATTTCACTGGTATGAAAGCTGGAGTGGCGGAGACAAAATGTTTGATAATGTCAGGATTGTTCATGATGCTTATCCTGACAAGAACCTGTTATTTACCGAAGGGTGTCCGGAAAGTTTCAATCCGGCCATGTATAATAACTGGGGACTGGGAGAAACCTATGGACGTTCGATGATAAATGATTTTAATAATGGCACTGTAGGCTGGACAGACTGGAACATATTACTTGATGAGACAGGCGGGCCCAATCATGTAGGGAACTTCTGTTTTGCTCCTGTACATGCAAATACGAAGACCGGTCAGTTGATCTATACGAATTCATATTATTATATCGGGCATTTCTCAAAATTTGTACATCCTGGTGCAAAACGGATAATCAGCTCTCCCAGCCGCAGCCAGTTACTGACAACAGCATTTATTAATACTGATGGCAAAGTGGCTGTGATAGTAATGAATCAAAGTAACCTGAAGATTACTTATAATCTATGTATCGGTTATAGAGCGGCCGAAATAAAAATTCTGCCTCATTCAATTCAGACTCTGGTACTTTAGGATGTACTCACCACATTTTTATCTGGTTAAGCGAAGTCTTCAGGCTTCGCTTAACCAGTACATTATATCTATTTTAATTCCTTTATCCCCATATTATAAAGAGTAAAGCTGAAGATATCAGCATACTGCTCAATGGACTTGCTTACAGGAGTACCGGCACCATGTCCGGCATTTGTCTCGATCCTTATGAGAACAGGATTATTGCCGGCCTGCCTTGCCTGAAGCAGCGCAGCAAACTTGAAGGAATGTGCAGGTACAACCCTGTCATCATGGTCACCGGTAGTGATTAAGGTGGCCGGGTACTTTACGCCCTCTCTGACATTCTGATCAGGAGAGTATTTGTAAATGTATTCAAACATCTCCTTGCTATCATCGGAGGTGCCGTAATCATAAGCCCAGCCGGCACCTGCGGTGAATTTGTGATACCTGAGCATATCCATTACGCCAACAGCCGGCAAAGCAACCTTCATAAGATCAGGTCGTTGTGTCATTACCGCACCCACCAGCAGGCCACCATTCGATGCGCCCATAACCGCAAGATAATCCGATGAAGTATACTTTTTCTGAATCAGGTATTCTCCCGCTGCAATGAAATCATCAAACACATTCTGCTTATGCATTTTTGTGCCGGCAAGATGCCATTTTTCACCGTATTCACCTCCGCCTCTGATATTTGGCACAGCATAGATGCCACCCATCTGAAGCTATAATGCAATATCAATACTGAACCAGGGTGTAATGCTTATATTGAAACCTCCATAACCGTAAAGGATTGTGGGAGTTTTTCCATTAAGCTCAATTCCCTTCTTCCTGGTAATGATCATGGGTATTTTTGTTCCGTCTTTTGAATTATAGAAAATCTGTACAGATTCATAATCATCTGCATTAAATGCCACCACAGGTTTCTTGAAAATTTCAGAATTCCCGGTCACACGATCAAATTTGTATATCGTGACAGGTGTGATATAATTTGTAAAAGAGTAATAAACCTCTTTATCCTGCTTTTTATCTCCTTCAGGGTATCACCAATGATCTCTTTCTTCTCTGCGTCCATTACAATGACCTTGCGCCAGTCAGACCCGCCTTCAGAAATAGAATAAGCAACTTTACTGCCATCTCTGGTAAATTCCAATTCACCAAGAGATGTTGTCCCGTCAGCTGAAAACTTATTCGGATCAATAAATACTTCAGGATCGCCATTATTTTTCTGACGATAGATTACATACTGGTTCTGCAACCCATCATTTCGTGAGAAGTAGGTATAGGCACCTTCTTTGTGGGGAGCTGTATATTTTTCATAGTTCCACATTTTTTCGAGACGTGCTTTAATTTGCTCCCTGTAAGGAATTGATTCAAGGTAAGCAAATGTGACCTTATTCTGCGCCTTTACCCAGGCAGCAGTTTCCTCAGATCTGTCATCTTCAAGCCATCGGTAGGGATCAGGAACTTTTGTCCCGAAATAGGTGTCTGCTACATCATCCGTTTTTGTCGGGGGGTATTCAATTTTCTATTTCATGGGGCCGTTACATGAGATCATTAGTGCCATTGCAATAACTGCCTGGATTTGCTTTTTCATGATTACTTATTTTAAATTCGGTTGCAGCGATTCTCTAATTTTCAGAGTAATAATCAAAAGTAATCAAAAAACCAGATGTAAACAAAGTTGTTTTAAATCGGAATTCCCCGATAATTTATATTTTTAAGTTAAATTTCAAAATTGAATTTAAAATTATAAAAGATGAAAAGATTATCTGTTTCTGTTTTAATTTCCTTCCTGCTTCCATTTATTTTATGTGCACAGAATAAATTCAACGGGCTCGACATGAACATCGGTAATGTATACAGGCTGTCGGATGCAAAAACCCGTTCAGTAAGTCCTGAAAACTTTTCAGGTGAAAAAGGGAAAGCGGGAATGGCTGATCCCGCTGATAAAGACAAAAATAATGTTGCCAATGCCTCCGGAGCTGCCCGGGATCTGGGACAGGGATGGAAAGTAAATCCTTACATAAGAATCAAACCTGGTGAAGTATTTACTATGGCCGAGATCAATGGTCCGGGTGCAATACAACATATCTGGATGACTCCAACCGGTAAATGGCGTTTCTCAATACTCCGGATTTACTGGGATGACGAAACAGAACCCTCTGTAGAATGCCCTGTGGGTGATTTCTTTGGAATGGGCTGGAATAAATATTCTCCGCTGGTTTCTGCCCCAATATGCGTAAATCCGGGAAGTGCTTTTAATTCATACTGGCCAATGCCATTCCGCAAAAAGTGCAGGATCACAATGGAAAACATTAATGATGCAGATGCTATGACCCTATTTTATCAGATTGATTATACCCTCACCGAAGTGCCCTCAGATGCAGGCTACTTTCATGCACAATTCCGAAGGTCAAATCCTGATGAGACATCCGTTTATACAATTGTTGACGGAATTAAGGGGAAAGGGCAGTATGTCGGCGTCTATCTGGCCTGGGGAGTTAAAAACAATGGCTGGTGGGGAGAGGGTGAAATTAAATTTTATATGGATGGCGACACGAAATTTCCGACTATCTGTGGTACCGGAACAGAAGATTATTTCTGTGGTTCTTACGATTTTGATTCAAATAAAAAGAATGCATTGGGAATAGAGGAATCGCAATATACTGAATTCTGTACTCCATACTCCGGTTTGCCCCAGGTTATCCGTGGAGATGGGCACTATAACGTTATGCAGCGTTTTGGACTTTACAGATGGCATATAATGGATCCTGTAAGGTTCGATTCAAATCTTAAGATCACCATTCAGGATCTTGGCTGGCATTTGGGCGGAAGATATCTGAAACAGCAATCGGATATTTCATCGACATGTTTCTGGTACCAGGCGGAACCTCATGCCGGATTCCCTAAACTACCTGATTGGCAGAAACTTGAAGTGAATTAACTATTCCAGGTCAGGATCTTCCATGAACTTTCTTTTGCTGCCTTTTTAAGCTTGCTGTCAGGGTTGATACAGACAGGGTTACCTACTGACCTTAATGCAGGCAGATCTGTAATCGAATCGCTATAGAACCAGGCATCTGAAGGTGAGAACTTATTTTTTTCACAATAGGCCAGCAGCCTGACAGCTTTTTCTTCGGCAAAGCAAAGATGCCCAAGCGGACGTCCTGTGAGATCTCCGTCTTTAACTTCAAGTTCGGAACAGATGAAATCATCAATATGCAGATTTTTAGCCATTTCTTTGCAAACGGGAGCCAATGCAGAAGAGAGTATTACGACCCTTCCGTTTTTTGCCCTGTGAAATTCAATTTCCGCAATTGCTTCTCTAAACACTGAAGGAAAAAGTTCTCTGCTGACAACCTCTGTACACAGGTCAGCTATCTTGCTTTCAGGAATACCTTTGACCCAGCTAACCATATCAACAATTATTTTTGAGGAATCCTTTAACTTAAACCTGAATGCCAGGGAAAGAAAGAAGGCGTTCAGAAGATCTGCCGGTCTCAGTAAACCATTTCTGAAACCTGCTCTGGCTAATTCTTTCCCGCTGACCGACCTGGTAACGGTCCTGTCAAGGTCAAAAAATGCCACATAGCTTGTTGAATTAATCTGATCATTTGAAAAAATGCTTTCCATCAGGATTATATATTATTTTTAATGAAGCCGGCAGGATCTTCACATCAAATTTGTCGGAAAAGTATAATTCTCCGTCAAGGTGAAATGGAACAACCTCTTTGAACTCAATATTAATGTTTTTGCTCTGGTAATAATTTACTCTGCTGTCATTTATATGTTTTCCTTCAGGCACCTTTAGCAGAATGGAAAATCTTTCTGTAAGCGAAAGTTTTCTGATCATGCAGACATCCAATAATCCGTCATTAGCGATAGCTTTTGGAGTTAAATAGAATCCGCCTGCAAACCTTCTTCCATTAGCAATGGTATTAATAAAACAGTCGGTCTCGTGTCTTCCTGTCCCTGTATTTACAATCATCTTTTTCTCCCTGAAGAACAAAAGAGTCTTGACAATATGCCAGATATATTTATGCTTACTCCCGCTTTTTACTTTACCGGGTTCAGTATAATTCTCAGCTGCAACCATTGCATCGAATCCGAGGCCCATCCCATTAAGAAAGATCATTCCATTGCACGATCCGGCATCCATCGTAATCAGGCTCCTGTTAAAAAAGATATCCCATTCCTTGTCTCCAAACCTGTCAGGAAATCCCAGGATCTGTATGAAATCATTTCCTGTACCGGCAGGAATGATGCCGGCTATTACATCTTTTTTATCAATAAGAGGCCTCGATAATTCATTAAATGTGCCGTCGCCGCCGACTGCTATGATATACCTGAACCCTTTCCGGAGATATTCTTCTGATAATTCTGCGGCATGTCCGCTTCTCTCCGTGAAAACAATTTCTGCATCCGCATTATGTTTTCGGATCATTTCTTTAAGTGTGGGGACAATAGACGTTGCAAACCCGTTTCCCGCTATCGGGTTAACAATAAATACCCATCTGGGCTCAGTGTTATCCATATATGAACTTTTCAGTATTTCGGAATTTTTGCAATCTGTTTGGTAATGACTGACTTAAACTAGTGATATGCCGATTCGATTACATTTCTGACAGTTTCAATTATTTCGAAGTCATTCTTTCCTGCGAGCTCTTCTTTTTTGATTGGCTTATGAATGACAACATCAAGTTTTGAATCGAAGTTAATATAAAACCTGTTCTTTGGTTTAAGTTTATAGAATCCGTTCAGGGTAACCGGCAATATTTCAAGATCCCTGGTACGGAACAGATAGATGAATCCCCTGTAAAACTGATTGATTTGTCCATTTAGCGTCCTGGTTCCCTCGGGAAAAATGGCAACCGTTTGATATTTTGAATTTTGCACTAGTTGCTCAATCATTTGTTTTGTGTTGGTATATGTAGGTTCTTTAAAGGGTATATAGTCGGTCATTTGCAGAATTGTACCGAACAAGGGAACTTTGAGGAGCCTTTCATGCCCAAACCATGATACTCCGGAGTAGATTGACATAATCGCTACAATATCAAAAAGACTCCCATGATTGGCAACGAGGATATACCTTTTATCCTTATTGATATTTTCTTTTCCCTGTACCCTGAAGCTCTTGCCCAGTATTATGAAAACTGACTTTGCCCATAGCTGCGTGATAACACGGATAGGACCCTTCAATTTTAACATGGCCAGAATCAGGATAATAAGGACACCAACAGCAGTATAGCAATAAAGTATGCCAAATAATATAATCGAAAGTACAGCGTATAGTCGTGAACGCATTTTAAATGGATATATCTTCCAGTCTGAAAAATAGTTATTTTTTTTATTTAAATGCTATCTGTGCCGATATTGACTCTTTTTCATAATTTTATATTCTTGCCGTATTAATCTCTGATTCTTTTAAACTTTTTATATTTCCGGGAATGAAAATCAAGAAACAGATCACCCGACGCGGGTTTATAACCAGTACTGCTCTTGCAGGTATTGGTACACTCGGTGCAGCAAATCTTTTAAATTCCTGTACAGCGAAAAACACAGGCAAAGTCACTAAAGATGAGACTGACCACCATGAATATAATAATTACTATTCAGGCAGAAATCTTGACCGCATTGCATTTCCTATAGGAGGCTTAGGGGCAGGCATGTTTTGTCTGGAAGGAGCAGGCGGTATTTCGCATATGTCAGTACACAACCATCCTGAGGTATTCAATGAGCCCTGTATGTTTGCAGCAATATCGGTTAAAGGATTTAAAAACGGAACAAAAGTCCTGGAGGGGCAGGTCGCTGAATGGAAAAAGTTCGGACAACCCGATTCGGCAAATGGATCCGGAGGCACATCCTATGGGCTCCCACGTTTTCAGAATACCAGATTCACATCAAGGTTTCCTTTTGCAGTCATAGAGATGCAGGATGATGATATCCCGGTCAGTATTGAATTAACAGGGTGGAGTCCATTCATACCGACAAATGAAGACAACTCAAGCCTTCCCGTAGGAGCTCTTGAATATTCTATCCGGAATAGAGGCGAATCAAAGATTGATTCTGTCTTTTCCTACAATTCAAAGAATTTTATGAGCCAGCCAAATGGTATTAATAAGATCGGAACTGTTTCCGACGGATTTATCCTGCAGGAAGAAGGTGTAAAGGATAAACCTGAAACCAGAGGTGATTTTGCCATATTTACGGGTGAGCCCGGCACTATCATTGATCATTGCTGGTTCAGGGGAGGCTGGTGGGATCCGCTTACAATTACCTGGGAGACAATAATGAAAGGAGAAACCAGGCAGGGGGATCCTGTCGAAAAAGGAGCTCCGGGTGCATCGTTATTTATCCCTTTCACCCTGAATCCCGGTGAAACAAAAGTCATAAAGCTTATGATAGCCTGGTATGTTCCTGATACAGATCTCAAATTTGGGAAAGACGCCGAAGGAAAAGATAAAGAGTCGTGTACTGATGCAAAATGTTCCTGTAACGATCCGTTCTACAGGCCCTGGTACACCTCACAATTCAAAGGGATCGATGAAGTCGTAACCTACTGGAAAACAAATTATAACGATCTTCGGAATAAATCGGTATTGTTCAGGGATTGTTTTTACAATTCTACTCTGCCACAGGAAGTAATTGAGGCCATTTCTGCTAACCTGTCTATTCTCAAATCTCCTACCGTCTTAAGACAGCCAGACGGGAAACTATGGAGCTGGGAAGGATGCGGTGATAATTCAGGCTGTTGTGAAGGTTCATGCACCCACGTCTGGAACTATGCCCAGGCAATACCGCATCTCTTCCCGAAACTTGAACGTACCCTTCGTGAGACAGAGTTCGGTCCGGATCAGGACAAGGAAGGGCACCAGACATTCAGAGCCGCACTTCCAATCAGGCCCGTAGCAACTACATTCTATGCTGCAGCTGACGGGCAGCTGGGTGGAATAATGAAATTGTACCGTGACTGGCGAATAAGCGGGGATAGTCAATGGATGAAAAAGATGTACCCGAAGGCGGTACAGAGCATTGATTATTGTATCCGGACCTGGGATCCAAGATCAACCGGAACTCTGGAAGAACCCCATCACAATACCTATGATATTGAGTTCTGGGGACCCGATGGAATGTGTACTGGATTTTATCTGGGAGCTCTTACAGCTATTTCCGGGATGGGCAAATTTCTGGGAGAAGATGTGCAAAAATATCAGGCCCTTTATGAAAAAGGCAGGAAAGCAATGGAATCGGAACTCTATAACGGTGAATACTTTAATCAGGTAATAAAATGGCAGGGCCTGAATGCACTAGATCCCGTTGCTGCTTCTAAAGGTGCCTGGAACAGTGACTATTCGGCAGAAGCAAGGGAACTCTTACAGAAGGAGGGACCTAAATATCAGTACGGGAAAGGATGTCTTTCCGATGGTGTCCTTGGAATATGGATAGCTGAAATGTGCGGATTGCAAAATATTGCTGATCCGGCAAAGGTTGCGAGCCATCTTAAATCGGTTTATAAATATAATTTCAGATCCGATCTCTCTGACCACTCAAATCCTCAGCGCCCTTCCTATGCACTTGGAACTGAAGGGGGGCTGCTTTTATGTACATGGCCAAAAGGTGAGATGCTTTCACTCCCTTTTGTTTACAGCAATGAGGTGTGGACCGGCATAGAATATCAGGTGGCCTCTCACCTTATGCTGACCGGAGAAACCGGGAAAGCTCTTGAGATCGTAAAGGCTTGCCGCAGCAGGTATGATGGCAGAATCAGGAATCCCTTTGACGAATATGAGTGCGGACACTGGTATGCCCGGGCAATGTCGAGCTATGGAATGCTGCAGGGTCTGACAGGCGTAAGATACGATGCCGTTTCTCAGGAGATGTATATCGATAAGAGGACCGGGGACTTCACTAGTTTTATCTCAACGGGAACGGGTTTTGGAAATATAGGACTGAAAAATGGCAAGCCGTTCCTCGATGTTGTTTATGGTGAAATACCTGTGAAGAATTTTGTTTTATGACCTCATCCCCCAGGGGGATGTATCAAAAGTACATCTTCTTTTTATAATGTTCATTTCTTTTTGTTCGTCCAAAAAGAAACGAACCAAAGAAAAAGGGCGCCGGAAATGATAACTTCAGCCTTTTTTGGCAAAATGCCTTAGGCGTCACGCTCCCAAAAAAGGCTGAAGTTCGCGCCATTTCCGGTTTGCCATCGCACGTTTCCACTCGAAATTACTGTTAATAATTGAAGTAAAATGTGGAAAAGAAGGGGGATGCCTCCCCCTTCCAAGAACCTCAAATCATGTAACTTGAGGTATGCAAAAAAATTACAGAACAAATGTAGTCTTTAAAGATTACAGTCCCAACCAAATTTTACTTCTTCCGCCATCCCTGGAAGAAATGATAGAGTCTAGCCATCCGGTACGTATTGTAAATCAAGTCATTGAAAGTCTTGATTTAGATAATCTTATAAAAAAATATAAAGGAGGAGGCACATCAAGCTATAATCCAAAGATGATGCTAAAGGTCATAGTTTTTGGATACCTGAGTAATTTGTACTCCAGCAGGAAGATAGCGCAGGCTCTTCATCGTGACATATATTTTATGTGGCTTTCAGCAATGAGCCATCCTGATCACAATACTATAAACCGCTTTCGCAGCGAGAGATTAAATGGAGTTCTGAAAGAGATTTTCAGTCAGGTGGTACTACTACTTGTTGATAGTGGAGTCATAAGTATGAATGAAGTTTTTCTTGACGGGACCAAAATAGAAGCTAACGCTAACAGGTACACTTTCGTTTGGGCAAAAAGCATAAAAACGAATAAGGAGAAAATAAAGAAGCAAATCAAGGAATTATGGGCATATGCCGAGAGTGTCGCAAAGGAGGAACTTGAAAACAATGAACCAGAACATTTTGAGAAAATCGATGAAGAACAGGTAAGAAAGACAATAGAGACAATAGATAAAGCATTAAAAGGCAAGGATATAGACAAGAAAGTAAAAGATAAGTTATCCAGGGTTAGGAAGAAGTGGCCTGAGATACTTAAAAAATATGAAGAACAGGGAAAATTGCTAGGAGGAAGGAATAGTTATTCCAAGACCGATCCAGATGCAACATTCTTTCGAATGAAGGAAGACCATCTTGGGAACGGTCAACTAAAGCCTGCATATAATGTGCAAATAAGCACAGAGAACCAGTTCATTATAGGATATACAGAACACCAATTGGCAGCAGATACTACTGCATTGAAAGATCACATGGAATCACTCAGGCAACAGTATGACAGAGACCCTGGAGCAGTTGTCACTGATTCAGGATACGGATCTGAAGAAAACTATGAATACCTGGAAAAGAATTGTATTCAGGCTTATGTGAAATATAATAATTTTCATAAAGAACAAAGTAAGAAATGGAAAGAAAATCCCTACAGGACGGAGAACCTAATATACAATCAAGATGAGGATTTTTATCTATGTCCTCAGGGGAAAAAATTATCGTTTATTGATGAGGTTAAAAGGACCAATGACAACGGGTATGAGCAAACCATCAGAGTTTACCGGTCTCAGGAATGTGATGGGTGTCCGGTGAGAAATCTCTGCTTTAAAGCAAAAGGTGACAGAAGAATCGAGATAAATCGTAAACTCCTGGAATACAAAAGGAAAGCTCGGGAACTATTGACAAGTGAAAAAGGTATTGAATATCGTCGACAAAGGCCAGTTGATGTAGAGTCAGTTTTTGGAATCATAAAGCACAACAAAAATTATAGGAAATTTTTGACCAGGGGTCTGGAAAAAACCCAAATTGAGTTCGGATTAATTGCTCTATCACATAATCTGGCAAAACTGGCAGCCAGAAATTAGGGAAAAAACCCCCTTTTCCTCGACATGTAGTAGTTCATTGTAGTTACGATCCTTTGATCATCCCAAACATTAGGATGTTATCCGTCCATAAAAGCGTAAAAAGACTTCCTCTTTAGGCGAATATCCTAAAAAAGAAGTCTTTTGATACATCCCCAGTAGAAAATCAATTTAATTATTAAGTCCCTCCCCCCTGGGGAGGGATTTAGGGAGAGGTAAAGCTATTTTGTTGGTCCCGAATTACTTACAAATGCAACCTGTTTACTGTCAGGCGACCAGGATGGAACATTGATAGTTCCCTGTCCGCCATACAGATATGCAAGTACACGGGGTTCTCCACCTGTTACAGGCATAATTCTTAACATAACCCTTTTGTATCCCGGGTGACTGTTCGGGTCAATATCGGGTGGAAAGGATATCATTAATATCCATTTTCCGTCGGGAGAGATATGAGGAAACCAGTTATTGTAATTATCAGATGTTAATTGTTCCCTGCCTGAACCGTCGGGTTTTATTCGCCATATCTGCATTGTACCGGTATAATGGCCGTTATAGTAAATATATTTTCCGTCAGGTGAATATTCGCAACCATCTACATGCTGACCTGGCTGAATATCGGTAAGAGCTACCTCTTTACCACCCTCAATGGAATTCCTGTATATATTATATACTTTTTTTCCGCCACGTATAGCCACATACACAACTTCTTTATTATTAGGAGCCCATCCATGCCAGTAAGAAGGTGTTTCTTTTGTGATCAATTTTGGAACACCACCCGCCAGAGGTAGTATATATACAGCTGAACCACCACCTTTGACTGAGTTACTTATTGCAAGAAGCTTACCATCGAAGGATATACCATGATCGTTATTGATATTGTCGGCGAAATCGGTATTGAGTTTTTCTAATTCTCCACCGCCGACCGGTATTTTATATAATAAGCCATCCATATTAAAAAGCAGCTTTTTACCGTCAGGCATCCAGTTAGGAGCTTCAAATCTGCCAGGTTTTTCGAATATGACTTTTCTTTTTCCATCTGCAACAGTCATGGTCTCCAATCTGCATCCTAAAGCGGGTGATCTGTATGAGTCATAGTCATCAGCAACGGGCTGGTCTATCCTGACATTCCATATTTTAACTGTTTCCAGTACGGCTGAATCGTGTGAACAGATAAACGGTCCTACAAGCACTTCATCAGGCAAATTTTCCATTTCATGAGAACCGATTATTACAAGCGGTTTGCCATCGTGTGCAGCTCTCATTATAATATTCTTTCCGGCTCGTTCAAGCTGTATTACATTGTATGATGAATCCTTTGCAAATATCTCATCCTGAGGATCTCTCATGTCGGCTCCGGCAGATGCCCTCCACTGAAGAACAGTCAACCCGCTGCCATGCAGTGTTGCGGAAATATGAGAAGATTTTGCATCAGTTGTTTCGCGCACCATCCATCCCGACTTTCTGTGGGCGTTTGCACCTTTCCCGACAAATTCAAAATTTGCGGTGAGTATAAAGTCACCTTTTATTTTATTGAACAAATAGTGAAATTCGTCCCTGTCAAACCATATGTTATAACCGCCTCCCTTAAGAATATAGCTCTGATCAGCCTGATTATATACTGCCGAACCGGCTAGTTGAGGATTGCCGATATCTGAATTAGCCTTGAATATTCCCACAGGAGGAGTATTTTGAGCTGAAGCGATACTTAATATACTGCTAAGCATAAGAATAATTAGTGATTTCATTTCGAAAGTCGGTTTTAAGTAAGATTATTTCCAGATTAAAGATATATAAAATCAACCCGTAATAGTTTGTATTGCATAAATTATTATTTGATTTATTGCTGAAGAGATAAAATATTGAATAATTTTGGAAACAAACCGGAATGTTCTCTCCTGTCGGTCATCTCGAAGAATCTGATTCCGATTTTAAAAAGCAATATTATGAATGAAATACTCGATAAATTAGCTCAATGTGTTGAATTTGGGAAAATAAACAGGGTATCACCTTACCCGCCAAATATGAAAGACCAGGATGGTGCGGATGAGTTGGCAAAAAGAGCCCTGGAGGAAGGAGTTAAACCCGATGAAATCCTTGAAAATGCACTGATACCTGCAATGGCTAATGTAGGTAATAAGTTCAGCAGAAAAGAGATCTATGTTCCCCAGATGCTTATGGCAGCAAAAGCAATGAATAGTGCCATGATACATCTGAAACCGTTTTTCCAGTCAGGCGAAACAAAAAGGAAAGGGCAGTTTATAATTGGTACGGTCTCAGGCGACCTGCATGATATAGGAAAGAACCTGGTTGCAATGATGATAGAAGGAGGTGGCTGGGAGGTAATCGATCTGGGTGTTGATGTCGGGGCTGAAAAATTTCTAAAGGCGCTGGATGAACATCCGGGGGCAATTATCGGATTATCGGCACTGCTGACAACTACTATGGAAAATATGAAAAAAATAGTTTCAGCTGTAAAAGAAAAATATGCCGGTTCAAAAATCCTTGTCGGAGGTGCTCCCGTTACAAAGGAATATTGTGAAAAAATAGGTGCCGATTTTTATTCACCCGATCCGCAGGGTGCGGTAAATTATCTGAAACAACTTGTCAGTTATTAAACCTGCCCGCAGATGGCAACCCGCTTTTTTCCCATTTAAGAAGGAATCATTTGGGAAACGGCTTCTGGCTAAGATTGAGGTCAGTGTTAAGGGACCTTTATTTGGATGCCGTATGTGCGGGAACTGTCTGCTTCAGGAAACGGCACTAATATGCCCCATGGAGTGTCCTAAAGGGATTAGAAACGGACCCTGTGGCGGCATAACACCTGAAAAAAATTGTTATGTCGATGAGTCACGGAAGTGCATATGGTATGCTATATATAAAAGAGCTCTCAGAACCGGACGCGAGCAGACTCTTCTTGAGGTACTACCTCCGCTTGACTGGAATAAAGTCGGGACCGAGACCTGGGGTGATGTGGTCAGACAGGTCAGGAAGACAGGTACAGGAAAGTTCGTTAGAGGAATTACTTCCCATGACCAGGTAAAGAAATCAAAAGCTTGGGATGGTGTGTTCAAAACTATCAGACAGCCCGATTGGTGGAATGGTGATGCAGAATATCATCCTGCTCCTTCACATGAACCTGTTTCCAATCTTGAAAGACAGCTTCGAGAAGGAGAATTCGTTGTCGCTACAGAGGTGACCCCTCCCCAGGGAGCAGGAACTGTTAAACTTATCAGGGATATCGTTTCTGTCAAGCCCTATGTTAGTGCAATAAATTTTACGGATTCTTCGTCTGCACGGCCTAAGATGTCGAGCATTTCATGTTGCAGGGTGGCTCTGGATCAGAATGCCGAGCCGGTATTTCAGGTTGCTGCACGTGACACGACCAGGACGGGTCTTCAATCAGCAGTTATAGGCGCGAATGCATTGGGGATAAAAAATATTCTTTGTATAACCGGCGATAATTCGAGCATCGGCCCTTCTCCAAGAAGCAATATGAATATACTTGATATCGATTCTGTACAAATGCTGTGGATCCTGCGAAAAATGAGAGATGACATGGTTTATCTTGATGGCAGAAGCTTCAAAAATCCGCCGGAACTGTTTCTTGGGGCTGCAACTTCTCCTTTCGCATCTGATCCTGTTTTGCAGGCAATTAAGGATCAAAAAAAGGTAAATGCAGGTGCCCAGTTTTTCCAGACCAACCTGGTTTTCGAACCTGAAAAGCTTGACTTATGGCTTGAACAACTTTATAAAAGAGGAGTACTCGATAAAGTCTATATTCTGGCAGGAGTCGCGCCTCTTAAAAGTTTAAAGATTGCTCAGTATCTTCATTCAAATGTGCCTGGAGTAAGCCTGCCGGAAAGAATAATGAAAAGGATGGAGAATGCAGGGGAATCAGCTTCTGAGGAGGGAGTCCAGATAGCCCTGGAAGTAATTGACTCTGTTAAACGGAAACAGGGAATTAATGGGATTCATATTATGACATTAAGCTGGGAATCAATAGTTCAGAGAATAGTGACGGAATCGGGTTTGGGTAAAGGGGCTGTTAAATAAAAAACTTAGGTGCGGACAGGCTATGATAAATAAGACATTTGATTTTAAGTTTAAGGAGTTGAATCTAAGTGCTTCAATGATTGAGACTGTTTTAGGGTATAAGGAAGGAGAAGACCGCGAACTTGTTACAAGTCTGATTGAAGAACTGCTTATTGAATCTCAAGAGATCAGCAACATTAAATCTCAATATACATTATTCAATGATATTCATTTCGATGACATCGCGAAATCAATCGAGATAAATAAAATCAGTTTTCAGATTAAAAAGATTGTATTTGGTCAGATAAAGAAATCAGATTCTGTTGCCATTTTTACCTGCACTGCAGGTGAGGAGATAGGGATCCGTAGCAGAATGGCAATGCAGGAAAGAGATTTCCTGCGGGGTTATACCTATGATGTTATAGGAAGTGAGATAGTTGAGGCTGCTGCTGACCTGATGCAGGCTGATCTTGAAAGGACAATGCTAAATTCGGGGAGTAAAATTACTAACCGGTACAGTCCGGGCTACTGTAACTGGGATGTGGCGGAGCAACACAAATTATTTAAGCTTATTCCAAACAATTACTGTGGCATAAAGCTCACCCAGTCAGCACTTATGGACCCTGTGAAATCGATAAGCGGCATTATCGGTGTCGGAAAGAATGTTAAATTCAGTCGATATACTTGCAGTATTTGCGGCCAGGCAGATTGTGTGTACCGTAGAATACGTAATTCCGAAACTGTGACATGAGATTACTGCTTGTTCAATTGATAATTATTCTTAAATTTAACATCTGCGGTGCTCAATGGACCCGGTAGCTATCGGGACTTACACAGAGGAGCTCAGATTGACGGGAACAATAAAATCTTGGATATATGTTATTACTTGGAATTGATATCGGTAGTTCCTCCGTTAAAGCTTCAGTGATTGACGGAGATACGGGTAAGTGTCTTGCAACGGCATTTTCTCCTTCTGAAGAGATGAAGATCATTGCAATTAAGCCCGGGTGGGCCGAACAGGATCCGGAGATATGGTGGTCTAACATGAAAGCAGCAATCCTCAATTGCAGTGAACAGCTTGGACAAAGAAAAGAAAATATTGGCGCTATCGGTATTTCTTATCAGATGCACGGATTGGTTGCAGTTGATAAAAATAATGATGTGATCCGTAAATCCATTATATGGTGCGATAGCAGGGCAGTCGGATACGGTGAAAAAGCCTTTAGCTCACTGGGCAAGGACTTCTGCCTTCAGCATCTTCTTAACTCTCCCGGCAATTTCACAGCCTCTAAGCTTGCCTGGGTCAGGGATAATGAGCCTGACTTGTTTTCAAGGATCTACAAGGTAATGTTGCCTGGGGATTACATAGCATTAAGACTCACCGGAGAAATAAGTACGACATTTACCGGCCTTTCGGAAGGGATTTTCTGGGACTTTCCCGGGAATAAGGTATCTGAAGAGCTTCTGAATTATTTTGGTTTTAATCCGGATCTTTTACCAGTTGCCCGGACCTCATTTTCTGTGAGTGGAATGCTTCTTAAGTCTGCCGCAAATGAATTAGGACTGCCCAATGGAATACCTGTTTCGTACAGAGCCGGTGATCAGCCAAATAATGCCCTGTCTCTGAATGTCCTGAACCCGGGGGAAGTTGCCGCTACAGCAGGCACTTCAGGCGTTATTTATGGTGTCACTGATAAGAAAAAATATGACAGGTTCTCAAGAGTGAATACCTTTTTGCATGTAAACCATGATCAATCACGAACACGTCTTGGAGTGCTTTTATGTATTAATGGAACTGGCATACTAAATTCGTGGCTAAAACGGAACAGCAGTAACAATCTGTCGTATAATGATATGGACAATATGGCAGAAAAAATTGCACCGGGATCCGACGGACTTTCCATCCTGCCATTTGGCAATGGTGCTGAGAGAATGCTGGGGAATAAAGATTCAGGTGCAAGGATTGCGGGATTAAACTTTAATACTCACACCAATGCCCATATGTTCCGGGCTGCTCAGGAAGGTATTGCCTTTTCATTCAGGTATGGTCTGGATATTATGAAGGAAGCAGGCATAGATCCTCAGGTGATCAGAGCCGGGGAGGCCAATATGTTCCTTAGCAAGGTATTCCGTGAGGTTTTATCTTGTCTGACGGGATCAGAAATACATCTTTATAACACCGATGGTTCCATCGGATCTGCCAGAGGTGCAGGAATAGGATGCGGTTATTATAAATCAGAAAAAGAAGCTTTCACCGGACTGACAACTGTGGGAATTACAGTACCTGACAAGACACGATCAGGAGATTATGAAAAGGCATATCAAAGGTGGAAAGAATTGCTCTCAGAGCTTTAAAAATAAGCTCTTCTTGATATTATTGTTTTTCAATTTAATAATGATTAATATGGTTTACAAAGGGAAAAAAGAGGCATACCCTGGCATAGGGAAAATTGAATATGAGGGGAAAAAATCAAAAAATCCTCTTGCATTCAGATGGTATAATCCTGAAGAGGAAGTCGGTGGCAAGCAGATGAAAGATCATCTTAGGTTTGCAGTAGCTTACTGGCATTCCTTCTGTGGCGATGGTTCAGATCCTTTTGGCAATGCTACAAGGATATATCCATGGAAAGATGCTACAGATAATGATAAATCAAAATGGAAGCTTGATGCAGCATTTGAGTTCTTTACTAAAATCGGTGCGGGGTTTTATTGTTTCCATGATACCGATATCGTCGGAGATGGTTCGGTTTTCGAGATTGAAAAAAAACTGGAAAAGATCGTGCCTGTTATGAAAAAAATGCAGGAACAGACAGGCGTCAGGCTTCTCTGGGGAACTGCAAATCTCTTTTCAAATCCCAGGTACATGAATGGTGCAGCCACAAATCCTGATTTTACAGTTGTAGCAAATGCAGGAGTACAATTGAAGAACGCAATTAATGCTACCGTTGCTCTGGGTGGGGAAAACTATGTTTTCTGGGGCGGCAGAGAAGGTTATATGAGTCTTCACAATACTAACATGAAAAAGGAGCTCGAGCATATGGGAATGATGCTTTCCATGGCACGCGATTATGGCAGGAAAATAGGGTTCAAGGGATCGTTCCTTGTTGAGCCAAAACCGATGGAACCTTCAAAACACCAGTATGATTATGATGTGGCGACAATTATCGGTTTCCTGAGGCAGCATGGTCTGGACAAAGATTTTAAGCTAAACATAGAGGTCAATCATGCTACCCTTGCCGGACATACATTCCAGCATGAATTACAGGTTGCTGCCGATGCCGGACTTCTGGGAAGCATCGATGCAAATAAGGGTGATTACCAGAACGGATGGGATACGGATGAGTTCCCTACAAATATCTATGAGATCACCGAAGCCATGATGGTTATCCTGCAATCCGGCGGCTTTTCAACCGGCGGTATAAATTTCGATGCCAAAGTGCGGCGCAACTCGACCGATGCAGACGATATTTTCATCGCTCATATCAGTGGAATGGATACTTTCGCGAGAGCTCTAGTGATTGCGGATAAGATCCTGAAAGACAGTGACTACCTTAAAATGAGAAAGAAAAGATATGAATCATTCGACAAGGGAGCCGGAAAAGATTTTGAGAAAGGTAAACTGACTCTTGCCAAACTCAGGGATATTGCTTCGGACCTTGGAGAACCTGAAACCAGAAGCGGCAAACAGGAGCTCTATGAACAGCTGATCAATATGTACCTGGTATAGGAATCGACCACGAAGCGTTTTCAATATTTGATTTGTAGTGACGCCTGAGGAATATTGTAGAGACGCCCAATTTGGGCGTCTCTACTTATTATATCGTTGAGGTAACAACTTCAAAAACAGGAGGAGCTGCCATAGACTTTTTTACCTTGCACAGCTCTGCTACTGAGATTACCGCTTCTCTGTATTTTTCAGGAAAATCAGCAGGAAGCTTAATATCAAGTTTGATATTAACCGGCAAGCCGGTTTCTTCGTCGTATTCTGCAGTCTGAATAATCTTAATATTGTCTGTCGGAATACTCCGGTTGTCGCAAAATGATTTAACATATATACCCGCACAGGTTCCAATTGAAGCCAGGAACAGTTCAAATGGAGAAGGGGCAGAGTTCTGCCCGCCGCTGTGTACAGGTTGATCGGTTTTTATTACATGCCCGTGAGAATGAGCTGTTACAACTTTCCCTCCTTCAAATGTTATTTCCATCATTTTTATTTGTAAGATTAAAGTACGAACAACTTTAACAAATGGACCGGTTAATTGTTTTAGTCCCTTTTTGCTGCTATTAAGAATACCTCATACTGCTTTGTCTCAGATTCCGATATTTTGCGGTTAATAACAAAACAGGTCTTATGAATGATATCTGAAAACCTGTTTTTCCTTAATATTCCGGACAATGAGTCAATATTGAAGCCTTTGTGTCCCGTAAAACCATCCCCGTGAAATGATCCATCCTCTTCATAGAGATCTGCAATCGCCAGGTACCCCTGTGGATTTAACAGAGCATGGAAGGTATTGATGATTTTTTCAATATTATTTACGTGATGCAGCACCATTTGAGTGAAGATAAAGTCAAATTTTCCTTCCCTGTAAACATCAGTTTCAAGATTGAAATTCAATGCTCTGAGGTTTTTAACCTCTGATGATCTGATCTTCTCATTCATAATTTTGACCATTTCCGATGAGTTATCCATCAAAGTGATCTTCTTGAGGTAGTCCTTGAGTAAAAAACTGCCTATTCCTGTGCCTGCCCCGTATTCAAGTGCGGTCATTTTATTGCTTAGAGGAATAAGCTTTATAATCTCATTTACAATAGCCTCCGACCTTTCCCAGTGCATCGGATTATTATCCCATTCGGCTGCTTTTATATCAAATTCATTCATCTTTTATGCGTTCTTGAAAAATTAGCTGTCAAAATGATCAACGGCTTAACGGCTTATTTTATAGTGATCTTCCAGGATCATTCCGAACAATTTCCCGGGGAGAATGTATTTCAGGACAACTGCAAGCTTTTGTTCAAATGATGATATTATATATCTCTGACGGGGATTTTTGCAGTCAACAATTCTGACAAGTTTTCCGGCAAGGACCCTGGGATCCCATCCGTTTGCTTCATCTTTTTCGATTATTGCAAGTGTTCTCAGGTATTGCTCATTATAAGGATCGGCAGCATCAGAAGGTGCCAGAAAATTCCTCCTGTTGGCTGAATTATTGGTATGAAAATCACCGGGGTTAATAAGAACAATTTTTATATTAAACTTTCTGACTTCCATTCTGAGCGCTTCACTGAAACCTTCAATAGCAAATTTGCCTGCAGAATAAAATGCCTGGAATGGCAAACCCATCAAACCGCCTATTGAACTGAAGTTAATTATCGTACCACCGCCCTGTTTTCTCATAACAGGCAGTACCTCCCGTGTCAGATTCACCATGCCAAGAAAATTGGTGTCCATCTGGAGCTTTATGTTTGCAAGAGGCGAGGTTTCAATAGGTCCCCCTGTATGCATACCGGCATTGTTTATAAGAACATCGATTCTGCCTTCTTTCCCGACAATTGTTTGAACTGTTTGTCTGATAGAATCAATATTTGTAAGATCGAGGTTAAGGACAGTAACTGACGGACTGGTTTCAACATTGCGTCGAACGGTCCCATAGACAGTGTGTCCTTCAGCAGCCAGAAGTTCAGCTGTCTGCTTCCCGAAACCCGATGAAATCCCTGTAATGAGAATTATTTTTTTCATATGAAAGGTGTTAGTTACACAGAGTTACACGGAAAAGCACAACTTGTCCCGCAAGGCGGGAGGGTTACACAGAGTTTTGCCTCTATGGTTCTTTGTGAAACCTCTGTGGCACTCTGTGTAACAAATATTTATAAATTTTGTTTTAACCTAATATTCCCAACGCTTTTGCAGCTTTGGTAATTTTTTCAACTGAAATTTCGACCTGTTCTTTTGTATGTGTTGCCATCAGAGAATATCTGATCAGACAATCTTCTTTTGGAACTGCCGGAGAAACAACAGGATTCACAAAAACACCGTCTGCAAGGAGCATTTGTGTTAATTGTAATGATTTGATATCATCTCTGATAAAAAGAGGAATGATAGGTGTTTCGGATTTGCCTGTATCGAAACCTGCTGATTTGAAACCATTTAGAGCTAACGCGGTCATGTCCCACAGGTGTTTGATCCTTTCAGGCTCATTTTCCATTATTTCAATTGATGCAAGCACAGTAGCTGCAGCAGCCGGTGTCATGCTGGCACTGAATATCAGAGTTCTTGAATTATGTTTAATGTAATTAATAACCTCCTTATCAGAAGCTATAAATCCTCCGAGTGATGCAAATGATTTTGAGAAAGTGCCCATTATGAGATCGACTTTATCTGTCAGTCCGAAATGAGATGCAGTTCCGGATCCGTTTTTCCCGATTACCCCAAGTGCATGAGCGTCATCGACCATTATCGAAGCACCATAATGGTTAGCCAGGTTCACTATTTCGGGCAAATTAACGATGTCGCCTTCCATAGAAAAGATACCATCGACTACAATAAGCTTTATCCGGTCCTTATGGCACAGTTTTAATTTATTTTTGAGTGCTGACATATCATTATGAGCGTACTTCAGCACTTTAGAAAATGAAAGCCTGCTGCCTTCAATTATAGAAGCATGGTCGAGTTCGTCGAGCAGGAGATAATCATGGCGTCCGGCAAGTAACGATACAACTCCCAGATTTACCTGGAAACCTGTACTATAGCATAATGCAGCATCTTTATTTACCAGCTGGGCCAGCTTGTTTTCCAATTCAATATGGATATCAAGCGTACCATTCAGGAATCTTGAACCGGCACAGCCGGTACCATATTTATCAATAGCAGCTTTTGCTGCGGCTTTGACTTTTGGATGACTTGTAAGTCCAAGGTAGCTGTTCGATCCGAACATCAGAACCTCTTTACCGTTAATGATTACTACTGTATCCTGTTCGGATTCTATTGCCCTGAAATAGGGATAGATGCCAGCCTGCATGGCTTTCTGAGGGGCATCATAACCTGAAAGTTTGTCTTTTAAAATTCCCACTATTTAGCTTAAATGAGGTTACAATCGAGTCCAAATTTAGTAAAAAAAGCATAAAACGGAAGAAATACGCCTCTTTTGGGCTAATATATATATAAATTTGGCGGTTATGCCTATAAAATTGTAAAAAGTTGCAGGCATAATATTACAGGTAATTATTTTAACGCCACGACATAGCAATCCTTTTATCAAAACAGGAATTAATTTAAATGAAACGTTGACAAAATAGTATAACTTTATTTGGAAAGTTATGATCTGAGATTTACTTTTGTTCGCGAAATAAAATTTTAAGAATTTAATGGACGACGACCCTGCGAATATATTAATCTAAATCTGATATAGAAGGGTATCTGTAATAACGGTCACTTCCTCCTGTATCAGAAAAGAAAGGAGGTGACTATGACATCACTCACAACGTTTTATTTAAGCGGAATAATCGGTAAAGAAGCATTTGGCGCCGATGGTGACGCAATTGGAATAATCAAAGATCTGCTTGTCAACGCCATGCCCTCGGGTAACAACGATCCGAACCAGCAACTTGTCATAGGTGTAAGACTTAAGATCCATAAGGATATCAGATTCTATTCCTTTAAGAGCTTTATGGTCACAAAAGCAAGAGAAGTGCTTAATGTAACATGCACAGATCTTATTGAACTTGGCTCCGATGAAGTCAATAACGGACTTCTGCTCGTTGATAACATACTCGATAAACAAATTGTCGATATGAACGGACGAAAGCTGGTAAGAGTTAATGATGTCAGGCTGGCAACCCTGCCCACAGGTACGTTTGCTATTGCTGTTGATATTGGTATTGAGGGACTTTTACGACGGATTGGGATCTCAATTCCCATAAAAAGATTTCTGTCGCTTTTTAAAATAAATATACCGGCAAAATTCATTCTATGGGATGATGTGCAGGCTATCGACCATTCAAATCTTAACATCAGATTGTCAAAGACCTACGCTAAGCTTCATACTCTTCACCCTTCAGATATTGCAGATATTCTTGAGGATATGGGCAAAAAATCGAGCATGTCGGTATTCTCTTCCCTTGATGAAGAAAAAGCAGCTGATGTTCTTGAGGAACTCGAAACAAACGCACAGATTCATATTCTGGAAAATCTCCCTGTCAACAAGGCAGCAGATGTGCTTGAAAAAATGCCTGCAGATGAGGTCGCCGATATTCTCGATGAGCTTGAAGATGAAAAAGCTGAAATGCTTTTGAAGGAGATGGATAAGGAGTCTTCGGAAGAGGTAAGGGAACTTCTTGAATACGACGATGATCTGGTCGGGAGTATAATGACAACTGATTATCTTTCATTCAGCGCCACTATGACCGTAGCAGAAGTACTGGTCGAACTGAGAGCAAAAAAACCCGAATCGGCAGAACTATATACCATGTTCGTTGTTGAAACAAATGATGAGTTGATCGGATCATTTAATCTTCGCGATCTTGTTGTTTCAGAACCAAATATAAGTGTCAGTAATATAATGAAGGCAGAACCGGTTCATCTTCTCGATGACCAGAAAGTAGGTGCTATTGCAGAGCTGGTTTCCAAATATAATCTGCTGGCCGTCCCTGTGGTTGATCAGAATAACCTGCTGCAGGGAATGGTGGTTATCGACGATGTCATTGAAGACCTTACACGCAAGAGAAGAACGAATAAAAAATAAAGCTTCCAGCTATGTCAGGTTCAAAGTTCAATACCAAAAGGCTTTTACGTAAAATTGCCATATTCTTTGCTATACTCGGTCCGGGGATCATTACCGGTAGTGTAGATAATGATGCCGGAGGTATTACCACCTATTCTGTTGCCGGAGCAATATATGGCTATGGCTTGATCTGGACCCTGATACCTTCCTTTGTAGTATTGCTTATAATTCAGGAGATGAATGCAAGGATGGGAATCGTCACGGGAAAAGGACTGGCCGATCTGATCCGTGAAAATGCGGGTGTGAAAGTGACCTTTTTTATATTCGTAGGTCTTCTTTTTGCCGATATTGGAAATACTACCACTGAATTTGCAGGAGTGGCAGGAAGTATGGAGGTATTTGGTATTACTAAATATATATCCGTACCTGTTGCAGCCTTTATGGTTTGGATTCTTGTTGTAAAAGGGAATTACAAGATCGCTGAACGCATCTTCCTGATATTCAGTGTTTCACTGCTTACCTATGTAGTTTCAGCGCTGATGGGCAAACCCCACTGGGGGGAAATCGGATCATCTATTATACATCCCAAATTTGAAGTAAGTACCCAGGGTCTGGCCATGGTTATAGGTCTGGTTGGAACAACTATCGCCCCATGGATGCAGTTCTATATGCAATCGTCTGTTATAGAAAAGGGGCTTAAGATGAAGAATTACAAATATACTTTGATCGATATCGTTGTGGGATGCATAGCTACTGTAGTCGTCGCATTTTTCATTATTGTAGCATGCGCTTCGACACTGCATGAAAATGGTATACATATTGGCGAAGCAAAGGATGCTGCACTGGCTCTGAAACCATTAGCCGGCCATCTTGCATCTGAGGTGTTTGCATTTGGTTTGTTTATAGCATCTATTTTCTCTGCCACAATACTTCCGCTTGCAACTGCTTTTTATGTTTGTGAGGCATTTGGGTTTGAAGCCGGTATAGATAAGAAATGGGATGATGCAAAGGAATTTTATACTTTATATACAGGTATTATCTTAATTGCAGCCTTTATAATTCTTTTGCCAAAAGCTCCATTGATACAGATCTCTTTATGGTCACAGGTTTTAAATGGTGTGCTTCTGCCGGTAGTGCTCCTTTGCATGATAATTCTTGTTAACAACAAAAAAATAATGGGTGTTCATATTAATAAGCCTGTGACAAATATAATAGGCTGGTCAGCAGTCGTAATTTTAATAGGTCTTTCCGCAATGCTTCTTGTGCTTCCATTACTAAGCAGATAAACTTGCTGAATATGAAAATATCAAAAGTACTTGTATTTATTATTCTGGTTTTGATCATTTCGCCTTTCCTGTTTTCATGGAAGGAGAATAATTTCAAAAATGAACCTGTTTTGCAGGACAGATCCGGTACAGCAATAATACTGACCGGCGCTGCAGCAAGGATCCCGCAGGAAGCCGGCCTGCTTGAAGAGCTCTATGACAGGGGATTACTGAAGGATGTTGTATTTATATCAGGCGTAAGCTCAGGCGCACTTAACGCAGTAATGCTTAATGGTATCTTAACCGGAAAAATAACATGGCCGGAATACAGGGATATACTTTTCAACCTTAAAAACAGTGACATCTTTATTCAGGAGGGGAAAAAGAGACTTCCGGTGAACACACAGCCGGCAAGAAATCTTTTTACAAGGATCGTAGAAGGGAAACTGGGTTATCATCAGATAGGCGATCTTCCGGTTATGACCTCCATATCATTCACGCATCTTAAGACTCTTGATCTTAAAAAAGAGGTTTACAGGATGTGCAGCCGTAAAATTAATGAGGAGACTGATACAACATTAAGCCTGGTGGATATTATGATGGCTTCTTCATCATTCCCTATCGCATTTCCTCCGGTTCGGATTAAAAATGTCAAAACAATACCGGACGTCGAATATATTGATGGCGGTGTTGGCGATGATCATATTCCATACCATGCACTTCTCGAATTTGAAAAATTCAGGGGCAGGGGAGTGGCGAAAGTTTATATAATAAGCAGAAAGAGTGATAGTATACCCTCAGTAAGTGAAGAACTTAAGGGATTGGGAATTGATGATAAAGGCAGGTTTGATAAAATGGGTATATCACTTGACAATATCCTGAAAAAAGGGATGATCAAAAGACTTAAGGAGTATTCTGAAGAAGCTCCTGAAATGATATACCTGAGTTATATATGGATCCCGGAATTTAAACAGGATTTCCTCATGTTTAATTTTGATAACCTTAAAGAACAATACATTCTTACCAGACAATGGGCCAAGACGCATGATCCTGTTCCACTGGGTGATTATCTCCTTTACAATCAGATAAAGAAAAAGTAATCCCAAAGTATTAGATTTGCAGAGTTTAATATTCCGGCGTTTTATGAGCAAAGGCTATTTTGATTCAAATTCTTATAATACTCCTGAAAAGGAAACTATACCGATCTTTGAAAAAGTTCTTTTTTATAACAGGTTATATTTCACTCTGAAATATGCTTTTATTGTTCTGCGGACGAGGAAGGAAGCTAAAAAGGGACTATATGATACAAAAGCGTGGACTGATTCTTCTCTCGAAATCCTCAGATTCATTGAAAAAGCCGGAGGCGTTTTTCATATCACCGGGATGGAAAATATTACTCTGTCAAAAGGTTCGGTGCTCTTTATAAGCAATCATATGAGCACTCTCGAAACTATGATCCTGCCTTCAATAATCGGTCCTCTCAGGGAACTTACATTTGTGGTAAAAGACAGTCTGGTCAGACATCCTTTATTCGGAGATGTTATGAAATCGCGTGATCCTATTGTGGTTGGACGTACTGATCCGCGGAAAGACCTGGAAGCCGTTATGAACGGCGGATTCGAAAGGTTAAATAATGGAATATCTATTGTCATTTTTCCGCAAAGTACCAGAAGTGTTGAATTCAGGCCCGAGGAGTTCAATTCACTTGGAGTGAAGCTGGCAAAGAAAGCTGGAGTGGAGGTGGTCCCGATCGCCCTGAAAACTGATTTTTGGGGAAATGGGAAACTGATTAAGGAGCTTGGCCCTCTCGACAGGCATAAACATATCCACATAAAATTTGGAGAACCAATGAAGATTACCGGGAACGGTAAAGAGGACAATCAGAGGATAATCGATTTTATCAAGGCTTCACTTGAGGAGTGGAACCGTGAATCTTCTTTTAAAAGTAGTTAATACTTCGAGATTACTATATTTATTATCGGTATACCCCCTCGCCCTTCGGGCACTCCCCCAGGGGAGAAAACTTGCATACAAGTAATATTCACCTTAAACCGGGTAATGCCTTCAGGGGATGTCGAGCGACAAGTTTCACAGAACTAATCATTCTTAATGCCTATTTTATTTTTTAAGTGTAATCCTAACATTTAAATATATTATTTATA
This sequence comes from uncultured Bacteroidales bacterium, assembly GCA_963791065.1. Lineage (GTDB taxonomy): Bacteria > Bacteroidota > Bacteroidia > Bacteroidales > VadinHA17 > LD21. The sequence goes on from CAWBQN010000015.1 coordinate 91,928, forward strand.
GATTTGTTGAGAGCAAATCATCTTTATAAAGCTCTTACCTGATCCTATTAACCTTATCTGAGTTTGTTCACATTTAGCTAACCTATTTATCATAAGTAATAAAAATAAAATATTATGGGAACATTAGACTGGATCGTACTCGGCATTTTTTGCCTTGGACTGGTAGGTATAATTATCTGGGTAGTCAGACAAAAAGATGAAACATCGTCTGACTATTTCCTGGCAGGCCGCGATGCAACATGGCTGGCCATAGGGTCATCAATCTTTGCGTCCAATATCGGTTCTGAACATCTTGTCGGACTGGCAGGCGCCGGGGCATCAAGCGGGATGGCAATGGCTCACTGGGAGATGCATGGCTGGCTCATACTGATACTTGGATGGTTTTTTGTCCCGTTTTATGCCAGGAGCGGAGTGTTTACAATGCCGGAATTTCTTGAGAAACGCTATAATAGAGGATCCAGAAGTGTTCTTTCAATAATCTCACTCGTCAGCTATGTTTTTACTAAAGTCGCGGTGACAGTATATGCGGGAGGAATTGTCTTCAAACAGGTTTTTGGGATTGACTCTATGTTCGGGATAGACTTCTTCTGGATCAGTGCAGTCGGACTGGTAGTTTTAACCGGCATATACACCACACTGGGCGGAATGAAAGCTGTGTTATGGACTTCAGTACTTCAAACTCCGGTTCTGCTCATCGGATCACTCGCTGTGCTGGTAATAGGTCTGATTAAACTGGGTGGCTGGCACGAAATGATGACTATATGCAGGGCAGTACCTGTTAATTCAGCAGGCAATACAATGACACAGCTGATGAGGTCAGCCAGTGACCCTGAGTATCCCTGGACAGGAGTAATTCTTGGTTCCGCTATTATTGGATTCTGGTATTGGTGTACCGATCAGTTCATAGTTCAAAGAGTGCTTTCAGGACGTAACCAGCAAGAATCACGTCGTGGTGCGATCCTTGGAGCTGCATTTAAACTCTCTCCTGTTTTCATTTTCCTTATCCCCGGTATGATTGCTTATGCTCTTAATGCAAAAGGGATGATTAATTTAACAAGCTCTGACGCTGCATTTTCAATACTTGTAAAGGAGCTGCTTCCACTGGGATTCAAGGGATTGGTTGTTGGCGGAATCCTGGCAGCCTTAATGAGTTCCCTCGCTTCATTATTCAACTCGTCAGCCACACTATTCACTGTTGATTTTTACCAGAAATTCAAGCCAAAGGCTCCGGAAAAGGAGCTGGTCAGAGTAGGACGAATTGCTACAGTGGTTGTGGTTATCCTTGGTATTCTGTGGATTCCTGTAATGAAAGGACTTGGTAAAGTTCTCTATGCCTATCTTCAGGATGTTCAGTCACTTCTTGCCCCGGGAATTGCCGCAGTATTCCTTTTGGGAATTGCTTCTAAAAAGACTACACCGATGGCCGGACTTATTGGATTAATCTCTGGTTTTACACTTGGCATGACACGGCTGGCTCTTAAAGTATTTGCTTCCGGTATCAGCCATGACGGCCTGATCTATAAGGTTTTTCTTGCACCTAACTGGCTTCATTATGAAATTGCGCTCTTCTTCATTGTTATTATAATAATGATTATCACAAGCTATGACTACTGAGAAACCCGATCAGGTTGCTATCAAAGGATTATATTTTGGATCTGCCACTGCAGAACAAAAAGCGATCACCAGGGCGAGCTGGAATAACTGGGATCTATTCTTCTCAGGGATAATTATCGTAGTAATTATAGCCTTTTACGCTTATTTCTGGTAATCATTTGACTTTAACTAATCACTCTGAAACATACTAAAAGCAATGGATATTAACAAGACATCTGAAGTTTGGTTTGTGACCGGCAGTCAGCATCTGTATGGTCCTGAGACTCTTAAACAGGTAGCTGCAGATTCAGCCAAAATAGCTGCTGCTCTTGATAAATCACCAAAAATATCGCAGAAGATAGTCTTCAAACCGGTTCTTACAACTCCTGATTCCATAACAGAACTTTGTTCTGAAGCAAATAACTCGAAGAAATGTATTGGTCTTATAACCTGGATGCATACCTTTTCTCCGGCGAAGATGTGGATCAAGGGCTTATCCCTGCTGAATAAGCCTTTTCTTCACTTTCATACCCAGCTTAACAGGGATATCCCGTGGGAGTCAATCGATATGAATTTCATGAATCTGAACCAGTCGGCTCATGGTGATCGTGAATTCGGTTTTATCGGAACCCGTATGAGATTGAACAGGAAAGTGGTAGTTGGCCACTATCAGGATCCCGAGGCGATCGACAGAATAGCTGTATGGATCAGAGCGGCTTCGGCATACAATGATGCCCTGAACATGAAGGTTGCCAGGTTCGGAGATAATATGCGCGATGTTGCTGTAACAGAAGGGAATAAAGTAAGCGCCCAGATGAAAATGGGCTATTCGGTATATGGCTTTGGAGTTGGAGATCTTGTAAAATCAGTAATCGAAGTTTCACCATCTGCAATTAAAAAGCTGGTTGCTGAATATGGATCAGAATATAATTTAAAAAAAGATGTTGCTACTTCCGACACACTAAAAGAAGCTGCCAGGATTGAGCTCGGTATGGAAGAATTCCTGAATGCCGGTGGCTTCAAAGCTTTCACTACCACATTTGAGGATCTGCACGGTCTTAAGCAATTACCCGGACTTGCCGTACAGCGATTGATGGCAAAAGGATTCGGTTTTGGAGCAGAAGGTGACTGGAAGACTGCTGCGCTTGTGCGTTCCATGAAAGTGATGTCAGAGGGGCTCAAAGGCGGAACCTCCTTTATGGAAGATTACACATATCATTTTGATCCGAAGGGCATGAGAGTCCTGGGAGCACATATGCTCGAGGTTTGCCCGTCAATTGCTCTTTCAAAACCTTCTCTCGAGATACATCCTCTGTCAATTGGCGGAAAAGAGGATCCTGCCAGACTGGTTTTCAAGACTGCCCCCGGCAATGCCATCAATGTCTCAGTTATTGATCTGGGGAACAGATTCAGAATGATCGTTAACGAGGTCGAGGTGGTTAAATGTCCCGATATGCCAAACCTTCCTGTTGCGAGTGTGCTATGGACACCAATGCCCGATCTGAAAAGAGGTGCCGCTGCCTGGATACTGGCAGGAGGAGCGCATCATACCGGATTCAGTACTTCAATTAGTTCCGAATACCTTGAAGACTTTGCCGCAATGATCGGAGTCGAATATGTTCTCATAGATGAAAAGTGTGACATTACATCCTTTAAAAATGAATTAAGGTGGAATGAAATTTATTATCATCTCGCCGGAGGAATAATCTGACCCGTTAAATAGTACCCGGTTAATATTGCCATTATCCTCTTTGAAGAAATGAAATTATACTCGGAACATAATAAGCATCTGGTTGCAGTTGATTGTATCATATTCGGTTACGATATATCTGAAAAGGAGATAAAGCTGCTTCTTTTTAAGCGGATGTTTGAACCTGCTAAGGGAAAATGGTCGCTTGCCGGCGGATTCGTTCAAGAGAATGAAAGCCTCGATGAAGCAGCAAGCAGAATTCTTCGTAAACTCACCGGACTCGGATCTGTTTATCTGAAGCAGTCATTCGCTTATGGGGAAACAGCCCGAGATCCGGGCGACAGAGTGATTTCCATAGCATATTTTGCACTTATTACGATACGTGATATCAACAAGGAGCTTGCGCGTGAAAATGGGGTAAGCTGGTGGTCCCTTTCCAGGCTGCCAGATCTGATATTTGACCATCCCTTAATGGTCCGGCGTGCACTTACTGACCTGCAGAACCAGGTCCGGATCAAACCGGTTGGTTTTGAACTGTTACCTGATAAATTCACTCTTGTCCAGCTTCAGGATCTTTACGAAGCCATTCTTCAGAAAAATATTGACAAGAGAAATTTCAGGAAGAAAATATTATCGATGGAAATTCTTGAAAAACTCGATGAGAAGGAGAAGGAGACTTCAAAGAAAGGAGCTTATTATTACAGTTTTAATGAGGATAATTATAAGAGGTTAAAAGAAAATGGTTCCTTTTTTAATCTGGATGTGAACTGAATGCTTTTACCTCATCCCACTTGAGGATGTTGAAAAAGTCCTTTGTGCCCTTTGTGATCCCGAGTACTCGGGATTGAGTACCTTTGTGGTAAAAGCTAAAACATTTAACCACAAAGGAACACAAAGTATTGCACCAGGGAAAACAAAGGCAAAAAAAGAAGATAAAGGTCCTTAAATTTTAGGAAAATGCTGAAAGAATTAAAAAACAAAGTATTCAAAGCTAATATCGACCTTGTTAAAAACGGACTGGTTGTTCATACCTGGGGCAACGTAAGCGGACGGGATGAAGAAAGCGGCCTGATAGTAATTAAACCATCAGGAGTAAGCTATGAAACTCTGCAGCCCGACGATATGGTTGTTATTGATCAGGAAGGTAAGGTGGTCGAGGGTAAGTTTAAACCCTCAACGGATGCTCCGACACATTTGCTGCTCTACAAATGTTTCAACTCACTGGGCGGAATTGTACATACGCATTCATCCTATGCAACTTCATGGGCACAGGCAGGCAGGTCTATCCCTCCCTTTGGAACAACTCATGCTGACCACTTTTACGGTGAGGTTCCGTGCACCAGGCAACTTACCAGTACTGAAACCGAAAGTGAATATGAGCTCAATACAGGAAAAATAATCATTGAAAAGCTGGGAACTGTCGATCCTCTGACAATGCCGTCAGTTCTGGTCTATGGTCATGGCCCGTTTTGCTGGGGAAGAAATGCTGATGCCGCTGTTTATAATGCGATCGCACTTGAGGAGATTGCAAAACTGGCATTTTATACTGTTCTGCTTGGCAAAAAAGAACCTATTCCTCAGTTCTTGCTGGAGAAACATTTCAAACGGAAACATGGAAGTAGTTCCTACTATGGACAAGATGATGATAATATTTAAATACTGACTTTTTTTAGATCTCTGTGGCTCTCTGTGCTTCTCTGTGACACTCTGTGTAACAAAAAATTAAGAACTGACACAGAGTTGCACAGAGACTCACAGAGCTTCACAGAGAAAGTAGATACGTTTTTATAATTTAAGTTATGGCAAAAAAATATGTTATAGGAATTGACTACGGGACCGACTCAGTTCGTTCAGTGGTAGTCGATACATCAAATGGTAAGATGGTCGGAACTTCCGTATTTGAATATCCGAGGTGGAAGAAAGGGCTCTTCTGCAACCCCTCAATAAACCAGTTTCGGCAACATCCGCTCGACTATATTGAAGGTCTTGAAAAATCAGTCACCGGCGCTATTGCCGGATTGCCGCCGGAGGTAGTAAAAAATATTGCAGGTATCACAGTTGACACTACCGGTTCAACTCCGGTAGCAGTCGACAAGGAAGGGACTCCTCTGGCATTAAAAAATGGATTTGAAGAAGATCCGGATGCAATGTTTATACTTTGGAAAGATCACACAGCTGTAAAGGAAGCTTCTGATATCAACAAACTCGCTAAATCATGGGGGGGTATTGATTTTACCAAATTCGAAGGAGGGATATACTCATCAGAATGGTTCTGGGCGAAAATTCTTCACGTACTTCGCAAGAGTGACAAAGTCAGGGAAAACGCGTGGTCATGGGTAGAACATTGCGACTGGATCCCGGCCTTGCTGACAGGAAAAACCGACCCTCTTCAGATTAAAAGAAGTCGTTGTGCCGCAGGCCATAAAGCCATGTGGCATGATGAATTCGATGGATTGCCCGACCAAAGATTTCTTACTATGCTTGATCCTGCTCTGACGGGTCTGAGGGAACGACTTTTCAGCAAAACGTATACATGTGCTACCGAGGTTGGCAACCTGTCAGATGAATGGGCTGGGAAACTTGGTCTCAATACCCGGGTGAAAGTTGGCGTCGGAACCTTTGATGCTCATACAGGTGCAGTAGGCGGGGAGATCAGGCCATACAATCTTGTAAAGGTAATGGGTACTTCCACATGCGACATGATTGTAGCACCCCGGGAAGAAGTCGGAGACAAGCTTGTAGCCGGAATCTGCGGACAGGTTGACGGATCAATAATTCCAGGCATGCTGGGTCTTGAAGCAGGACAATCCGCATTTGGAGATATATATGCCTGGTTCGGGAAATTATTGATGTGGCCTGCGACTAATATAATTTCAGAGATGAGCTGGCTCGATGAAAAATCAAGAAAAAGGATAATTGAAGAAACTTCTGACAAAGTAATTTCAGAACTCAGCAAGAAGGCTGAATCACTTCAGGTTGAAGAGACCTCTATCATTGCACTCGACTGGCTCAACGGCCGTCGTACTCCGGATGCAAATCAGTCGCTTAAAGGTGCAATCACCGGGCTTTCGCTGGGATCCGATGCACCAAGGATCTTTAAGGCACTGGTTGAGGCGACAGCATTCGGTTCAAAAATGATTAATGAGCGCTTTATCTCTGAAGGTATCCGTATAGATGGTGTAATAGCTATCGGGGGTGTTGCAAAAAAGAATCCCTTTGTAATGCAGATAGTTGCAGATGTTCTGAATATGCCTATAAAAGTTGCTGCCTCCGAACAGACTTGCGCACTGGGTTCAGCAATGGCCGCAGCTGTAGTTTCAGGTGTCTATAAGGATATCCCGGCTGCACAGAAAGCCATGGGAGGCGGAGTCGAAAAGGAGTATCTTCCTGATCCTGCGAGAGCGAAGAAGTATGAAAAACTGTTCAGAAAATACAAGGAACTGGGTTCAATGATTGAAAAAGGACATTTAAATTAAAACATATTTTTGAGAACCTTAGTGTTATCCTTTGTGAACCTTTGTGAGCCTTGGTGTTAAATCTTTCACCACTAAGTAACACAAAGTTCAACACTTAGTAACACAAAGGGAATAGTGCATTAATCATAAAGTCATAATTAACCATGAAAAAATCTATTCTGCTTTTCGCTATTTTGATCTTGCTGGCCGGTTACAAAACTAGTGCCCAGAAAGAAAATCAGACATCCGTAAACCAGTTAGTCATTATTGCAAATCATTCTGGTCCGGTTATCAGCAAAGATATTTACGGTCATTTCTCAGAACATCTGGGGAACTGTATTTATGGTGGTCTATGGGTAGGTGTCGATTCCAAAATCCCAAATACAGCCGGCATCAGGAACGATGTACTGTCAGCGCTCCGTGAAATGAAAATACCGAACCTCCGGTGGCCCGGTGGATGTTTTGCTGACACCTACCACTGGAAAGATGGTATCGGACCGAAAGAAAAAAGGGCATCAATTGTAAATACCAACTGGGGAGGAGTGACTGAAGATAATTCTTTCGGGACCCACGAGTATATGAAACTGACCGAGCTGCTGGGATGCGATGCATACATTAATGGAAATGTCGGATCGGGTTCAGTGAGAGAAATGGCAGACTGGATTGAATACCTGACCTCTGATGCTGTAAGTCCAATGACTAATCTCAGAAAAGAAAATGGCCGGGAGGACCCATGGAAAGTAAAATATTTTGCTATTGGAAATGAGAACTGGGGTTGCGGAGGAAACATGAAAGATGAGTTCTATGCAAGTGCCATGAGGCAATATTCAACATTTCTTGGCAACTATAGCGGAAATCAGCTTTACAGGGTTGCGTGCGGTCCATCCGACTACAATTTTGCGTGGACAGAAACGTTAATGAAGGATCCCGGAACCCGGTCAATGTTTCAGGGATTATCGATACATTACTATTCAGTTGTTAACGGCTGGGATCATAAGGGATCGGCTACTAAGTTCGACGAAAGAGAATGGTTCGAAACTTTCCGGTTGAATCTTCAGATGGATCAGATTATTAAAGGACATTCAGATATCATGGATAGATATGATCCTGAGAAAACAAAGGGACTTGTTGTTGATGAATGGGGCAACTGGTTCAGTGTTGAACCGGGAACGAATCCGGGTTTCCTCTTTCAGCAGAATTCTATGCGTGATGCAATAACAGCAGCAATTCACCTTAATATTTTTAATCAGCATGCCGACAGGGTCAAGACTGCAAATATTGCACAGATGGTAAATGTCCTTCAGTCAGTTATTCTTACCAGGGGTGACAAAATGGTTCTGACGCCGACATATTTTGTGTTCAGAATGTTCCGTGTCCACCAGGGGGCCAGGCTCCTTAGCATGGACCTGAAATGTGAGGATTATGCTTATGCCGATAAAAAGATACCTGCTGTATCGGCCTCAGCATCAGTTGATAATGATGGCAAAATACATATATCCCTCGCGAACCTTAATCCCAATAAAACAGTTACGTTGACCTGTCCACTGATAGGCGAAACATTCCGGAAGGTTACAGGAGAGGTGCTTACTGCAGGTGAAATGAATTCATATAACAGTTTTGAAAGCCCTGAAACCGTAAAACCCGCTACATTTACAGGATTTACTTTGAAGGAAGGGATTTTAAGTATAACAATGCCATCAAAATCGGTGGTTGTACTTGAATTGACAAAATAAAAACGGAAAGATATGAATCAGCTTTACAGGACAATCTTTATTATCGGATTATTTACTTTATTTTCCGGATGCACCAAAAAGGCTTCTCAGAGTGCTGATTATCCGATTCAGCCGGTACCATTTACGGCAGTAAAGCTTACTGATAACTTCTGGGAACCGAGGATAAAAAAGAATGCTTCAGTGACAATTCCCATAGCTTTCGGTTATTGTGAATCGACCGGACGCGTAAAAAACTTTGAAATTGCTGCAGGTCTCGATACAGGAAAATTTCAGACAATTTATCCTTTTGACGATTCCGACGTATTCAAGATTATTGAAGGTGCAAGTTATTCTCTTCAGACATTTCCCGATCCAAAACTTGAAGCTTATCTCGATACACTAATACATAAGATCAGTCTGGCACAGGAACCTGATGGCTATCTTTATACCAACAGGACCATTGCTGAAAAACATGGCGGGGCCGGACTTCACGAGTGGGCAGGTAAAAACAGGTGGGAAATGGATTCGGTCCTGAGTCATGAACTTTACAATCTGGGCCATCTTTACGAAGCAGCTGTAGCTCACTACCAGGCCACAGGCAAGAGAACATTATTAGATGTGGCTTTAAAATCAGCGGACCTTGTAAATAAGGATTTTGGCTATGACAGAATAAAAGTCTATCCGGGGCACCAGGTGATTGAGATGGGACTGGTAAAACTTTACAGAGTTACGGGTGAGAAGAAGTATCTTGATCTCGCCCGGTTTTTTCTTGATATCCGTGGTCCAAAGGGTCAGGTCTATAATCAGGCAAATCTAAAACCAGTTGATCAAACCGAAGCTGTAGGACATTCTGTACGAGCAACATACATGTATTCAGGAATGGCGGATATCGCTGCAATTGAAAATAGTGCTGCATATCTAAATGCAATTACGAAAATATGGGGTGACCTTGTCTTCGGAAAAATGTATCTGACAGGCGGCATAGGAGCCAGTGGCGGGAATGAAGGTTTTGCCGATCCATTTGTATTGCCTAACATGTCGGCATATTGCGAAACATGCGCCTCAATCGGGGATATCTTTTTCAACCACAGGTTATTCCTCCTGCATGGTCAGTCGAAATATATTGATATACTTGAAAAAACACTTTATAATTCAATGCTTTCAGGAGTATCATTATCAGCTGACAGATTTTTTTATCCTAACCCTCTTGAATCTGATGGCAAGCAGCAACGGCAAGCCTGGTTTGGCTGCGCATGCTGCCCTTCAAATGTAGCAAGATTTGTTCCGGCGATTCCAGGATATATTTATGCTGTAACGGACAAGGATCTGTATGTTAATCTGTTTATCTCTAATGATGCAAAAGTCAAAATAGGGAATCAGAAAGTTGACATTTCCCAGAAAGCAAATTTCCCGTGGGACGGGAAGGTTGTGATAAACATTGATCCTGAAAGAAGCGGGAATTTTATTCTGAAAATCAGAATTCCGGGATGGGCTCAGAATGAAGCTCTGCCTGGCGGACTTTATAAATTTACAGACAATAATTCTGAACAGGTGAAGCTCATGATAAATGGCAAAGATTCTGAACTTAATTTGACAGATGGATATGCTGTTATCTCAAGGAGATGGAAATCGGGAGACAGAATTGAAATTGAATTTCCTATGCCTGTTCGAAAAGTAATTGCTGATGAAAGAGTTACCGAAGACAAAGACAAGATTGCCTTTCAGAGAGGTCCTGTTATTTATTGTGCTGAATGGCCTGAAATAAATAAAGGTTATGTTCTGGATTTAATAATAAAGAAAGATGCATCAGTCACCTCTGAATTTGAGCCATCATTGCTCGAAGGGACCCAGGTCATTAAAACAACTGGCTTGATATCGGGAAAAACTACTGATGGCAAAACCGCTATTCCAGTGGAAGAACCTGTAAAATTAATACCATATGCCTTCTGGAATAACAGGGGTCCAGGACAGATGAGGGTCTGGTTTCCGACGACTCATACGGGTAAATAATATTAATTGTAGAGACGGCTTATTGTAGAGAAAGTTAATGGGGCGTTGAAAAAGTCCTTTTTAACCGCAAAGCACGCTAAGTAGGCGCAAAGAGCGCAAAGTCAAGATATGATAAATGAGTTCTTTGCGTCCTTTGCGTAAAATCTTTGCGACCTTTGCGGTTAATGGATTTTGACTTTTTCAACACCCCTATAAAATTGGAAACAGGGCACCAATATTAGTTGATAATACATGTAATTAATTGATTTACTGCTAATGAAAAAGCTATTTTTGCTTCTGATGGCATTTGAACTTATCTCATTAGTAAGATGTATATCATTCAGTAACAGGGAAAAATCAGGAATTACAAGTCAGTCAGGGAATGAAAGTGCTTATTACATTGACAGCGACTATGGTAATGACAGTAATTCCGGAACAATAAATAAGCCAATAAAGTCGATACAGGAACTTAACCTCAGACTTCAAAAGAATGCTGCTGATGTTTACTTTGCAGGAAAAGAAACTTTTAAAGGAACCTTAATGATGAAAGGCATAAAAGGAACAGTTACAAATCCGGTTAAGATAAAATCATTTGGAGAAGGAAAAGCAGTGATTAATGGCGGGAGTACCGAAGCTATAAAGATTGATAGTTGCAGGTATATCTGGATTACAGATCTGGACATCAGGGGGAATGGAAGAAACACTGGAAACATTTCCAATGGGTTATCAATTGCTCACACGCAATATTGCAGGGTTGAAAATGTAAATGCTTCGGGATTTCAGAAGTCAGGCATTGATCTTTACGACTGCAATGAATCGGAGGTGAGAAAAGTATTTGCTTTTGATAATGGATTCTGCGGAATAAATATAATGGGCTCTGCCAGGATAACTTCACGGAAGATTTTGATTCAGGATTGCATGGCGGAAAACAATCCGGGAGATCCGACAAATCTCGACAATCACAGTGGCAACGGGATACTGGTTGGGGTTTCTGACAACGTGACAATTGATCATTGTACAGCAACAAATAATGGATGGGATATGCCAAGGGAGGGCAATGGTCCTGTTGGGATCTGGACCTGGGAAAGTGACCATGTGACTATTCAGTATTGCATAAGTTATAGGAATAAAACATCGAAAAATGCAAAAGATGGCGGAGGATTTGATCTCGATGGAGGAGTCACCAATTCTATTATTCAGTATTGTTTGTCGTTCGAAAACCAGGGTGCGGGCTATGGATTATTTCAATATGCAGGGGCATCTGACTGGTCAAATAATACAATCCGCTATTGTATTAGTATTAACGATGCACTAACAACAGAAGGAGCCGGTGGAATTTTTGTCTGGAACGGATCGAATGAGATCAGCCAGCTGACTGACTGCAATATCTACAATAATGTGATTTACAATCGTACTGCTCCGCTGATAAGTTTCGAAAAATCCTCCGCTCATAAAAACTTCAGGTTCTTCAATAATATTTTCATGGGCTCGGGTAAACCGATAAGAGGAATCAGCTCAGGAAGTATCTTTTTGGGAAATGTCTGGTGGAATTCCTTTGGCAATGCTAAATTCATGAATAATAACGATCTTGCAGAATGGGCAAAAAAGATCCGGTACCTATGGGTGCATCAGCGGAACCCGGAATTTACGAAATGAAATGATAATGTAACGACGGGTCCAGGCCCGTCGCTACAACGAAAATATAACAGACCGATATTTTATGATTGTAAAATACAGAATATTTGAACCCGAATCGAGGGGAAATTTTAGTGCGGAATGGAGACAATGTCTGAAACAGATCATTTACAGGAGGGAGACTGCCTTCAGATTGATTAAAATGAATATATTTACTGATCTTCCTGATTACGAATCATATAGGAAAGTCAGCAGAGAGATTAACAGCACTATAAAAAGTGCCTTTGGAGAAGATTGTCCTGTCTTTAATATTACTATCCATCCACCCGAAAAGCCATGGAAGGTAACTGTCGAAGCAGGTTATACAGATTCTGTTTCTTATGATATCACTACAATAAATTTGAATTCAGGATCTTACATTGTAGCTACTTCAGATTCCATCAAGGAAGTATGGGCCGGAGGGCTTGGCTCAGGTCTCTTTCATAAAGATACAAGGAGCGCAGCCATAGCAGCATTTGATCAGATGAAAGCAATCCTTGATACTGAAGGGATGTCGTTCAATCACCTTGTCCGTCAGTGGAATTATATTGGCAATATTCTTGAAATAAATGAAGGGTATCAGAATTATCAGGTTTTTAATGAGGTAAGAAATGAATATTATCAGAAATACCGGACAATACAAGGATATCCCGCAGCCACGGGTATCGGAATGGATCTGGGAGGAGTAAGCATTGATTTTTGTGCTGTGATGGCAAAAAAAAATATATCTATCAACCCGGTTCATAATCCGAATCAGGTTGATGCTTATAAATACGGTCAGGAAATGCTGAAGGGCACTGCCTCATCCGGAGCATTTGTAAAACATCCTCCTCAGTTTGAACGGGCACTTCTGTTATCGGGAAATTTGAGATCAACGCTTTTGGTTTCTGGCACTGCTTCAATCATCGGACAGGAAACAATTGGTGTTGGTGATGTTGAAAAACAAACCATTGTGACCATTGAAAACATTAACAAACTGGTGGATCAGAAGAAAATCGGGCCATTGATCCCCAATAAAGGTCAGGAATGGGGGAAATTCCTGCTGCTACGGGTATATGTGAAATACCAGGACGATTTTGCAAAGGTGAAGACAATATGCCGGGAACATTTTCCTGATGTTCCTGCTATTTACATTGAATCTGATATATGCCGCGATAATCTTCTGGTAGAACTGGAAACAGAATTTCTGATTGATAATTAGATGGCACAATGATTTACACCGATTATAATACACTATCAGGGCCAGTCAGAAACTGGTTTCATATCTTTTTAAATAATAGAGTGATTAACGACAGGATTATCACGATAATACTTATAAATACCAAAATTTCGAAAATCTTTATGTTCCGGCTTTTCATACTTTCTAAATTAAAAAAATCCTGTCTTCCTATCTAAATTTATTCAAGGTTAAATTTAACGTCTAAAAACTAGTATCATAAGTACTATTTGTTAATGGTTAGACCACAATTTGTATTTGTTCCCGGTTTATTTGAGAATATATCAGGGATTTCAGTTTCTAAAAAGAAGATTTAATTTAGAAAAATCCGAATAGTTTTATTTACTTTAGGACATAAAAGGATTGACCTGAATCGATACATTAATCTTGAGATTCGTTGTTGAATATGTATTTATATTCTACATATTGTCATTTTTCCCGGAGTAGATTAATTATCTGAGTAGATTGATTAAAATGCTTCTTTTGTTTGCCTTTTTTTCTCTTTTCAGAATATCAAACCTTAATTCCCAGAACAACAAGTATGTTTTTTCCCACGTCGATGTAAACAGGGGGATGTCGGATAATTTTGTAAAATGTATTTACAAAGACACAAAAGGGTTCATCTGGTTTGGCACAAATAACGGGCTCGACAGGTTTGACGGATATAAATTTGAAGTCTTTCAGCAAAACATCTCCGACACTACATCAATTAATGACAATGATATTAATGCCATAACCAGTGATAAAGATGGAAATCTCTGGATTGGAACCGCAGCGGGGGTATGTATACTAAATAGTGAAACGTTCAAGTTCAGCAGGGTAAATCTTGTATCATCAACTCCGCTCTCATGTCCGGACGTTGGCTACATTACAGCTATGTCAAATGATCCGGAAGGCAATATTATGATAGGAACTCATAATGGATTATTCTTTTACAATCAACAAACCAAATCTTTCAGGCATATTTTAATAGATGAACAGTCATGCTCTTCGCAGTTAAATAATATTACAGCAATTGTTCCTGACCAAGCAAATTCATTTTGGATCGGGACTACAAACGGATTCATAATCAAGTACAATCAGAATTCAAACTCAATTGAGAAATTTGAAACATTCAGAGAGAGCAAGAACAGGCACGGAAGCATCTCAAAACTATTTGTTGATAATGAAAACAACCTGTGGGTAGGTGAGCTCAACGGACTGCATCTTTTCAATATCAGTAAAAATTCATGGGATCTCGATTTTCAGAAGAAAAATGGTGAAATATTCAAAAATCTGCAGATTTCAGGCATTGATGAAGATACCGATAATCTTATCTGGGTCACTACTGACGGTAACGGCGTTTTTATAGTTGATCAGGAGAATTTTAAATTTATAAATATTAAGAGTCTGCCATATTCAGAAGGTACCCTGTCGAGCAATGGACTTTCTTCTCTTTATTGCGATAAATCTGGTATTATCTGGCTCGGCTCATCAAAGAAGGGAATTGATTTTTATAAGAATAATGTAAGTAAATTCCGACTGTTCAGAAATTACCCATCTGAACCTAACAGCCTCAGCAATAATGACGTAGATTGTATAACAGAAGATAATAAAGGAAACATCTGGATTGGAACGAATGGCGGAGGTTTAAACTATTATAATAGAAAAACAAATAGTTTCAATCATTATCTATCCAAAAGTGGTGCAACTAATACTCTGAGCAGCAATATTATAGTCTCAGTTTTTGAAGATTCTGAAAAAAAAATATGGATCGGTACCTATTTTGGAGGATTAAACTGCCTGGACCCTCAAACCGGGAAGATTACTGTTTTCCGCCACAGTGATTCCGATTCATCAACTTTATCAGATGATCGCGTCTGGAGCATACGTGAAGACAGTCATAAAAACCTTTGGATTGCAACTCTGACAAGCGGATTGAACCTGTTTGATCGTAAGACAGCGAAATTTAAGCGTATTAACTCTAAGAATAGTCCCATATGTTTTGATTACATTAATTCAATATCCATCGACGAAAATGATAATCTCTGGATCTGTTCAGCTAACGGATTGATATATTATGATCCGGTTCAGAACAGATCAAAATGTTATTACAGTAATTCTGAAATACCTGCCTCGCTGAGCGATAATCACGCTATTTCTACTTTTAAGGATAGCAGGGGTTTGTTTTGGATATGTACGAATAACGGGCTGAATCTGATGAATAAAAAGAGCGATAATTTCCGGGTTTTAAGAGAAGCTGATGGTTTGCCCTCAAACAGCGTGTTCAGGATCGAGGAAGATAGTGATTCAAATCTTTGGCTGAGCACTAAAAATGGTCTGTCAAAGCTAATAGTAAGGAAAACGAGTGGCAAAGATTCCCTTTCCTTTCAATTTGTAAACTATGGAATGAGTGATGGTTTGCAGGGGAAGGAATTTAACCCGACTGCTTCTTTTACGACAAGGGACGGACAACTTTGGTTTGGAGGACCCGATGGCCTTAATGCTTTTTATCCCATGGAAATAAAAGAAGACAGTGCCTTAACAAATCTGGTTATCAGTGATATCAGAATTGATAATGAAGTAGTGAGGTACGGTGAGGCTATTAACGGCAGGGTATTATTCGAAAAACCAATATTCAATACCGATAAAGTGATATTAAAATTTCTTGAGAATACCTTTACCATTGACTTTGCTGCACTTAATTATTTTTTTCCGGGTAAGACTAAATATGCATATACTCTGGAAGGATTTAATGATAAATGGATCACAACAGACGGGATGGAGAATTTTGCAACCTATTCCAATATACAGAACGGAACCTACACTTTTAAGGTAAAAGCCACAAATTCAGATGGTATCTGGAATGAATCACCAAAGATCCTCAAAATAAAAGTCCTCCCGCCATTCTGGGCAAGCTGGTATGCTTATCTTATCTATTCTACACTGATATTATCATTACTGCTTATTCTTCGTTACCTGATACTTACAAGAGAAAGGATGAAGATGCAAATGGAACAGGAATTCATTGAATCACAGCATGTTCATGAGATTGATTCGATGAAAATAAATTTTTTTACCAATATTTCGCATGAATTCAGGACACCGCTTACCCTGATTTTTTCTCCGGTGGAAAAGCTAATGGATCAATTTAAAAACAGGCCTGAAGAGAAACCTCTGAGCCTCATATTCCAAAATGCCAAAAGATTGTTGTTTATGGTTAATCAGCTCCTTGATTTCAGGAAAATGGAGGTGCAGGGATTCGGCTATAATCCTTCAGCCGGGAATATAATAGCAGTTATTGAAGAGGCAGTTTCCTCATTTAAAGATCTCTCGGAGCAGAAGCAAATTAGACTGGTTTTTCATTCCGAGATTAAGGCGCTGGATACATTGTTTGACAGGGATAAACTGGAAAAAATCATGTTCAATCTTCTGTCAAATGCCTTCAAATTCACACTTGTCGACGGGGAGGTGTCAGTTACTATTCTTACTGAACGGCAAGGTGATCAGGTTAAAGAAAATGGAGCTATCCAAAAACCTACACATCTGATAATAAAGGTTGAGGATACTGGCATTGGAATTCCTCATGATAAGATTGACAATCTATTCATTAGCTTTTATCAGATTGATTCCAAAATTTCCGGTGATCAGGGATCGGGGATTGGTTTGGCATTAGTGAAAGAATTTGTAAAACTGCATGATGGTGTGATTTCTGTCAAAAGTGAACCCGGCAAAGGAAGTTGCTTTATAGTAATTCTTCCGGTTGCCGGTAGCCTTGAGACATTATCTGAAAAAAGTGTACAGAAGAATAAAGATACAGTAACTTCTTATAGCCATTTTGCTGTGCACAATGAGACAAGCCCAGCGAAATGAGCCTGAGGAAAAACCGACACTTCTTATCGCAGAAGATAATGATGATTTACGTTTCTATATCAAGGACAATTTGCAGAAAATTTATAATATATATGAAGCCGCAAATGGGGAAGAAGCTCTTGCGATAATACAAAAAATAGTTCCTGATCTTATCATAAGTGATATAATGATGCCCGGAATAGATGGGATTGAATTATGCCGGAGGGTAAAAGCTGATGATAAAACTTGTCATATCCCTGTCATTCTGCTGACTGCGCTTTCGGCAGAAGAGGCTCAATTTAAAAGCCTTGAAACAGGGGCAGATGATTGTATCCTCAAACCCTTTAATTTTCAGATACTGGAAGCCAAGATCAGTAATCTTATCTCAAGCAGGAGGAATTTAAGGAAAGTTTTCAGCAGTAAAATGGTAATTGAACCTCATGATATTGCTATAACATCTCTGGATGAACTGTTTATTCATAAAGCACTCGATCTTATTGAAAAAAACATTTCAAAAACAGATTATACTGTCGAGGAGTTAAGTCGCGATTTAGGAATAAGCAGAACACTTCTTTATAAAAAGATACTTGCGCTGACCGGAAAGCCTCCCCTTGAATTTATCAGGACTTTACGGTTAAAACGTGCTGCCCAGCTTCTTCAGAAAAGTCAGTTGAATGTGTCCGAAATTGCCTTCCAGGTTGGGTTTAATGATCCTAAATACTTCAGGAAACATTTTAAGAATGAGTTTGGTGTCATTCCGTCAAAATACCTTGAGAAGCTGAAGTCAAAACAGCAATAAAAATCAATTGACCCCTAAAACTTAAACATTCTATACTCTTTTTGAACTAAAGATTGCCATACATTTGAAGTAATCTAAATCTGATCTAGTGTCTATTGTTGACCTAAATCTTTAATTGAGATATTTTCATTTTATTTCCCTAAAACCCAAAACTATGATTAAACGTGGTGTTTTATTTATTTTGTTGCTATTGGCTAACCTTAGTCTGATGGCCCAGATGCCAATTACTGGAGTCATTACTGACCAGGGTGGGCAGCCCATGACTGGTGTAACAATCCTTGTCAAGGGTACTACTATCGGAGCTCTATCAGATCCCAGCGGGAAGTACTCTATTGCTGCTCCTGCTGGAAGTACAACACTGGTCTTTTCCTTCGTGGGTTTCACAACCCAGGAGGTAACAATCGATGGCAAATCCGTTATTAATGTGTCGCTCGCGGAAGCTCTTACAGGACTGGATGAAGTAGTGGTAGTTGGCTATGGTGTTCAAAAGAAAAAGCTTGTTACCGGTGCTACAATTGAAGTTAAAGGTGACGAAATTACAAAACAGAACACAGTATCACCCATGACGGCATTACAAAGCTTAACTCCTGGTATTAACATTACAAAAGTATCGGGTGAGCCTGGTGCTGGTTTTAAAGTTAATATCCGTGGCGTGGGTACCATTGGGAATTCTCAGCCATTATACATTGTTGATGGTGTTCCCAGGGGCGATATCAATTATCTTAACCCGAGTGATATCGAATCAATTGATGTCTTAAAAGATGCTGCATCGGCAGCTATTTATGGCGCCAGAGCTTCTAATGGTGTTATTATGGTTACTACCAAGAAGGGTACTTTAAACTCGATGACCGTAACTTATGATGGTTATGCCGGAGTACAAAATGTTTTCAAACTTTTGCCTTTGCTCGATGCACAGGAATATTTGATGATCATGAATGAAGCACGTATGAATTCAAATCTTGCTCCATATGGTCCTTCAGATTATAATACCCTGCTTGATCCGGTTTATTATAAAAAGATAGTTGATGGCACGTGGAATGGCACAAACTGGCTCAAGGAGATGCAAACCAAAAATGCACCAATCCAGAGTCATGCCATTAACATCACCGGAGGTAATGCAGTATCTGTGTTTTCACTTGGAGCCTCATATACTACACAGGATGGTATTTTTGGATACCCGGTCCAATCGACATACGACCGGTACACAGTCCGTATTAATTCAGATCATGTAATTCTTCGTAAAAAATTCGATGTTATTAAGATAGGGGAGAATTTATCTTTTACCTACACTAAGAGTCATGGTATCCGTACCGGGAATATGTGGTGGAATAACATTCTCAATGCTGCCCAGGCACTCCCGATTCTTCCAATGTTCGCCAGCAGTAATACTGATCCTGCTTTTCCTTATCATAACGTACTTCCATGGAATACCAATGATGCAAACCCTCAGGCCAACATGATTTATGGTGGATCAAGTATAAATAAAAGCTCTAACCTGAATGCTAATGTTTATCTGGAGATTCAACCAATTCAGGGTCTTAAATATAAATCTACTTTTTCACTTAGCCCTAGCCAGTCTAATTACAGAAGTTGGAGCCCGATTTATTATTTAGGCCCTACTAATCAGTCTTTACTCAATGGTGTTACACAAAATGCCAGTGGTGGACTGGGAGGATGGTTGTTTGAAAACACATTGAATTATCAATTTTCAATGAGAGCTTCTCATCATTTTAACGTCCTGGCAGGTATGAGCGCTGAACGTTGGGGACTTGGTGAAAACGTTTCTATTACGAACTCAAATAGTGTTTTTAACGATTTTGAACATGCCTATATCGACAACGCAAATGTTCCGGGTACAGCAAGTATTGGTGGTAATCCATGGGGTAAAGGTGGCATTCTCTCGTATTTTGGCCGTATTAACTACGACTATAAAGAAACCTATATGCTGACCCTCGTGATGCGAGCCGATGCTTCCTCGAATTTTGCAAAAGGACACCGTTGGGGCACATTTCCCTCTGCATCAGCAGGCTGGGTTGCAACAAACGAACAATTTCTGGAGCCAACCAAATCGTTTTTGAATTTCCTGAAAATCAGGGGTAGCTGGGGACAAAATGGTAACCAGAGTATACCTGGATTCCAGTACGTATCGCAAATTGCCTACAACACAGATCCAAATACCCGGGCAAACTATTATTTTAACGCTGATAAAATGACTCCTACTCTCGGTGCTTATCCTTTAAACATTCCTACATTCGATTTGAAATGGGAAACATCAGAGCAATTAGATCTTGGTTTTGATTCCAAAATGCTGGCCTCAAAATTGGCCCTTACTTTTGACTACTATATAAAGACAACAAAGGACTGGTTAGTTGCTGCCCCAATTTTAGCCAGCTGGGGAGTTGACAATGCACCATATATTA
The DNA here is from genome assembly GCA_963791065.1 of uncultured Bacteroidales bacterium. Lineage (GTDB taxonomy): Bacteria > Bacteroidota > Bacteroidia > Bacteroidales > VadinHA17 > LD21. The sequence goes on from CAWBQN010000015.1 coordinate 112,307, forward strand.
ATGGTGGCGAAATTAAGAATAAGGGATATTGAAATTGGTTTAGGCTGGAATGACCATGCAGGTGATCTTTCATATGGCATTAGTGGCAATATGAGCTATAATACCAACGAGGTTACGGAAATTAAGAACAGTCAAAAAATAATAAATGCCGACAACGTGAAATTGTGGGGTAATGGTCCTTATGTTGTCCGTGCCCAGGTTGGATTTCCTGTGGGATATTTCTGGGGCTATAAAACTGCAGGTATTTTCCAAAACGAAGCTGAAGTTGCAAACTATAAAAATTCAGAAGGGAAGATTATTATGCCTAATGCATTACCAGGCGATGTTAAATTCGTAGATACTGATGGCAATGGGGTGATTGAAGATGCCGATAAAGTAATGATTGGCGATCCAAACCCTGACTTTGTTTACTCTCTGAATTTAAATGCCGAATATAAAGGCTTCGACCTTTTAGTTACATTTTATGGCGTGGCAGGTAACCAAATAGCCCGTTGCTGGCACGATGCCGGACAGGGAGATAACAATTATACAACTGAAATACTGAACAGATGGCATGGTGAAGGAACTTCCAATAGAATTCCGCGCGTAACTGCCGGATCGAGCATTAATTTTCAGTATACCTCAGACCTGCAAATTGAAAATGGTGATTATTTAAGGGTTAGTAACGTGACATTAGGGTATGACCTTAAAAGGCTTATTAAAGTATTACCCGTACAAAAGTTGCGTCTGTTCTTTACCGTTCAGAATCTTTACACCTTCACCAAATACTCAGGAATGGATCCTGAAGTTGGTACCAGTACCGATGATAGCGCTTATGGCTGGGGTAAAGGAGTCGATCTGGGCTTTTACCCATCTCCCCGGACACTAATGTTTGGTGCCAGTATTAAATTTTAAATATACGATAGATTATGAAAAAGATATATTTATTTTTAGCAACTCTGCTGCTGATTGCTGGGTGTAGTGAAAGTTTTTTGGATACCCAGGACCTCATTAAGAAAAATAGTGATAACTATCCCAGTACCCCTAAAGAAGCCAACGAGGCGTTGACCGGGGTGTATAATATTGTACCGAGTATGGGCGGTATAAATAATATCCTCCTTATTTCCAATATTATGTCTGATGACTGTTTTGGAGGTGGGGGACAGAACGACCGCGACCCTCAGGCCATGGAATATTTTCGTGTAAAAATCCCGAATGAATATTCTGTTCCATGGGCTCAGAATTATAAAGGTATCTTCCGTGCCAATTCACTTTTAAGTTCTATGAAGAAAGTTGCCTGGAAAGGCAGTGCAGAAAGGCAGCAGATTTTTGGAGAAGCAAGTTTTTTGAGGGCATATTATTACTTCGATCTAGCCCGTCTGTTCGGCCTGGTTCCTTTAGTAACTACCCCTGAACCGGCAAATAAGCCAAAAGCTACAGCGGAAGAGCTTTACGGACAAATTGCTTTAGATTTGAAAAATGCAATTGATTCATTGCCGTCTACTCCTATCACAGTATCATGGAGAGCTAATAATATGGGCAGGGTCACCAAGTATGCAGCTGAAGGTTATATGGCAAGAGTTTTCCTGTTTTATACCGGATACTATCAACAAACCGCGCTGGCAACCCCTGATGGGGGATCAATTACTAAAGAACAGGTAATTGGCTGGATCGACGACCTGGTTGACAATAGTGGTACCAGCCTCATTCCCGAATATAGGAATATGTGGCCCTATGCAATCGATGAAGCAACCAATTATGGTTATGTAAGTAAATATCATCTTAATTGGGTTACCGATTTAGGCAATACCGAAAGCATTTTTGAAATTCCTTATTGCGGGCTGACTATGAGTGATTGGGGATCCAAAAACTATTATAATAATACGGTTAATTTGTTCTGCGGTCATAGAGATGCGGAAGCAAAACTTCCTTTTGGTCATGGATGGGGATTTGGACCGGTTAATCCTAATTTTGTTCATTCATGGCCCGATGCGGACACTGTAAGAAAAACTGGTTCAATTTGGGATCAGGACGCTGAAAAGAATTATACTGCTTCCTATGTATTTGGAGCTGATATGCAGTGGCATGAAACAAAATATTCGGAGAAGAAATATATCCCCATTAACATTACTACCGATGCCGGTATTGTTAATTATGCTGTAAAATTATATGGATCAATTAACGATATACAGCTTGACAATACCCAGAACATAGTTCTCCTTCGCTTAGCCGATGTTTTACTCATGGGTGCCGAATTGGGAAGCTCCAGGGCACAGTCTTATATGGATCAGGTAAGGATGAGGTCGAATTTACCATCAGTGCCGGTTACACTTGACAACATCAAAAATGAACGTCGTTGGGAACTCGCTTTTGAAGGCCTGCGCTATTTCGATTTATTGCGTTGGTACGGTTCTGAAGCAGGTGCAATAATCAAACAAAATGAAACAGGTGCGACAATTTACAATATGGCCGCACAGACTTCAATTGATGCTTCTGATAATGGAGTTTTCGCTAATATAGATCAGAGAGTAAGGGATACAGGCGGATTTCTTATGATACCCGACGACCAGATCAAATTATCGGAAGGAGTACTGGTGCAGAACGCGGGTTGGACAAACTCCTCAGATATATTTTATTAATGCTTAATCTCTAATACGAAATGTTATGAATAAAAGATTTTATTCTTTGATAGGTTTAGCATTGCTTATGGCATCATGTGAAACCATAGAGAACAGGGATTTACTGGGTCCTGTTCTTACACCAGACCAATTGTCGATTGCAGTTGTTCAACCAACTACAGGTTCGAATACAGTGATTTTGCAGAACAATACTCAAGGTGCTATTATGTATTGGGATTGGGGAACCGGTACCTCGCACAGGGCAATAGATACCATTTACATTCCATTTGCTGGTACATTCCAATTAAAGTATACAGCTTTTTGCGCCGGTGGTACAGTGACTGATTCAACAACTTTCACAATTGCTGCAAATGATGATGCTTTTTTTGACAAAGATCCTGCCTGGAAAGGTTTAACCAATGGCGGCTCAGGTCAGACATGGGTAATGGCTCTTGGTATACCTGGCGGAATTATTGCCGGCAATGGACCTGAGAATTGTACTGCACCTGCCTGGTGGACTATGGATGCATCTGCAGGTAATTCCTGGATAAACTTTAACGATGAAGTTACGCTCGATCTTGTGGGAGGTGCTCACTTTTCTCATAAAAGTGCAAGTGATGGCAGTACCAAAAATGGGTTCTTCACTGTAATTGCCCCTTATGTAAATGGAGGAGTCAGTTACAGCGGAATACAAGTCCTTAATGGTGTTACTTTCCCCTGGCCAACACCCAGCGATGGTAAGTATCATATAACCAAATTGACTGCCGACGAGTTGTCTCTTCATGAGTATGGACAATTTAATATTGCCATGTACAAACGTAAAGGCTTCACTTACTAACACAAACTATTTTGGTGTAAAGCTCGTAGCTTTTAGGTCCTTTAAAAAACCGTCTCTATATTTGGAGACGGTTTCTTTTTAATTGTTCAAAAATGAGGGTTTCCTTAACAGTTCCTGCCAAAAGCATCATTCGCAAAAGAAAATATTTTATGAACAGTGCTTATATTTCAGGATTCATTATAATGGCGCAACTTGCAACCTCATGTACCAAAAATAGTATAGCTGTAAATAATGAATTGAAGGAATGGAGATTACAAGGAGCCGTCAAGACGGTTTCTGAAATCGACTATTCAAACACTGGAAAATATACTACATATCTTCTGTTTAAACCAAATGGTTTTATTCAGGAGCAATCAGCATATAATCCCGATGGTTCGCTGATCCGAAGATGGGAATTTGAATACAACACCCGAAATCAAAAACTGACACGTTCATGCTATGTTCTGAACGATAGTTTGTCAGGAATTTTGCATTATTCCTATAATAAAAATAATAAAATCACTGGAGAAAAACTGGTCAATCCTCAGGGAGGAATAATTTCTGATACTGAATACGAATATGATGTTAACCAGGATGAGATTGAAAGAAAATTTCTGGGTGAAAATGATAAAATTCTGGGACGAATTTTGTATAAGTATGATGATAAAAAAAATGTTACAGAGGAGCTTCATATTGATTCTGTCAATCGTCAGCACTGGAAACTGAAAAAAAAATATAACCGGGAGGGATTGACTATGGAAATCTTGTATCTATCGCTGAATGACAGCCTCATAAAAAAAACGACGTATACCTATCTGCCTGATAAGCTGGTCGACGAAGCTTGTTTTTACAATAGTAAAAGTGAAATTATTTCGAAAACTACCTATCAATATGATAAACAATTAAATACCACTAGCATGCTAATGTTTAATGCACTCGATAAGAAAACAGAAAAACATCTTTTTGTGTATGTGTATGATAAGCAGAAAAATTGGACATCCCGAATGGAATATATTAATAATGAAATTTACGACATTATTACCCGGAAACTGGAATATTATAAATAGATAAAACCATAGTTTCTAATAGTATGCAAAGGAAAATTTCAATAGAATATGTAGTTTTGTTAAGTAGAAAAATCCTGTACGTGGGAAAAACCAACCTGCACAATTTTAATTCAGGACTTATACTGATACATTAAGTGTATTGGCTAGCTGGAGGATCGTAGTTTAGATTAATGTTGGGGGATCTGATTTTTTAATAAATAATTAAATGATAAGACTATTATTTATAACCGCTGTCGTGATTCTGTTTGTCTCTGCGACTGATAAGAACTTTGAGAAAACGAGCAATGGAGTACTGGTAAAGCTTAAAAGTACGACAGGCAAAACTGCAAAAGTCATCAGGCTTGAAGTAATTAATGATCAGATTATTCGTGTTGTCGCAGCTCCCACAATTAGTATTTCAGATCAAAAAAGCCTTTGTGCAATTGAAAGATCCGGCTCAAACCCAGTTTTTTCCGTTACAGAAGGTAAGGATAAGGTGGCAATTTCAACATCAAAAATAAAGGCCAGTGTTTCATTGAGAACAGGCCAGATAATCTTTACTGATATTGAAAACAAAGTGATCCTTAAAGAACCGACTGACGGCGGGAATTCGTTTACTCCTCTGACTGTTGAAGGATCAAAGGGCTATACGATACAGCAGATTTTTGAATCGCCTGATGACGAAGCTTTTTACGGACTCGGTCAGCATCAGTCTGATGAATTTAACTATAAGGGTTTAAATGAAGTCTTGTATCAATATAACACCAAGGTTGCTGTCCCCTTTATTGTATCAAGCAGGAATTACGGAATTCTTTGGGACAATTATTCATTGACCAGATTTGGCGATCCGAGGGAATATTCAGATCTGAATATCTTCAGGCTTTACGACAATAAAGGGAACGAGGGCGGACTGACTGCAACTTACTATGATGAGTCTGATTCAAGTAAAATCTTCGTTCAGCGCAAAGAATCAACAATTGACTATGAAGATCTTACAACGATTAAAAAATTACCTGAAGGAGTTCCGCTGGGAAATTCAAAAGTTACCTGGTTAGGGAGCATTGAACCAGGTGAGACCGGATTGTTCCATTTTAAATTGTACTATGCAGGATATATTAAGCTATTGATGGATAATGAGCTTGTAGTGCCTGAGAGGTGGAGAACAGCATGGAATCCAAACACTTACAAGTTCGCTAAGAACCTTGAAAAAGGCAAGCGGTATGCAATCAGGATAGAGTGGAAACCTGACGGGGGTACTTCATATCTTGGACTTAAAGTGCTGAGCCCTGTCGCTCCTTCGAAGCAAGGGAACCTGACGCTCACATCAGAGATGGGAGATCAGATTGATTATTATTTTATTCATGGCAATAATGCTGACAGTGTAATAAGCGGATACCGGGCAGTGACCGGAAAAGCACAGATAATGCCTGAATGGGCTATGGGCTACTGGCAAAGTCGTGAACGGTATAAGTCACAGGATGAACTGATTAATGTAGTAAAAGAGTATCGTAAAAGAAATATCCCGCTTGATAATATTGTCTTAGACTGGTCCTACTGGCCTGTTAAATCGTGGGGATCGCATGAGTTTGATCCAAAGTATTTTCCTGATCCTGAGGGAATGGTCGATTCAGTTCATAAGCTTAATGCTAAGATAATGATCTCAGTATGGCCGAAATTCTATATAACCACGGAACATTACAGGGAGTTTGACAGGAATGGCTGGATGTATAAACAAGCAGTAATAGACAGCATAAGAGACTGGATAGGCAAAGGATTTATAGGTTCATTCTACGATCCTTACAGCCAGGGTGCCAGGGATCTTTTCTGGGGACAGATCAGGGAACATCTTTACTCTAAAGGGTTTGATGCCTGGTGGATGGATGCGTCTGAGCCTGATATTGAATCCAATGCCAGCATAGCGTATCGTAAAAAACTTTCAACTCCTACAGCACTCGGACCATCGACAAAATACTTCAATACATATGCTTTAATGAATGCTATGGCTATTTATAATGGTCAGAGAAGTGTCGATCCGGATAAGCGTGTCTTCCTGTTAACACGTTCAGGGTTCGCAGGCTTACAAAGATACTCTACTGCAACATGGAGCGGTGATATAGGAACAAGATGGGAGGATATGAAAGCACAGATCCCGGCCGGACTGAACTATGCCATTTCAGGTATACCATACTGGACTATGGATATCGGAGGATTTTGTGTAGAGAACAGGTACGCCAGGGCAACTGAAGGTTCGGAAGATATGGAAGAGTGGAGAGAACTTAATACCCGCTGGTATCAGTTCGGCTCTTTCTGTCCTCTTTTTCGCAGCCATGGCCAGTTCCCTTTGCGCGAAATTTACAACCTGTCGCCTGCGAGTCATCCTGCCTATAAAAGTATGGTCTATTATGATAAGCTGCGTTACCGGCTGATGCCATACATTTATTCTCTTGCCGGCATGACACATTTCAATGATTATACTATTATGCGGCCACTTATTATGGATTTTAATGGCGATCCCTATGTTTATGATATCAGTGACCAGTACCTGTTCGGGCCGTCATTAATGGTGGCTCCGGTCTATAAATATAAAGCCCGGAACAGAGAGATTTATTTTCCAGCTATGTGCGGATGGTATGATTTTTATTCAGGGAAGTATCTGAATGGCGGTCAGACACTGATGGTAGATGCCCCTTATGAAAGGATTCCTCTTTATGTCAGGGAAGGTACTATATCTGCCTGCAGGACCTGAGATTCAATATACTTCTGAAAAACCTGCTGATCCTCTGACACTTTTTGTGTATACCGGGAAGGATTGTGAATTTACTCTCTATGAAGATGAAGGAATCAATTACAACTATGAGAAAGGGTCCTATAGTAATATCCGTTTCAGTTATGCTGAAGGGAAAAGGGAACTGACAGTAGATGAACGAAAAGGAGATTTTGACGGGATGCTTAAAACGCGCACTTTTAATTTCGTATTTATAGACAAAAACAAATCCGTCGGCTTTGATCCTGATGTGATCCCTGATAGGACAATCACTTATACTGGGGGAAAAGTGACTGTTGGCATAAAATAGAATTAGTAACGAATTTTTAATTCGAATCATATGATTACTGACTTCAATTCAAGGCTGAATATCCTTAATGAAGAGCACAAGAAATTGATAACCCGGAAAAATGAAAGAATTGAACCCGGTAACGGGATCTATTACAGGTATAAATATCCTGTGCTTACAGGGGATCATGCCCCGTTGTTCTGGAGATATGATCTGAATCCCTGTGACGAATCCCCACCTGATGGAACGATTTGGCATTCATGCAGCTTTCAATGCCGGAGCAATGAAATTTGACGGGAAATACATCCTTGCGGTTCGTGTTGAGGGTAATGACAGGAAATCATTCTTTGCAATAGCAGAAAGTCCGAACGGTATTGATAACTTCAGATTCTGGGATTATCCGGTTACAATGCCTGAGACAGAGAACCCCGATACAAATGTCTATGATATGCGGCTAACCAGGCATGAGGACGGCTGGATTTACGGGATCTTTTGTTCTGAAAGGAAAGACCCGGAAGCACCGGCAGGCGACCTTTCTTCAGCCCTAGCTGCTGCAGGCATTGCAAGGACTCATGATCTGAAATCCTGGGAACGGCTGCCCGATCTCAAGACAAGGAGTCAACAGAGAAATGTTGTGCTTCATCCCGGGTATGTCAATGGCAGATATGCCTTATATACCCGTCCGCAGGATGGATTTATTGACGCCGGATCGGGCGGCGGTATTGGCTGGGCCCTGATTGATGATATTACACATGCTGAGATTAAGGAAGAGAAAATCATTAACTTTCGTTATTATCATACAATTAAGGAACAAAAAAACGGAGAGGGTCCCCATCCGGTAAAAACTGCTAAAGGCTGGTTGCACCTGGCGCATGGAGTAAGAGGTTGCGCAGCTGGTCTCAGATATGTCCTTTATTTATACATGACAGATTTAAAGGATCCATCGGAGCTTATTGCCGAACCGGCAGGTTTTTTCATGGCTCCTGAGGGTGAGGAAAGGGTAGGAGATGTCTCGAATGTTCTATTTACAAACGGCTGGATAATTGATGACGACGGAACAGTTTATATTTATTATGCTTCATCAGATACAAGAATGCATGTTGCAGTTTCTACAATTGACCGTCTTGTAGATTATTGCATGAATACCGCTCCGGACGGTTTAAGGTCCGCGGCGTCAGTTGAAACAGTGAAAAAACTGATTGAAAAGAATCTTATATTGCAGGGTAAGAAATAGTAATTTTGATACGCAACTTATAAAAGTTTAAATGATCATACAAAAGCTGAAACTCAAAGAAAAGATCGGATATGGGTTTGGAGATGCTGCCAGCTCAATGTTCTGGAAGCTCTTTTCAATGTACCTGATGTTCTTCTATACGGATATTTTCGGGATCTCTGCAACTCTTGTCGGGACCATGTTCCTTGTAACAAGGATATGGGATGCAGCATTCGATCCTTTTGTCGGGATACTGGGCGACCGCACTGAAACACGATGGGGAAAGTTCCGACCTTACCTGCTCTGGGTAGCGATACCATTCGGGATCATAGGAGTACTGACATTTACAACACCATCATTTACACAATCCGGCAAAGTGATATATGCTTTCATTACCTATTCACTTATGATGATGGTTTACTCGATGATAAATGTCCCTTATGCGTCGCTCATGGGAGTTATGACTGCCGATGGTAAAGAAAGAACAAGCCTGGCTACTTTCAGATTCATTTTCGCTTTTGGCGGAAGTCTGCTGGTTCTTGCACTTGCAGAGCCTTTGGTCGAGATCTTCAGCAAGCTGGGGAAGGGAGGTGTCAATCTACAGCTGGGATGGCAGTTGGCTGCCGTAGTGTTTGCAGTTATCGCTATCACATTTTTCATGTTCACATTTTCCTGGACAAGGGAACGGATAAAGCCTGTTACAGTTAAAACATCACTTAAAAAGGACATTAACGATCTTCTGCATAATTCACCCTGGTTCATTCTTCTTGGTGCCGGTATCGCAGCAATATTCTTTAATTCGATCCGCGACGGAGCAGCAATTTATTATTTCAAATACTATATTCAGGGACAAAGTGCTTTTACTATTAAAGCTGTCAATCTGACAATTACACTCAGCAGCCTTTATTTTGTCCTGGGTCAGGCAGCCAACATTGTTGGAGTTATTCTGGCCAAACCCGTTTCTGACAGGATTGGAAAGAAGTACACATTCCTTTATGCAATGCTTTTTGCTACTGCATTCAGTATTGGATTTTACTGGCTCGACAGGAACAACATAAGCCTCATATTTGTATTTCAGTTTCTGATAAGCATGAGCGCCGGAATTATCTTTCCTCTTGTATGGTCGATGTACGCTGATGCAGCTGATTATTCAGAATGGAAAACCGGACGGCGTGCTACCGGACTTGTCTTCTCAGCATCCTCAATGTCGCAGAAATTCGGATGGACAATAGGCGGTGCCCTGGCAGGCTGGCTGCTTGGATATTATGGATTCAAGGCTAATGTTGTTCAGACAGCGAAGCCCAGACAGGTATAAAAATGATGCTAAGTTTCTTCCCGGCAATAGGTACAATGCTTGGAGCATTTTTTATGTTCATTTATCCTCTCAGTGAGAAGAAGATGGGAACAATAAGCGTGGAACTGGCAGTCCGAAGGGAAGCTGTTAAAAAAGAATAGTCCTATTCGTAAGAAATTTTACCTATGTCAAAGAACAAACTTGAAACACTTTCTTCAGAAGTCAGAAATGAACTGGTAAATAACATTTTACCTTTTTGGTCGGGAACGATGATCGACTCCGGAGATGACGGATTTTACGGGCGGATAGATGGTTCTGGGCACATTCATACCAAGGCTGACAAAGGATGTGTTTTAAACGCCAGGATCCTCTGGACCTTCTCTGCAGCCTACAGAATTCTGAAAGATCCTGCATACCTGAAAGCTGCCGGCAGAGCGAAAGATTATCTTCTCACACATTTTTTTGATAAGGAATTTGGAGGTGTATTCTGGCTGCTCGACCACAAAGGGAATATGAAGGACGGGAAAAAGCAAATATATGCCCAGGCGTTTGCCATTTATGGATTGACTGAATATTACCGTATAACAAAAGATGAAGTATGCCTCGATAAAGCCGTCGGACTGTTCAGGCTCATCGAGAAGTACAGCTATGACGTTAAGCTCGAGGGATATTTTGAGGCCTTCAGCAGGGAGTGGGGAGAGCTTGATGACCTTCGCCTGAGTACAAAAGATGCTAATGAGAAAAAGACTATGAATACTCATCTGCATGTTCTCGAGGCTTACACGAATCTATACAGAGTATGGAAGGACGATCTTTTGAAGAACCAGCTGAGAAAGCTTATTGATGTGTTTATTGATAAAATTGTTAACAGTAAGACATTTAATCTGAATATGTTTTTTGATGAGGAATGGAATGATAAAACTGATCTTGTTTCTTATGGCCATAACATTGAATCGTCATGGTTAATTTATGAAGCCACTATGGTTCTTGGAGATGAAACATTAATAAATAAGGTGAAAAATATATGCCTGAGGATCGCAGAAGCATCAGAAGAGGGGTTAATGAACGACGGCAGTATGATCTACGAAAAGTTTTTCAATTCAGATCGAATAGATTCCGACAGGCACTGGTGGGTTCAGGCTGAAACTGTAGTCGGTTTCCTGAATGCATATTACATGTCGCAAAAAGAAAAATTTCTTGAACATAGCCTGGCAGCCTGGAGATTTATAGCCGGACATATAATTGACAGGAATAATGGCGAATGGTATTGGAGTGTTGATAATAACCTGCAGCCCAATATTAAAGATGATAAAGCCGGATTCTGGAAATGTCCCTATCATGATTCAAGAATGTGTCTGGAAATAATTGAAAGACAGAAAGTCAAACAGGAATTCATAAAAACACCAAAACCTATAATAGGAAAATAACTCTAATGACCATGAGAAAATTAATTTTATTATTTCTGATTTGCATTTCCATTTCGACGGTACTGACAGCCCAGGAAATTGCCTCTAAAATCAGGCTAAACCAGATCGGATTCTATCCTGATGCTCCTAAAATAGCTGTGATAGCTGATTACAAGGACAGCGATTTTCAAATTAAGTCCCTGTCGTCCGGAGAAATTGTATTCAAATCCCGGCTGAGTGATCCCCATAATTCAGATTTCTCTCCGGAAGTAACCAGGATAGCAGATTTTTCACAAATTACAAAACCGGGAAATTATGAACTTGTATTGCCGGGACAAGGCGATTCCTATACTTTTGAAATAAAGCCTAAGGTTTTCACCAGCCTGACAAAAGGGCTTATTAAAGGCTTTTATTATCAGAGAATGTCCATTCCGCTGCTGTCTCAGTTTGCAGGTAAGTGGAGTCGTGCAGCCGGTCACCCTGATACACAGGTAATAGTTCATCCAGCTGCTGCTTCTGCAAAACGTCCGGCTGGGACTATCATATCCTGCCCTCGTGGATGGTATGATGCTGGTGACTATAATAAATATATTGTGAACAGTGGCATTACAATGGGCACTTTACTCTCTCTCTACGAAGATTTTCCTGTCTATTTTGATACTCTTAAATTAAATATTCCAGAAAGCGGCGATGGTGCACCTGACTTGCTAAATGAGATTCTCTGGAACCTCAGGTGGATGTTTACCATGCAGGATCCGTACGACGGAGGGGTTTACAATAAAGTGACAAATGCCAATTTTGATGCTTTTATTATGCCATCGCTTGCTGTTACTCCGCGTTATGTAGTACCAAAAGGTACTGCGGCCGCGCTTGACTTTGCAGCAGTAATGGCGCAATCATCACGAATTTTCAGCAGATTCAAAAAGGTATTTCCAGGATTAGCTGATTCATGCCTGAGATCTGCAGAAAAAGCATGGACCTGGGCCGTTAAAAACCCTAATGTGGCTTACGATCAGAACCTTATGAATAAGAAGTATAAACCGGTTATTAATACTGGTGGTTATGGCGACTCGGATTTCAGAGATGAGTTTATCTGGGCAGCATCAGAATTGTACATCACTACTGGAAAAGAGAGTTTTTACACAGCATATCCGATGTTCCCTGATACACTTATGCCCTTACCATCATGGGATAATGTCAGACTTCTGGGATACTTTACTCTTGCCAGGTTTGAAAAGAAACTAACTGACCAGGCGAAGAAGGATTTTCCGGTTCTGAAAGAACGGATATTAAGAACAGCAGATAATATGGCAGACGGCATTAACGAGCGCACATATATGACTATAATGGGCAAATCGGCCGCAGATTTCATCTGGGGAAGCAACTCGGTAGCAGCTAACCAGGGGATCTTACTGATTCAGGCTTATAAGCTTTCGAAACAGAAGAAGTATCTTGAGTGGGCACTTACAAACCTTGACTATATCCTGGGCCGGAATGCCACCGGCTACTCATTTGTTACAGGATATGGGCATAAAACCCCCATGTTTCCGCATCACCGCATATCTGAGGCTGATGGTATCGCTGATCCTGTTCCAGGCTTAATAGTCGGAGGACCAAATCCAGGTCAGCAGGATGGTTGTACTACCTACCCTTCAAAGGTTCCTGATGAATCATATACGGATTCAGTATGCTCATATGCCTCCAATGAAATAGCTATTAACTGGAATGCACCGGCAGCCTATCTGGCAGGTGCCCTGGAAGCATTATATGACAAATAAATTGAAGTTCAACACAAACCAACGCAAAGGAATAAGTAGAATTTTATTAAATTCAAATTAGAAAATTTCAACTGTTTTTAAAGAAACTTAATGTTCAATACAATGAGAGTAAAGGTTATAGCTTTTGTGCTGTTTCTGACATTGATTGGTTGTCAGAGCAGATCAAATTTAAAATTACCATCACTTATCGGTGACAATATGCTGATGCAGCAAAAAGCAACAACAAAAATTTGGGGTACTGCAAACGCCGGACATAAAGTCAGCGTTTCGACAAGCTGGGAAGCAAATGGCCAGACCACTTCAGGTAACGATGGTAAATGGTCGCTGAATATTAATACTCCTGCAGCCGGAGGCCCATATACAATTGATATATCAGCCAACGATACTACAATAAGAATAAAAAATGTTCTTATTGGCGAAGTTTGGTTTTGTTCCGGTCAGTCGAATATGGAAATGCCACTTGCCGGCTGGCCGCCTGTCGATACAATAATGCATTCCGCTGAAACTATCGCATCTTCATCAATACCTGAAATACGTCTGTTCAATATTCAAAAAATGATATCAGGGGAACCTCTTGAAGAATGCACAGGCAAATGGGAGGTAAGTTCTCCTTCATCAGTACAGCAATTCAGCGCAACAGCTTATTTCTTTGGTAAAAAGCTCTATGATCAGTTGCACATTCCCGTAGGACTGATTGAATCTGCCTGGGGTGGAACTCCATCAGAATCATGGACTTCATCAGGATCACTTCAAAAAGCAGGAGAGTTTATTAATGAAATTAAGGCGATTAAGGATTCTGCACCTCTTCAGGCTGAATATCTGGCATGGCTGAATACTCATAAAAAGGTAGAACTAAAACCTGCAGGAAATGATCAGTGGAAGGATCTGAGCTTTGATGATGAAAATATTCCTTCATCAGAATTTAAAGACAGTGGTTGGCCTGTTATGGCTCTTCCGGCTATGTTCGAAACAGTAATTGGCGAATTTGACGGAGCAGTATGGTTCAGGAAAACGATCGATATCGCTCAGGAGATGACCGGAAAGGATCTTGTTCTTTCACTTGGACCGATCGATGATATGGATCGGACTTATTTTAATGGCAAGCTTATCGGAACAACTGAGCTGTCAGGCTTCTGGCAGACTGATCGTAATTATGATATTCCTGCAACTTTGGTGAAGAGCGGTTCCAACGTAATTTCAGTACGTGTTCTTGATACACAGGGTGGAGGAGGGATATATGGCGCTCCAGAGAAGTTGAAACTCGCGTTGAAGAGCAATAGTAAAATATTTCTTCCTCTTAAAGGAGATTGGAAATATCAACCGGTTGCAGAATTAATTGGTAATAATTTTTATATCTATGACATTTCAAAAAATGAATTCCAGGCGAAAAAAAGGCCTTTAAATCTTGGTCCCGGTACCCCGACTGTCTTATTTAATGGAATGGTAAGCCCTGCATTGCCATACCAGATCAAGGGAGCAATATGGTATCAGGGGGAAGCCAATGTAGGAAGAGCAGAACAGTATGCCAGAATATTTCCGGCTATGATTGAAGATTGGAGAGAAGCCTGGGGCATTAAAGATTTTCCATTCTATTTTGTGCAGATCGCTCCTTATGTATATGCCGGAATTGATTCAACAGAATCAGCATTTCTGCGGGAAGCTCAGGAGAGCGCACTTAAGCTTCCCGGAACAGGAATGGCTGTTACATTGGATATTGCAACTGTTATGAATATCCATCCGCCTTTTAAGGCAGAGGTAGGTGAACGGCTGGCAAACCTTGCACTTAATAATGATTATGGTATGAAAATTCCCTGCAATGGACCAGTTTTTAAATCAATGTCCGTTTCTAATGGCAGGGCAGTATTGCAATTTGATAATATAGGTGAGGGACTGGTTGCTAAGAATTCCAAACTTAAAGAATTCGAGATTGCCGGCAAAGATGGGAAATATATTAAGGCTGAAGCGAAAATTGTGAATAATGAGGTGATCGTCTATGCTCCTTCGGTCAGGGAACCTGTATCGGTAAGGTACTGCTGGCGTAACGGAGCCGAAGCATCACTTTTTAGTAAAGACGGCTTGCCCGCATGGCAATTCAGAACCAGATAGGAGGACCTTATGGAACACGAAGTAAAACTCAAAGGCACACCAAGGGAAATCAAAACATTTTAATTTTGAGGTCAGGTGGTTAGGAATCTTTATTAATTTAGCGAAACTAATTCTTCATAAATAATGAATAAAATTCTGGTATTTTCACTTATTCTGATTACTGTAATAGCTTCATGCAACCAATCAACAAAAACTAAAGAGATGGTTAGAAAAGATGTTTTTGGCACACATAACGGGAAAGAGATTTATTTATTCACTCTTACCAATAAGCCAGGTAATGTTATCAGGCTTACTAATTACGGAGCCAAGATTAACTGGATTGAAGTTCCCGACAGGAACGGCAAGAAGGATAATGTTACATTCGGCTATGACACTTTTGATGAGACACTTAAAGGTGACATGTCGTTTGGTTCCGTTGTTGGAAGATTTGCAAACAGGATAGCAAATGGTACCTTCACTCTTGATGGCGTTAAATATAACACGCCGGTGAATAACGGACCCAACACTCTGCACGGAGGTCCTGCGGGATGGCACAGCGTTGTATGGGATGCGGAAATAGTAAAGGACAGCAAATATCCGTCTGTCAGATTTTCCTACTTGAGTCCCGATATGGAAGCAGGCTTTCCGGGAACGGTAAAGGCTGCTGTAACCTACACATGGACAGACAACAATGAAATTGTTATGGATTATGTCTGTTCTACCGATAAAAAAACGGTATTGAATATCACCAACCATGCTTATTTCAATCTTCATGGTGCAGGCAATGGCGATATTCTTGATCACATGCTGACTATTAAAGCAGCGGCCTTCACTCCGGTTGATTCGGTTATGATCCCCACAGGCGAGATCCGTCCTGTTGTAGGAACACCCTTTGATTTTAACACACCCCACGCTATAGGGGAAAGAATAGGTGAGAATTATGACCAGCTCATTCTTGGTAGGGGCTACGATCACAACTATATCCTCGATAATAAAGATGAAGTAGATGCTACAGTATATGAACCGGTCAGCGGACGTATGCTTGAGGTAATTACTGACCAGCCTGGAATGCAGCTTTATACTGGTAACTTCCTTGATGGAAAGCAAAAAGGTCATGGAGGCAAAGTGTACAATTACAGGTCGGGGTTATGTCTGGAAGCAGATCATTATCCCGATGGTCCTAACCATCCCGATTTCCCCACGACTGTGTTAAATCCTGGTGAGACATTTAAATCAACGACGATTTACAGATTTTCAGTTAAATAGAAAAATTTTAAAATATATTTTAAAATGACAACTAGACGAGTTTTTATAAGAAACACTGCACTCACAACAGCAGCTTTGGGAATTGTACCTTCTTTTTCAAGTGCACTTGCAGGTTGCGCACCATCCGACAGGATCAATGTCGGAGTTATAGGATGCAACGGTCAGGGTTATGCCGATCTCGTACCTTTTCTTGATCATCCCAACGTAGAATGCTTAGCATTGTGCGACATTGATGAAAACGTACTTAACCGCAGAGCCGCAGATGTTGAAAAGATAAGAGGAAAAAAACCTGCAAACCTGTATAAAGACTGGCGGAAGCTGATCGACAATAAAGATATTAATGTAGTTATAGTGGGAACTCCCGACCACTGGCATTGTCTCCAGATGGTTGCTGCCTCCGATGCCGGGAAGGATGTATACTGCGAAAAACCGTTAGGCAGGACCATTGAAGAGTGTAATCGTATGGTAAGCGCTGCAAAACGGAACAAGACTGTTGTTCAGGTTGGTCAGTGGCAAAGGAGCGACCCTCACTGGCAGGATGCTGTTAACTTTATCCAGTCAGGAAAGCTTGGGAAAATAAGACTGGTAAGAGTATTCTCATACCAGGGCTGGTGTCCTTCAATTCCTGTCAGACCCGATGAACCAGTCCCTGAAGGAGTTGATTATGACATGTGGCTGGGACCGGCACCAAGCCGTCCCTTCAACCGTAACCGCTTTCATTTCACATTCCGGTGGTTCTGGGATTATGCAGGTGGGTTGATGACTGACTGGGGTGTTCATCTGCTTGACTATGCACTGTACGGTATGAATGTCACCACTCCAAAATCGGTAATGGCAATGGGTGGAAAATATGGTTATCCGACAGATGCGTGTGAAACTCCTGACAGTTTACAGACTCTTTATGAATTCGATGGTTTCAACGTAATGTGGGATCATGCCATTGGAATAAATGATGGTGCCTATGGCCGGAATCATGGTTTAGGCTTTGTCGGTGAAAACGGAACACTTGTGGTTGACCGTGAAGGCTGGGAGGTAATTCCTGAAGATGTCAATGGTAAATTACGGATGGAAGCTGTTCCCCTGAAAAGTGGAAATGGCAAGGGTCTGAATTACCACGTGACCAACTTTCTGGATTGTGTGAAAAAACGTGATCCGAATACTCATGCAAGTATCGAAATCGGCTCTCATATCGCTAAATTTTCTGCTATTGGAAATATAGCTTACAGGACAGGGAAAAAGCTTATATGGGACGGAACTAAATTTACCAACGATACTGATGCAAACAATTATTTAATTCCGAACTACAGGGAACCGTGGACATTGCCCGGAGTATAGCTGCATATTTATCCTGATTTAGACCTGGATCCGGGAAAGCTTTTGTAATGAAAGACCAATAAGCTTTTTCCGGTCAGGGAAATTGAACAGGTTTTTGCCGGATTTGAAAGATTAAATGATTTTTAAAATCCGGCATTTTTTTATAAATTATCAGCAGATTTTATAAGCCTGATCACAAATAATTATTATCATGAAACTCTCCGGTTATTTCTGCTGGTTTTTACTGCCACTTTTGTTATTATTGTGTGGAAGATCGGAAATTACACAGCCTTTCCTTTGCCTTCACCCCAAAAACCCTCATTACTTTTTGTTCCGGGGAAAACCTGAAGTACTGATTGGTTCGACAGAGCACTACGGAGCCGTTATGAACCTTGATTTTAACTATGTGAAATACCTAAATGAGATCGCTTCTTCGGGTTTGAATATGACACGTACTTTTTCGGGGGTTTATGTTGAGCCTTCAGGGGCATTCGGTATTGAAAAGAACACTCTTGCACCTGCTTCGGGAAGGTACATTTGTATGTGGGCTAGAAGCTCAGAGCCCGGGTATGCAAATGGAGGTAACAAATTCGACCTGACAAAATGGGACGAAAAATATTTTTCACGACTGAAGGATTTTATAACAGAAGCGGGGAAAAGGAACATAATCGTTGAACTCGACCTGTTTTCCAATTATTATGATGGTCCCCAGTGGAAGTTATGCCCGGTTTATATCAATAATAACATTAATGGAATTGGTAATATTCAGGATCAAAAAGAAATACTGTCAATGAGACATCCGGAAATAATTGATGTCCAGGAAAAAATGGTCAGAAAAATTATTTATGAACTCCGCGATTTTGACAATCTGTATTATGAAATCTGCAATGAACCTTACTTTGGAGATACCATTGCATTAAAGGAATGGGAAAAGCATATGACAGGAGTTGTTGTGGATGCTGAAAAGGATTTTCTTAATAAACATCTTATTTCCAACAACATTGCCAATAATTATTTAAAGATAGAAAGTGC
Source organism: uncultured Bacteroidales bacterium (assembly GCA_963791065.1). Taxonomy (GTDB): domain Bacteria; phylum Bacteroidota; class Bacteroidia; order Bacteroidales; family VadinHA17; genus LD21. Next base: position 131,208 of record CAWBQN010000015.1, read on the forward strand.
AGAACCAGGGGTTTCTATCTATAATTTTCATTATGCACGACCTCCGCTTGCAGTTGAAATGAACTACTCACTTAACAAGGCTATTGGAGATAATGAAACCGGTTTTGACGGAATTGAGAATTCAAAATATCGTTCGGAAGCATGGAATTTTATATTGGCAGGCGGCGGATTGTTCGATAATCTTGACTATTCATTTGCTGCCGGGAATGAAGATGGCAGTTTTGAAGTAAAAAGCAGCCAGCCGGGTGGCGGAGGTAAAACTCTCAGAAATCAGTTTAAGATACTGGCAGAATTCATTAAAAGCATAGATATTATTAATATGATTCCAGTCAAAAATGAATGGATGAGGTCTTCTGAATCAGAAAACATAGAGATAAGAGCTCTTTCCAGGAATGAAGATCTGTCGGCTGTATATTTTCACAGGAAAGATACTGCACAGAAAAGATCCGTTTTTGAATTTGAATTATCTCCGGGATCCTATTCATTTAACTGGACAGATACAAAAAATGGAGAACAAATAAGAGATGAGATTAAAGATCAACCCGGAGGGACCGCAAAAATCACCTCCCCTGTTTTTTCAGAAGACATTGCACTACGAATTGTGAAAATTGAAGGACAACAAAATCCGGCTGCACTTCCTTTCCGTAATCCTTTACTGTCTGTAGAGGAGAGGGTAAATGACCTTGTTTCAGGTATGACACTTCAGGAAAAAGCTGATCAGCTGCTATATACGGCACCTGCAATTCCGCGCCTCGGCATCCCTGCTTATAATTGGTGGAATGAAGCTTTGCATGGCGTCGCAAGAGCAGGTTATGCAACAGTTTTCCCACAATCAATAACAATTGCGGATTCATGGGATGAAACACTTTTGTTCAACGTGGCGAGTGCCATCTCAGATGAAGCAAGAGCAAAATACCATGAATTCCAGAGAAGGGGCAAAACCGGAATATACCAGGGATTAACTTTCTGGTCGCCGAATATCAATATTTTCCGTGATCCGCGGTGGGGCAGAGGGCAGGAGACCTATGGCGAAGATCCTTTCCTGACAGGCAGAATGGGGTACGAATTTGTGAGAGGCATGCAGGGTGATGATCCGAAATATTTAAAAACAGTGGCGACAGCAAAACATTATGCTGTTCATTCAGGTCCTGAACCGTTAAGACATTCTTTTAATGCGAAAGTAAGCGAGATTGATCTAAGGGAAACATATCTGCCTGCTTTCCGTACCCTGGTAATGGATGCTGGCGTTTATTCCGTTATGGGAGCTTACAACATGTTCAGGGATTATCCATGCTGTGCAAATCCTTTATTGTATGGCATCCTGCGTAATGAATGGGGATTCAGGGGCTATGTAGTATCTGACTGCGGGGCAATTTCTGATTTTTATAAATTCACGCATTTTGCAAAAGATCCTGCCGAGGCAGCTTCACAGGCAGTAAAGGCAGGCACTGATCTTGAATGCGGATTCGATTATAAGAACCTGGTGGAAGCGGTGCATCGCGGCTTACTTACTGAGGATGATATAAATGTTGCAGTTAAAAGAATATTTACAGCCAGGTTTAAACTTGGAATGTTCGATCCTGATGAGATAGTTCCTTATGCCCAGATACCTTTTTTCGTGAATTGTTCTGACTATAATAACTCTCTCTCGAGGCAGGCGGCCAGGGAATCCATTGTATTACTGAAGAATGAAAACAATATCCTTCCACTTTCAAAAAATTTAAAGACTATTGCAGTGATTGGTCCAAATGCTGATAATTTTGAATCACTGCTCGGTAATTATAACGGGATCCCCAAAGATCCTGTAACCGTATTAAAGGGGATTACAGCCAAGCTGACTCCCGGTACGAAAATTATTTACTCAGAAGGAAGTGATCTGGCTGAAAGCATCCATAATTTAAAGCCAATCCCCTCACGTTACCTGCAGACCAAGGATGGTATACAGGGCGCTTTTGGTGAGTATTTCAATAACACCGGGATGAATGGTGAACCTGTTTTTACCAGAGTAGACGACAATATCAATTTTTACTGGGAGCATTTTTCGCCGGCGTATGAAATTCCGGACGATAATTTTGGTGTACATTGGACAACCTACCTGGTCCCGCCTGTTTCAGGGACCTATGCTATCGGGGGACTCGGGTCTTCAGGTTACGAGATCTTGCTGGATGGTAAAAATATTATTTCATCCAGGAATGAGCATAGAGCTAGCTATAGAGAGGCATCCGCCGAACTTCAGGCCGGTAAAAAGTACAAGATTGAGGTGTTATACAAAAATTATTCCGGTGATGCCGGAATAGAGCTTGTATGGGCACCTCCAAGGCCGGACCTCATCAAGAATGCAGTGCAGGCTGCTAAAGATGCAGATGCTGTGATTCTCGTACTTGGGTTATCTCAGCGTCTTGAAGGGGAAGAGATGGCAATTAAGATTGATGGATTCAGTGGTGGTGACCGCACTGATCTGAATCTGCCTGCTGCCCAGGAGCAACTTCTGGATGCAGTTACTTCAACAGGGAAACCCGTTATTGTTGTTCTGACAAGTGGCGGTGCTTTATCTGTAAATAAGGCACAGGATAAGGCAGCTGCGATATTGCTTGCCGGCTATGGCGGACAGCAGGGAGGCAACGCAGTGGCTGATGTACTGTTTGGAGACTTTAATCCAGCCGGAAGACTTCCCGTTACATATTACAGGTCAATTGATCAGATCCCTGCTTTTGAAGATTACGATATGGCAGGAAAAACATACAGATTTTTTACAAAGGAACCTTTATATCCATTCGGTTACGGATTAAGCTATACTACATTCAAATACAGCGATTTGTCTTTACCTGAAAAGACAGTTGCCGGAGATAGGGTTAAAGCTAAGGTGAAAGTAACGAATACCGGAAAACTTGCCGGGGATGAAGTTGTTGAACTCTACCTCACCGACGAAAAAGCTTCCACACCCAGACCAATCCGTCAACTTGAAGGATTTACAAGGATCTCACTCAAACCTGGTGAAAGCAAAGTTGTGGAGATAAGACTTGAACCTCGCCAGTTCTCAATCATAAATGATAAGGAGAAACGAGTAATCGAACCGGGGTACTTTACCATCTCCGTTGGAGGCAAGCAACCTGGTTTTAAAGGCTATCTCGATCCGCAGTTTACCCAGGTTCTGACAGGAAGGATCAGATTGACCGGGAAAGAAGTTCAGTTCGCAAACTGATTAATATACAAGTAGAGACGCCCAACCTGGGCGTCTCATATCTCAAAATAATTGAATGATGTGTTAAATGAGACGCCCAATTTGAATGATGTGTTAAATGAGACGCCCAATTTGGGCGTCTCTAGCTCAAAATAATTGAATGATGTGTTAAATGAGACGCCCAATTTGGGCGTCTCTACATATTTTAAATAATTATTTCCTGATAAACCTGTAAACTTTCACTGTATGCGGGAGAAGCTCTATATACATTGAGGATTCTTTCAGGACCAGATCTTTATGATCCCATAGATCTCTTACTGTGTAATTCTCAAGTTTCATGGGTTTATTCTCCCCTCTGTCAGCCCTGATCTGGGCCAGCAGAGCAAAGTCAACCAATACCGTCTTCTTCTCGTCACTCTTGTTGAGCAGGCAAATTGCTTTTTCATTATTGGCGAGGATCTTTGTCCAGATCTGATAGTCACCATTGTCTCTCCAGCACCTTCCCTGGCGGCCAAGGGAATCCTGATCAAGTGCGATTATTTCTTTATTGAGAAGTATGGATTTTGTATCTGCTGACATGTTCTGAACATCATTTCCTGCCAAAAGCGGTGCTGCAAGCATGCACCATAATGAGAAATGAGTTTTATATTCCTCAGTTGTCATTCCCCCATTGCCAACTTCTAGCATGTCGGGGTCATTCCAATGACCAGGACCTGCATAACGGGCCAGATCTTTTTGTTGCGAAAAAATACTGATCATGCTATTCCACGAATCTGAGATATCACCTGTTGTACGCCACAAATGGCCAACCTCACCTGCCCATTCCCATGGTTTATTTGAACCCCATTCACAAATGCTGAAGACAATTGGTCTTTTTGCTGCATACAGACCATCGCGCATAGTACTATAGGAAGATTTGGCATCCTGGGTTCCCGTATTGCACCAGTCATATTTAAGATAATCAACTCCCCATCGGGCATATGTACGTGCATCCTGGAATTCATGACCGCGACCGGCGGGCCGTCCTTCACAAGTAAGTGTTCCGGCGCATGAGTAAATTCCGAACTTTAAACCCCTGGAGTGAACATAATCTGCCAGGTATTTAATTCCGTGAGGGAAACGATCCTTATCCACAACTATTTCTCCATTCTCATCACGCGCTACCTGCCAGCAATCATCGATCACAACGTACTCAAATCCCGCGTCCTTCATACCGGAGCTGCTGATAGCGTCAGCAACACCCATTATAAGGGCTTCACTTACATTGCATCCGTATTTGTTCCAGCTGTTCCAACCCATAGGAGGCGTTTTAGCAAGCTGTTCAAATTTTTGAGCTTCTGCACCAAAATAAATAAAGGTGATAAATGACAATAGGATTAATCTTTTCATAGTGACGATTTTTTTTATAACATGATTATTTTAATGTCCTTTAGTGAATGCCAAATTTATCCACTTCTCTCAGCTTATCAAAATAATGCATCAATCATTTTAAAGTAACGCTCTCCCAACCCCGAGGGAATCTCCCTAATAAAATTAGGGCATTATGAGAAAGAGAATTGTGTATTTTTACTAAAATATGGGGGTGAGTTCATCATGAGCAGTATCTGATTTGAATAATTAAATTTGTCGATATAAAAAGGTGATGATGCAGGCAGAAAACCATATCCTTCAGAAACGTGTAAATCTTTTCGACGGCATATCAGTTGTCGCAGGAGCAATGATCGGCTCAGGAATCTTTATCGTCAGTGCGGATATTGCCAGGAATGTGGGATCTCCGGGCTGGTTGATGGTTGTATGGCTGATTACAGGCATTATGACCATGATAGGAGCAATAAGCTATGGAGAACTTGCTTCTATGATGCCTCACGTGGGAGGCCAGTATATTTACCTTAAAGAGGCATATCATCCTCTTATAGGATTCCTCTTCGGATGGACAACCTTCCTCGTTATACAATGCGGAACCATTGCTGCTGTTGCTGTGGCCTTCGCCAAATTCAGCGGAGTGCTTTTCCCCTGGATCTCAGAAAAAAATATTCTGCTTAATATAGGTCCCCTGAAGATAAAGAGCACAATGGTTGTAGCCATAGCGATGATCTCCTTTCTTACCTGGGTAAATACAAGAGGTATCGTTACGGGGAAGACCATTCAGAATATATTTTCCTCAACGAAGATAATCGCTCTTCTCGGCTTTATTCTGATTGGTTTCTTTGCAACCAGGAATATTAATTCTTTTGAAATAAACAAGGAGGTTTTCTGGCAGGCAAGCAGGGTTGGACCTGGAAACCAAACTATCCCACTCGTTGGTTTTGCACTTATTACAGCAATAGGATCAGCCCTTGTTGGTTCTCTGTTTTCTGCAGACGCCTGGTATAATGTCACTTATATCTCAGGAGAGGTAATTAACCCCAGACGAAATGTCCCCCTTAGTCTTCTGTTCGGGACATTAATTGTATCAGTGCTATACCTTCTTACAAACTACATCTATATAAAGATCCTTCCTCTGTCAGGGTCCCCTGCCGGTACTGATGCTTTAACCCGTGGAATACAATATGCTACAGACGACAGGGTTGCGACATCTGCAATGAGCGTTGTCTTTGGAGATTCTGCAGCTGTAATAATGGCTGTATTCATCATGATCAGCACCTTCGGATGCAACAATGGTCTGATAATGGCTGGTCCAAGGGTATATTACGCCATGGCAAAGGATGGATTGTTTTTCAGAAGGGTAGGAGAGATCAATAAAAACGGAGTCCCGGGATTTGCGCTTGTAGTACAGGGAATCTGGGCGGTATTGCTTTGTTTATCAGGATCATATAGCAATCTGCTTGATTACGTGATCTTTGCAGTTTTAATTTTCTTCACCTTGACCATTCTTTCAATTTTTATATTAAGAGTAAAACGACCCGATATTCCACGGCCATACAAGGCATTTGGTTACCCGGTTATCCCGTCAATTTATGTTTTAGCAACTGTTACCATTATGGCGATCCTTCTGATCTATAAGCCTGATTATACATTTCCGGGTCTCGGAATAGTCATTCTTGGGATACCAGTTTTTTTTCTCTGGAGATCATTTAATAAAAACCACCTTAAAAATGAAGAAATTTAATGGTATGCGGACACTTTACATCATGATCGGTGGGATTAAACAGACAGATGATCCAAGTTGAAAATACCAGACCGTTATTCCGAAATTTTAGATATATTAGCATAATTCTTATTTGGTACAATAATTTGACTAAATTTAGTCTGGCAAGAGTATTCCCATTATGACTCCATATCTTGATGATAAGATAATTATCCAGAATCTTAAAAAAGGCGATGTTTTGTCTTTTGATAATATCTTCAAAAAATATAATAAGAAGGTTTATTATTTTGCATTAAGTTATCTAAAAAACCGGGAAGAAGCTCAGGATGTCGTTCAGGAAGTATTTTTGAATCTTTGGAGGTATCGGGATCAAATAAACGATTACTATGTTTTCAGCAAATACCTGTTTAAGATTACATACAACGCAACCTGTAAGAGTTTCCGGAAACAGGCATCAGATAAAAAGCAGATGGAAGAGGTTGTCCGAAATAGTACCGTGGAAGATAACTCCACTAACCTCGATATTGAATATAATAGCTTATTTGAAACTGCGAATGCGTTCATTGAAAAAATGCCTGCCCGCCAGAAAGAGATATATCTTTTAAGTATAAATGAAAAGCTTACGATTGAACAAATTGCACAGCGACTGAATATTTCGAAAAAGACCGTGGAAAACTACCTGTCACAGGTAAAAGCTTCTGTAAAAAAATCTTTTTCTGACGGAAATATATTGTCTTTTCTTTTCTTCTGCCTATTATTTTTTTAATGTAATTAGTTCTTTCCTGGTTATTTAGAACTAACGCGAAAGGTTATATCGACAACATCCCTTTATTATTCATTAATTAGACTGGTTATAAATTAGCTTATTATCCGGGAAGTTTAGTTCTCTGCTGGATATTATTATCAGTAAGGACTCATAAAGATCGTTTGAAATTAGTTTAGGTTAGTGGTTAGTTATTAGGGTAAATTTTGATTAAAAGATCTGAAGCCGGAAGGTTAATGCCTTTTGGCTTCATATCTTTATTAAAAAAAGTATGATGCAAAAGGAAAAGATTGATATTCAGGTGTTAATGAGATATCTGGAAGGGACTGGTTCCTACGAAGATACATGTAAGGTTAAGGAATGGTTAGGTGATGCTGCTGATTCGGACGATGAATTGTATAGAAAAAGCCTTCAGTTTTGGGATGGGATATCTTTGGAACCAGATATAAGTGAATATAGTGAAACAAATATCCTTGACCATATTCATCATAAGATCAAGATTGAGGAAGTTGTGTTCTTAAACAAAAGCAACATGTTTAAGGCAATAACCAGGTATGCAGCAATATTTATCCTTGCTTTTTCTTTCAGTGGCATCTTATTTTTTTATGTGGGTAAAAATCGTGTTAATAAGCCCAAACAAAGCTTTAGTGAGATAGTTGTCCCATTGGGATCTCGTGCTCAGTTCACTTTGCCCGATGGAACAGCAGTTACTCTGAATGCCGGCAGCAAATTAAAGTATGATAACCGGTTTGGAATAACGGAAAGGGTAGTTCATCTTGAAGGAGAGGCTTATTTTAAAGTGGCAAAAGATGCTTCAAAACCCTTTACTGTAAATACTCAGTATTTAAATGTATTTGCTTTGGGAACAGAATTCAATGTAAAAGCTTACTCGGATGATAAAACAGTTGAAACAACACTGGTTGAAGGCTCTGTAGAAATAAAACCAATAACTGACAAGAAAATTGCTGAAGTGCATGTACTTAAGCCAAACCAGAAACTCACTTTCTTCAAAAAAGATTCGACGGTAGTTGATAATGCAGCGCCGGTAAAGGAAAAAACCGAAAGCAAAAATCAGGCTGTTCATGAACAACAATTAGTCTCAATTCCCAGATTAGTTACAGAGAATGTTAATATAGAGCCGGTTATATCATGGAAAGAAAACCGATGGATTTTTGAAAAGCAGAGTCTGTCGCAGATAGCAGTTGACCTGGAACGTAAATTCGATGTTCAAATAATATTTGAATCTGATCGCTTAAAAGCGTTCCGCTTTACAGGAATTTTAATTTCAGAACCTATTGAACAGGTACTTGAGGTAATGAGCATTACTGCCCCGATTAATTTCAAATTAAAAGGGAGGGTCGTTACCTTATCTGAAAACAAAAACTTTGAAATCCTTAATAAAAATCTTTATATCCAAAATATAAATTAACCTGGTAAAACTAAAAATCTGATCGCCTATGAATATAAAAAACTAACCTAAACAAAAGCGCAGGATGCTGAAACATCCCGCGCCAAGTTCATACAAATTTCTCCAATGTAACTCTCTTACGGAAAGCATTGGTTTGTTAAACTTTATAAACTTTACAAAACTATGAAAAAAAAACTTCGAAACCTTATTTATCCTGAGAAATCAGGGGTAAAAAAAATCCTACTAATAATGAAACTAGCTCTGATAATCGTTTTTTTAAGCGTTCTGCAAGTTAGTGCAAATGTATACTCCCAAATTTATGTCAATCTGGATGTTCAGAATAAATCTGTTCGCGATGTCCTAAAAAATATCGAGCAACAGAGTCAGGTTCGGTTTTTTTACAGCGACGACCTGATGTCCATGGATCAACTGATTGATGTAAAAGCAGATAACGAAAGCATTTTAAACGTCCTGGATGATATTTTTTCAAAAACTCAATTGACATATAGAGCTTATGAGAATAATCTTATTGTGATAGCTCCCAGGGAACTGTTACAGCAAAAAAGGATAACAGGTACTGTTACCGACAAAGCCGGTAGCCCTATTGTTGGCGCAAACATTGTTGTTAGCGGAACAACCAATGGAACAACAACCGACATTGCCGGTAAATTCAGTATTGAAGTTCCAGATGGATCTCAGAGCCTGACATTTTCGTTTATCGGTATGGTACCGCAGGAAATCACAATCGGGGCATCCACCCAGATCAATATAACACTGATAGAACAGGCAGTCGGGCTCGATGAAGTTGTTGTCGTTGGATATGGTACCCAGAAAAGGGCGACTGTTACGGGTGCTATTTCAACAGTTACATCCGATAAAATTACTGCTCTGCCTACGCCAAGTGTTGACCAGGCTTTGCAGGGACGTGCAGCTGGTGTGACGGTTATCAACAACGGGGCTCCAGGTTTTGATGCTACGATCAGGGTCAGAGGTATAAGTACTGTTAACGATGCTAATCCTTTATTTGTTGTTGACGGGGTTATTTCAACCAGTATCAGTAACATCAGTCCTTCAGACATTGAATCCATCGAAGTATTAAAAGACGCTTCCACAGCTGCTATATATGGTTCACTTGGATCAAATGGTGTTATTATAGTTACTACCAAGAAAGGTAAAGCCGGTGCTGTAGTAGTTAATTTGGATAGCTATTACGGAGTTCAATATTCCGATGCAAGATATAATGTGATGAACAGTGCCCAATATAAAGAATATGCTACCAGTGGCGCATTTACAACACCTGCAGTTTATACTGATCCTCAGTATGCTAGCCGTACTACTGGTGCTGAAACTAATTGGCAGGATAAGATATACCAAAAAGGTCCTATGCAAAATTATGACCTTTCTGTTTCCGGTGGTAATGAATTCGCCACTTTCCGATTATCAGCCGGATATTTGAATCAACGAGGCATTGTTATAAAAACAGGTCTTGAAAGATATAACTTCAGAGTCAACAGTGATTTTAAAAAGGGCAGGCTGAAAGTTGGCGAGAACCTCAGCTTATCATACTCAGCACAGGATCCGTTGGCTGATAATGGCGGCCGTTCCCTGTTGGAGCATGCCATTAAAATGGCTCCTTACCTGCCGGTTTACAATGCAAGTAATCCAGGCGGATTCCAGGGTCCGACCAGCTCCGTAGACGGACAGGATGCTGAAAATCCCGTCAGAATCATGGAGCTGAACAGTTTACAACTGAATACATCAGATCATTCTTGGTAATTTATATGGTGAATTGGATCTTATTAAAGGCCTGAAATTTAAAACTAATCTTGGCCTTCAGGATCAGAGAACAGTTTCCAACCAATTATTCCCTACATACAATGATGATAACCTGGGTGGCAATACGCACCGGGCAACTTTTGCAAACATTTTTAAAAACCGGGCCACCTATACTGCATTCCTGTTCACCAACAACTTTACTTATGACTTAACACTTGCTGAAAAACATAATATTGAGTTATTGGCATTGACTGAATACAGCTCTGTTAACTCAACAGTTATGAATCTCAATTCACGCAATAATCTTTCTAACGCTGTTAACGAATTGAGTAATACCAACCCTTCAATGTCCTCAGGAACAGTTTATTATTACAGGATCAGTTACCTGGGAAGATTAAACTATAACTATGACGGAAAGTACTTATTTTCAGCTTCAATAAGAAAAGATGCTTCTTCAAGGTTTGGTGCAAACAAGAGATGGGGTACTTTCCCTTCATTGTCTCTGGGTTGGAATATTGCTAAAGAAGCTTTCTTAAGTGATGTTGAAGCTCTTAGCAACTTAAAACTAAGAGCAAGCTGGGGTAAAGCTGGTAATGACAAGATTTCAGATTATGCCTATTCTTCCTCCCTGACCTCAAACATGAACTATGATTTTGATAATGCACTTGTATGTTGGAACAACAGCCGCAGGCAGACCAAATGCCGATTTAAAATGGGAGGAAATGACCATGACAAACATTGGGTTGGATTTGGGCTTGTTTAAAAACAAATTTACCGTGTCCGCTGAATATTATAATAACAAGAGTACTGATCTTCTGATGCAGGTACCTCTTCCACTGTCTACAGGTGACTGGACAGGTACAATCCCCCAGAATGCAGGCTCAATGGAAACAAAAGGTTTTGAATTGCAATTAGGATACAACGATTTTGAAGGCGATTTTCAATGGTCAGCCAATTTAAATCTTGGTACTTTCAAAAATGAAGTCAAATCCCTTGGTGGTGCTACTTATATTTCCGGATTTAGTTTTGAAGGTGAAGACCTTAACAGAGTTCAGGTTGGACAACCTGCTTTCTACTTCTACGGATGGAAATTTGACGGTATTTTCCAGACAGATGCAGACGCTGCAGCATATATGGGCGGTACGGAAAAAGCGCTCAATTCTGCAACTGCAGGAGATTTCCGTATAGTAGATACAAATGGTGATGGCAAAATTACTCCATCCGACAGAACCAATATAGGAAACCCATTCCCCAAAATGACGCTTGGTTTAGACCTCAATGCTTCCTACAAAGGCTTTGATCTGAACTTGTTTATAAGCGGAGTATACGGTAATAAACTTTACAATACCAACCTGTGGGATCTGTTAAGTATGGACAGATTATTTAATGCCGATGTAAGGGTGTTAGACAGATGGACTCCAACCAATCCTTCAAACACAATTCCAAGAGCTGGTCTTGTTGCTTCCAATGCCCAGGCATCCAGTCGTTTCGTTGAAGATGGCTCCTATACCAAATTGAAAAACATTACGCTGGGGTACACTTTGCCTAAAAATCTTCTGAAGAACGCAGCCTCTAAACTCAGAATCTATGTTAGTGCACAAAACATGATTTGCATAACCAAATACTCCGGTTTAGATCCTGAAGTTGGCAGATACCTTCCAGCGGAACTACATTGGGACAAATTGGCGCTCCTCAGACAACAGGCCAAAACTATGCCAATGGAATTGATGTTGGTAATTATCCTATACCAAAATCAATTATTGGTGGTATTCAAATTACCTTCTAACCTTAAACAGAATTATATTATGAAAAGACTTAATAAATATTTTACACCGGCATTGCTCTTCAGTGCATTGCTTCTACTCTTTTCCTGTAAAGATGAATAAGTTAGCACTTACGAATCCTAACAATCTTTCACCTGAAACTTTTTTTAAAACTGCCGCTCAGGTTCAGTCAGCTGTAGATGCTATCTACGGAAGTATGCAAACAACCGGAATGTACAACCGTGGTATATGGTATGGTAATGACAACATGTCTCATGAGAATACATGTAATTCACAGCAGGAAGCTGATAAACGGCAATGGCTGAATTTCACACAGGATGCTACACATAGTTTGACGGAAGCTTACTGGAATTCTTGCTACAGAGGCGTTAATAAGGCCAATTTTGTGATCAACAATGCCAATTTAATTAGCCAGATCCCCGAGGCTTTTCTGTCCCAGACCATGAAAGACAAGTATATTGGTGAGGCAAAATTCATGCGGGCTTTGTATTACTTCTACCTGGTTGATAAATTTGGTGATGTTCCACTGTATCTCGGCGTGGATCCTGCAGAGAATTTAGGTCTTCCCAGAGCACCTAAAGCCCAGGTCTGGGCACAAATTGAAGCCGACTGTATAGATGCTGCAGCAAATTGTCGTGCCAAGGCTGATGAACAAGCCGGAAGGGCTACTCAAGGTTCTGCCTGGGCACTTTTAGGCAAAGCACGTTTATACCAGCAAAACTATGCCGGAGCTCTCGAAGCTTTTAAGAATATTACCGGTTACAGCCTGGAACCTGTTTATTTTAACAACTTTATGGAAGAAACCGAAAATGGTCCGGAATCACTCTTCGAAGTCCAGTTTAGCAAGCAAGCTGGTTATTCCGACGCCTGGAATTCCGACAGAACTGACCAGGGTGTGAATGAAGCTACCTTCAGGGCCCAGGAATATAGTTGCTTAGGATGGTTCAACGTATTCGTTTCAGAGGATCTTTGGAATGAATTCGAGACAGCGGCTGTCAATGGTGTAAAAACTGATCCAAGGCGCGGTTACTGCGCCTACCAGACGGGTGATAAATATAATAACAATACCCTGACCATGACGATAGACCCCGTGACCATTCCTGCGACTGCCACCACAGCTGCTGATTTTTACGTAAGAAGAGGTTGGAAAAAATACCAGAACTACTATAAAGCTGCGGCTGAATCTGATAATGAATCAGGAATCAACATGAAGGTGATCCGGTATGCCGACGTCCTTTTAATGATGGCTGAATGCGAAGCAAAAAGATCGGGTGGTGATCTCACAGCTGCTGTAGCCTTAATGAACCAGGTTAGGCAGAGACCCGATGTGGATATGCCCGCTTATGGAACCGCTGCAATGGATGCCATATATCCGGTTTCCACTGTGGACCAATTCATGGTAGCTTTGGAGCATGAGCGTAAAGTTGAATTATGCGGTGAACAGGTTCGTTTCTCCGACCTCGTCAGATGGGGCAGACTTGCAGCTTTTTTAACTTCAGCTAAATTGCTGAATTCTATTCCGAAAGCAGATAAAGCAGCTTTGGTTTTCCAGGCACCTAAAAACTTGCTCTGGCCTATTCCTCAGAAGGAAATTGATGTTAACCCAAAAATTGAACAGGCAGATCAGAATCCAGGTTATTAATGGATAGAATTTCTTAGGATTTTAAGAAGTGGTCCTGCAAAACAGGACCATTTCTTTTTTGAGTTATTTGAAGTACCTTTCTCCTTCATTCTTTACAATTTAGCCCTTATGAGTACCCTTTTAAAACCTGAATTCCGTAAAAGGCTAAATCCTGTAGTTTTGCTGATAATTATTTTTTTTGTGTTTTTTTCATGCAAACCTGTGAAAATAAACCATGAAGGTCCTCTATTCCAGAAACTCTCTTCAGGAAAAACAAATGTTACCTTTCATAACACTCTTACAGAGACCGATACTTTAAACTATTTTCTTTATCCCTACATATATATGGGCGGAGGAGTTTCCGTCGGCGATTTTAATAATGATGGTTTAACTGATATCTACCTTGATGGAAATATGGTCCCCAGCAGATTATACCTTAACAGGGGTAATTTTGTATTCGAAGACGTAACTGAAATTTCGAATACAGGAGGTGGTAATCGTTGGAAACAGGGATCAACTATCTGCGATATAAATAATGATGGTTTGCCTGATATTTATGTGTGTGTTTCGGGATTATCAACAAATCACGAAAATTTATTATTTGTCAATCAGGGTGTCAATAAGGATGGAATTCCTGTTTTCAGGGAAGAGGCTGAGAAATATGGCATTAACGATCCGGGGATGAGTACTCAGGCTACTTTTTTTGATTACGATAACGATGGAGATATGGATTTGTATGTGGCAAATTATCCTATTACAAACTTTAAAGCCACTCCTTATGTTTATAAGCAAATGATGAGAAATGTAAAGTGGATTGATTCTGGTCATTTATATAGAAACAACGGAGATACTACCTTCACAGACGTTACCAAAGAGAGCGGTTTATTGGCTTTTGGGCTAACACTAAGTGCTAATGTAGGTGATTTCAACCAGGATGGATTTAAGGATCTATACCTTTCAAACGATTTTACATGTCCCGATTATTTCTTCTTTAACAATGGCAACGGAACATTTTCTGACAAAGCCGGCGAAGTTCTCGGACAAACTTCTTTTTACGGTATGGGTGTGGATGTTGCCGATTATAATAACGACGGATTACTTGATATTATGCAAATCGATATGGCTCCTGAGGATAATAAGAGAGCTAAAATGAACATGTCGAGTATGGCACCTGAAGATTTTGAAGATATGGTGAAAGAAGGTTTGCATCATCAATATAGGTACAGCACTTTGAATCTGAACAGAGGTATCGTAAAAAATAATTTGCCTTTTTTCAGTAATACAGCCTGGATAGCCGGTGTAACATCAACCGACTGGAGCTGGGCTGCTTTGTTTGCTGATTTTGATTTGGATGGATGGAAAGATTTGTATATAACAAACGGCTCCCGCAGGGATATGAATAATGCAGATTATTTTAATAAAATTGCAAAATCCGGGTATTTCAGAAAGAGTTCAAATAAATCTGAATTGCTGAAGCAGGCTATAAATATGCCAAGCAAACCTATGGTCAATTATATTTTCAGAAATAATGGCGATTTAACATTTACCCGCTATAATGAACAATGGAATATTAATGAACCGAGTTATTCAAATGGAGTAGCTTACGCCGATCTGGATAATGATGGCGATCTGGATCTTATTGTAAATAACATAGATCAGGAAGCATTTATTTATAAAAATAATGCCAGTGAAACGAAATCCGGAAATTATCTGAAAATTAAATTTGACGGAACCCCAAAAAATAAAATGGGAATTGGTTCAATTGTTACTATCTGGCATAATGGGCAAAAGCAGATGGAAGAACTTACCCTGACAAGAGGTTATCTGTCATCAGTGGAACCCATATTATATTTTGGTGTGGCAAAGGATCAGATTATTGATTCACTTAAGGTGCAATGGAGCTGATGGTAAAGTCCAGATGCTGACAAATATTAATTCAAATCAGTGCCTTACACTGCATGCGGCAGATGCTAAGCTTATCAGAGAAAAGGAGGAACTAAAAGATCAGATTTTTAAAGAAATTACTGACAGTGTTCAATTTGAATTTACTCATAAAGAAAACATTTTTGATGATTATAAATACCAGGTTTTATTACCATATAAATTGTCGCAACTTGGACCATGACATTGCGGTAGGTGACGTAAATAATGATAAACTAGATGATTTTTTTATTGGTAATGCATCCGGGAGTTCAGGTAAAATGTTTATTCAAAATAAAGATGGCACTTTAGAATTCAGAAGGGGCCATGGGAACAGGATAGTATATATGAAGATGCAGGTTGTTTATTCTTCGATGCTGATAATGACGGAGACCTTGATTTATTTGTAGCATCAGGAGGAAATGAATTTCCGGAAGGTTCAGAAAACTATAGTAGCCGGCTTTATATAAATGATGGTAAAGGGAATTTTACAAAAAGTACAAGATGCTATTCCTTTAATTACAACCAGCGGATCTTGTGTTAAAGCTTTTGATTTTGATAATGACGGCGATCTGGATTTATTTATCGGAGGAAGACAGGTACCGGAGAAATATCCTTTTCCGGCCAGAAGCTACATCCTGGAAAACAGAACCGTTAATGGCGTTGTAAAATTTGTAGATGTTACAGAAGAAGTAGCTCCTGATCTTTTAAATGCAGGTATGGTTACTTCTGCATTTTGCGGTGACATTGATAACGATCACTGGACTGATCTGGTAATAGCCGGAGAATGGATGCCTGTTTGCATATATAAAAATATGCATGGGAAATTTAAAAAAACCACTATTGAAGGGACAAAGGGATGGTGGTTTAGCATTGAAGGCGCCGATTTTGATAAAGATGGAGATCTCGACCTGGTAGCTGGTAATCTGGGATTAAACTGCAGGTATAAAGCAAGCAGGGATAAAACTTTTGACGTTTATGCAGCCGACTTTGATAAAGATGGGAAATGGGATATTGTATTAAGCTATTATCAGGGGAATAAACAATTTCCGCTAAGAGGCAGAGAATCTTTTATACGACAAAATCCGGGTATTGCTCTTAAGTTCCCTACATATGAAGAGTTTGGTGAAGCTACTGTTTCAGATATTTATACCCAAAAAGCGTTGGATGAGTCATTGCATCTTCAGGCAGAAACATTTGCCAGTTGTTACTTTGAGAATGATGGGAAAGGTAATTTTAAGATGCATAATTTTCCAAACGAAGCCCAGTTATCCTCAATCAACGGAATGATTATTGATGATTTTAATAAAGATGGAAACCTTGATATTTTAGCTGCCGGAAATCTTTTTAACATGGAAATTGTGACACCACGAAATGATGGTGGAATTGGCGTATTATATGGAAGGAGACGGGAAGGGCGGTTTTAAAATTATACCGCATGTGAAACAGGTTTTTTTGCTCCAAAAGATGTAAAATCGCTGGCATTAATTAAACTGAACAACCAGAGAGAAGCTGTTTTAGTTGGAAACAATAATGAAAGACTTCAGCTCTTTAAGTTGAAATAAACAGCTTATCCAATCCTCGGTTTGCTATAAGTTGAAATGTAATATTCTAATATTCAGACGAATAATAATATCTCTAATGTACCACTAGAATCACAGTCTATGAACCAGCTAAAAATCCTTTTTGTTTTTGCATCAATTATATTGTTCTTACTTCTGAATAGTTGCAATGTTGATAAGCTGGAATTGGTAAATCCAAACGAGCTTACTCCCGGAACTTTCTTTAAAACCGAAGCCCAGGTTCAACAAGCAGTTAATGCTGTTTATGCCAACTTACAAACCGACGGGCTTTATCAGCGTACTTTGTATTATAGCATGGATTTTATGGCTTTCGAGCAATTAAACACCGCTGATCCTATTTATCACGTTTTTTTAGAATATACTTTTAATGCCAACAATATTTTCATCGCTGAATATTGGAAAAGATGCTATGCGGGAATTAACAGAGCCAATTTTGTCATTAATAATGAGGAAGCGATAAACAAGATACCTGAAGGATTGATGTCACAGGTTAGAAAAGCCAAGTATCTTGGTGAAGCACGGTTTTTAAGGGCATTATATTATTTTCTTCTTGTCACCAGGTTTGGTGATGTTCCATTGATCATTGAGAATAAGGAAGGGAAAACTGGTTTGCCAAGAAGTCCCAAAGCCCTTGTATGGTCTCAAATTGAAACAGACTTATCCTTTGCAGCTGAAAATTGCCTTCCGAAAAACATTGAAGAAAAAGGGAGAGCTACTTCCGGAGCTGCCTGGGCTCTTTTAGGCAAGGCTCATCTGTTTCAGGCCAATGAATCCAAAGATCAGGCTGATTTTATTGCAGCCAGAAATGCCTTTCTTAATGTTATTGATGATCATGAAAACTACGATCTTGAGGAGAGATATGACAATAATTTTGAAGAAGAAACAGAACATGGACCTGAATCTGTTTTTGAAGTAGAATTCAACCCTGCATTGGGCACTGGTGATCTTTGGTCATCTGATAATGGGAGCGGATTGAACGAATGTACTTTAAGAGGAGTTGAATATGGCTGTTTCAACTGGTATAATGCTTATCCCTTCCGGGACCTTGTAGAGGAATTTGAAACAGTGGCAGACAATGGTGTTAAAGATGATCCCAGATTGGGATATTGTATTTATCAGACTGGTGATTTATACAACAATGGAAATGATACAGCTGTTATATATTGTGATACCATTAGATATTGGGAGAATGATGTTCTTCATAATGAGGTAAGGTTTAAGTATGGCTGGAAAAAATACCAGAACTATTACAAGCAGAAGTCTGAAAGTTTTTATTCAGGAATCAATACCAAGGTGATCAGATTGGCCGATGTGTTGTTAATGATGGCTGAAGTAGAAAATGAACTTGGCAATATTCCTGATGCCATTGAATATCTTAACCAGGTAAGAAACAGGCCTGATGTAATGATGCCAAATTATGGTACCTCCGCAATGAATATTATCTATCCGGTTTCCAATCAGGAGCAGCTTAGAAAAGCCATTGAACATGAACGCAAAATAGAGCTTTGCAGCGAGCAGGTACGCATCAACGACCTTATCAGATGGCGTCGTCTTGAGGCATTTATCAGGGAGGAGGTCATATCCAAGTTGCCCTTTTACATGAGAGATATGTTAAGTTTTGATCCGGCCAGGAATTATTTATGGCCTATTCCGCAGTCCGAAATTGATTTAAATCCTGCCTTAACCCAGGCTGATCAAAATCCCGGATATTAGTATTTCAAAATAATTGTAATATATTCAGCTTTCGAATTCTATTCTATACATCATGAGATCCTGTTTCGGTTTAATTCTTATATGCTTTCTGCTGTTTTCCTGTGGCAAACTCTCCAAAGGGACCTTTAAAAAAATATCACCTTCCAGGTCAGGTATTGATTTCAATAATAAAGTGACAGAAAACGACACATTGAATTATTTGATTTTTCCATATATGTATATGGGAGGTGGCGTTTCCGTGGGTGATATTAATAATGACGGTCTCGATGATATCTTTTTTACAGGGAATCTCGTCAAAAACAAGCTTTATCTCAACAAGGGTAATATGAAATTTGAAGATATATCTGAAAAAGCAGGTATAACAGGTAATCATCAATGGTTTACAGGTTCAACAATGGCCGATGTGAATAATGACGGCTGGCTGGATATTTACGTGTGTGTTTCAGCAAAATATCAACCCAAAGGCAATTTACTTTTTATTAATAACCATGATAATACTTTTACAGAATGTGCTGCAAAATATGGCATCAATGACAAGAGTTCTTCTGTTCAGGCCACTTTTTTTGATTATAACAATGATGGACTTTTGGATTTATATGTTGCCAATTATCCCATTGTACCGGTAAGTATGGGTGCCAAATATTATCATGATAAAATGATTGAAAACAAATACGAAGAATCGGGCCACTTATATAGAAATAATGGTAACAATACTTTTACTGATGTGACAAAGGAAGCAGGAGTACAAAACTTTGGAATGTCAATAGGGGTGGTTGCAATGGATTTAAATAATGATGGCTGGAAAGATTTATACATCTCAAATGATTTCAATGTACCCGATTACTTATATTTAAACAACGGAGACGGCACCTTTAAAAATATTGTGAGAGAGGCTACATCTCAAACATCCATTTTCGGAATGGGACTTGATGCCGCTGATATAAATAATGACGGACTCATCGATTTATATCAGATTGATATGACTCCTGAAGATCATTATCGCAGGATGGTGAATGTCAGTCCTATGAGTCGCGAGACATTTAATCTCAGCCTTGATTATGGGTTACATTATCAGTACATGCAAAATTCTTTGCAGCTAAATAATGGCATTTTTAATAACATTCCTATTTATAGCAACATTTCTCTTTTTGCTGGTGTTGCGTATACAGACTGGAGCTGGGGAGGCCTTTTTATGGATTTGGATAATGACGGGAATAAAGATCTGTTTGTAACCAGCGGTGTATTAAGAGATATCAATAACAGAGATATTTTGGAGGATTCAAGAAGTAATATTTATTTCAAGGTTAGAAAAGAATACAATCCTGAACTCATTCCCAGCACACCAGTGAAAAATCATGTCTTCAAAAATAACGGAGATTTCACATTTACCAATAAGGCCGATAGCTGGGGTTTTAGTGAACCGGGTTTTTCAAATGGAGTCGCTTACAGCGATCTGGATAATGACGGTGATTTAGATGTAGTAGTTAACAAAATGAATGATGTAGCCGGCATTTACGAAAACCACGTTGTTCCTGCCAACTATCACTATTTGAAAGTTAATCTGGCGGGATCAGTTACTAATCCGTTTGGCATAGGTAGTATAGTTACAGTACGAACCGGCAATGTTACTCAAAAACAGGAACTGACTCTTACCAGGGGCTATCAGTCGAGTGTTCCAACCACTATTCATTTTGGTTTAGCTCAAAAAGACACTATAGATGAATTAACTGTTATCTGGCCTGATAAAAAACAACAAGTACTGAAAAACATCAGGGCGGACCAGACACTTCAATTGAAATACACCGATGCTGTTCCTGCCGAAGAAAAACCTGTTCAAAAATTTAATTTTAAAGACATCACAAATCAGGCAGGAATAACATTTGTTCATCACGAAGATAAATACGACGATTTTGAATATGAAGAGTTGCTTCCGTATAAGAATTCACAGATGGGCCCTGGGTTAGCTGTAGGGGACATTAACGGAGATGGACTTGAAGATTTTTTTGTTGGCAATGGCAAGGGTTTTAAGGCAGCGATGTATCTGCAAACAGAAAAAGGTACATTTAAGGAAATGCCGGGACCCTGGATAAATGATTCGCTTTATGAAGATACCGGAGCCTTGCTGTTTGATGCTGACAATGACGGAAGATTGGATTTATATGTGGTTAGCGGAGGGAACGATAGCAAGGAAAAAGAGGAGTATTACCAGGACAGGTTGTATTTAAATACGGAAAAGGGTTTTATTAAATGTAAAAATTGTCTGCCCGCTGACTTGAATAAAAGCGGGAAATGTGTAAAAGCAGCTGATTATGATAAAGATGGCCATCTCGATTTATTTGTTGGAGGGCGTATTGTTCCCGGAAAATACCCTCTCCCGGCAAATAGTTATATTTTGAAAAATAATGGGGAAAAAGGAGCTGATCTGAAATTTGAAAATGTTACAGAAAAAATAGCCCCGGAACTATTAAATCTGGGACTTGTCACAGATGCTGTCTGGGATGACTTTGACGGCGATGGCGATGTTGATCTGATAATTGTGGGCGAATGGATGAAAATTCACTTTTTTGAAAATTCTTCAAATAGATTTATTGATGTTTCTGATAAATTGGGATTTAAAGAAACTGTCGGATGGTGGAATAGTATTAATAGTATAGATATTGATAAGGATGGCGATAACGATTACCTGGTAGGTAATCTTGGGTTAAATTATAAATACAAAACCAGCGAAAAAGAACCATTTGAAATATACTCCAATGATTTTGACTTAAATGGCAAATTAGATATCGTGCTTGGTTATAGTGAGAATGGGAAAAATTATCCGGTCAATGGTTTTGATGCTGCTGTCAGGCAGCTTCCGGTTCTGAAACTCAGGTACAAAGGTTATGAAGAATTTGCAGGTGCAACTCTGCAGGAGATATATGGTGAACAAATGTTGAAGTCTTCTTTGCATTACAAGGCAAATACTTTTGCCAGTTATTGGATCGAAAATAAAGGGAAAGGGGAATTCACAATGCATAAACTCCCAAACTGGGCTCAATTTTCTTCCATAAATGATATGGTTGAAATAAAATATAAGGATAATGGTACTGCTTTTATTGTTGCCGGCAATTTATATGGTTCAGAAGTAGAGACGCCCAGAAACGATGCGAGTATTGGGTTGGTATTACTATCAGATACCAAAGGTGAAATAAAGGTTGTTCCACCGGCAGAAAGCACTCTTATGATTAAAGGTGAAGTGAAAGTTATCAGAAAGATCAGACTGGCTTCAGGAAATGATGCATTTCTGTTCGCGATCAATAATGATTCACTGAAATTAATTGAATGTGAATTGAACCATTAATTTCTTAACTCAAACAACACACCTGATACTAAATTTTTAAAATGTTCCCTGAAGGATTTATTAAAAGAATTCATACTCAAAAATATATTGATGCAGAGGATACTGCTGAAGGCATTGGAAGATCCGTCTCCTGTAAGCATAAGGATAAACAGGTCAAAATGGAATCGGAACCCGGTAGATTCCGAACCTGTTCCATGGTGTAAAAATGGTTTTTATCTTGAAAACAGGCCCTCTTACACTCTTGATCCGCTTTTCCATTCAGGCTGTTACTACCCCCAGGAAGCTTCCGGCATGTTCCTGGAACAGGCAATCCTGCAAACAATAGATTCACTTAAAACATCCGGGTACTGGATCTCTGTGCAGCTCCCGGAGGAAAAAGCACTCATCTCTCGGATCTTATTGGTCAGGACAATTTGCTGATTGCAAATGAAACAATCAGATCAAGAGCCGCTATACTTGCTGAAACAATTACAAAATGGGGTTCGGGAAACACTCTGGTAACACAGAACGATCCTTCTGTCATTTGGAAGATTATCAGGATATTTTGATATTATAGTTGTTGATGCTCCATGCTCCGGTGAAGGGATGTTCAGGAGCGAAATTGCTCCAGATGAATGGTCGTCAGACAATACAATCCATTGTGCTGAAAGGCAAAAAAGGATTCTGATGGATGTCTGGCCTGCACTGAAAGAAAACGGGATACTGGTTTACAGCACCTGTACTTTTAATCCCGGAGAAAATGAAGAAAACATAAAATGGCTTACAGGAAAAAATGAGGCTGAATGTATTCGTTTGAATATTGCTGAATTCAAGGGAATTGCAGAAATTGATTCAGGGATTTTCGGATATGGTTTTTATCCCGATAAGATCAGAGGAGAAGGATTCTTTATATCAGTAATAAGAAAAACCGGGCAACAGGAAAGAATCACATCAAGAACCAGCAGAAAACTGAACTTAAGCCGGACAAAAATGATCTCGAAGTTGCAGAATAGACTGGACCTGTTTTCCAGGAGACAGATTCTTCAAATGGGGAGGATGAGATTTTTGCTGTTCCATGCAGATGAATGAATACCTTCATCTTTATCAGAATCTGAAAATTGTGAAAGCAGGAACAAAAATATTTACTGTCAAAAACGGTAATTACCTTCCTTCACATGAACTTGCTCTTTCCAGTTTGTTAAAAACAGATGCTTTTCCGGAAAATGAAATTGATCTTTCCGAGGCGCTTTCATTTATGAGGCGCGATAATTTCATGTCTTAATGATGCAGCTAAAGGATGGAATATTGTAACTTACAAAGGTGTCAATCTCGGATTTGTAAATAATATTGGCAACAGGGTAAATAATTATTTTCCTGTGGAATGGCGAATAAGAATGAATCTTCCGGAACCAGGCAAAGAGAATATAATTAATTGGAGATAGAAAAATATACTTTAATAATCTTTGTGATCCTTTGAGCGTACTTTGTGTTCCTTCGTGGTAAAAAAAATATTTACCACAAAGGATCTCAAAGGGCTACACTAAGGTACACGAAGAATTTTTAAAGAGCGGATATGGAAAAGAGATCACGTGAATTTCAGATATTTGCAAAACCAGTCGGATCAACCTGTAATCTGGCTTGCAGATACTGTTATTATCTGGACAAGAAGAGTCTCTATCCCGGGATCAATCATTTTCTTATGCCTGATGATATCCTCGAAAGATATATCATACAACATATTAAGGCAACAACTGAGAATATCATAGGTTTTTCGTGGCATGGAGGTGAGCCATTGCTTGCTGGCATCGAGTTCTATAAAAAAGCAATAAGATTCCAAATTGCCAATAAACCTGCCGGAAAGACAATCGTTAATGGTATCCAGACTAACGGGACACTGATAAACGAAGAGTGGTGCAGATTTTTTGCCACGGAAAATTTTGTAATAGGTTTGAGTATTGACGGTCCGGCTGACCTGCACAATAAATACCGCCGGACAAAAGATGACAGATCTACATGGGCGAAGGTTAACAGAGGATTTCAGCTTTTAAAGAAACATGGTATTATCCCTGAGATACTTTGTGTTGTAAGTGCTGAAAATGTAAAACATCCACGCATCGTCTATGATCAGTTCAAACAGATGGGGGCAAAATATATTACATTTCTGCCGCTTGTCGAACCTGACCCGGGTTCATCCCTGGGAGTAAGTAACGATTCAGTCCCCTCTGAGCAATTCGGTTTTTTCCTAAGTGAAGTTTTTGATGAATGGGTTGAAAAAGATATAGGCAAAATAAAAATCCAGATATTTGAAGAAGCGGCCAGGACGGCTTTTAATCAGGAACATACATTATGCATATTCAAAAAGGATTGTGGAGGAGTGCCTGTTGTTGAACATAATGGTGATTTTTATTCCTGCGATCATTATGTGAATAAGGAACATCTTCTTGGGCAATATAAAGGATCATTCCTATTACGTACTTTCTTGACAGCTGAGAGACAAAAGACATTTGGAAGATACAAGTCCGTCACTCTTCCGGAATATTGTATCGAATGTGAGGTAAGATCAATGTGTAACGGGGAATGTCCGAAGAACCGGTTCATTCTGACTCCTGACGGAGAACCCGGTTTAAACTACCTATGCAAAGGGTACAAATATTTTTTCAACCAATCCGTCCATTTGTTGAGGCAATACTGTGACAGAATGGAAAAATTAACCCCCCTTTAGGGGGGAAAGGGAGCGCGAGGCTTTGCGGTTAATGGAGTTCGTCAGTTATTTCAGTTTTTCCTTAAAGAAAGCTATAGTCCTCGACCATGCAAGTTTAGCAGCCTTTTCATTATACCGTTCAGGATTGGAATCATTATTAAAGCAGTGCTTTGCTCCTTCGTACATAAATATCTGGTATTCCTTTTTATCTTTTTTCAATGCTTCTTCAAAAGCCGGAATTCCCTGGTTGATTCTGGTATCATCACCTGCATAATGAGCCATAATCGGGGCTTTAATCGAGGCAACCTGTTCTGCTGTTGGCTGCATCCCGTAATATGGAACTGCTGCATCCAGATCAGGTGAATTTACCGCAACCTGGTTTGTCATTCCTCCTCCCCAGCAAAATCCGGTACAGCCTACTTTTCCTGTTGAGAGAGGTTGTGTTTTAAGATATTTGACAGCTGCAACAAAGTTTTTGATTGTCTTCTCATTATCAAGCTGACCAATCATCGTAACTGCTTTGTCCTGATCATTTTCAGGTGTGCCTCCGAGAGGGGAAAGGGCATCGGGGGCCAGGGCCAGGAAACCTTCTTTTGCCATCCGGCGTGTAACATCCAGTATATGAGGTTGTAGTCCTCTGTTTTCATGGATTATCAGCACTGCAGGAAATTTTTTGCCGGTTTTTGGCCATGCAAGAAATCCTTTCATTTCACCGGTCTCCCCAGGGTATTTAATAAATTCTGTCATTCAGATCAGGATCAGCCTGATCAGATATTGAGGCGCCCATGCTGTTTGCTTCCAGAATGGGAATAAGAGCCATCGCGGCAGCTGTACTGCCGGCAACTATAGCAAGTTTCCTGACAAAATCACGCCGATTTGTTCGTCCTTGCTTGTAGTCAGCATAAAGAGTAGTGATTTTTTTATCCATAATCGCCAGGTTAATATGTGTTAATTTGAAGACTAGTCTTATGACATTATTTTTACATTTGCTGATTATCTGCTAGTTGACAGAACATTACTCTAAAAGTTCAGCCTATTAAATTAAGATAAAAATTAATGATGTGCAAGCCAGATCGAAGGGATTGAATAAAAAATATCTGATGACTCAAAATATTACAGGAGTGATACTTGCCGGAGGTGCCAGCACCAGATTTAATGGCATAGTAAAAGCAAAGATAGTAATCGATGGCAAGACAATAATTTCAAGAATAACGGACACTCTTTGCGAAATATTCGATGACATCATTATTGTCACGAATAATCCGGAAGAGTTTTCAGAATACGGTCACTGCAAAATTATTGGCGATCTGTTTCTGAATAGAGGACCCCTCGGCGGCATTCATGCCGCAATGAAAGCATCTGACAGAGATGCTCTCTTTGTTGTTGCCGGTGATATGCCGCTGCTTGATAGAAAGATTATTACTCTTCAGACTGAGTTTTATAAGAACAACAAATGCGATATTCTTATTCCTCAGATCAATAACAATATTGAACCACTTCACGGAATATACAAAACATCCTGGTTGGAATATTAGAAGCTTATCTTCAGCACTCCGGCAATTTCTCAATCAGGGAGTTTTTAAAAATGACTGATGTGCGCTATCTGTTGATTGAAGATTCCGTTGAGGTAAGAAATGCTTTTACAAACATTAACTCACCTAATGATATCCTTAAAGCCTGGAAACTTCCGGAGGATTGATAACCGATTGAGAATACACAAAATGCAGAATGATTTAACGGGTAGAGCAAATTCATTTTTTATTAACTTTATATCCGTTAAATACGGAACTATGAAGAGAATATCATTTTATATCCTTATGATTGCCATTTCCATTTCAGCATGTAAGAAACTCAGCAAGTATGAAGGAGTTCCTTTCACTGAAAAGGAACCACGCGACTGGGAAAATCCTGAAGTATTTAATATAAACAGGGAAGATCCTCATGCCTCTCTGATAAGTTTCCCTGATGAAACAGCGCTCTTGATGCTGTAAAAGCTAACTCTCCGGACTATAAATCTCTTGACGGCAGTGGAAATTCAACTGGGTAAAAACTCCCGATCAGCGGCCATACTGGTTCTTTAAAGATGATTATGATACACGTGACTGGAAAGAAATTGAAGTGCCTTCAAACTGGCAGATGAAGGGTTATGATGTTCCCGTTTATACTAATATTGTTTATCCCTTCTGGGCATAGGAGGATGTATTTAATTCGAAAGTTCCGAAAGCTGAAGCTTATAAGAAAGTTCCACCGGCTATTCCGCATGACTGGAATCCGGTAGGATCCTATAAAAGGAGTTTTAAAATTCCGGGTGATTGGAAAAATAAAGAAATTTTCCTCCATTTTGGGGCGGTCAGCTCTGCATTTTATGTATGGGTAAATGAAAAACTTGTAGGATATAGCGAGGATAGCAAAATGCCCGCAGAATTCAATATCACAAACTATCTGAAAAGCGGAAAGAACACTCTCTCTGTTGAAGTTTACAGGTGGAGCGATGGAAGTTATCTTGAAGATCAGGACTTCTGGAGAATTAGCGGTATACAAAGAACTGTTTACCTTCAGGCACGTCCTGAAACGTATATCAGGGACTTTTTTGCCAAAGGCGACCTTGATAAAAATTACCGTGACGGCTTACTTAAAGTAGATGTTTCACTTAAAAGCACTACCGCAGGTGATAAAGAATTTCTTCTGGATGCTTCTCTTTTTGATGGCACACAAAAGATTTATATGGAATCTAAAAATGTGAAATTGTCGGGAGATAAAGCATCTGTCAATTTTACCAAAGCCATTCAGGATATAAAAAAGTGGTCAGCCGAGAAGCCAAATCTTTACTCTCTGGTTCTGAGTCTGAAGGATAAAAATGGGAAGATCTCTGAATGTGTAAGTGCAAAAATTGGATTCAGGAAAGTGGAAATTATTAATTCACAGCTTCTGGTTAATGGTGTTGCTATCCGTTTGAAAGGCGTTAATATGCATGAACACAATGATATAACAGGTCATGTAATTGATGCGGCGACTGTAATGAAAGATATCACCCGGATGAAAAGCAATAATATCAATGCTATGAGGACAAGCCATTATCCACAGCAGGAGTTCTGGTATGAGATGTGTGACAAGTATGGATTATATCTGATTGACGAGGCAGATATCGAGTCTCATGGAATGGGTTATGATAAAGATGTAACTCTGGCCGACAAACCCCAGTGGGCAGCAGCACATCTTGACAGAATGCGGCGCATGGTTGAACGAGACAAAAATCATCCCTCTGTTATAATATGGTCAATGGGTAATGAGGCAGGCGACGGGCATAATTTTCTGAATGGCTATAAGTGGATCAAAGGAAGAGATATAACACGTCCGGTCCAGTATGAGCGTGCTGAAAAAAGCACCAATACTCCGGAGCGTCATACTGACATTTGGTGTGATATGTATGCAACAATTCAGGATATAGAATCCTATGCCAGGGATCCTAAAAACGACAGGCCGATGATAATGTGTGAATATGCCCATGCAATGGGCAATTCGACCGGAAATCTTCAGGACTATTGGGATGTAATAGAAAAATATCCCAAGTTGCAGGGTGGATTTATATGGGACTGGGTTGACCAGGGATTTCTTAAGACTAATGAGAATGGGGAGAAATACTGGACCTATGGAGGTGATTATGGGGAAGAAGGCATCCCCAGTGACGGTAACTTCAACATTAATGGCCTTGTATGGCCCGACAGAACTCCCCATCCCGGACTATTTGAAGTAAATAAAGTGTATCAGTATATTGGATTTGAACCGGTCGATCTGGCTAAAGGGATAATAAACATTAAAAACAAATATGATTTTACCAATCTTTCCGAATTCAATTTTGAATGGGAAGTTGTTTCGGATGGTAAAGTGATCCAGTCAGGTAAGTTGGTGCCGCCCGATCTGAAACCTAAAGGAGAAACAATTGAAAATCTTTCTCTTCAAAGGATAGATCCCATACCCGGCGCCGAATATTTCCTCAATATCAGGGCATCAAGAAGTGATGCCTGGAATACTGTGCCAGAAGATCATGTTTATGCGACAGCTCAGTTTAAGCTGCCTGTTGTTGAAAAGCCCGTCTATGCAAGAGTTGAGAACAGCGGTGTTTTGCAGACTAAAACAGCAGGAAAGAAACTTGAGGTGAGCGGCGTTGATATGAAGATAACATTTGACCTGGGTACCGGTCGCATGACCTCATTTGATTATAAAGATAAGGAACTGATAAAAAATGGCCCGGAGCCTGATTTCTGGAGACCTCCGACAGATAACGATTACGGTTATGACATGGATAAATTACTTGGAGTATGGAAGAAAGCCGGAGAGCGGGCAGTTGTAACTAAGGCAAATATCAGTCAGCCTGAATTAGCAAAGGTCCTAGTTACTTTTAATTATGATATACCCGACGCAAATGGCAAGAAGATAGGTGGTTATGCAACTACATATACAATATATGGTTCAGCTGATGTTGTGGTAAAAAATCAGTTCTCAAAACTATCCGGAAATATCCCTGAGATTCCAAGAATGGGTATGCAGATGCAGCTTCCCGAAGAGTTTTACAATTTGAAATGGCTTGGACGCGGACCACAGGAGAATTATGCGGACAGGAAAACAGCAGCTGATGTAGGTCTGTACGAGAGCACTGTTGCGGACCAGTATACGCCATATATCAGGCCCCAGGAAAACGGATACAAGACTGATACCCGCTGGCTTACTCTGACAAATGATAATGGGACCGGAATTCTTGTAAGCGGAGATCCTTTAATCTGTTTTGCCGCCCTTAATAATATTCATGATGATTTTGAATCGCCCGGTAAATTATCACAATACAGGAAGGATGCGAAAACTGCAAATACTCATACAATTGATGTAAAGCCACGCGATCTGGTCAATCTCAATGTTGATCTGGGCCAGATGGGTGTTGGAGGAGACAATTCATGGGGAGCGCTCATTCATCCGAAATACCGGTTACTTGATAAAAAATATGAGTACTCGTTCAGGATCAGGCCAATAGTAAAAGACGATGATATCCTGAAGCTTGCAAAGGAGAAATTTTAGGACATGTTGAAATGTTGATAGGTTGAAGAGTTGAAGGGTTTAAAAGTACTTATATCATACTTAACTATTAAACCTTTAAACTTTTCAACTTTTCAACATATTTCTTCATAGAAATACGCTTCCTGCTTATCGGCGTCATCCCAGGTATAAAGCTTCCTGTTCTTGTTCAGATAGTATAAGTTAAGAAGCGCAAAATCGCCTGCACACATTGTTGCATGCGAGAAAAGGAAAAGCGAGAAGCTCCATTTCCACAAACCAGGCATGTAAAAGATAAGAAATATCATTCCTGTACTTATAATAAGGAAAGGGGTTAATGCAACAATACGGAATTGCAGAGATGACGCAACATACCTGTGAGCAGTAACATAGAAAAGAAACTGTTTCAGATCCATTCCTACCTTTATATTTCTTGCACCCGACAGGTAGTAAGGCACTATATGTAAAAACTCGTGGAATGGTACGCATATCAATGGGAATATTATCAGGCCCATAAGTGTATGAAGAAGAATTTGAGATTCAGGGAAATTTCCTGCAAGTTCAACTCTTATGATAATCGTTATTCCCAGAAACAAGGCACATACTGACCAGAAAAATACGGCGAGTCCCGATTTCTTCTTAAGGTATTCAAATACGAACTCAATGAGGTCCTTGTAAGGTATGGTCAGAAACAATCTGAATCGTTTCTGATCCTCAAGATCTTCCACAGAAAGTGCCATAAAAAATCTTTTGGCAAATGTACTTTATATATGAAGTAATTCAAACAGGAAAAACTGTTTTAATGATTTCTCAAATCCTAAAAGCACATTGCCTGGTAACACGATGTGGCCCGGAATTTGGTACATTTGCAAAAAATCAGTTTGTGAGATCAATATCTGTAATACTAATGTTCTTTCTTTATTCTGCTGTTTCCGCCGGACAGACTGATTCATTAAAACAGAGCAATGATACCCTGCAGGGGAAATCCTACCTTCTGCAGAAGGTTGACAGGAATGGAGTGGTATTGCCTGAAGTTGAAATCAAAGAAGTAACCGTTTATGCTCACCCAAAATTTCCACGAAAGAGTGATTTTCGTAAATACGAAAGACTTGTTTATAACCTTAAACGGGTCTATCCTTACGCAGTAATTGTAAGAGACAGGTTAGCCAGCGTTGAGGCGGACCTGGGAAATTTAAAAACTGAGAAGGAACGGAAAGCATATCTCAAAAATGTGGAAAAGCAGGTTTTTGCAGATTATGAAGACGACATTCGTGATATGACCATTACACAGGGCCGATTGCTTATCAAGCTTATTGACAGGGAAACACAGAATACTTCGTATATCCTTATTAAGGATTACCGGGGAAAGCTTGCTGCCGCTTTCTGGCAGGGGATAGCCCGTATATTCGGTACAAACCTTAAGGAAGAATATGATCCATATGGCGACGATTCATTGATCGAATCTATCATTCTTGAGATTGAGGCGGGCAGGCTTTGAGTTTAATCCTGAAAATTATTCATAAGATGAAGCGCATTTTTATAGCATTGAAGATCGAGGCTGGAAATACTCTTCTGAATATGATCTCGGCCCTGAAGTCGGACCTTAAGAATGACAGCATCAAATGGACCAGTCCGGATAATATCCACATTACTCTTGCTTTCCTTGGCGATACTGATGAGAAAATGATCAAGCCCATCATTTCAATGTTGAACGACAGGTGCAGGGAAGCCTCGAAATTCGAACTCAGTATTAGAGGAGCAGGCGTTTTCAAAAATCTGCATGATCCAAGGATCATATGGACAGGAATTGACCCTTCTGATGAATTAATTAAGCTGAATGCTCTTATAACATATGGTTTGAGGGAATTTGATATTAAGCTTGAGGGCCGCCCGTTTAACCCTCATCTGACAATCGGACGCATAAAACATCTTAATGACAGTGAGATACTTAAGAACTTAATTGTAAAATTTCAATATTCTGAAATACAATTAGTCCCTGTAAACGAGGTAATCCTTTTTGAAAGTATCCTGCTTCAGTCAGGTCCAGTTTATAAACCTTTAACTAAAGTCAATCTAAAATAGCAGTCACATATCATATCTCATCCTTGATACCTGCCTTAACCTTAACCTTAACCTTAAACTATTTCTTAACCACCACAAAGTCTTTACCGAGTACCCAGCACCCAGCCCTGTGAAATAATGCTTAATCGTAGGCTTTTGTGCTATTTCGGTACTATTTCACAGGGCCAGCACCCAGCCCTGTGAAATAATGCTTAATCGTAGGCTTTTGTGCTATTTCGGTACTATTTCACAGGGCCAGCACCCAGAACCTGCATCAGATTCCTTTTCCCTTTAATATTATGGCCAAAGTCGATAAGGTGATTTTCAGATCAAAAATGAGTGACCTGTTTTCAAGATAGAAAAGGTCATATTCCATCCTTTTTATCATCTCTTCAACATTCGATGCATAGCCATATTTCACCTGCCCCCATGATGTTATCCCTGGTTTAATAAGTTGCAGTTGTTTGTATCGCGGTTCTTTTTGTATAATCTGATCAATGAAAACCTGCTGTTCTGGTCTGGGTCCGATAATTGACATTTCTCCTTTCAGAACGTTAAAAAGATTCGGGATCTCATCAAATTTATGCTTTCTCATAAATCTTCCAAGGAGGGTAATTCTTTTATCTTCTTTTCCTGAAATAAGAGGGAATCCATCCTCGGTGCCGATATGCAAAGATCTGAACTTGTAGATAATAAAAGGTTTGCCATTCCTGCCGATTCGTTTTTGAGAATATATGACAGGTCCTCTTCCTGTCAGTTTGATTGATACAGAAAGTAATATTATAAGTGGAATCAGCAATATCAGGCAAAGGAGAGTAAGTATGCCGACAGATATTGTCTGAAGCATTTCCCAGGAGCTCTTTGCTTTCAGATTCATGCGCCAAATATACAAAAAGAAATGAGTAAGATTTAAGTCGGTTACTGTCTTCATTTTTTATACTTTTGTCGGAAATAAAATATTGATCAATACGGTCGTATGTCCGATACATTTGAAGCAAAAGGCAAGAGGAAAAAACTCATGTTGGAGCTCCGGAAAAAAGGAATTTCTGATGAAGAGGTTTTAAGAGCAATTGATACAGTTCCCAGAGATCTCTTCATGGATCCTGCATTCTTAAGTCATGCTTATGTAGACAAGGCTTTCCCTATCAGTTCCGGGCAGACAATATCACAGCCTTATACTGTTGCTGTACAGACTTCTTTATTGAAGGTTAAAAAGCGGGATAAGATCCTTGAAATAGGAACCGGTTCAGGTTATCAGGCTGCAATACTTGCCGAGATGGGAGCCAGGGTTTTTACAATTGAGCGTTACAGGGAGCTGTTTGTCAAAGCACAGAGAATTTTTGCTTCTCTCGGATATTCTGCTGATTTTTTCTATGGTGACGGATATGAAGGCAAGCCGCAGTACGGCCCTTTTGATGGCATCATTATTACAGCTGCCACACCGGAGATCCCTGACGTTCTTCTTCATCAACTGAAAATCGGAGGCCGCCTGGTTGTACCACTTGGCAATTCCAATTCACAGGTTATGACAGTTGTGGAGCGAACCGGTTGTGATGCTTTCGAGCGTTCCGAACATGGAAATTTCATTTTTGTGCCTATGCTGAAAGGAACAGTAAATGGGAAATAATTTAGTATGAAAATATTTAAGTTTGTTTTTTCACCGATTGAAGTAAACACCTATATCCTGGTTGATGAATCGGACGATTGTGCAATCCTTGATTGTGGCTGTTATGATAAACAGGAGTTCGGGAAGCTTGAAGAATTTATAAAGGACAAAAAGATAAATCCTGTTTTGCTGTTAAATACACATTGTCATCTTGATCACATATTTGGCAACAGGTTTATGCTTGAAAAATATGGATTAAAGACTTTCTCAAGCGAACTTGACGAAATGAACAGGAAAGATGCAGGCAGGCATGCAATGCTTTTTGGTCTTACAATGGATCATCCCCCGGAACCGGCTGGATTTATATCCGATAACCAGATCGTTTCCTTCGGAACGACAGAGCTTGTTGCCCTTCATGTTCCGGGCCATACATCAGGAAGCCTCGCGTTTTACAGTGAGAAAAACGGTTGTGTTTTTACAGGGGATGCCCTTTTCTCCGGCAGCATTGGACGAACCGATCTTCAGGGAGGAGATTATAACACACTGATTGAAAGTATTAAGTGTAAATTGTTTGTTCTGCCACCCTCAACTGTTGTGTATTCCGGACATGGGAATGAAACCACCATGGAAAGAATTGAAAACAAATCCATTTTTTTCGTGATTAAATCCTGTTAATTTTGAGTTCTAATTTTTAATATTGCCACTTATTGATTTTTAACTGATTTATTCTGTTTTATTAATTTAAAATTAAATTCTATGTTATCAGATAAATTTGTTAACCGACATATAGGACCACGTGACGAAGAGTTGCCTCAAATGCTAAAGACAATAGGGGTAAATTCTCTGGACGAGCTGATTGAAAAAACGTTCCCAAAATCAATAATGCTTGAAAAACCTCTCCGGCTCCCTGAAGCAATGAGTGAATTTGAATATCTTAATCATATTAAATCCATGGGACAAAAGAACAAAATATTCCGATCATTCATCGGACAGGGGTATTATGGTGTTGCGCTTCTTTCGGTAATAATCCGGAATGTCCTTGAAAATCCCTCATGGTACACATCATACACTCCTTACCAGGCGGAGATTTCACAGGGCCGGCTGGAGGCACTTCTGAATTTTCAGACAATGATCATTGAGCTCACCGGCATGGAAATTGCCAATGCTTCATTACTCGATGAATCGACAGCAGCGGCTGAGGCCATGATAATGATGTTCAATGCAAGATCGAGGGCATCAGTAAAAGCCGGAGCTAATAAATTTTTTGTAGATGATGATATTTTCCCTCAAACATATGATGTCATTAAAACACGTTCTAAACCCCTTGGGATTGAACTTGTTACAGGAAAATATACCACTGTTTCCTTTAATGAATCATATTTCGGAGCTTTTGTGCAATACCCTGCTGCCTCAGGTCAGATAAGAGATTATAAAGCATTTCTGGAATGGCTCATGCTGCAGGAGTTCTTGTGGGTGTTGCAGCTGATCTGATGAGCCTTGCGCTGCTGACTCCTCCGGGAGAATGGGGTGCTGATATTGTTGTAGGTTCAAGTCAGAGAATGGGTCTTCCAATGAGTTTCGGTGGCCCTCATGCAGGTTATTTTGCAACAAAAGATGAACTAAAACGCAGCATGCCGGGCAGGATAATAGGGGTCTCGGTTGATGCCCAGGGAAGCAGTGCATTAAGGATGGCTTTGCAGACAAGGGAACAGCATATTAAACGGGAAAGAGCTACTTCAAATATCTGCACTGCACAGGCTCTTCTTGCCATTATGTCGGGCATGTATGCACAATACCATGGACCGGAAGGCTTGAAAAATATTGCAAATCATATCCATAATGCTGCATGCACAATCAATTATAATCTCAAGGAATCGGGATTCAGGCAGTTAACTCGGTTTTCTTCGATACCCTGAAGATAAATCCGGGTGCCGGTGTCCCGGCAGAGACTATAAAGAAACTGGCGCTTGAAGCAGAAATGAATTTCTATTATCCCGATGATAATACGGTGATGATCAGCACCGATGAGATAACAACAATAAAAGAAATTGATACGATCGTAAATATTTTCTTAAAGGCAGCAGGAAAGGAACAGGTAAAAATTAATTCTTACTGTCATTGTGAAATTCTTGAAGATAAGTTCCTGAGAAAATCATCTTTTCTGGAAGGCGGAACATTTAACAGGTACCACAGTGAGACTGAGATGATGAGATATATCAAGATGCTCGAAAGAAAAGACTTTTCCCTTACTCACTGTATGATCTCACTGGGTTCCTGTACAATGAAGCTTAATCCTGCAAGCTCTTTGTTTGCAATGAGCTGGCCTGAATTCGGAAATATTCATCCTTTTGTTCCGAAAGACCAGGCTCTGGGATATTATCAGGTAATGGATGAATTAGGGGAGGCTCTGAAAGAAATAACTGGTTTTTCAGCAATCTCATTTCAGCCAAACTCAGGAGCTGCCGGTGAGTATACCGGATTAATGGTAATCCGTGAATATCACCTGACCAGGGGAGAAGGACAGAGAAATATTGTATTAATACCTTCATCCGCTCATGGTACAAACCCGGCAAGTGCGGCAATGGCCGGCATGCAGATAATAGTAGTGGAATGTGATGAAAAGGGAAATATAAGTGTTGACGATCTGAAAAAAAAGGCGGAAGAACATAAAGATAATCTTGCAGGATTTATGATCACTTATCCTTCCACGCATGGTGTTTTTGAAGCTGCAGTAAAAGAGATGTCCGATATTATCCATGCAAACGGGGGACTGGTCTATATGGATGGTGCAAATATGAATGCACAGGTCGGGCTTACAAATCCCGGGCATATTGGTGCCGATATCTGTCATCTGAATCTTCACAAGACCTTCGCAATACCTCATGGTGGCGGAGGACCGGGAATGGGTCCAATACTTACTAATGATAAACTGGCCGAATTCCTTCCTTCACATCATTTTGTAAATACCGGTGGGAGTCATGGAACATCGGCTGTCGCAGGTGCGCCTTTCGGAAGCGGACATATACTTACAATATCTCATGCATATGTTATGATGCTGGGCTCCTTTGGATTAACCCAGGCCACTAAATATGCCATTCTCAATGCCAATTATATTGCAGCATCATTAAAAGGATGGTTCAAGACATTATATACAGGAACAGAAGGATTTGTTGCTCACGAGATGATCCTTGACTGCAGGAATTTCAAAGCAGAAGCAGGTATTGTCGAAGCTGATATTGCCAAAAGGTTGATGGATTATGGATTCCATGCACCTACACTTTCATTTCCCGTACATGGCACCCTGATGGTGGAACCTACTGAATCAGAGTCACTTCAGGAACTGGATAAGTTTATAAGCGCTATGAAATCGATTTGGAGCGAGATCGAGGAAATAAAGAACGGCAAAGCAGATAAAGATGACAATGTTTTGCATAACTCACCGCATACTGTTAAAGTTGTTACTGCAAATGACTGGAATCATCCGTACGACCGGCAAAAAGCTGCTTACCCTCTTGACTGGGTCGTGGAGAATAAGTTCTGGCCTTCTGTAGGGCGTATCGACGATGGATATGGCGATCGCAATCTGGTTTGTATATGCGATCCGATCGATCTTTACAGACAGGAGACACTAAAGAAATTATAGTTAATGTACTCACCCAGAGGGGGTGAGTTCATTGCTCAAATAAATATTCAGACAAATGAGAAGATTATTTTTATATCTATTTTTTGTTATGCTTATAACCTCCTGTGGAACAGGGGGTTCTAAAAAGCAGTCAGCCAAATCAGACGCACAGATGGAAAAATCTTATCAGGTAAAATTGATCACTGTTGATCCCGGACATTTTCATGCCGCGCTGGTTCAGAAAATCATGTACGATCAGGTTTCTCCGGATGTTCATGTTTATGCTCCTGAAGGACCTGATTATCAACAGCATCTCGAAAGAATAAAATTATATAACAGCAGGCCCGATAATCCAACTTCCTGGAATGAAATAGTTTATACAGGTCCTGATTTCTTTGAAAAGATGCTGGCTGAAAAAGCAGGAAATGTCGTTGTTTTATCGGGTAATAACAGGAAAAAGGCAGAATACATAACAAAATCAATCAATGCCGGTTTGAACGTACTTGCTGATAAGCCTATGATAATCAACCCCGATGATTTTCCGGCTCTTGTGACTGATTTTAAAACTGCTGAGGAAAAAGGAGTTTTGTTATATGATATCATGACGGAGAGGTATGAAGTGACCACCATCCTTCAAAAGCTTCTTTCTGAAAATACCAGAGTATTCGGCACTTTGGCTGCCGGCACAAAAGAGAATCCGGCTGTTACAAAAATTAGCGAACATCATTTCTCAAAAATGGTATCGGGAAAGCAGTTGTTGCGTCCGGCCTGGTATTTTGATGTTCAGCAACAGGGAGAAGGGATAGTCGATGTTACGACCCACCTTGTTGACCTTGTCCAGTGGGAATGTTTCCCGGAGCAGATTCTGCACCCGTCAGATATAACAATGTTAAGCGCCAGGAGATGGCCTACATCTATTTCCATGGAGGAGTTCAAAGATGTTACGGGATTGGATGACTTTCCGGAATACCTTAAGAAAGATGTAAAAGACGGTAAGCTGAATGTTTTTGCAAACGGAGAAATGGTCTATCAGATTAAAGGGATTTTTGCAAAGATTTCCGTCGAGTGGAAATATCAGGCTCCCCCCGGAGGAGGAGATACTCATTATTCGGTTATGCATGGGACAAAATGTGATCTGATCATAAAGCAGGGTGCTGAAGAAAAATTTGTGCCTACATTATACATCGATCATATTAAAGGTTTATCTGTGATGGACTTCACTTCAGAATTAAATGAAGTATTTAAGACACTCCCTTATGACAGTCTTCGGATAGAGGCCGTAAGTTCCGGTGCTCTGAGAATAAATATTCCTGGAAAGTACAGGGTGAGTCACGAAGAGCATTTCGGACAGGTTACCGCAAAATTTCTGGAATATCTTAAGGATGGCAAATTGCCTGACTGGGAGGTGCCGGGGATGATTACTAAATACTTTACAACAACCACCGCCCTGAAACTAGCTAGAGAAACCAACAAATGGAGTAACGGTACAACGGCTGCAACGGCCCAAACGGCCAGGGATCTGATCTGGCACCGTTAAAATCGGCGATCCATTACACCATTAGCCTTGCGCCGTTACACAAACATATTCTCAACAGCCATTGAATAAAGTTCCTCAAGCGATATTCCGGCAGCTGCAGCTTGTTTTGGAACCAGACTCTCATTTGTCATTCCGGGAACAGTGTTTATTTCGAGGAAATATGGCTCGTCTTTGATTACTATAAAGTCGACTCGTACAATTCCTTTGCATCCAAGCAGATTATAAACAAACAGGCTGATTCTCTGGATCTCATCTGTTACCGATGAAGGCATATCGGCAGGAGTAACTTCATCTGAATTTCCCGGGATATATTTTGCTTCATAATCGAAGAACTCATTTTTGCTTATAATCTCAGTCACAGGGAGAACTATTGATTTATTACCCGATTTAAAAACACCGCATGCAACTTCTCTTCCTTCCATGAAAGCTTCAATGAGTACCTCATCGCTCTCTTTGAATGCTGTTTCTACAGCAGGCGATAAATCCTTACTTTCCTTCACCTTTGTAACGCCAAAGCTGGAACCGCTGTCATTTGGTTTAACGAAACACGGCAGACCGATAGTCCTGACAATATTTTCCTGATCGGGATTTTCTCCCTTTCTGATCAGAATGGCATTAGCCATAGCTATTCCATATTCCTTAAGAAATAACTTGCAGGCATGTTTATTGAAGGTCAATGCAGAGCAAAATGCATTGCAGCTGGTGTAAGGTATCCCCATCATGTCGAAGTATCCCTGAAGCAAACCGTTCTCCCCGGGGGTACCATGAATAGCAATAAAGACTCCATCGAATTTTACTTTGCTCTCATTATGCAACAGACTAAAATCATTCTTGTCAATATTAAGATAACGTCCCTTTGGATCCTCCCAGTACCAGTTAGTACCTCTTATAATGATAATGTAGACCCGATATCTTGAGGATAATAATCTGCCTACTTCCTCTGCGCTCTTTACAGATATCTCAAACTCAGAGGAATCACCACCTGCCGCAATTGCAATAGTCTTCATGTTTTGTTTAATGTTTTATCTTAAAATCTGAAAATAATGCTTATTTATTTTTATGAATTCCAGTAACCGCAAAGATCGCAAAGATTGCGCAAAGATCGCAAAGAAGAAAAAAGAATATTGAATTATCAACATGATGTATTAACTTTGGTAAAAATTTTAAAAAATCAATAAAAATGAAAAAAGGTTGTCTGATTTCGATAATTGTTGTTGCTTTCCTGGCACTGGTTGTTTTATCCATAGTGCTTTGGGGCACAAAAGCTTATAATGGTATGGTCACTATGCAGGAATCCGTTACAAGCCAATGGGGAAATGTTGAAACGGCATATCAACGCAGATCTGACCTCATTCCGAATTTTGTCAATACCGTTAAGGGTGCTGCCAATTTTGAACAGACTACGCTAACACAGGTTATTGAAGCCAGATCAAAAGCAACATCAGTTACTATTGATCCAACCAAAATGACCGCTGCAAACATGCAGCAGTTCCAACAGGCTCAGGGGCAGCTGACTTCTGCTCTTTCAAGACTTATGGTCGTGGTA
Organism: uncultured Bacteroidales bacterium; assembly: GCA_963791065.1. Lineage (GTDB taxonomy): Bacteria > Bacteroidota > Bacteroidia > Bacteroidales > VadinHA17 > LD21. The sequence continues at coordinate 171,483 of CAWBQN010000015.1, forward strand.
GAGCAGTATCCCCAGCTTAAAGCTACCCAGAATTTCAGGGATCTGCAGGTAGAGCTTGAAGGGACTGAGAACAGAATTTCAGTTGAAAGGAAAAAATTCAATGATATAGCCTTAACATATAATACCTATATAAGGAGGTTTCCGCAGAATTTTCTTGCTGGAATGTTTTCATTCCAGATGAAGCCCTACTTTGAGGCAGAAAAAGGTGCTGAAAAAGCCCCGGAAGTAAAATTTTAAATCTTATTCATATAAATAAATGAAAGCTTCAACGTTCTTTTCAAAAGAACAACAGGCTCAGATTCTTGCATCAGTCAGGGAAGCTGAGAATGAGACTTCGGGCGAGATCAGGGTTCATATCGAGTCAAAGCTTAAGGGCGATGTTCTTGACAGGGCCGCCTGGCTTTTCAAAAAGCTTGGGATGCATAAGACGGCTGAACGCAATGGTGTTCTTTTTTATCTTGCCGTAACCGATAAAAAGTTTGCTATCATAGGTGATGCCGGGATACATGCAAAAGTTCCTGATGGTTTCTGGGATGATATCAGCGAGCTTTTGACGAAGAATTTCAAGGAAGGCAAATTCACCGAAGGTCTCGCGGAAGGAATTTTACTTGCAGGAAAGCATCTTAAGATTCATTTCCCTCACAGAAAGGATGATGTAAACGAATTGGCTGATGAAATTTCATTTAATAAATAAAAGGGGAGTAACGACAATGATAAAGAAAAGTTTGTATTTGCTAACCCTTTCAGTACTGTTTTTAACAATCTCAGTCGACAGGATTTATTCACAGAATATACCTGAACGGCCAAATCCGCCCAGGTTAGTTAATGATTTTGCCGGTATGCTTAAGGCAGAGGAGGTAAATAGTCTTGAGAATAAGCTGGTCGCTTTTAACGATTCCACCTCCACCCAGATAGCCATAGTTATCGTTCCATCTCTTGGCGGATATGATAAAGCTGATTATGCTCAAACCCTCGCCGAAAAATGGGGAATAGGGAGGAAAGGATCTAATAATGGTGTCCTTATCCTGATTAAGCCGACTACACCCGATTCAAAAGGCGAGGTGCAGATTGCAACTGGTTATGGACTGGAGGGTGCTATCCCCGATATAACCTGTGCTGAAATAATTGACCGCGAAATCCTTCCCGCGTTCAGAAATGGCAATTACTATGAGGGTTTGAATAAAGCCACAAATACCCTGATGGCACTTGCCAGAGGGGAATTCACTGCAGCACAATATGGTCAGAAGGCAAAAAAGAGTGCTGGAAAGGGTATCCCCCTGGGACTCATGATAATTGTTGTATTCATAATAATCTCTATGATCTCAAGAAATTCAGGAGGATCGAACAATAAACATATAAGTACAGGCGGATTGCCATTCTGGATGCTTCTGGGAATGATGAATTCAGGGAGAGGTTCAAGCGGAAGCTGGGGCGGGTTTTCAGGTGGTGGAGGCGGAGGCGGGGGTTTCGGCGGCTTTGGCGGCGGAAGCTTTGGCGGCGGCGGAGCAGGAGGAAGCTGGTAGCTTTTAGCACAGAGCACAGAGCTCAGTGCACAGAACCCAGCGAAAGGACTCAGTAACACAAACCCTGTGCTCTGAGCTTTATATTTTATTTCTCAGTATTCCTACCGGAGATATACTTTCTCCATTTTTCAATGACCTGAACCATATCATCAGGCAGGTTTGAATCAAAGAAGAGCCTTTTCCCCGTTACCGGATGATTGAATGCCAGCGATTTTGCATGTAAAGCCTGACGGGGAAGTATCTTAAAACAGTTTTTAATGAACTGCTGGTATTTTGTGAAAGTTGTACCCTTGAGAATCTGATCGCCACCATACTCTTCATCATTAAAAAGCGGATGTTTTATATGGCTGAAATGAACCCTTATCTGGTGCGTTCGTCCGGTTTCAAGCTTACATTCGATAAGCGATATATAGCCAAGATCCTCCAGAACCTTGTAGTGAGTAATTGCAGTCTTTCCTTCGGTCTCATCCTTATAGACCTGCATTATCTTCCTGTCCTTAATACTCCTGCCAACATTGCCGGTAATAGTTCCTTCAGGCGGATCGGGTGTTCCCCATACAAGAGCATTATATCTCCGGTCCGTTGTCCGGTCATAAAACTGTTTCGAGAGCCTGTTAAGTGCATACTCATTCTTGGCAATTACAAGGATCCCTGAGGTGTTCTTATCTAACCGGTGCACGAGGCCCGGTCTGCTTTCTCCTGAGTTAAAAAGAGGAAGATCCCTGAAATGCCACATGAGAGCATTCACGAGCGTCCCGGTATAGTTGCCATATGCAGGGTGCACAACCATGCCCGGATCCTTATTGACAACCAGTACATCATCATCTTCGTAAACTATATTCAGAGGAATATCCTCGGGAATAAGTTCAATTTCTCTCGGCGGTGTGGGAAGCACAACCTGTACAATGTCTCCTGGTTTTATCCTGTAATTAGGTTTAACCGTATAGTTGTTTACAAGTATATTCCCGGCATTTGCTGCATTCTGAATACGGGTCCTTGAGGAATTCTCAATTCTGTCAGATAGAAATTTATCAATCCGCAGGAGTGACTGACCAGGATCTGCTTTAAACCTGTAATGTTCAAAGAGCTCCTGCTGATCGACTGATTCTTCTTCTGTCATTTGATTAATTACCTTGATTTGATGATCCGGTTATATGCCACCCGTGTACCGTTAATACTTATTATCACGAAGTACATTCCATCGTGAAGAGATGAAATATCCACTCTCTCATTGAACGGGACATTGAGAAGTTCACGACCATTCAGATCAGTTATGGATATTTGAGCTGATCCGTAAAGCTGTAGTTCGCCCGGGTTGATATTAATATAATCTTTTGCGGGATTTGGCCAGATGTTCAAAACATTTTTAGCAATATGAGTGTCCTTTATGGAGGTAATTTTCAGTGCAGCCCCTAATACCGGCCTAATCATTATACTTCCGGAAACCTGTGACTGGCTCCATTCCCCATTCAGCCAGTAGAATTGCCTGTCGGCATTCGGGGTGTTAACATCATATCCAACATTAAGAAATGACTCGGAACGCTGTCTCCATCCAACATAAAAAATGTCGTTCACTATTACACCCTCCGGAAGAGTATAATTATAAAATCCATTAATCATATTTCCCTGCTCAACCATAACATCTTCTTTAGTATAGAGAATATCACCGGGAATGCCATTGTTATTTTCCCATACCATCAGATCAAATTCTCTTTTATTCGCATCCATATAGCTGTCGTTGAAGCATATACGTATTGCCCTCAGGGTATCCTGAACGTATGATGTGAATTTGTAAGCTACCATCGCATTTCGTGAACCAAGGCCGTTAATGCCATATCCTCCCTCGGATGTGCCATCGTCGAAGGCAAAATAGTTCTGGAAAACCTGGTAATAGATGAGAGTGTCGTTACCTTTTGGATCAAAATTATCTGTTTTGAGCGACGCAGTTATCCTGAACAAAGCGGAGTCATTATTACCGGTGTTGAATGTATAGACAAGATTTGCATTGTAATCGACACTGGTCATGGGCTCTATGTTAGTCGCTCCAGCAGAGAAGGAATATGCATCGGTATTCGTATAGACATCCCAGATATCAAAATCACGGGTTACATTCCTGGTTATGGTATCATTATTGCGATAATGAACAGGTATTGAGGAACCCATTTCCTGAAGATAGATCTGCCTGAACTGTTTCCATGGCATTGCTTCATGACTCTTTAGCAGAGAACGGAGCGGTAATGTAAACGCTACATCGGCGAATACTGTATCACCTCCGTTCCTGTTTTTATCAAGAAGCACATAATCCAAATTCCAGATATCACAGTTCCCGACCATCGACGGATCACTCAGGTTTGGAGTGAGACTGGCATAATTGATGAACCTGAATTGAAATCCTTTCTGGAGAAAACGGTCCTGATCAATCTTTATAATGGCCGGTTTAAATCTTTGATCGAGGCTTCCTTCCGCTTTCCAGACAGAATACCATTTTTGCTCTGCAGGTGCAAAGAATTGAAGTGTCAGGCTGTCATTCTGTTCAGGAGGATCTGCAAGTCCGCCTGCCTGATAAAAAAAACTCAGCCAGAGATTATCCGAAGCAGTATAATTCAGGTTTATAGGCTGTGATGTCAGCTGATCGGCTTTAAATCCTGACGGGGAGGCCGTTGAATACAGATTGCCGGAATTGTCAAGTGCATCGAAAGTAGCAATCCCGGCGGTGATCTGCCGGTCGGAGTAAGTATTATTTATAAAGACATAGTTGTCGGTCCAGTTCCCGGGATCCGGGAAAATTGAATGCCCCGAGAAATCATCAAAAAATGGCAATACCAATGTATCAGGAGCAGCCAGCCCTTTTGCTTCTCTCAGCTGTTCGTGGTTATTTTTGATCCTGGAATTTGACCGGAGCCCGGTGATTACTTCCTGAGCTGGAGAGTCAACCAGAAATGCAGTAAGAAGAACCAGATATAGGATTATCCTTTTGAACATCGTGATCAGTTAGACTTGATGTCGGATTCAGGCGCTGACGGTATTGTATCAGTAAGTTTTCTGGCAGAGTCGATCTTAAGCTTAGCCGCATCAACGGTGAGCCAAAGATATATCGCAGATCCGAGCTGAAGTGTTGCATCTTCTTTAAATTCCGGGTTTTGTTTGTAGACAATGGCATTCAGGGTATCCGAATCATTTTTAATGGTATTATCATAAACAAATGTACCAAGGTTAAGAGATGATACAAGGATTTTGTTTTTTGCCGGATCAAGCTTCATTCCCAGAAGATCCGGAACAGGAGTTCTCTGGTTGCTTAATCCTTTACCAAGTATAAGGTCAACAACCGAGCCTTTCTGAAGAGAGTCTCCTTCCTGTATGTTCCTGCCCTTATATTGCTGATCAATAACAACATCTATTGAGATATCGGGTCTGTATTTTAATTCTCCTATTTCCAGCCCGGAACTCTCAACAACAAGGAGTGCCTGCCTTTTTGGAAGATTGACCAGATTTGGCATTGCTACCATCTCAGGATGAAATGCATTGATTGTGAGAATAATATTTCTCCATTTTTTCACTTTAAACCCTGGCTTGGGATTCTGTTCGGCAATACAGCCGCGTGGAACAACAGTAGTATAGATTGAATCAATTATCTGATACCGGAGTTTGCTTTTTTTTGCCAGTCTGACAGTCTGTTCCATAGTAAGCCCGACGAAATTGGGAACAGGCCGGGCCTGACCATGCCGTGTATAAAAATTCATCCAGATCAGGAGCACAAGTACACTGCCAACAACTATGAGAACTGCATATCCAAGATTCTTTAGAAATAGTTTGCTCAGAACAAAATTTTTTAAGCTCATAAAAACAGATTGAACATTAGTAATAACGCAAAGGTACTGATAAAATTATAAGAATTAATGCTGGATTTAAGCCGATGATTAAATGGGTTGTAGAGTGAGTCTCTTTCCGCAGGTATGAAACCTGACTGACGGATCAGTGCGGAGATTTCTTCGGTGCTCATGGACGGGTTTTCCTCACGTGACCCTGCCATTGAATAAATTCTTGTCGTATCATCTATTGTCCCGTCCATATCATCAGTACCAAAGGAGAGAGACAACTGGGCACACTCCTTCCCGATCATAGGCCAGTAAGCTTTGATATGAGGAAAGTTATCGAGATAGATCCTGGAGACTGCATAGTTTTTAAGATCTTCAATCATGTTAACTTCACCCAGATAAGACATACTGTTGTTCGACTTCTTATATTTTAAGGGAATGAACGCATTAAATCCTGATGTTTTATCCTGAAGAGAGCGAAGCCTTTCCAAATGATCAATACGGTGCGAGTAGTTTTCAATATGCCCATACAGCATTGTTGCATTTGATGGAATTCCAATTCTGTGAGCCGTTTCATGTATTTTCAGCCAAAGCTCAGATGAGGATTTTTCATCGCAAATAAGTTTTCTGAGCTGTTCATCGAATATTTCAGCTCCACCTCCTGGGATAGAATCGAGGCCATAATCTTTCAGAAGAACCAGTCCCTCTTCAATTGTACATCCTGCAAGTGAAATCATATGATCAAGTTCAATTGCAGAAAAAGCTTTGATATGAAGTCCGGGCCGGTATTCTTTAATTTTTTTTAAAAGTGATCCCCAGTAATGAAGATCGTATGAAGGATGAACCCCCCCGACAATATGAACTTCAGTAACAGCCTTATTGTCAAAACGTTTAACAATGTCTAGCATCTCATCCTGACTGTATTCCCAACTTTCGGGATCACCTTCAGGTTTATGATAGGAACAGAATCTGCAATTATAAATGCATTTATTTGTAGGTTCAATGTGGAAATTACGGTTAAACTAGGCGACATTTCCATTATATCTTTTTCTGACAATTCCGGCAAGCAGACCAAGGAGAGGCAGATCAGCCTTTTTAAATAGGTATAAACCATCTTCAGGGGTTATGCGGGTATTGGCTGTTACCTTATCGGCTATGAGCCTGAGGTCTTTATTGTCAATATGAGTCAGCAGGGTCGGCATACTATCTTAAATGCCGGTAAAGGTAGTAATAATAGGAACGGATTTTAAATTTTATCAGTTGGAGATTTGATGCTGACATGATATTAATGGAACCACTCCGTGGTTCATGGGATGCAAATGAACCACGGAGTGGTTCCATCAAATGTCATCTAACAAAAAAGGTGTCCTTCACAGACACCTCTAATCAAATATTTTAATGAATATTTTATCCTTTTAATTTAAGCTCAGGAGAGGCTGATAGTTTCTTCCTGCCTTTTGCTCTGCGTGATGCAAGAACTCTTCTACCGTTGGGAGTTGACATCCTTTCCCTGAAACCATGCTTATTTGCTCTCTTCCTTCTTGATGGCTGATACGTCCTTTTCATCTTTTCAAAAATAATTAGTTTTCTAACTTCCTGATTTGAGATTGCAAATGTAGTATTTTTTTGAAATATAAAAACCTGGCGGCTGGTTTTTTTAAAATAAATTAAACCGGCAGATAAATAATCAATTTAGTTTCGAAATACGGCTCTTCAAAAAAATCTTTAATCTGCCAGACTTTTACTTCATTTCTGATATCTGCCAACTCAGCGGAAAGGTCGCCTCCTTTAAGGTAAAATATCCCGTTCTTTAGGTTGTTATTGCCCCGGGGACTGATGTTTTTTGCAGTAAGCCTTACGAATTCCGGCAATCGGGTAACAGCCCTGCTTATAACGAAATGAAACCTGCCGGTTTCCTCTTCTATCCTTTTCCTGACAGGCAGAACATTTTCCAGCTCAAGATCATTTGAAACAGCTTCCACCACCTTGATCTTTTTCCCGGTTGAGTCAAGCAGAGTAAATTCGGAATCAGGAAACAGGATAGCCAAGAGGAATACCAGGAAAACCGCCACCCGTCCCCACATCAATGATCCTGGTGCCTGGTAAAAAGCTTATAACCTTTGCAATCGATAGAGAATGAAGCACATGATGCACGTAGAAATTGTCCATGTCCTTACGTGATATAACATTTATCATGCTATTCCACCTGTCATACAGAACTTTTAACCTCGATAGCTTATCTCTCTGAATGTCTGACAATAATGGAAAATACCTGAAAATACTTTCTGACACTACCTGTTGCCTGTTTTGATTAAGATATTGTATAACAAAGTTTTGGCTCTGAACAATTGTGCCTTGACGGTTCCGATAGGTAAATTAAGCTCAGATGATATCTCTTCATAAGAGTACTCCTTATAATAACGAAGCTCAATGAGTGATTTATATCTTGGCTTTAGCTGGTTGACGATATCTTTAAGTGCAGCAATCTTCTGGTGATTGATCAACGACTCTTCAGGATCGGGCAGGTCAGACTGAATATTCACTGTAACATTTTCCAAATTGTCCTGCAGGTGATCAAATGGGATGGGAGAGAGTTGTTTTTTTCTAATAAAATCGACACAGTTATTTGTAGCAATTTTAAACAGCCATGTGCTGAAAGCAAATTTTGGCGTATAGGAATCAAGATTTCTGAATGCTTTGCCAAATGCCTCTATTGTAAGGTCTTCGGCGTCCGATGCATTATTCACCATTTTAAGCAGCATATAATAAATAGAATCCCTGTATCGGTTCATCAGGCTGGCAAAAGCTTTTTCATTTCCCTTTTTTGCTTCCTCGACAAGCAACAGATCACCTTTGGCTTTGTCTGATAATTCGTGAACTATTTCCATTTGTTTTTACCGGATCTGCTCCCGCTATTACTTAAAAATATAATGCTGTTTATGACTGGTGAAAAGATATCGAAAACTAACAAATAACCTGATAATCCGGGTTCTTTTAACTTCTCCCCGGCAACTATCAGAACAATTATCTGAGTTGTTAACCTTAGAACAAAAGCACCCAGCACCCAGGGCCAGAAAAAAAGGAAAGATAACAATACAACGAATGATGAGTAAAATAAAACTCTGGTCAATGGTTCGGCTATCAGGAGCAATTTATCCCTTAATTTGTAAAATGGAGCAGTTGTCAGATGTCTCTTCTTCTGAGTGAGCCATTCGTTAAATTCTGTCACCGGAACTGACCTGGTATGAGATTCAGGTTGGTATTCAACGCATGTGTTTTCGCCATTAGCAAGATTATTAACAAAAAGGTCGTCATCACCTGATATGACATGGTCATACGAACCGAAGCCTTTATTTTCGAAAAAAACTGAACGCCGGTATGCAAGGTTCCGGCCCACTCCCATATAGGGAACACCTCGTATTGCCATTCCCAGATACTGCATGGCGATTGTCATACAGTCGTATCTGATATACTTGTTCAGCAATCCCTTTTGTGCCAGATATCCGCCATATCCCAGGACGAAGCTGGTCTTTTCATCAAAATGTGATGTCATTATTTCAATCCACTTATCTGATTCAGGCTTACAATCTGCATCGGTAAACAGCAGGATCTCATTCTTTGCCGCTTTTATTCCTATGAACTGGGCGAACTTTTTAGAATGCGTAAATTTTGGATCTTTATTTATTGTTGATACTTTCAGATTATGATATTGTTCAAGAAATTTACCCAGGATAACATAGGAATTGTCTTCAGAACAGTCATTAACAACAATGACTTCGAAATCGGGATAATTCTGTTCCAGAACGGAGGGCAGAAAGTTCTTCAGATTTTCAGCTTCGTTCCTTGCACATATTATAACAGAAACGGGTTGTAATGTTTTTTTTGATTCAAGAGGCTTCTTTAAATAAACTGAAAGGTAAAAGAACAGGTAATAGAATATCTGCACAGCTGCAGCCGTACAAAATATACAGAATACGATCAGCAGAAAGATACTTTTTTGATCGGCCATTTAACTTTCAAATATGTCAGCAATATTAGTAAGATTAACGGAAAGGCAAAAAATATATTTCAACAATAATGTCAGAATGAACAAAAAGGTCGTAGGGCATTGAAGATTTTAACGATTAAAATCATTCCTTAAAATTTTATAACCCGTACGGAAAAATTACCTTTGTGCTTCGAAAAATCAGATTTTAAGGTATGTTTATTATTGAGAGCAGGGATAAAGAATCAAAAGCACGCACAGGAATTCTGAAAACACCTCATGGAGATATACCTACTCCGATTTTCATGCCTGTCGGCACAGGCGGCACTGTTAAAGGGATCCTGCAAAGAGATCTCCGAGAGGACATCAATGCAAAAATAATTCTGGGGAATACATATCACTTGTATTTACGTCCGGGTACTGAAGTACTTAAGAAGATCAGGGGACTTCATAATTTTATGTCATGGGATCGCCCTATCCTTACTGACAGCGGAGGATACCAGGTCTTTTCATTAACAGGGAACAGAAAGCTTACCGATGAGGGGGCCATCTTTACGTCGCATATTGACGGTTCAAAGCATCTTTTTACTCCTGAGAATACAATTGATATTCAGCGTATTATTGGTGCTGATATTATGATGGCATTCGATGAATGTGCACCCTGGCCGTGTGATTATGATTATGCTAAGAAATCTGTTGCACTCACGCATCACTGGCTCGACAGGGCAGTAACCAGATATACCGAAACGGATCCCTTGTGGGGCAAAGAACAGCTTCTTTTTCCTATTGTACAGGGAGGAACATTTGTTGATCTGAGGAAGGAATCGGCAGAAAAAACAGCTTCGGCCGGAATGGAAGGGAATGCTATCGGAGGATTATCTGTTGGTGAGCCGGCAGATGAGATGTACAGGATCATAGAGATTGTAAATGAGATACTTCCGGAGGAGAAACCACGTTATCTGATGGGAGTTGGTACTCCGGTTAACATTCTTGAGGCAATTGAAAGGGGAATAGATATGTTTGATTGTGTTATGCCAACACGAAATGGCAGAAACGGCATGTTGTTTACCAGTGAAGGTACCCTCAATATCAGGAACAGAAAATGGATAGATGATTTCAGCCCTCTAGACGCTGATGGATCATCAGAAGTAAGTAGAACCTATTCAAAGGCTTATCTCAGACATCTGGTTATATCCGGAGAAAATCTGGGAGCTCAGATAGCAAGCATACATAACCTTGCTTTTTATCTGAAACTGTTAGAAGAAGCACGAAATCAAATAGAAGAAGGCAATTTTAGAAAATGGAAAAGCTCAATGGTAAAAAAGCTTTCAGAGAGATTATAGGTGCTCTGAAACCTAAACTTATTGACATATATATTATCAAGAAATTCCTTGGTACATTCTTCTTTTGCATTGTATTGATACTGACCATCGCTGTTGTATTTGATTTTGCTGAAAAAATTGACAACTTCATGGAAAAGCAGGCTCCTGTAAAGGCTATAATATTTGAATATTATTTGAATTTCATTCCCTACTTCGCCATGCTCTTTGCACCTTTGTTTGTCTTTATTGCAGTTATTTTCTTCACTTCCAAGATGGCTGTAAGCACTGAGATAATAGCGATTCTGAATGCAGGTATGAGTTTCCGGAGAATGATGTGGCCATATTTTGTTTCAGCTTTTATTATCGCAACATTTACATTCATCCTTACAAATTATGTAATACCCAAATCGAACCTCATCAGAATGGATTTTGAAGATAAGTATTACCATTCATCAGGGACCAGGGTAACGGTTGAGAATATTCACAGAATGGAAAGGAAGAATATTTATATCTATATGGGCACTTTCAATCCCTTAAGCATGAGGGGTCAGAACTTCACAATTGAGCAGTTCAATGACAGCGGAAAACTGGTATCGAAGCTCTCTTCTGCTTCCGTAGTTTATGATACGAGTTTGCACAAATGGTCAGCTCAAAACTATTACCAGCGTGAAATAAAAGGGGATGAAGAATTTATAACCAAAGGCAAACAAATTGATACAACTCTTACAATCAGGCCTGAAGATATTTCAAGGGATCCTGGTTTTGTAGGAACTATGAGATCACGTGATCTTGATAATTATATTAAGCTCTTAAGACTTCAGGGATCAGATGAACTTAAATTATTCCTGATCGAAAAGTACAGACGGTTTGCAAATCCTTTTGCAGTTTTTGTGCTTACACTTATAGGTGTCACCTTGTCATCGAGAAAAATAAGGGGAGGTATAGGTATGAACATCGGAATAGGTCTCGGATTGAGTTTCTCCTACATTCTTTTTCTCCAATTTGCCTCCCAATTCTCACTTAAAGGGAACCTGGGGCCAATGCTGGCTATGTGGATCCCTAATATTATATATACGTGTATTGGACTTGTGCTATATAAATTGGCTCCGAAATAGGCCCGAAATCGTTCAATTTACTTAAAATTGTACCCTGAAAAATAGTTTTCATATGATTAGTTAAGGATAATTAATACCGACGAATATACCGATGAATAAAAAATTACGTGAACTGCAGGAAAAGCGTGAGAAGGTCCTTCTGGGCGGAGGAGAACAGGCTATCGAGAAGCAGAAAGCAATGGGGAAAAGAACTGCCCGTGAACGTATTATGGCATTGCTGGATGAAAATTCCTTCAACGAATATGATTTGTTCGTTGAGCACGATGCCCGCGATTTTGATATGGATAAAAAGTCGCTGCCCAGCGATGGCGTTATAATTGGCTCTGGGACCATCTACGGAGCTCCTGTTGCTATTTTTGCGCAGGATTTTACAGTTGCCGGCGGGTCCCTGGGATTAATGCATTCAAGAAAGATTACGAAAATCATGGATCACGCTCTGAAAATGAGAATGCCGCTCATCGGTATTAATGATTCGGGTGGCGCCAGGATCCAGGAGGGAGTTAATTCCCTTGCCGGATATGGGGAGATCTTTTTCCGTAATACTATCTCCAGCGGAGTAATCCCTCAGCTCTCGGTAATCCTTGGTCCTTGTGCGGGAGGTGCAGTGTATTCACCTGCCCTTACGGATTTTGTTTTTGTCGTCGACAATATTTCTAAAATGTTCATTACCGGGCCGGAGGTTATAAAAACAGTACTTGGAGAAGAGATCTCAATGGAAGATCTTGGAGGCGCCAGGGTCCATAGTGAAATAACAGGCAATGCACACTTCTTTGCGATGAGCGAGGAGGAGTGTTTTGATCAGATCAAAAAACTAATCACTTTTATTCCCTGGAACAATAGCCAGAAAGCCAGGATGTTTGAACCAGGGGAGCCAAAACCCGAATACAATATTAATAAGATTATTCCTGAAGATCCGACCCTTCCTTACGATGTTAAAGATGTAATCAGGGCAATTGTGGATAATTCCGATTTCTTCGAGATAATGGAACTTTATGCAAAAAATATTGTAATTGGATTTGGCAGAATGGGAGGACGTACAACAGGCTTTGTAGCCAACCAGCCTCTTGAAATGGCAGGTGTTCTCGATGTGGATTCTTCTGATAAAGCCGCCAGATTCATTCGCTATTGCGATGCCTTTAATATTCCCCTGATCACCCTGGTCGACCTTCCGGGTTACCTGCCTGGAGTTGATCAGGAGCATGCCGGCGTTATAAGGCATGGAGCAAAAGTACTCTACGCTTACAGTGAAGCCACCGTTCCTAAATTAACGGTCATCCTCAGGAAAGCATACGGCGGAGGATACATTGCAATGAGCTCAAGACATCTCCGTGCTGATTTTGTATTCGCATGGCCATCAGCAGAAATTGCAGTTATGGGTCCTGAAGGAGCTGCCAATATCATTTTCAGGAAGGAGATCATGTCAGCCGTTGATCCTGATGGCATGAGAAAGCAAAAAGTTGAAGAGTATAAAGCTAAGTTTGCAAATCCGTATGTTGCTGCTTCACGTGGGTATGTCGATGCTGTAATTGCACCTGCCGAAACCAGGAAATTCCTGATGCACTCTATTGAAGTATCTGAAAATAAGGATGTACCAATGCCAGCAAAGAAACATGGTTTACCTCCTTTTTAGACTAATGCACCAAAAAATCTGCCTTTCGCCATGAATAATAATAACAACTTAGGATTCCTTAATATTGATACCAGTTTATATAAAACAAGAATCAGTAAAAAGTTTCAAAACCGGAAACCTTACCAGCCTGCTGACCCACGGATCATTCTGAGCTTTATACCGGGTACTGTACTCGATATTCTGATCGAACCCGGACAAAGGGTTTCCAAGGGCGATGATCTGATGATCCTCGATGCCATGAAAATGAAGAACAGGTTAAAATGTGGTATGGATGGCATTGTGAAGTCGATTGCCGTTAATAAAGGCGATAAGGTATCAAAGGGAACGGTATTGCTGGTACTGGAGTAACCCCCGTTTACCTCAATAGTTAATCATAATAAAGTGGTTAAGTCCCTCCCCCTTGGGCGAGGATTTTAGGGAGAGGTTTCCTGGGAGGGGGATGCGGTCACATTCTCCCTTCCCAAATCAAATATTTCTTTAGTTTTGGCGGGAAATCGGGCTTTTCTGAAAAAATTCCATATACACTCGAACCGCTTCCCGACATCAGACTGAATAGTGCATCTGAATTGTACAACTGTTCCTTGAGGTCTCTTAAAACGGGATGTTTTTTAAATGCAAAATTTTCAAAATCATTGATTATAATCCCTTTCCATTCATTTACAGGGAGATCAATCAGTTTAATAAGACTCGTGGAAGGTACAGCCGGCTGACAATTCTGATATGCTTCACCGGTATTAATTCCGATTCCCGGATTAAGGATAACGATATAATAACCTGTAAGAACTGTTTTGACGGGCGTTAATATTTCACCCCTGCCTGAAGCGAAAGAAGGTACACAATCTACAAAAAAAGCACAGTCACTTCCCAGGTCCGATGCCATTACCCTGAGAACCGGGGTGTCAATATTTAATCCAAAGTGCCTGTTGACTATCTTCAACAGGCAAGCTGCATCTGAAGAACCTCCTGCTAATCCGGCGCCTACAGGAATCACTTTGTGGAGATGAACCTTCAAAAAAGGAAAGGCATTTTTTTCACGCAGCCTGAGAAGCGTTTTAATGACCAGATTCTTATCAGGTTCACATCCTGTGTCAATACCTGTAACTTCAAGCTGATCCTTTTCAATCGGCCTGTCCGGAACGACAAACTCCAGAGCATCACAGAGACTTACCGGATAAAATACCGTCTCAATATTATGATAACCATCCGGTCTTTTTCCGGTGATCCGTAGTCCAATGTTAATTTTTGCATTCGGGAAAACTATCATCGTCCTCTCTTTGGTGTAAAAATACCATATGGATTTGAATTTGTAACTAATGATCCATTTATTAGCTTTTCAACAAGTTCTTAACATCAGTTTGTTTGTAACAAAAGCTCCGCGAATCGAGTTGTTAAGTATGCTAATTCATACCTTTGAAACTAAAGCGTTGAATGGTTTTTCCATCTCTAATCGTTTGTAAATCAGAAATATAATACTAATGGCAAAACAAAGAAATAGCCCAAGGCCAACTGTAACCACTCTGCCTGATTTTGGAAAAGTACCTCCTCAGGCGAATGATATGGAAGAAGCGGTTCTTGGTGCAGTTATGCTCGAAAAAGAGGCTGTAATTACAATTCTCGATATTCTCAAACCTGAAAGTTTTTACAAAGAAGCACATCAGAAAATATTCAAAGCAATATCCGATCTTTCTTCAAGGGAATTTCCGGTTGATCTTTACACGGTAACTGAAGAGCTCCGGTCCCATAATGAGCTGGAAAGTGTTGGTGGTCCTGTTTATCTTACCCAGCTGACAGCAAAGGTTGTATCTGCAGCAAACGTTGATTTTCATGCCAGGATTGTAGCACAAAAATATATTCAGCGCGAACTGATCAGAGTTTCTACCGAGATTCAGACAAGGTCATTTGATGATACTTATGATGTTACGGAGCTTCTCGATTATTCAGAAAATGCCCTGTTCCAGATTGCTGAAGGAAATATAAAACGCGAAGTAGCTCCCATTAATGTAGTCATCAAAGAGGCAATCAGGGAAATTGAGGAAGCAGGGAAAAGAGAGGATTCGCTTGTAGGTACACCTTCGGGATTCACAAAGCTTGACAGACTTACATCGGGATGGCAGAAATCTGAGCTTATCATAATTGCAGCTCGTCCCTCCATGGGTAAAACCGCATTTGCCCTTTCAATGGCCAGGAACATGGCTATCGATCATGGGAAAAAAGTGGCAATATTCTCCTGCGAAATGTCATCTATTCAGTTGGTTAACAGGCTAATAATTGCCGAAACCGATATTCCGGGCGATAAGATAAAAAATGGCAGGCTCTCTGAGGAGGAGTGGAAACAGCTTGATACCAGAATAAAGAAGCTGGTGCAGGCTCCGATATTTATCGACGACACACCGGCAATTTCTATATTTGAACTCAGGGCCAAGTGCAGACGGCTGATGGCCCAGCACAAACTCGACATCGTTATTGTTGACTACCTGCAACTTATGTCGGGACCGGAAAATGCCGGAAGCCGTGAGCAGGAAGTGAGCAATATCTCACGATCCCTTAAAAGCATTGCCAAGGAACTGAATGTTCCTATACTCGCACTGTCACAGCTTAACCGCTCGGTTGAAATGAGGGGCGGAACAAAAAGACCACTTCTCTCTGACCTTCGTGAATCGGGAGCTATTGAGCAGGATGCAGATATGGTCGTATTTATACACAGGCAGGATAAATTTGGTATCCCAACTTTTGAAGATGGATCCTCAACTAAAGGTATTGCTGAAATCATCCTTGCGAAAAACAGGAATGGGCCTGTCGATGACGTGAAACTGAGATTCCGTGAAGAGAAGGCCCAGTTTGTCGATATTGATGACTTCGATCTTGATGACAGTCCGGAAATGAGCAGCTCGCAGAGTATCACTCTGGGATCCAAAATGAATCATGATAACCTGAGAAAACTTGGCGGGGGTTTCGATAATGAAGCTGATATGCACGATGAACCTCCTTTTGCCTGAGGAAAGCTGAATGAAAAAAACTAATCAAACCGCAGAACTACCTTTAAGCCTATGCTTCTGTATTTGATATTATCAAATCCTGCATACACCCCCGCTTCTCCGATAAACAGTATTTCACTTATACTGTAACCTATCTCAGTATAATTTGGCTGAAAGCGTGAACCAAAATATGACAGGCTGACATTCTCACGCATAAGAGTATTACTTAACCCGGGAAGAAGCTTTAATAACAAATACGGAGTAGTGTATTTAATATGTGCTTCCACATAAAACTCAGGAGTACTGAGAGAATAGAATGATGGTATCATGAAAGCATCCTCATAATTATTAAGAAGCAGAGGCAGGGGCTGGGTGTTAATTTGAAAGAAGTCGTAGAAAGTCAGATCTCTGTTATCAAGAAATCCTGCTGCTCTTAGTCTCCATTTGAAATTACCGAATGCGCCGATGCTGGTACTTCTCGCGACCTCAAACCGTATCATGTCAAACCGTCTTAATCCTGATTTTATTTCACTGAATTCATTTATTCCATGCTGCCAGGTAAGATCGAATGTGGGCCAGTCTGAACCGGCCGGTGTCTTTACACCCTTACTTATTCTGTAATGCTGAAACGGAGTGTATGAAAATTTCGTTTGAAAATCGAGATGCCTCTGATCACGCAATGCATTTATCTCATTTGAGCCCTGTAGCAGATATCTGTTGACCGGAATATTGTCGGAATATTGCCTCGAGGACTTTATCACTGAGAAGTTAGTCGTATTTTGAAGTACCCTGCGATCTTCAAAATTGCTTGTCAGTTCGAGGGTCAATCCATTAATTATCTCACTTGTGTAACCAGCAGTCAGATATCTTGATTCATAAAGCTTCAGGTAGTTTTTCTTCTGCAGCAGTGTAGTGAGCGTGTTTATGAATGGATTGATGCCACCGCCATAGTTAATATCCTTGCTTTTGATCCCAGTCCTAATAAATACCCGCATGTGCTTCATCCTGTTAAACCTGTAACTTGTATTTAATCCCCACATCAGCTTTTCTCTGCTGAAAGCCCATCTGAAGTCAGGGATAATATTTAACGAGCTGGCATTTTTCCATGTTTTCGAAAAGGAAAACCCCATTCCGTACACAAAGCCGTCAACAGTATTAAAATTAAAGTCTTTTAGATCAATCAACCCGTCATAACCGAACCTGAATCCTGTAGTATCTGACCAGGAATGTCCGAATGCTATATCTCTTACTGTCCTGATAAATTTGCTTTTTTCTTTGGATTTTCCTGAAGGTATCGTATCTGTTTTACTTGCTTGGCCGGTAGTTGCTGCTTTTAAGCTATCGCTCACCCTTAAACTCCGCATCTCTACATCTGATAGTGGAATCGGACGGATTTTAGCCCAATAGGTGCTATCTTTCCTGTTAGCATCCTTTTCAACAATTTGTGTAGTATTATCCTTTATTTCAAGGTTTTTCCGGCTACTGTCGCTCAGGCTTGCCGAGGATTCCTTTTCCATGAGTCTCGCGAGCTTTACCATATCGCGGTTTGACAGATTATCTTTTTCAAGAATCTTGCTGATCTTTTGCTTCGACCTTGATACTACCGTGTCAGCTGGTTTCCGGTCAGGAGCCGGAATGACAGAATTATCGACTATCTTGGCTGTTGAGTTCTTCAAAGCCAGATTAGGTCTGACTTCAGTATATTTGACGGAACTGCCATACCCGGCATCAGCTTTGAATCCGATAATTCCAATATTGATCTCGAATTTATGACTTACGGGCATCCAGATATCATCCTGGACAGGTTCATACAATTGCTGGATCCTGATTTTGCCTACCAGGTTCTCGTTGGTAAGATCGACACTCTGGAGGCACCAGAGATCTTCAATAATATAAATTGTACCCTCGAACAACTGCTGACTTTTGCGCTTCGGGGTCACCTGAATTTTATTTATTGTAAAATTTCCCTGCCTGGATGCTCCGAGGTATTTATAATTGTAATGAGAAAAAGCATTCGGAGCAAGAGGAGATATGGCAATATCTGCAAGAACCGGCTGATAAAAGCTGGCCTGGATAAATTGCATTGGTGATATTTCATTTCCCTGGGCCGGGAATGTGCTGTTGTATGAGATCATTCTCTGAAAGTACTTGTCGGGGGCAGTAAATTCAATTTCATTTAATGATTCCATCAAAAATGAGTCACCTGCTTTAAGTAGCTTTTCCTGGTTTTTAGGCTTTGATCCGGCAGAAACTGCAGCATGATCACCTGAGGATTCAATTTTCATTGATTTCTGAAGAAGTTTCGGGATCCTTTTAATGACAAGATTTCCTTTTAGATAAACCTCTGCTTTATAATAACTTACATTGTTAAGATAATAAGGAGCCATCCCTATAGCTTTCCGCATGATCGAATAAGCAGGATCTTCACCTGTTGCTGAAATTCTTACCTCAGGTATCTCATAGTATTGCAATGACAGGATCACATTTTTCACAACAGTACCGTGCGACAAAGTAATATTAATATATACAGGCTGATATCCGAGACTCTGATAAATAACCCCATAGCTGCCTTCAGGCAAACTTATTTCATAATCTCCCCTGGTATTTGATGTTGTCCCCTGCCTGAGTTCCTGAATGTATACTGTTGCATACTCAACAGGTTCACCTGACTGGGTCGTTATTTTGCCTTTTAGGATCTGGGCAGGAGAGGAAGAGGAGATAAATAGTATGATCAGAACAAAAAGGCTTAAATGTCGCATAATAGTATAGAGCTTTTAACTAGTCCTTCTTCCCTGCAACTACAATAACTATTTCTCCTTTTGGCGGTTTATTTGTATAATATTCCGAAAGAAAACCCAGAGTACCCCTGATATTCTCCTCAAATATCTTGCTTAATTCCCTTGATACACTGGCGTTTCTCTCTATCCCAAGATGCAAGCCTAATTCTTTCAGCGTCCTGACAAGCCGGTAAGGGGATTCATAAAATACCATGGTCCTTGCCTCTTCAACTAATGCCGATAACCTTTTGTTCCTGCCTTTTTTGGGCGGCAGAAATCCCTCAAAACAAAACCTGTCACACGGCAGACCTGAATTTACCAGTGCCGGAATAAGGGCAGTTGGTCCAGGCAATGTTTCAACCTGTATATTTTTTTCAAGGCATGTTCTGACGAGCAAAAAACCAGGGTCAGAAATACCTGGTGTCCCGGCATCTGAAACAAGTGCAATTGTTTGTCCCTCAAGAATTTTTGAGCAGACAGATTCCACACTTTTGTGCTCATTGAACATGTGATGCGACTGTAAAGGAGTGTTAATCTTATAATGATTAAGCAGTTTTTTAGTCTGACGTGTATCTTCGGCAAGGATCAGATCTGCACTACAAAGAATTTCCACGGCCCTGAAGGTCATATCCTGAAGATTTCCGATAGGAGTAGGGACCAGGAAAAGCTTACTCATTTGAAGGGAGTTTCAGTCTCACCAG
This sequence comes from uncultured Bacteroidales bacterium, assembly GCA_963791065.1. Taxonomy (GTDB): domain Bacteria; phylum Bacteroidota; class Bacteroidia; order Bacteroidales; family VadinHA17; genus LD21. The sequence goes on from CAWBQN010000015.1 coordinate 191,326, forward strand.
ATCAAGTAGTTGTACTACAGCTTCACTCTCAGGCTTTTCACCGGTATAACCCTTAATTATCGTAACAGCATCGTCAAGGCTTTCAACCTTATCGAGCCGGGCTATAGCTTGTGCATATGCTTCCTTATTTCCATCAAATATTTCACCAATAAAAAGAAACTTGTCGCTGATACCTATTGCTTCAGATAAGCTGGAAATGGGTTTGTTCTTTAAATGGTCAGATAGATCCTTTTCAGGTTTTTTCTTTCCGGTTTGCTGATCATATCTGCTGACCGGCTGGTCGAACTTGTCAGCAACAATGGGAGTCTCAACAACTTTTTTGACCGGCGCAGCTGCTTCACTCTTTTTATCATGTTTTTCAACTACCCGGTCATCCTTAACCGGTACGATCTCGGTCAGCGTTTTCAGAAGTGCAATAACTTCGCCGGCACTTTTGCATTTCGATTTTGCGAGTTCCACCTGCAATAAAGGAACACCGGGGTATTTCTTCAGATCATCAATTATTTCGGAAGCTTCATTGAGATCTCTGATAATTAAATCAATGGTTGACTTGAAATCCATACATTTTGATGTTAATATAACAAACCATTTGCTTTATTTTGCAAAAGTAACGAATATTCAGCAAGTGATTGATGAATATAACTACAATTTAAGTTTTGAAAACGGACAATAATTAAAGATGGACTTTCTTGAAAATTCAGTAAGGGGAACAGGGAAAAAAGGATCTATTGAGGTGATTACAGGTTCAATGTTTTCCGGAAAGACTGAAGAGCTGATCAGGCGCTTGAGACGGGCGCAGTTTGCAGGATTAAAGGTGGAGATATTCAAGCCTTCGCTCGACAAGAGATACTCAGAGAACCGGGTAGTGTCTCATGACGACAAATCCATAATTTCAACACCGGTAGACAATGCATCGGCTATTTTATTGCTTGCGGATAAAGTTGATGTTGTAGGGATCGATGAGGCGCAGTTTTTCGATAACTCGATTGTCGAAGTTTGTAATACACTGGCCGATAATGGCGTAAGGATAGTAATAGCCGGTCTTGATATGGATTTCATGGGAAAGCCCTTTGGCCCTATTCCTGCACTTCTGGCCGTTGCTGAATATGTAACCAAAGTGCATGCAATTTGCATGAAATGCGGTAATCTTGCACAATATTCTTTCAGGAAATCGGAAGAATCCCAGGTTGTGCTCCTCGGAGAAAAAAACCTGTACGAACCTCTTTGCAGGAATTGTTACAATGAAGCATTAAATAAATGACCATTGAAATTAAGATCATCTGAAATTGCCAGCATAGTAAAGGGGAATCTGACAGGGCCCCCTGATCTTTTAGTAACAGAAATAGTTACTGATACCCGTCAGCTAAGCGTTACGGATGGTCTCATTTTTTTTGCACTCAAAGGGAAGAACCATGATGGTCATAATTTTATCGAAAGCCTTTACGGGAAAGGCATCAGGATATTTGCAGTGGAAAGGCTTCCTGATAAACCTGAAAGATTTAGAGGAGCAGCTTTTATTTTAACAATTAATACTGTTACCGCACTGCAGTTATTGGCTGCGCATATCCGAAGTTCCTTTATGTCTCCTGTGATTGCAGTTACAGGCAGTGCCGGCAAAACCGTTGTCAAGGAATGGCTTGCGGATATTCTTGGCCTTACAACTTCAGTAATCAGGAGTCCCAAAAGCTATAATTCCCAGATCGGGGTGCCTCTTTCAATAGTGAAACTTGACGATAAGTATAAGCTTGGAATATTTGAAGCCGGCATATCTATGCCAGGAGAGATGGAAAAACTTCAGAAAGTTATCAATCCCGATATCGGGGTAATTACAAATATTGGTGATGCCCACAGTGAGAATTTTCCTGACAATAAATTGAAGGTTGAGGAGAAACTCAGGCTTTTTAAAAATTCATCTTTAATAATATATTGCAGAGATCAGGTACTTATTCACGACTCTATCGTCAGCAATGAGACTCTGAAAACAAAGCAACTTGTCGCCTGGTCCCTTGAACACACTGAGGCAAAGATCTTTGTCATTAAAATTCCTCTTCCTGGGAGCCACACCCTGATAAAGGTAAATTTCAATGGGAATATAAACGAGTTTGAGATCCCCTTCTCCGACAGGGCCTCGGTCGAAAATGCAATTACAGTTGCCTCGGTATGCCTTGCACTGGGTACACCGGCTGAAGTTATTTCAAAAGGCATGTCGGTACTTGCCTCTGTTGCCATGAGGATGGAGCTGAAAAGCGGGATAAATAATTGTCAGCTCATAGAGGATTATTATAATTCTGATCCGGGGTCGCTAATCATGGCTCTTGATTATCTTGTGTCGCAGAATGGCAGCAAATCCACTCTCATCCTGTCCGATTTTGTTCAAAGTGGCAGGGACGAAAAAGATTTATATGGCGATGTAGCCCGAGTGATAAAGAGGACCGGGATAAAAAAATTCATCGGAATTGGAAATGCTCTGGTAAGGAACAGGACACTATTCGATGGAGAAACGAAGTTTTATTATACTACCGACGATTTTGTAAATAGTTTTAATAGTTCTGATTTCAGGAATGAGATAATCCTGCTTAAGGGTGCAAGGATTTATGAATTTGAGAAAATAGGCAAGCTGCTTGAGAAACAGATTCATCAGACGGTCCTGGAGGTTAACCTTGATGCAATTTCACATAATCTTAATGAATTCCGGAGACATCTCAATCCTGATACCAGGATCATGGCTATGGTGAAGGCTTTCGCATATGGTGCAGGTCCATCAGAAATATCAGCTTTACTTGAATATCATAGAGTAAGCTATCTGGCAGTTGCATACGTTGATGAAGGAGTTGAGCTGAGAAATTCGGGTGTAACCTTGCCCATAATGGTTATGAATCCCGACCCTTCAGCATCAGAATTAATGATAAAATATTCTCTTGAACCTGAAATTTTCAGTCTTTTATCACTGGAACAGTTTATATCAGTGGCTATGCGTCACGGCCTTATTAGCTACCCGGTCCATATTAAAATAGATTCAGGGATGCACAGACTTGGCTTTATGCCAGAGGATATCGAAGTTCTTGCGGAGAGAATTAAAATACAGGAATGTGTAAAAGTCGTTTCAGTCTTCTCACATCTGGCAGGAAGTGATGATCCAGCTCTGGATGATTTTAGTCACCATCAGGTAAAAGTTTATCTGGAAGCAGTTGAAAAAATCAGTGCGTCAACCGGCTACAAGTTTCTTCGTCATATACTCAATTCTTCAGGAATTGCACGATTTCCTCAGTATCAGTTTGAAATGGTACGGCCCGGAATTGGTATATATGGTGTAGGGCATTTCGGGAGTTTGCATCTTAAAACCGCAGGAACCTTCAAAACCAGGATTTCCCAGATCAAGAGCATCAGAAAGGGAGAACCGGTCGGTTATGGATGTGCAGATGTATCTGAAAATGAGAGAACTATTGCTATCCTGCCTGTTGGCTATGCTGATGGTTTAAACAGGAAGCTGGGAAACAGAATCGGTAAAATGTTCATAAAAGGTGCCAGAGTGCCGGTAGTAGGGAACATATGCATGGACATGTGCATGGTTGATATTACAGGTCTGAATGCCAAAGCCGGTGATGAGGTGGAGATATTCGGCGAAAAGATCTCAATTGATGAGCTGGCATCACAGTGTCAGACAATTCCATATGAGATACTTACATCAATTCCCAGACGTGTAAAAAGAGTCTTTTTCAGGGAATAGGTAAACCAGGTCTTTGCTCCTGCCTGGTCAACCCAGTTCACTTATATGTTCGAGATGATTGCTGTCGAGTATACTTATCTTCCTTCCGGCAATTTCAATAATGCCTTCAGATGCCAGGTTGGAAAGAGTCCGTATCGCATTCGATGTAGTCATATTGGAGAGGTTGGCGATATCCTCGCGTGACATTGTAATCCGGATTGTTTTGCCATCTGCTTCATAGCCGTATGTATCGCGCAGTATAAGAAGGGACTCAGATAAACGTCCTCTTATGTGCTTCTGTGTAAGAGAGACAGTCCTGTTATTTGAATACCCTAATTCATCAGCAATTAACTTGATAAATCTTAATGTAAAATCGGGGTTTTTCTTCAGGATCCTGATAAAGGCATTTTTTTCAAAGATGCATATAGCCGAATCCTCAATTGCAATAGCTGATACTGGCCAGGGTGCATCAGAAAATAATGCTTTATAGCCAATAAATCCCTGCTGACGTACCATTTTGAGGATCTGGTCCCTTCCTCCGACTCCCTCCTTAAATACTTTTACTTTGCCTGATGCCAGGCAGATCAGCCCCCGCGGTTTGTCACCTTCCTTGAATAACAACTGGTTCTTTTTAAATATTGAAAAGGTGTGCTGATGAATTAACATTTCTCTGTCTTTCTGATTCAGTCCTTTGAAGACAGAGGAAGGTCCTTCAAGACATAACTCTATATATGGATTTAGATATTGCATGAACTGATCATGTTTAATAGCATGTCAAAGGTAATAAAAGAAACTTATCAAATTTAAATTAACATTTTTTAACATATTCAATTACAGGTAGTTGTAAAGTTCACAGTAACAGTTTTTTGCAGTATGTTCTATAACATATAGCAAAATCGGCCACAAATAATTTTAACATTGAAATGGATCACAGCCGTTTAAATTTGAGTAAAAAAAGGTCAGAATCAGAAGGGATTAGTACCTGGCAACCAGAGGCATTCTTCTTCCTGCACCGAAAGCTTTTGATGATATCCTTAGAACAGGAGGGGCCTGGTATCTTTTGTACTCATTGAAATCGATCATCCTGATGACCCTGAGAACGGTTTCCTTTTCAGAACCTTCCTCAATTATACGGCTGGCAGGTTTCTGTAACTCGATATACTGGTGCAAAATTGAATCAAGTATCTGGTAATCGGGAAGCGAATCGGTATCAAACTGGCCGGGCTTTAACTCTGCGGAAGGCAATTTTATGATAATATTCTGCGGAATGATTTCATGATCCCGGTTAATGAAGTGTGCCAGGCGATAAACATCAGTTTTATAAACGTCCCCGATTAAAGACAAACCGCCAGCCATATCACCATAGAGAGTGCCATATCCGACTGCAGCTTCACTTTTATTTGAGGTATTTATTACTATGCAGCCGTATTTATTTGAAACTGCCATGAGCAGTACCGCTCTTATTCTCGCCTGAATATTTTCCTCGGTGACATCACACTCCTTTCCTTTGAACACAGGCAGAAGAACCTCCTCAAACGCGTTGAATGGCTTTTCAATGTTTATGATATCATAATGCACTTTGAGATTATCGGCTAGAGCTATGGCATCTCTTACAGAATGATCGGAAGAGTATCGCGAGGGCATTAGCAATGCGCGTACATTCTGATTTCCGAGTGAATCGGCAGCAAGACAAAGACAAAGAGCAGAATCTATTCCGCCGGAAAGCCCGATAATACCATTTGTTAAGCCCGATTTAGCAAAATAATCATGCAACCCTGTAACCAGTGCCTTGTAAATGAGAGAAATATCATCAACCCTGGTCTCAATGCTTCCGGGTGATCCAGATTTGAACTTTTCAAACGAAAAGGTCTCTACAGTTTCCTCGAAAAACGGGAGACTGGCATATTTCTCTCCCCTGTCATTGATCACTACAGATGCACCGTCGAAAATAAGTTCTGTATTTGCACCGGTCTGGTTGACTGAAATTACCGGAATTTTATATTTTAAGGCTTTAGATATGAAGATGTTTTCCTTTGCTTCAATCTTTGAATATGAAAACGGGGAGGCCGCAATATTGATAATGATATCAGGATCTTGTTTCGCCAGCTCTTCCATGGGTGAGACAGTATAAAGCCTTGACTTTTCGAATTCATTGTCGAAAGGCTGCTCATCCCAGAGATCTTCACAGATAGTCAGAGCAAGTCGTAATCCTTTGAACTGGAAAACAGAGAACTTAATCTCAGGCTCAAAATACCGGTATTCATCGAAAATGTCATAGGTTGGCAGTAATGCCTTGTTAACAGAAAAAATGACCTTACCTTCTGACAGCAGAAGAGCTGAATTGAACAGCTTCTTGCCCTCAGGTCTTTTGTTAATTGTTGGAGTACCAACTATAGCTGCAATGCCGGTACATTCTTTTGCTATCTCCAGTACTGTCTGATCGCATCTATCAATAAAGTCAAGCCTGTCGAGCAAATCAAGGGGAGGATAGCCGGGAATGCAGAGTTCAGAAAATATGATAAGATCCGATCCATCATCTTTTGCTTTTCTGATTGCCTTGCAGATTTTATCCTTGTTGCCTGCAAAATTACCTATATGATAGTTAAGTTGAGCGACAGTAAATTTCATCGGTAATAAATTAAAAGTTCACGCCAAACCTGAAGCTCAGCATTTTATGTGATACATTGTCAGTGGGTTGATTTCCACTGTCTTTTGTAATGTCAAGGAAATTATTATCAAAATTCAGACCAAAAACCAGTGCAGTGGTGCCGCCGAGCGAATATTCAATACCTGCTGTTACATGATATGAGAGATTGAAAATCCTTAGTTCATTAGAAGCAGTTTCATCTGAAATATTCAAAGAAGGAATGTCAGCTTTCCTGCTTATAACAATTTTCGGATCGAGACCTAAATCACAAAAGTAAGTAATATATCCTATCTGATTTGTTTGTAGTTTTAACCCGACAGGAAGAACAAGGTATTGTAATTTATATACAACCGGGTTACCGGGCAGAACAGTTGCTGTAGAATTTGAAAACTTTAAAACAGTAGTGTCAGTGCTGACCAGTTTTCCCCCGGCCCTGACAAGCCCTATTCCGGTAGAAAAGGAGTAATTTGGAGTAAAATATTTATTTAATGTCAAGCCAAAATTGAAGCCTGCCCGTGCGCCATCATCCCTGACCTGCTTTATATCTGTTGTGAACCAGCTTATAACGGGATCGGCATGTACCCCGAATGTTATTTTTTGCTGGGCATGAACTTTGCTAAAAGAGCCAATTGCAAAAAGAATAAGAAGCAGAGTTTTGATTAAATTGTTCTTATCGTAATTTAAAACTTTCATAATGATGTGTATGATCAATGTTAATTATTAACTATATAATCCGGATCGCATGAAAATCAATCCAAAATCTTCTTCTGTAAAAATAACAAATAATAAATGAAGTGGTTATATAGTTTTTAACTGTTGCCTTATAAGTGAAAAAGTGCTTATTTTAAATTTTTAAAATCTGACAGAAATGAAAACCGGATTATCTGCATTTATTCTCCTTTTATTAATTGCTGCAGGTGTGACTTCATGTAAAAAGAATCGCTATAAAGTCAATACTTCAGGTATTAAAGTAAAAATTGAAATAAAGAGACTCGAAAAAGATCTGTTCACCTTAAATCCCGACAAGGTTATTACAATGGTTCCTGATCTTAAAAAGAAATATGACGGTTTTCTCCAGCTTTTTAGTTTAGTTATAAATACCGGCAACATAAATGATCCTTCTTTCGGCGATCTGCTCCTTCGTTTTTGTTCAGATAAGCAGAATAACGAGGTTTATTCTCTCACTGAGAAGAAATTTCCAGATGTAAAGCCAATTGAAGATGGATTGCAGGGAGCATTCACCCATTACCTCTACTATTTTCCCGGGAAAACAGTTCCAGCTGTATTCACATGTATAACAGGATTTAATAACAGCATAATAACAGGAGATTCTTTGCTTGGGATAGGTCTCGACAGGTACCTGGGAGCAGATTGTGAATACTATCCCCGGCTTAATATATTCAAATATATATCGGACCGGATGACTCCTGAAAACATCGTACCTGATTGTATATACGGATGGGGCGCTTCGGAATGGGATTTTTCAACAATTAAATATCCTGCTGATAATGTATTGAGTGAAATTATTCACTATGGCAAGCTTAAGTATTTCGAAAAATGCATGCTACCCGAGACTTCCGATGAAATAATCTTTGGCTTCACCCCCGGGCAAATGAAATTCTGCAGGAACAATGAAAGCCAGATGTGGCTGTATCTTGTTGAGAATAACCTATTGTTCAGCAGCGATCAGCTGACTATACGAAAGCTTACCGGTGAGGCTCCTTTCACCGGTTATTTTTCAAAGGAATCACCCGGAAAGGCAGCCGTCTGGATAGGATTCAGGATAATTGAGGCCTATATGATCAAAAATCCGGATATTAAAATGGGAGATATGATTAGTAATGCTGATGTCCAGGGGATACTGGAAAAAGCCAGATACAATCCGCAATAGAAAATGAAAAGGGACATGCTTTGACATGTCCCTTTTCATATTCTGAAATTATGATACTATGCAGGATGAATAGCCTCAACGGGACAAACATCAGCACATGCACCACAGTCAGTGCAGACATCCGGATCTATTTTATAGATGTCGCCTTCTGATATTGCTTCAACAGGACATTCATCAATACATGTTCCGCAAGCAGTACAATCATCATTAATTTTGTAAGCCATCTCGATTATTTTTTGATTTATTAATTACAATTTGAGCACAAAAGTACTTAAATTTTTTGATTAGGAAAAAAACATGATAAATATCTAGCTATTTAATTCCCCATTCACGCACTCGTTGATTCCGGGCATCGTAGAGTACATTAAAGGCGCGCAGGTTAAAAATCGAGACTGAATGATAAATAAAAAATTCTTGGCAGTAAATAGTTGTTTTCAATACCCCGTGCCCAGTCAGCTCTGATAAAATATCCAAAAATCTGGGCTCTCAGACCTGCACCGAAACCTTCCACAATAGGATTCCTGTTTGAATCAAGAGTCACAGATACGGGACCATTTGACAAATTTTGGGTATCATAGCCATTTTTGCCCGACCAGGGAGACTTCCCTGACCATGCCGTTCCAATATCGCCGAATCCAATGATCTGAAGGCTGTTAAGAAAGTTAGATCGCAAAGGATGACCGGCTAGATACCTTACGACCGGCCATCTTATTTCACTGTTTATGAGGGCGAAACTGTTACCATTTCTTATATTCTGAGAAAATCCTCTCATATTGGTTGCAAGAGTCTGAAAACCATAATTAACATTAGGAGTCACCGGAATGGTGTTGTCAAACATGGGAACTTTATTAAAAAGATAACCCATCCAGTTATCGACTCCGCCCAGGTAGTATAACAACTTGGTGGGTCCAAAGGAGGTACTGGCAGCAAATCTGTTTGCCCAGATCAGTTCTCTGTGTATACGTATATATTTTCTGTAGTCAATACCGAGGACAACCATATCTGACTTTTTCTTTGTCAGTTCCCTGTAGTATTCACCAAATATCTTGAACCTTGTCCCAAAGTATATATTTATGGTTCTCTTGCGTGTATTATCAAAGATGATTTCACCTTTGAGACTTGCCCAGTTCTGATTGATATTCTGATAATTGAGAGTTGCATTATCAAGTGCCACAATTACATGTCGGTCGTTCCTGTATGAAATTGTGCCCTTCAGTGCTAAAACGGGTGTAATTGGTTTTGAGAGCGAAAATAATACTTCCTGTGAGTATGTTTTGAAAAGTGTTGAGTCTGTACTGTAATAGGTCATCCGGTGATAGATGAGCTGTTTATCAAAGACCCCTTTAAGGTTTTCAACGCTGAGCAGGTATTCATTACTATCGAAATTCCCTGAAAATCTGAACCCTCCCGTGATCCGATAATCCTCGAACAGATCAACTGTTCCGAATTTGGTAAGAAGATTTACACCGGGATTATAATAAGGTGCTCCTCCGCTATAAACCTGGTAGGAATTATTCAGAAAGCTGAAGTCAATCTGTGTAGCAATATAATTATTATAAAAGGATGTCTCGTAAATTCTTATCAGCGGGAGGTCGATATGTCCGGTATCGAGATCGATGTCCATATATTTCTTACGCCATAACTGGTCGTAGTAATTCTGTTTTTCTTTTTCAAATATGTAATGGTTAATGTCAATTGGTTCATTCTTTATATAGTACTCATAGAGTGGTTTTGTCAGCGTATCCCTTCTTCTTTTGTCTTCGGCTACGAGCCACTCCCTTAACTGTTCTATGCTGTCAGCTTTGTGGAAATACAGATTTTTTTCATCACGTAGTTTAGTGTTAACCATCTCACTGGCAGGTATCGGAACTGATTGACTTTCCTGTACCTTTCTTGCGACATACTTTCTGTTTCTGAAAAGAACCTCACCGAACGGGTCAGTTTCATTTAAAACAGAATGATTTATGATGTTTCTGTTATAGTTGGTTATGGGCTGAGAGTTAATGTAATATCTGTAGTGAGCTATCGTATCTATGAAACTGATTGAGCTGTCAAATTTTGCAGTATACCTGTTAAAAATCCCGTTTTGGTTACCAAGGTATGCGAATCTGTTCCTTGCAATCTCACCCGACTGGAACCTGTCGGTGTACTTACCCTCAGAAAGTCTTACAAGTGCATTGTCTCTTTTTGTCAGATCGTAGGTAAACAGGTCAAATGTCTTTGACAATTTTTCAAACGGACTTCCAGTATTTGTGAGGCTATCTGATAGCCTGTTTGATGAGAAAAGTATTTCGTTGGGATTGGATTTCATGAAGGAAGGATATAGATCATCTGCTACATCCCTGGTAATCTGCTCATTAGTTCCCGAGGCTATAGTATGAATATAAATATCCGTTATGCCATCTTTTACTGCAGAAAAGACCAGGCGCGATCCTTCTGGAGAGTATGAAAAATCGAGAACTTTATCAAAATACAGAAGCACTCGCCTGGTAGTCTTTTTTTCATCGACTCTGTAAAAATACATCTCAAGGTCAGCTTTCTCGTCATTAATAAATGTCAGGATCTTCCCGCTGGGGTGCCAGGCCATCACAGGATAGGTAAGATCTGCAATCTGTTCATATCGTGGCTCTTTACGGAAAATTATTTTCCGTTTGCCGGTGGCCTGGTTATATAGCCATATCCGTTTTCTTCCCCAATCGTTGGTTACATATGCGATATATGCTCCACCAGGACTCACTTTTACCTGCTGGTAGATCTGGTCCTTTTTTGATTTTCTGATAGTATTCCCATCATCGGCCGGAAGATCCTTATCACCCGAGAACTCTTCAGTGTAATAGGTTTTCCATTCTTTCAGAAGATTTCTGAGTTTCTCTCCTATAACATAAAGCAAGCCGTCGTCGATGTTTTTATAAACTTTTGTAAGGTAAATAATATTGGGAATGAGTGCGTCACCATATTTCTTGCCAATGAACCTCCAGAAGGACTCTCCTGCATCGATTGCATCATCATATTCCAGATGGTTTATGTTTTTATATTTGCCCGCTTTGAAGCCGTCTTTTACCCTGTTCTCAGCATCATAATTCCAGTTTCCTGCCACATAACCAATGAGTCCCTTAATATACCAGTCGGGCATATAGATCAATGAAGAGCTTGAGATTCTGTCCTTTATATCAGCATTATATAACATTTCATTTATTAGCACTTCGGCGATTGAAGCTGTAATCTGGCGGTCATACGCTTCATGGTTGCCTTCATAATAAAGCGAAACTTTATTTTTGATTATCCTGTTGAAGCCACCGGTGTTATAACTATCCTCGTCAAAAGTGATAAGACCGATATTAGATTGTTTGTACTCCGAATTTTTATTATAAATGATGAAAATGATCCTTTTCTCCAGTTTGTAATCAAAAAAATCCTCAACCTCTGCAAGTTTCTTTTGGGCGAAACTGGCTGTGTACTGAGCAAGATCACGTCCATATTCATTGAAATAGCAATCGAAGTTGTCGAACCTGTAGAATTGCCAGTAGAAATCGTAGTACTGTACCCTGTTTTTCCCAAATGACATCTGGAGGCCATTATAAAACTGACCTTTTGCATTTGAATAAAACACACACACGAAGAGTATGAAAATCAGTTTTTTGATATACTTTTTTTCAAAGGTATTCATTGGGTTACCTGATCCTAAAATTAACAAATTTTGTTCCAAAGGACCATGCTTAAGCAACAAAACTAATGATAATCTGTTCTAAACTATTCAAAAATCTCAAACTTTATTATTTTTACACCACTTTTTATTGTTAAATATTCCAGTTGGGTTCTTGCTTGTCATGCAACCTAATCCTTTCCGGAAATGTCATATGAAGGAACTTGAATATTCATTTTGTATATTTGCAAAAAAGTTTTTTATTTTTTTTAAAATTAAAATGCCAATTGATATGAAAAGGTTATTCTCAATTTTTTCACTGCTGATTATCGCAGTTTCGTTGAAGGCGCAAATAGCCACCACAAAAATGCAACTTTCAGCTACTGAACATGATTTTGGTACGTTTAAGGAAGAGGCTGGCAGACAAACATTTGATTTTATTGTAACAAATACAGGAACGGAACCACTGGTTATTCAGAATGTCGTGGCTTCATGTGGCTGTACGACTCCTGAATGGACAAAACAACCTATTCCAGCAGGGGCCAAAGGCAAAGTAACTGCTATATATGATCCAAAGAACAGGCCGGGTCAGTTTAATAAAACCCTTTCTGTATATACTAATACTACGCCGGCAGTCGCTGTACTTGTAATTAAAGGTGAAGTTGTTCCTCATGAAAAAACAGTTGAAGAGCTCTTTACATTTGCAGTAGGAGGGGTGAGGTTCGAAAGCAATCATCTTGCTTTTACCAACGTTAAGAAAACCGAAAAAAAGATGAGGGTAATGCAATTAATCAACACCTCTGCTGAACCGGTTAAAGTTGAATTTGATGCAGTACCTGCTCACCTTACTCTTAAATCAAATCCCGAAACCCTTAAGCCAGGACAAAAAGGTATGATTGAAGGAACATATGATGCAACAAAGAATGCGGGCTGGGGAAATGTAAGTGATATGGTAAAAATAAAACTGAATGGTGTAATTCAGGAGAATTTATATTATTACGTTTCGGCCAACCTTGTTGAAGATTTTTCTTCATTATCCGGTAAAGAACTCGAAGATGCGCCGGTCTTCAAAGTCGAAGCTACGACTGTTGACCTTGGGAAAATAAAAGGGTCAACACAGAACGAAGTAGAGTTCAAATTTAAAAATGAAGGCAAGAATGACCTTTTGATCAGGTTTATAAGATCTACATGTGGTTGCACTGCAGTACAACAGGGTAATCAGAATGTTGGAATTAAAAAAGGCGAGTCGAGCAGCATAAAAGCTGTATTCAACTCTGGAAGCTATTCCGGTAAAGTTACAAAGGCAATATATGTTTATACAAATGATCCCAAGAATTCAGAAGTTGTACTTATGCTTACTGCCGATGTGGAACAACCAGCTGTGGTTAAATAATTAATGGATAAGAAAAGGGAATTTAAAAGCTCTCTCATTGTACATGCAGGGGTTCCTCAACCGCCCAGTATTAATCCTGACGTCCTGAAAAGTGCGGGAAGAAGGAATCGTAAAAAATATTCGGCTGATGAATTTGTTTCAGGAATACTTGACGGTAACCGTACCATTTTAAGTCAGGCTATTACGCTGGTGGAAAGCTCATTGCCCGACCACTATGAAACAGCACAGACTATCATTGAGAAATGCCTTCCTTACAGCGCCAGATCGTTAAGGATCGGAATCACTGGTGTGCCGGGGGCGGGCAAAAGTACATTTATTGAAAGCTTCGGATTACACATTACAGGATTGGGCCATAAACTTGCTGTACTGACTGTCGATCCAAGCAGCGAACATACAAAAGGGAGCATTCTGGGCGATAAGACTAGGATGGAAAAACTCAGTGTACATCCCGGAGCATTTATAAGGCCATCACCAACAGCGGGAACCCTTGGCGGAGTGGCCAGGAAAACAAGGGAAACAATAATTCTTTGTGAAGCAGCAGGCTTTGATACGATACTGGTTGAGACTGTTGGCGTGGGACAATCAGAAACAGCAGTTCACTCAATGGTCGATTTTTTTCTGCTTCTCATGCTTGCCGGTGCAGGAGATGAGCTCCAGGGAATTAAAAGAGGAATAATGGAGATGGCTGATCTGATAGCTATTACAAAAGCTGATGGTCGTAATAAACTTCTGGCTGACAATGCCCGTATCTCATTTCAGAATGCACTTCAGCTCTTTCCGAAAAAACCATCAGGGTGGGTTCCCAAGGTCCTCACCTGTTCAGCGGTGTCTTGTACGGGCATAAATGAACTCTGGGATATCGTGATGGAATATTTTGCTTTCTCCCGGAATTCGGGATATTTTGAATCTTTCAGAAAAGAACAGGCAATTTTAAGGATGCATGACACAATAAAAGAGTACCTGAATAACTCGTTCTATAATCATAAAGAGATAAAATCCCTCCTTCCCGCAATCGAGCGGCAATTACAGCAAGGAAGTATAACCTCATATAAGGCAGCTTTGCAATTGCTGGGAAAATATTTCAAACCGAAGCCAGGATAATAATTCCTATCTTTGCAAACTCAAACAAGTTTTGTTCTTTTAAATATTCAAAAATAACACATATGAGAAAAGTAATTTATCTGTTAATGGTTGGAGTACTGGCTTCATGTTCTTCGAAGCCTCACTATACAGTCAAAGGAAAAATTGAGGGATCCGACGGAATAACCTTTTATCTTCAGAAAAGAGATGGAAGCAAGGCAGTGTCAATCGATTCTGCAGTATCGAGAAAAGGATTATTTACAATGAAAGGCGGAGCTGTGGATTATCCTCAGTTGGTACAGCTGGTTGCCGGCGATACAAAGAAGCGGACTTCATTTTATCTTGAGAACTCTGAAATAACCGTAAAAGCCAGTCTCGATTCACTTTTTAAGGCAGATGTTACCGGATCAAAGGCACAGGACGAGTACAAATCCTTCGTCAACTCAAATAAGCCGTTAAGTGACAGGTATACCGCTATATTTGCAAAATATCAGTCCGCTGGTCAGGCCGGTGATACAGCAACTGCCGGTAAATTTGAAAAACAGCTCGATTCCATTCAGATTGAAATGACAAATCTTCAGAAAAGCTTTGTGAAGAATAATCCGGCTTCGTATGTCACTCCTTCAGTAGTGGTAGGTCTGAGCTATGAGATGGACGCCGAGGAGATCGAATCTATGCTAAGTGGCCTTGATACCACAATCACTTCACTGCCTCAGATAAAAAGTCTTAAGGAGAGAATTGATGTAATGAAAAAAGTATCAGTGGGTCAGAAGGCGCCTGATTTTACACTCAATGATGTAAATGGTAATCCGTTGTCACTTTACTCAAAGCTGGGCCCTAAATTGCTGCTGATAGATTTTTGGGCAGCCTGGTGCCAGCCCTGCCGTCAGGAAAACCCGAATGTTGTAAAAGTTTACAATGAATTTCATAAGAAAGGCTTTGATGTGTTCGGTGTATCACTCGACCATTCAAAGGATGCCTGGGTAAAAGCTATTGCAGATGACAAGCTCACATGGACACACGTGTCGGACCTGCAGTGGTGGAATAATGCAGCAGCCAAATTATATGCCGTGAATTCAATTCCTGCTAACTTTTTGCTCGATGAAACCGGTAAAATAATTGGTAAAAACCTAAGAGGCGTAGCCTTGTATAATAAAGTAAATGAGGTTCTTGGAGGTAAAAAGTAAATACTGCGCACCACAACTGAAAACTTTTTTACACCTCTTTCCTGATCTCTTCAAGAATAAAGCCTGTCCCTCTGACAGTGCGAATATCTATATTGGTATCTTCTGAAACATATTTCCTTAACCGGCTGATGAACACATCCATGCTTCTTCCCAGAAAATAATCATCCTCGCCCCATATTTCGGTGAGAATATCTTCTCTTGCGAGGATTTTATTCTTATTAACAATAAAATACTTCAGCAACTGAGCCTCCTTAAGGGTAAGTTTTTCTTTATTATTGCCGCAGAGAAGCTCAAGCGTATTATATTTCAGGACAGTCTTAGATACTTTGAATTCATCATTGCTGGAAGAATAGGCCCGTTTAAGGATATTGTTTATCCGAAGAATCAGGACCTCGGGATCGAACGGTTTGGTTATATAATCATCAGCTCCGATCTTCAAACCTCTTACAATATCTTCTTTGAGGCTTTTGGCTGTCAGAAAGATGACCGGAACCTCGGGATAAATCTCCTTTACCTTTTCAGCGAGAGTGAAGCCGTCCATTTCAGGCATCATGACATCGAATACACAAATATCAGGCTTATCCTGGTTAAACAGCTCCCATGCTTCTTTTCCGTCCCTGCCCAGCTTAACATCGAATCCGCTTATTGAAATATATTGAGTCAATATATTACCAAAATCTCTGTCGTCTTCAGCAACTAAAACTTTCATTTCCCTGAAATTTTAATTATAATGGTATTGTTACAGTAAATATACTACCTTTTCCCGGTAAACTTATAACCTTTGCTGAACCACATTTCCGCTCCTTTTATTCCGGTCTGATTACTTCTGATAAAGGTTTATGAATTATTTGGCAAAATGACTGTGAAGGTACTTCCTTTTCCGGGTTTACTTATTACGGTTACGTCTCCGCCATGAGCCTCCGCAATTTTTTTCACATAATAAAGGCCAAGGCCTAATCCTTTGAATTTATGTATGTTCCCGGTCGAGGCCCTGTAAAACTTATCAAATATATGTTTCTGGTCGGTTTTATTAATTCCGATTCCGTTGTCTGCCACCTTTATGCATACATTATTATCCTGGGTGAACCCTTCAATATCTATTACCGGTTCCTTATCCGAGTACTTAACAGCATTTGAAAGCAGATTATTGATTAGTGTTGTAAAATACACGACATCGAGATCAATTTCAGCTTCCTTAAAATTATATTTCTGATTTATCAATGCGCTGTTCCCTCCGCCAGATTTAAAGCTTTCGACCACATCATTCATAACCTCCTCTATCTTCACGACTTTCTTATCAAGCTCGAATTGTGTTCGCTCCCACATGCTGATCTCCAGTATCATATTGATGAGCTGGTTAAGATGAACACTCTGTTTACCGATCATTTTTGCTGTCTCCAGTATTTTTTCAACGTTATTTCTTATCTGCGGCATCTCCAGGGTTTTACCTGCGACAGTAATTGTTGATAAAGGAGTCTTTAGCTCATGGGTCATGTTATTTATAAAGTCAGTCTTCAGATTCGAGAGCCTTCTCTCCTCCATAAGGTTCCTGTAAGTAAAAATAAAAATAATGACTACAATAAAGATTGTGAGAATTGCCATGGCCAGCGATAGAAATGTCTGTTCCCATACCATCCTTGCCTTGTCCGAAAAGTCAATAAAATAATCAAAACTAAACCTGTAATTATTACCTTCCAGTGTGAATGGTCTTACCAGAATACTCGAACCGGCAAAGTCCATTGGTGAAGGTCTTCTTCCTCCGCCCTCTGAACTTAGTTTTGAAAAACCTTCTTTCTGATAGATGGGAATCGTATCAATGTCTATCATTTCCAGGTTTTTAATTATTATCCTGAAGTTGAAATTTTTATCAAATCCACGGCTCTCAAAATATGAAGAGAGTAAAACTGAAAGATCCTGTTCCTGAGTTACTACTTTCATGAAATAAGCGAGAATATCCTTTTTTTTGGCTGCTAATTCTTTTTCATCATTTATCTTGTGCAGTTCTGTGCATGACCGTTCTGAATACTGGTCCAGCAGAAGCCTCACGGTATCAAATCCATCGGTCGACATCCCCCTTCGTATTGCGTTCAGTCCCTCCTGGGTATAGATTGTATACCTGATAGCAAACAATTCCTCTTTTTGCTTCCATACACCCCTGATTATAAATACCTGGATTGATATCAGGATCAGAATGGATGTGATACCCAGAATCAGCACGGTATTTCGGTTTTTCATCTGAAAATTGTTTACCCTGGTTATAAATCAGAACTAAAGTTCACAATATAAATCTCTTTGCTTCCTCAAAATTATTCAAATTATCGATACCTCATAAGATATGAGAAAACATTAACCCGGCATTAACCCGGTGTTAACAAATTAACAGTTTTAGACTGTGTATTTTTACAATGTCAAACTAAAACAGAGGCAGTCATGAAAAAGTACAGTTTATTTTTAATCATCATTTTCCTCATATCAACCGTTTCTTCGTTCCAGCAGCTATCTGCCCAGGAGAAGACAAAAGAGGAACAGGAAAAGGATGCACAGATGCAGCAATCCATTGATAAGCAGAAAAAAGCAATGTCCGAGCAAAAGAAAGCCCAATCGGAGGCGGACCAAAGCATGAAAGATAATCAGGTGGAACTTGATTACTCCCTGAAAAATGCACAGGTGGAACTTGATAATGCCGACAAGGAAAGAACAAAGATCTTTATGAATATGCAACGAGGGAACAGGTCATGGAATTGGAATCGTTGCTGACCCAAATCCTGACATGCAGGAATTTTTCGGACATTCATTTGGCGGGGATGCAGAGAGAACTACCTGGGATTTTTCGAAGTCAGTAAAAGACAACACCTTCTCGGGCGATTATACATTTGATGTGGAAAAAACGGCAAAAACAGTTGTGATGTCAGTTATGGGCGACTGCAAATCGGGCGATATCCGGATCAAAAT
The DNA here is from genome assembly GCA_963791065.1 of uncultured Bacteroidales bacterium. Taxonomy (GTDB): domain Bacteria; phylum Bacteroidota; class Bacteroidia; order Bacteroidales; family VadinHA17; genus LD21. Next base: position 209,825 of record CAWBQN010000015.1, read on the forward strand.
TGTAATGCCGAACGGGAAAAATTATTCTGATATCTTAATTGATGAATCGGGTAATCTCAACTGGAGAAAATCATTCACAATCTCGGAGTCAGAGAATCAGGATAAAACAGGAAGCTGGAAATTTCAGATCTCATCAACAAAAGCGACAGGATTTTTTAAAGTATCTCTTCAGACTTATTAGTAGTTTTCATCCCGTTAGAAGGGGACTGGCAAAAGGGAGCCAGTCTCCTTTTTTCATTTTCCCCCGGGGATTGCAGGCTTTTTGCCCGGTGACCTCACCTGGTAGTTATTAAAAAAGGGATCCCAGTTTCTGTTCTGATAAAACTCAGCTGTTTTAAGATTGAAGTATCCAAGGATATGTTTGGGTGAGAGCGTATAGATCAGCTCATCATTATCACCATAATAAGGTTCAGTAATTGTCAATATTTCTTCGATGCCAACATCTTTTTTATTGGAAACACCGGTATATATTTCATAGATAACTTTAGGAATTGCTATTATTATAGTATACGAGCCATAATCTTTCCTGTGGAAAAGGAAGTAAGTCACTTCAATTGATTCATTTGGATTGATCCGGTCAGTAGAATGAGCCAGCTGACTCTCGAAGATAAACCCTTCATTCATAATATCTTCAACAATATTGAATTCTTTTGTATTATGCAGGAAGAAATAGCAGTCTTTGAAGTTTTTCAATATTGAAGCAAATATTTCGCCTTTATTCTTCATTCTGCAATAACTCGGTATCGGGTTAATCGTTTCCAAAAATAGCTTATATTATTTTATTTGCAACACTTAAACCATTTGTTCTGTTATATGTTAAATTTGTGGCGATTGATCATTTTTCGTAAAAATGAGAAAAATATTCTGGGTTATTCTAACCTGTTTAACTATATCGTGTGGCCGTTCGGGTGATGATTCAGGCAATAAAATAATTACCGTAAGCATTGCGCCTTTCAAATATTTTGTTGAACAGGTAGCTGATAGTGACTATAAAATTAACATAATGGTACCTGCAGGAGCAGATCCTCATGTTTATGAACCTTTCCCTGAGCAAATTTACCAGCTCAGGAAATCAGTCGCGTATATCAGCGATGGCTTCCTTGGTTTTGAGATGAACTGGCTTGACCGGTTTTACGAAACAAACCCGGCAATGAAGAAGCTATCACTGGGTGAAAAGATTGACCCGCTTTCCTCTGATCATCACGGGGAAGGAGGGCATATTGAACTGGCAGATCCTCATTACTGGGTCTCGCCTAAATGTGCAATGATCATTGCATCCTCTGTTAAAAACCTGCTTTGTGAACTGAACCCTTCACAAAAGCAGAAATATGAAACTAATTTTCATCTTCTTAATTCCAGGATACAGGAAATGGATGACAAAGCCCGGAAACTTTTTTCAGATGTGCCAAATAAAAGCTTCATGATTTATCATCCGAATCTGGCATATTTGGCCAGAGACTATGGTCTTACAGAGATACCTGTGGAATATGAGGGTAAAGAACCGACAGCACTCAGGATGAGAGAGCTCATTGACCTTGCAAGGAAAGATAAATTAAAAACAATATTTGTTCAGCGGGAGTACGACACCAAAAATGCCAAAGCTATTTCAGGAGAAATAGGAGCCAGGATAATCCTGATCGATCCCTTGTCGGCCGACTGGCAGCAATCGACAGAAGAAATAATCGAAGCACTGCACAGAAGTTTACTTGAAAGCTCAAAATAACTAAAACATATGGCCTATTTATTTGAAATGTACTCGTTGTCAGCTTCCTATGGTTTGAATATGGCTTTGCAGGATGTAAATTTTAAAGTAAACGAGAGTGATTTTATAGGGGTCATAGGTCCAAATGGTGGCGGAAAAACCACTCTGTTAAGAGTCATACTTGGCCTGGTGAAACCGACACAGGGCAAGATTGTTTTTAATAAAGAAATTTTGGATGCTAACAGTATCGGATATCTGCCCCAGATTTCAACGGGAGATATCAGCTATCCCATAACAGTGACTGATATAATACTATCAGGGCTGATGATCCGGAAGGGGATCATATCAGGAATGACCGCTTCCGATAAGATAAAAGCTCAGACGGTGATAGATGAACTTGGTTTGACGGAAATGGCTGATAGCACCTTAAATGAGCTGTCAGGTGGTCAGATTCAGCGGGTATTTCTGGGAAGGGCGATCATAGGAGATCCCAGGTTGCTGCTGCTTGATGAACCCGGAAATTTTGTTGATTCGACATTTGAAAATGATTTTTATGAAAAACTTAAAGATCTTAATAATCGCATGGCAATACTGATGGTTTCGCACGATGTTGGTACTATTTCAGCACATATAAAATCATTTGCATGTGTAAACAGGGGGCTTCATTACCATCCCTCCAATGAGATCACAGATGAAGATCTGCTTGCATACGGATGTCCGATTCAGCTTGTTACACACGGTGTTATTCCTCATACCGTACTTAAATATCATGAATAGTGGGAAACAGTATTTTTCAATATGACTTTATAATCAAAGGATTACTTGGTGCAGTTTTTGCCAGTATAACTGCCGGATTGGCAGGAACATATGTTGTATCAAAAAAAATGGTTTTCTTAAGCGGAGGAATCACACACGCTTCATTCGGCGGTATCGGAGTTGGCTATTTCCTCGGAATAAATCCTGTGCTGGGAGCTGCTGTTTTCGGTATCCTATCAGCGCTGGGCGTTGAGTATCTTTCTGTCAGACAGAAAATCAGGGAAGACTCTGCAATAGGAATATTATGGGCTTTTGGAATGGCGATAGGTATTATCTTCATCTATCTGACACCCGGGTATACACCTAACCTGATGAGTTATCTTTTCGGCAGTATACTCACTGTTTCACATGCCGATATTATTGCGCTCGGAATCATGTCAGTTATACTGATTCTATACTTCGGGATATTCTACAGGACAATCCTTTATATCTCCTTCGACGAAGTCTTTGCCAGAACATATTCCTCATATGTTGATGTGTTTAAATATATAACAACTTCATTAATAGCGCTTACGATAGTATTGAATATAAGGATGGCAGGTGTTGTACTTGTAATTTCGTTACTGACTATTCCGCCAAATATAGCAATGCTATTCACCAGGGTCTATTCTAAAATAGTTATCTGGTCGATTCTTGCAGGTTTCATTGGTACTTCAGCCGGATTTGCTATTTCTTATTATGCAGGAATACCCGTGGGAGCTACCATAATCTTTACACTGGTAATTATATGGGTACTTGTCAAGTGCACAACAATTTTAATATTGAAATTTTCTAAGCAGAAACAAAAATTATATACATGAAATCCTAAGTGTGGCTCTCTGGGTGGATAACAAGATTATAAATAAATGAATATTCTGAATATTTAAAATAAAAAAACAATGGATTACGATCTGATAATAATTGGCAGCGGGCCAGGTGGCTATGTAGCTGCGATAAGAGCATCACAGTTGAAACTGAAGGTAGGAGTAATAGAACGGGCCGAGCTGGGCGGTATTTGTCTTAACTGGGGATGTATACCCACTAAGTCGCTTTTAAAGAGCGCCCAGGTTTTTGAGTACCTGACTCATGCCTCTGATTATGGTATCACAATCTCCGGCGAGGCAAAACCCGATTTCAGTGCTATTGTGACAAGGAGCAGAAATATAGCAAACGGGATGAGTAAGGGGGTCCAGTTCCTGTTCAAGAAGAATAATATTGAGCATATAAAGGGGTTTGGCCGTCTGGCTGGCAAAAACAGTGTTGAGGTTGAGGATGCGGAAGGCAAGAAGAAAAAGTATTCGGCTCAGAATATAATTATAGCAACCGGAGCCAGGTCGAAGGAGCTTCCGAATCTTAAGCAGGATGGTAAGAAGATAATCGGGTATCGCGAGGCCATGTCACTCGATAAGCTGCCCGGCTCAATGGTAGTCGTTGGTTCAGGAGCGATCGGAAGTGAATTTGCAAATTTCTACCAGTCACTGGGAACAAGCGTTACACTTGTCGAATTCTTACCCCGGATAGTTCCTGTTGAGGATGAAGAGGTATCAAAACAGCTCGAACGATCATTCAAAAAAATGAACATGAAGGTAATGACTGGATCGACTGTTGAATCTGTAGAAACATCAAAGGACAAGTGCCATGTAAGTATTAAAACACCTAAGGGAACGGAAATTGTTGAGGCAGATATAGTACTGTCTGCTGTGGGTATAACCACTAACATTGAAAATATTGGCCTTGAAAATGAAGGTGTCAAAACTGAAAATGGCAAAGTAGTTGTAGATGATTATTACCGTACCTCGGTCCCCGGCATTTTTGCTATAGGCGATATAGTTCACGGACCGGCTCTTGCCCATGTAGCATCGGCCGAGGGGATTATATGTGTGGAAAAGATTTCAGGGATGGAAGTCGAACCTCTTGATTATAATAATATTCCGGGATGTACTTACACCACACCCGAGATAGCATCATGCGGTTATACTGAAGCCGCTGCAAAGGAAGCCGGGTATGAAATTAAAGTCGGGAAGTTTCCCTTTACTGCTTCCGGCAAAGCATCAGCTGCAGGAGCGAGGGATGGTTTTGTCAAACTTATTTTTGATTCCGAGTACGGAGAACTTCTGGGTGCCCATATGATTGGTGCCAATGTAACAGAAATGATAGCAGAGATAGTGGTTGCACGGAAACTTGAGACTACCGGACACGAAATAATCAAAGCCGTTCATCCGCATCCGACAATGTCTGAAGCAATAATGGAGGCTGCAGCGGCGGCTTATGGTGAAGTGATTCATATTTAAACAGGCAACGATATCAGGCAACAGGCGATAATCACCCTACACTTTAAACCTTTCATTATGAAAATAATGCGTTACAAACCACCAGATCTTTTTTTTCTTGTTTTGACTGTAATGCTATTATGTTCTTTAACCTCCTGTAATACAAAATCATACTCAAAAAACAAGGATGAGCATATTGGGTTTAGCGGCTTTTATCTTGATATGGACTATCTTAAAGTAAAAAGCGCAATGGATTCCCTGCTTAAAGCCGGTGAATTGCATTATTTCGAAACTGCTGATGTGGATGGGACCAGGCAAAAAAACCTGTACTGCGATTTCCCGGAAATAAGTCCTTCGCTTTGTGCAAAAGTCAATCTAAGAGGGAGCTATATAATTGATGGAAGGCTGACCAGTATTGAATTAACTCTCTGCTCCAGGTCACATACAGGGGAACCTGAGATTTCATTTAGCTGCAATCTGAATGACCTTAGAAAATTATTTGAATCATATGTTGAAAAATTTGGCAAGCCAACCTTGCTTGGCCAGGGAGAAAAATATGAATGGCTGTCAAAAAAAATATCAAATGTCTATTTGCCTGGTCCAAAAGGAAGACTGATGCTGGATAAAATATATTATTGGGAGAGAGGCAACTATATAATCTATTTTGATTTTGGATATCCAAAAAGTCCGGCCGGCTATGATAATCCGGCAAAACGATCTGATGCTACAGCATTGAATGATTCGACAAGTGCTCCCATAATATATTATGACTTTACATCAGAGTATATTGACAGGCTGCTTGAGAAAGCAAGCAGTAAAAAAGAAAAGGACTTTAAATAAACGGAGATATATTCTCACTACGCAACCTTTTCCCAATAATTTCCATCAATCTTTTGCATAATTGCTCGCATTTGAGATAATTATTTTATATTTTTATGTTCTCAATCAGGTAAAAACCTTGTCGGAGATCAAAAAAATAATAAAAGGTTGTCTTGCGGGTGACAGAAGGGACCAGGAACTTCTGTACAGGCGGCATGCTGCGAAACTTTATGCAGTGTGCCTTCAGTATTCTGGCAATGATGAGGAGGCTAGAGATATTTTGCAGGAAGGATTTATTAAGATATTTGAAAACCTTGGCAATTATAAGCATGAAGGTTCTTTCGAAGGCTGGATGCGGCGGATAACTGTCAATACTGCGCTGGAAAAATTCCGTGCCAGGCATAATCTTTACCGTGTAGATGATATCGACATGATCCAGGAGCCCGATGCAGAACCTGATAATCAGGATTACGCGGGACTTGAAGCTAAAGACCTGCTTGAGATTATCAGAGAATTGCCTACGAAATACAGGATGGTATTTAACCTTTATGCAATTGAAGGTTATTCACATAAAGAGATCGGTAAAATGGTGAATATTTCAGAAGGAACTTCAAAATCAAATCTTTCCCGTGCGAGGGTAATCCTTCAGAGAAGAGTTGGATCATATACCGGAATTAAGAAGAAAGCAGCAAATGAATGAAAAAGAGGCAAATATAGACCTTCTCTTCAGAAACGGACTCAAGGATTTCGAGGTGCTTCCGCCACCCGCGGTATGGGATGGCGTTCACTCTGCAATTAAATCAAAGTCACAATCCTATCTTTTCCTGAAAATTGCTGCAGCTGTAACTGTCTTACTTACATTGAGTTACTTTACGTATAAATGGTCACGCGAAATAGCAGGGGGAAATACAGGTTCTGAAATTGCTTTAACCATTCCTGCCTCTAAACCCTTAATTGCACGAGCCTCCGATGAACCACAGTCTTGTTCCGGAGAGAAATACTTATCCTATTAACAACTCCTCCGGTTCCGCAACCGTCACTGAAGATCCGGTTACGAATTCACAGGGAGGCGAAATGACTGCCTCAATTGATCCTGTGATTTACTCTCAGGAGATTAAAAGCCTGTCTGTTTCAGGAAATCTTTCTCTTACCGGAGCTAAGAACCAGGGAGGTTTATTTGGGAAACCTTTTAATGCATCTCAGGGTAGTTCAGAAAAGATCAAATATCCTGATATTCAATATTATCCTGAAGATATTACAGCAAAGCCGAAGAACAGGTGGTCAATAGCTGCAATGGCTTCACCAACATATTTTTCAAGTTTTACCTCCGGAGGTGATGCATTCGCCAAACAAATGACAGAATCGGAACAACCTCTTGTATCATATTCCGGTGGTCTCGCACTGTCATATAAAATCAGTAAGAGATTTACGATACAATCAGGCTTGTATTATTCCTCTTTGGGACAGAAGCTTGACGGAATTAATTCTTTCGACGGATTTCAGAGCTTCAGTAATACCAAGGGAAGCCATAATTTTGAAGTACTTACTACTGCCGGTACAATCTATACAAGTAATCCAAATGTTTTTCTAAGCGGGAATGGCACAGATAGCAGAATACTTACAGCGTACACCAGTAATGTCTTTGATCCCGGAAAGGCAAACCTTCAGCAGGTTAACAATTCCCTGGACCAGAATTTAAGTTTTCTCGAATTACCTGTTGTCTTACGATATAAAATTGTAGATAAGACCATCGGGATAAATCTTATCGGGGGGTTATCATACAATCTTTTGATACATAATTCCGTCTATACCACGCTTGACGGCAATAAATATCCCATAGGTGATACAAAAGGAATAAACCCGCTTACTCTGAGCAGTTCTCTCGGAATGGGAATGGAGTATAACTTCTCCGATAAATTATCGCTTAACCTCGAACCTACTTTCAGATATTATCTGAATCCATTCAGTGTAAATACAGGTACATCAATTCATCCATATTCCTTTGGGATCTTCTCAGGGGTTTCATACAAATTCTAGAGCCTGTTTAATATAACCCTGCATTTTTACTTGCACCTTCACACATTTTCCTGAGGGCTGCAGTTTTATTCACTTATTAATTTAGCCTTTCCGGAATTATTTTTCAGGTGCAAAAATGTTACCTTTGCACTTTATTTTAAAAACAACGTGAGTCATTATGATCAATGGGAAAAAGAAAGCTGTACTTACTGCATTCGTTCTGACAGGGACGGTTATAATTATACTTTCAATTGCCGAGAGCTTTAAGGGTGTTAAAATCAGCCCGGTGCCTGAGCGGCAGGGTTTAGATACACTATATAATATCAAATCATTCAGATTACCTGATAATGTAACATTTGCAGGTGAAAAGATGCCCCTGGATAATTTTGATACTCGAGAAAGTCTTGAACGTGAGATTCTTACAAGCGCCTACAGACATTCCTCCACTATACTTATAATTATGAGGGCACACAGGTATCTTCCAATTATTGAAAAGATCCTGAAAAAAAACAATGTGCCGGATGATTTCAAATATCTTGTAGCAGCGGAAAGCGAGTACAGTAACATGGTGTCTCCAGCCGGAGCTACAGGCTTCTGGCAGATCATGCCTGAGACAGGCAGGGAGGAAGGAATGGAGATAAATACTGTGGTTGATGAAAGGTATGACGTCGAAAAATCAACACAATTTGCATGCGATTATTTTCTGAAATCTTACGAAAAGTTTGGTAACTGGACACTTGCGGCTGCATCATATGATGGCGGCAGAGCAGCAATCGATGAACAGATTGATATCCAGCGCCAGAAAAATTATTATGATCTTTTATTCAGCGATGAGACAGCACGATATATTTTCAGAGTTGTGGCGTATAAACTTTTAATAACAGATCCTGAGAGATACGGGTTTAAGATCCCGGCGAAGGATTTATTTCCGGAGCTTAAATATTTTGAGGTAAAAGTAGATAGTTCCATTTCCGATTTTTCAGCTTTTGCTGAAAAGTTCGGAACTAATTATAAGATATTGAAATTCCTGAACCCCTGGCTCAGGAAGCCTTTCCTTACACCCAAACCTAATAAAGAATATCTTATAAAAATTCCTTCGGAGGGGATGCGAAACATCGAAAAATCTGAGGCAGTGAACTGATCTTTTGATGAGGAGATGCTAAGATGAATGAGGAAATATTAGTCCTTGGTGCAAGGGTCCATAATTTACAGAATATAGATGTCGCTATTCCGCGAAATAAGCTCGTAGTAATCACCGGACTTAGCGGAAGCGGTAAATCATCTCTCGCCTTCGATACTATATATGCCGAGGGACAGCGTCGCTATATGGAGACTCTTTCAGCCTATGCACGCCAGTTCCTGGGGGGAATGGAACGCCCCGATGTGGATAAGATAACAGGATTGAGTCCTGTTATATCTATTGAGCAGAAGACCACTAACAAGAACCCCCGTTCGACAGTCGGAACAATCACTGAGATCTACGATTTCCTGAGGCTTTTATATGCCAGGGCATCAGAAGCGTATTCATATGCCACAGGTGAAAAAATGGTTAAGTATTCAGATGTTCAGATACTTGAACTGGTAAAAAGCCGCTTCGCCGGAAAGAAGGTTTTCTTTCTCGCACCAATAGTTAAGGGAAGAAAAGGGCACTATAAAGAATTATTTGAACAACTCAGAAGAAAAGGATTCCTGAACGTTCGTATTAACAACGAGATCAGGGAACTCACCCCCGGCATGAAGCTCGACAGGTACAAGACTCATTTTATTGAGTTGGTCGTCGACAAATTCAAAGTCGGCGAAACTTCCGATAAAAGACTTAATGACTCTATCCTGATGTCACTTGATCAGGGCGATGGTGTGATGATGGTGCTTGACAGTGCGGGTAATGAGCCCAGGTATTTCAGCCGGCACCTTATGTGTCCGAGTACTGGATTATCATATAATGAACCCGCACCTCATACATTTTCCTTCAACTCTCCCCAGGGTGCCTGCCCTCACTGCAATGGTCTGGGTCAGATATCCAGTATTGATGAAGCTAAGCTCATACCCGATAAAGAGCTTAGCATCAGAAAGGGAGGGATAGAGCCTCTCGGAAAATACAGAAACACCTGGATATTCTGGCAGATCGAGGCAATAGCTGAAAAGAACGGATTCACACTCGATACGCCTATAAAAGAGATACCCGAAGATGCGCTTAACAAAGTGCTTTATGGCTCAGAAGAGGTGCTAAAGTTGGCAAATACACCTTTAGGAATGACATCAAACTATTTTCTGACATTCGAAGGAGTTGTGAATTTTGTAGGCAATGTTGAATCAATTAACGGCAAGAAAAACGGTACTAAAATAAGGGAGCAGTATGTACAATACAATGTTTGTCCTGAATGCCAGGGTACCAGGCTGAAGAAAGAATCATTGTATTTCAGGATAGCTGATAAAAATATAGGTGAGCTCTCGGCTTTGGATATCAAAGAATTATCTCTCTTCCTGTCGGATATCGAGGAGAAGATGACAGGAAAGCAAAAACAAATTGCAGCGGAGATTTTAAAGGAAATAAGAACCAGGCTTGGTTTTCTGCTTGAAGTGGGACTTGAATATCTTTCTTTGAACAGAGGTGCCAAAACTCTTTCAGGGGGAGAAAGCCAAAGGATCAGGCTTGCTACCCAGATTGGTTCGAGACTTGTCAATGTGCTTTACATTCTCGACGAGCCAAGCATAGGACTTCATCAAAGGGATAACAGGCAACTGATAGCTGCCTTAAAGCAGCTCAGAGACGCCGGGAATTCTGTTATTGTGGTGGAACACGACAGGGAGATGATCCTTTCTGCCGATCATGTGATCGATATGGGACCGGGTGCAGGTCGTTACGGCGGACTGGTTGTCGCTCACGGCAATCCTAAGGAACTGATGAAACAGAACACACTTACATCTTCATATCTTAATAATAAAAAGAAATTCAATATTCCTATGTTCAGGAGGGAAGGAAATGGCAAATTTTTGAGTCTTCTCGGTGCTTCCGGACATAACCTGAATAATGTGGATATTACTCTTCCGCTCGGTACATTGATCTGTGTTACAGGTGTTTCTGGCAGCGGCAAATCGTCGCTAATAAACCAGACCCTTCATCCTGCTCTGGCAAAGAGGTTTCATAATTCAGGGAAACCGCCATTGGCATATAAAGAAATTACAGGACTTGAACATCTCGACAAAGTGATTGAGGTGAGCCAGTCGCCAATAGGTAAAACACCTCGTTCAAACCCTGCAACTTATACAGGTGTCTTTACTGATATCAGGAAACTTTTTGAACAGACCACCGAAGCGAAGATCCGTGGATTCGGAGCAGGCAGATTCTCTTTCAATGTAAAGGGAGGCCGTTGCGAAGGATGTGAAGGTGCCGGAGTGAAAACAATCGAAATGAATTTTCTGCCTGATGTATATATTCATTGCACAGAATGTAATGGTAAAAGGTACAATCGTGAAACACTTGAGGTCAAATACAAGGGCCAGTCAATAAGTGACGTTCTGGAAATGACTATTAATAAAGCAGTTGAATACTTTGCAAATGTGCCATCAATATATCATAAAATAAAAACGTTACAGGATGTTGGTCTTGGATATATAAAGCTGGGGCAACAGTCAACAACTCTGTCGGGAGGAGAGGCACAGAGGGTTAAACTGGCTACCGAACTTTCCAGACGTGATACCGGCAAAACACTTTATATACTTGATGAACCGACAACAGGATTGCATTTTGAGGATGTCAGAGTATTGCTTGATGTTCTGAATAAGCTTGTTGACAGAGGCAATACTGTCATAGTTATAGAACATAACCTCGATGTGGTTAAGATGGCGGATTATGTTATTGATCTTGGCAAAGAGGGAGGAAAAGCAGGAGGGAATGTTATCTTTTCCGGATCACCGGAAGAACTTGTTAATTGCGCTGACAGCTATACAGGAAAATACCTGAAACCGGAACTTAAGGCTTAAGAATTTAATTATATTTGAGTCGATTAACTTTTATTGTAACAAAAATGGAGAAACCAGCTGATCTTATTAAAGATGCCTTCGAACAGAAAACTTGGCATGAGATTCATACAACGGATTCGTGGAGAGTTTTTAAAATTATTTCAGAGCTGGTGGAGGGTTTCGAAAAACTTGCCCGTATCGGTCCTTGTGTTTCAATCTTTGGTTCAGCCCGTACACCTGCAAGCAATAAGTACTATTTACTTGCTGAAGACATAGCTTTCAAGCTCACACAGAAGGGGTATGGGATCATTACCGGCGGCGGACCGGGTATAATGGAAGCAGCTAATAAAGGAGCTCACAGGGGAAAGGGCAAATCGGTCGGTATAAATATTGATCTTCCTTTTGAACAGCGTCCAAATCCATATATTGATTCTGATAAACTGATCACCTTCGATCACTTTTTTGTCAGGAAGGTCATGTTCATGAAGTATGCCCAGGGCTTTATTGTACTTCCCGGCGGATTCGGGACATTTGATGAACTCTTTGAGGCAATCACGCTTATACAGACGAGGAAGATTGGACGGTTTCCGATTATACTGGTCGGCAAAAAATACTGGAGCGGGTTAATAGCATGGATCAAAGATGAGATGCTTGCAGAAGAGCATAATATCCTGCCTGAGAACCTGGAAATATTTACACTTGTTGATACTTCTGATGAAGCTGTTGAAGCTATCGTTAAGTTCTATTCAAGATATCTCCTGAGTCCGAACTTCTGATCAGACCTTCCTCATTCTATCCATCTCCCTCGATGCATCTTTCCGCTTGAGGGTTTCGCGTTTATCGTATTCCTTCTTTCCTTTTGAGATCGCGATTTCAGCTTTTGCCAGTCCTCTGTTATTTATAAATACCTTAATAACGATGATCGTTAATCCGGCTTCCTTTGTCTTTCTTTCAATTTTTCTTAATTCACGCGAGGTAAGAAGTAGTTTTCTTTCCCTCATGGGATCATGATTATTGAGATTCCCCCACCAGTATTCTGCAATGTGCATTCCCTTAATAAAGAGTTCCCCGTTATTGAAAAAACAATATGAATCAGCAAGAGTAGCTTTTCCAAGTCTAAGGGATTTGATCTCAGTACCCGAAAGCACTATCCCAGCTATAAATTTTTCGATGAACTCATAATCATGAGAAGCCTTTTTATTTTTTATTACAATATTTCCCGTGCCTCCTTTCATCTTAAGAAAAGAATATAGAATAAATTTTGTCAATTACTTTTGTGAACAGGAGATCACCTACGACAAATATTCCCGCAAAAGCCACCAGAGTGGCAATAAGAAGAGGCAATTTCTTATAGGCAGGGGGCTTCAACAGCTTTTCCGCTCCACTCCAGAAGACATACAGACTATAAAGTGCCAGAATATTTATAAATAAAAGAGATTCGAAGAAACGGCTGAAAAACTGGCAAACCAGTATGGGGACCATTGAATAGGTTATTAACCTGAAGGAAACTGCAAAATTTTTGCCGAGGTCCAGGGGATATGTTATTTCCTTCAAAACCCAGGATGTGGCAAAGACAGTTAGATAAAAGAGAAAAAAACATTTAAGTCCGACCAGCACAGAATAGATCATTGATAATTCGGAATTGGCAAATACCATTGATCCGGCGAAAGCGGAAATTGAAACAAGCAGTATGGAGGGTAATAAGAATCCATTTCTGATAATTCTGACTGGCCTGGCTTCTGAATCAATTGTTTCCCATGCTTTTACAGGATTAGTTATTAGGTCCTTTACTACAATAAGAAAGAATTTGTCAGCCATAAAAATCAGATTAAATGCCCGGCAAAATTAAATAAATTTATCTTATATTGCTTTACCGATGGGAATCATTAAAAATGAAGCAGTGGAGTTGAAATCGATTTATGATCTGTTAGTTGTTACCGGACCTACCGCATCGGGTAAGACTGCTCTGGCGGCAGCTATTGCTTATAGAATTGGAGGTGAGATCATCAGCGCCGATTCCCGTCAGGTTTACAGGAATATGAATCTGGGTACCGGAAAGGATTATAGCGATTATGCGGTCGGGGACACTCTGATTCCCTTTCATCTGATAGATATCGCTGACCCCGGTTATAAATATAATGTATTTGAATATCAGCGTGATTTTAAAAAGATCTACTCAGATCTGAAAAAGCGAAGAGTATTTCCGGTTGTCTGTGGTGGCTCAGGGATGTACACTGATAGCATAATCTCAGGATATAAAATGTTCGAAGTACCTCCTGACAGCGGTCTCAGAATTGAACTTGAGAAGAAATCGATGGACGAGCTCAGGGAGATATTGCAGACATTTAAAAACCTTCATAACACAACTGATCTGGATACCAAGAAACGGGTGATACGAGCAATTGAAATTGAACATTCCAGTAAGAACAAGACGAATAATTTAAGTATGTTCCCAAAGGTCAAAGCCCTTCTGATCGGCATCATTTTCGACAGAGACACAAGGCGTAAAAGAATATCGGAAAGACTCAGGCAACGGCTCGATTCCGGTATGGTCGATGAAGTAAAGAATCTTATAAACTCTGGCGTAACAACTGAAACCCTGATGTACTATGGCCTTGAATATAAGTTCATTACACTTTATCTGAGCGGACAGCTCTCTTTTGCAGAAATGGTCAGGGATCTCGAGATAGCTATCCATCAGTTTGCCAAACGACAGATGACCTGGTTCAGAGGAATGGAACGGCGGGGCATAAAAATAAACTGGATCGATGGTGAGTTGCCAATGGAAGAAAAGGTGGGAAAGGTTATGGAATTATTGAATGGGTGACATCATCCCCCTGGCTTTATAGTAGTAGAGACGCCCAATTTGGGCGTCTCTACAGGTAAATCTACTTCAGATACTTATCGAGCCACTCGAAAAACTCACGTTGCCAGATCACTGAATTCTGAGGTTTTGTAACCCAGTGGTATTCATCCTCAAAGAAAAGCAACCTGCTTGGAACACCGTGCAGCTGGGCAGCCTGAAATGCTTCAAGGCCTTGGGTATACGGTATCCTGAAATCATTCTGACCAGTAATTATAAGTATTGGAGCTGTCCATTTATCCACCATAAGATGAGGGGAGAATTTATAGCTTGGCAGGATTTTTCCAGTATGGACCTCCATAATCTTTGTTCGGAAACCAGAGCTCCTCGGTAGATCCGTACTCACTTACAAAATTGAATACACCACAGTGAGCAACAAGTGCTTTAAATCTTCCCTCGTGAACGCCGGCAAGGTAAAAGACTGAATAACCACCATAACTTGCACCCACAGCACCCATCCTCTTTGCATCAATCAAGATTCTTTTGCCATCGCATCGGTAGCATCAAGATAGTCCTGGATATTTTTTCCGCCCTAATCGCCGGATATCTCTTCTTTCCATTCCTGTCCGAACCCGACAACACCGCTGCGGTTTGGAGCAAATACTATATAACCTTTTGCTGCTATCATCTGCATGTTCCATCTGTACGACCAGAACTGATCGAGCGCTGACTGGGGACCTCCCTCACAGAAAAGCAGTGCGGGATATTTTTTAGAAGGATCAAAGTCGGGGGGATAGATCACCCACATCTGCAGGTCTTTCATATCTTTTGTCTTGATATACTTCTCCTCAACCTTGCCCATCTTTATATCATCGTAGATAAATTTATTGATCTCCGTGATCTGTTTGACGGATCCTGACTTAGTATCAATAATTGAAAGCTCAGGAGCCATTGACATTGAAGTCAGCTCTGAAAGCAATACTCCCGACTTTAAAATAATTGGTCCCAGGTTATGCACTCCCTCGGTGATTTTATTAACTCCGCTGCCCTGAAGATCAGTTTTGAATATCTGTGAAGTGCCCAGGTGGGAACAAATGAAGTATAAAGTATTGTCATCAGCCCAGGTAATATTTGCAACGTCAAAATTCCAGTCTTTGGTAATCCACGTCCTTGCCGCTTGTTTTATATCATAGACAAAAAGCCTGTCGAGATCTGCTTCATAACCATCTCTTTCCATGCTCTGATATGCGATTTTTGATCCATCAGGAGAAAAGACCGGGTATCTGTCATAACCTTTGTTGGCTTCTGTGATATTGATTTCTTTCCCGGTTTCAATATTATAAAGGTATATATCGGAATTGGTGCTAAGTGCATCTTCTTTTCCTGTAAGTCTTTTGGAGGTATAGGCTACAGATTTACTGTCAGGACTCCAGGCAATTTCACCTTCATCAAAATAGGGAGCGGTAGGAGATTCGAATCTTTGTCCTTCCATAATATCCTTTGCCCCTGATACAGCATTCCCATTAAAGGAAGCGACAAATATATGACTGTATGAGAAATCACTCCAGTAATTCCAGTGCCTGTACATCAGATCGTTAATTATCCTCACATTTGCTTTGGGCAGGTTATGTTTCTCATTGGCAGTTTGATCCAGTTTGACTCTTTTTGTAAAATATATCCTGTTCCCGTCCGGGGAAACGTTGAAAATCTCAAAATCACTTATTCCGGTTACCTCCTTTTGTCCCGAACCATCCGGATTCATAGTAAAGAGTTTTCCCTTATTGACAAATGCAATTGATTTGCCGTTATTTATCCACTGTGGCGAACTTCCTCCTCCGGTTGTCAATTGTACCCTGGCATTTCCATCCGCAGTGGTCTTGAAAATGTTCGTTCGCTTAGCCTCGCTCAGAAGATCAATATCCGTGACTGTATATAAAACAGACGATCCGTCAGGGGAGAGAGCAAAAGTTCCAAGCCTTCCGAATTTCCACATTATTTCGGGGGTCATCACCTTACCTGCTTTTTCTTCAGCAGTAAGCTGGTTATTGAATTGAGGTAGAGCCTCTTTTGCAACTGGTGATTTCTGATTACATGCAGGAGTAAGAAGCAGTGCTAATAGAATTACCGGGATAAGATGATTTTTCATATTATTGATAATTATTTATTTTTTTATTTGCCCCACTGCCTCCCTAAAGGGGGGTTAATTCTCTGTATTTGAAATGATTTTACTTCATTTTACAGTATTAGTCCCCCTTTAGGGCGATGTCCCGCCTTGGCGGGACACAGGGGGCCTTTACGGTTAAAAGGGTCTTTATTATTTCTTAAGGGCCTCAGATACTTTAGCCTTCAGTTCATCATATAATTCCGGGTTATCCTTAAGGATCTGTTTAACTGCATCACGTCCCTGACCAAGTTTAGTTTCTCCATAACTGAACCATGACCCGCTTTTCTTAATTATTTCAAAATCGACGCCCAGGTCAACGATCTCTCCAAGCTGGGAGATCCCTTCTCCGTAAAGAATATCGAAATCAGCTTTTCTGAACGGGGGAGCCAGTTTATTCTTGACAATTTTG
The DNA here is from genome assembly GCA_963791065.1 of uncultured Bacteroidales bacterium. Classification (GTDB taxonomy): domain Bacteria; phylum Bacteroidota; class Bacteroidia; order Bacteroidales; family VadinHA17; genus LD21. Next base: position 226,766 of record CAWBQN010000015.1, read on the forward strand.
ACTCTTGTCCGGCTGCCGATAATTTCTTCACCTTCCTTCAGCTGGCTGGTACGGCGGATATCTAGCCGGACCGATGCATAAAACTTCAGAGCATTGCCTCCTGTGGTTGTTTCCGGATTGCCGAACATTACTCCGATCTTATCCCTGAGCTGATTAATGAAAACACACGATGTGTTTGTCTTGTTGATATTTGCAGTAAGTTTTCTAAGGGCTTGCGACATCAGCCGGGCCTGCAGACCCATTTTTGAATCTCCCATTTCACCTTCAATTTCAGCCTTGGGTGTGAGCGCTGCAACTGAGTCGATTACAACTATGTCAATTGCGCCTGAACGGATAAGGTTATCGGTGATTTCCAGTGCCTGCTCCCCGTTATCGGGTTGTGAAATAAGCAGGTTTTCAACGTCTACTCCCAGTTTCTCTGCATAATTCCTGTCAAATGTATGTTCTGCATCAATTATTGCAGCAATACCACCATTTTTCTGAGCTTCTGCTATAGCATGTATGGCAAGGGTAGTTTTTCCAGATGCCTCCGGACCATATATTTCTATCACTCTTCCGCGCGGAATTCCGCCAATACCGAGCGCAGCATCAAGTCCGATTGAACCAGTTGAGATGACCTGTATGTTGTCAATTGCATGATCTCCTAACTTCATAATGGTTCCCTTGCCAAAATCCTTTTCAATTTTCCCAAGAGTAACTTCTAGTGCCTTAAGCTTTTCTTTGTTTATTTCTTTTCTTTCTTTGCTCATATAATTGGGTTTATTTATTGTACATATTGAAGATCTGCTTTGAATGCTCCGCTGATTTTACATCTGAGATAATTTTATCGATGATCCCTTTTTCATTAATTATGAACGTCGTTCTGAGAACTCCCATGTAATCTCTTCCAAACATCTTTTTTTCTCCCCATACACCATAGTCATTTAAGATTTTTCTCGATATGTCAGCAATAAGCGGAAATGGAAGCGAGTATTTCTTTATAAACCGCTGATGTGACTTTTCATTGTCGGGACTGACACCTATTACAACGTAACCGTTTTTTATAAATGAATCGTAATTGTCCCGGAGATTACACGCCTCTATTGTGCAAGTGGTTGTATCATCCTGAGGATAAAAATATAACACTAACTTTTTCCCTTTGAAATCGCTTAATCTGACAGTTTTGCCATTTTGATCGATACCCTCAAAACCGGGGGCCTTCATTCCCTCCTTTAATTGTATCATCTTTATTTATTTTGTTATTATGGGTAAATTTACGAAGTTTGAATTGTTATTTATAAAAAATAAGTCAATTGTTATTAACATAAGGCTTCCTGCAAAAAATCAGAATATTTCAGCAATATGTTGAAAATTAATAATTTGCTAATTAAACTGCTAGTATGAAATTGAAGAGACAGTTAATGTTGTTTTGCCTTATAATGGTTATTGAAATCCCTTATAATTATCTTATTTCCCAGAACATACAGACGAAGCCCACACGTCAGTCATCCTTTGAGGCATTTTCCAAAGGGAATTATGAGAAAGCATACACAGAATTCAGGGAGCTTTTGCTGACCTATACCAAAGACCCTTTATATAAATACTATTCAGGAGTTTGCCTGGTTAAAATGAAGAAAGATCCAAATGAAGCAGTAAAGCTTTTACAGGAGGCTCTTAATGATGGTGGCTCTGTCAAGACTTTACCGCCTGATGGGTTATTTTATCTCGGCCAGGCACAGCAAATGGCAGGTAAATATTCTGAAGCTACCGAATCGTATAATTCATATACTGCGAGTGTTGGAAAAAAAATGGCGAGAGAAATGGGTGTTCCTGAATTATTACAGGAATGCCTCCAGAAGAAGGGTCTGGTTTCAGGTTCCGAAATCAAACCAAATGGTGTTGTGTCCTCTAATAAATCCGACACTGTAAATAGTATTAGTAAAACCTCAGTAAAGGAACCGCTCCGGAAGACCCCTGACAGACCAGTTCCTGTCAGGGAAAATATTCAGCGAACTTATGAAATAATACTAAGTGAAGCTCTTGAATTTCAGGCTAAAGCTGATTCGATTTCCGGAATGGTGACTGAACAAAAAAAGTCGCTGGAAAAGCTCACCGGTATCGAGAAATCAAACCTGCAGGTCAAAATTAGCAGTAATGAGAAATTAGTTGCTTTTTATCAGAGTAAAGCTGATCAGAAATACAACGAGGCAAAGCTGGCAACTAAGCCGGGACAAGATTCCACTGCACATTTCAAAGAACCAGTCAGACCGGATAACAAAACTGTCAGAGATTCAGTTAAAAAAGTTGATGATCAATCAATAAAAAGAGTTGATAATAAATTAGATACAACAAAAATGATTAGTACTTCAGTTAATCCGACAGTTGAAGTATTTTCTTTTTTTGAAGCGGCATCAAAACCTGTTGCCGACCCGAAAGCAACGATAGTCATTGATCCTGAGGTACCTCAGGGCCTGATTTACAGGATTCAGATTGCCGTATTCCGGAATCCCGTTTCTCTGTCCTATTTTAAAGGACTCAGTCCGATTTACGGTTTTAAGGTTGAAGGTACTGACAAAACTATCTATTATGCGGGTATGTTCCGGAAGCTTGCAGATGCCAGGAAAGCCCTTCCGTCAGTAAAAAGCAAAGGTTTCAAAGATGCGTTTGTGATAGCATTACTTGATAATAAACGGGTTTCGGCCGACAGAGCTGCAGCTCTCGAAAAGGAATGGGGTGGAAGAGCATTTTATGCGATAGAAAAAATAGTTCCTGAGACAAAAGCGGATACTATTACTCCAACTCTTACGTTTAGAGTTGAGGTAGTCCGGTCACCAAATCCCCTGACTGAAGACGCAGTTGAAGGGATGAGAAAAATTGCCGGAAACAGGGGGCTGGATATCCAGCTTCTTGAAGACGGGAAAATTGATTATTTGATTGGGAAATTTATTACTTTTGAAACGGCAGCTGAGTATGCTGACCTTTTAAACAGGAATGGATACCGTGAAGCACAGGTTGTCGCATGGCTTGGGAAAAAGCAGATTCCAGTTGAAACAGCAAGACAATTATTTGAAAAACTGAAATGAAAGAAAAATTACTGCGTAAGGATGATAAGCTGAAAAGTGGAAGTGAGTCAGGTTCACTGATCCTCTATAATGATGATATCAATACTTTCGAGCATGTTATCAAATCTCTGGTCGAGGTTTGCGGTCACGACTCTGTGCAGGCAGAACAATGTGCACTGATTGTCCATTTCAAAGGCAGCTGCGAGGTAAAATTAGGAGTGGTGGAGGTACTTAATGCAATGAGCAGATCTCTTAACGCAAAAGGACTTAATTCAAAAGTCGAATGTCTGTAATAAGTGATCCAAAAAATTCCTTTTTGCCCGGGCATTGTAATTCTCAAAGGAACACTTAGGGACAATTGAAAATCTTTTCAACCAGCTTATTTTTCTCTTTTAAATATCCCATACAAGGCTCTGTCAAAAAGAGTCAGTACAAATATTCCTATTATAACATAAATAAGTACCGAAGGAAAGGTAAGTCTGGAGAGTGACGAAAGATTTATCTCGGGCAATGATAATTTAATGTTCTTTACAGTGTTCAGGAAGGATGAATCGTATTTATCTGACTGGTTCGAGGGGATCAGATAAGCTGCAACTATTAATAAGATAGTAACAGCTGCGGATATGAGAGGAACAAAATTCCTTTTCCACCACCTGTCAGTTGCATTCAAAGGCAAAGTCTCCAACTGGATACGTGTCATTACTTTAGATGTAAATCCATCGGGAGCCTTCTCAATCTTCTCAGGTGAAATATACCTGCCAAGCAGATCTTCCTTGTTATTTTCCTGATTATTCATGATATATAAATTTATTTTTTTCAACTTTTTCAATTATTTCCAGCATCTTTTGCCTGGCTCTGAATAGTTTTACCTTGATATTTGATTTGCTTATACCTGTAACATCCGAGATCTCTTCAGTACTCATATCCTCGTAATAATAAAGACTGATCAAACCTCTTTCCTCTTCGTTTATTTTCTGGAGAGCAAAGTTCACCAGTGAGCTCCTGTACTCTCTCTCTGCTTCCTCCTCGCTGGTGCTGATCCCTATGAAATCTGTAGCATCGGCCGGAAAATCTTCAAGTGAAAGAACTCCTTTTTTCTTTATTCTGACATGCGATATCGAGGTATTATAGACTATCCTGTAGAGCCAAGTTGCGAAGCTGCTTTTCATTTTAAAGCTCTTTAGTGACCTGTAAGCTTTTACAAATGAATCCTGTGCAAGTTCTTCAGCTTCTTCATGATTGCCGCATATCCTGAAAGCGAGATTATATGCTTTATTTTTATGCCTGTCAACTATATGACTGAAAGCATTGCTTTCCCCGGCAAGGACCTGTTCAATATAATATCTGTCGCCTTTATAATCCATTCTGCAACTTTGACGAGTAAAGGTATAAATTGGTTACGGGTAAATTTAATTTTTATACATACTTTTTGTAACCTGGATATTAGTTGGATAGTCTAAAGGTGCAAAAGGAGTTCTTAATCAATAATAATTAATAATTAAAGTCATGGGAGTATTAGTTGCTTTTATCGCATTTTTCGCCACTGTTTTTGGAATTTATTATGTGTCTGTCTCTACCCGTAACAAAGAGAGAATGGCTCTCATTGATAAGGGTGCTGATGCCAGCCTGTTTAACACAGGCAAAGAGGGTCAAAATCCCTTATTTAACTGGAACAAGGTAACCTTGAAATTTGGCATGCTCTTCATGGGAGTTGGATTGGGCATTATCGCCGGTGCGATTCTTGAATCGATGCAGGTTATGGAAGTGGGCGCCAACTATACATCGATGATCTTCTTATTCGGCGGCTTCAGCCTTGTATTGTTTTACCTGATTGACAGAAAAAACAAATAAAAAACGGTGTAGGGACGTTGCATGCAACGTCCCTACAAACCCGTTTTTTATTTTATATAAAACTCAATAATTTCCTTAAGTGCATTCCGGCAGACCGTACAATATCCTTTTGGGCCATTGCTTTTCATTCTGCAGTCGAGTTCTGAGCGGTAGATCCCTTTTGCGGAATATCCTCCACCTTCAAACAACCCAACCACATTATTGAATTTTTCTTCCGGCGGCGTTGGTTGAGGAGTGTCCTTAGCTATAGATTTCTTCCATTTTGAATCAAAATTTACGAGAGTAGTAATATTTGGCTCCCAGGGTTCTATATCAAGGGGGTAAAACTCATCGTAAGCCACTGATGATGAATAATATTCATCGGCAAGACCTGCAAATCCATGACCGAACTCATGGATGAATACTTTAGGTGAGAGCTTGTTCCCTGTTGTTGTACCTGTATAGTAGTTGTAAACACCTCCGCCGCCATACCTTGTACTGTTTATAAGTATGATAATCTGATCGTGGGGAACAGCAGCGGCATAATCGTTAACAGACTTGATATCCTGGGTCGTCAGATATCTGTCAATATCAAAGGTATAGAAGCTTGAATTCAATGCAGTATTGGCGTAAATTTTCTCACCCGGAATATCAGTACCTGAATCCTGGGATACAGCTTCAACCGCCCAAATATTAAATCTATCCTTATAGTCACTGAAGGGGGCTTCAGCAAAGAGATAGCCAGCCATCATTTTTACATCCTCTCTGAATTTTCCCATCTCATCCCCTTTGTACCCCTCTGCAATAAATGCCAGATCGACTGATGTATGCGGATCACCATCACCGTATATTTTTGTAATGCCCACATTTACGGGATTCTCCTTCCTTATGAAATAATTTGCAGGGTCAATGACAGTTTCGTACAATTTGGAGAACAGTCCGTTCCTCTCTCTTTTGCTGAGAATAAATCTGACTTTCACTTTCGGATAAGGCATGGTGGCTACCTCATAAAAACTCCTTTCGGTACTTTTTGCTTCATCTGTTGTCTGCCATTCCTGAAACAGTGTACAGAACGGGCGGGAGTAAATCAGAGTGTTTCCCTCAATATCATAAAGTTCATATTTGAAATTTCCGGAGTTGAACATATTAATAAGGTTTGATTTCGATCCTGCCCAGAATGGCTCCTCTTTCATGCCAACAGCATAAACAATAGTTTTCTGGCTGTTGCCTGCCAGCATAAAATCAAATCTTAATACTTTGTCGGTAAAATACTTATCAAAACTGTCCTGAGCCTGTAGGGTTATTGAGACACTAAACAAAATGAATGAAATGATTGTTCTCATAGCGATTTTTTTAACTGGAATGTTGTAAAGCTAAAAATATTCGATGAGACCGATTGATAATTTATCTATTTTTGCCACTAATATTTAAGTGAATTGAATTTTACATCAATACTTGAGACCATGGCTGACATAAATACCAGAATAAGCGATTTCGTTTGGAAGAATCTAAACGAAAAACATGTTACGGGCAAAAGCGACCCCTTTTGGGGATCACTTTTAAATACGGGCACAGAACTCTGGCTTGATACGGGTGATATGGAAGAAGCTGAGGCGAACTGGTCAGCCGAAATGATTGCCTTGACAACAAATAACTCATTGCTTAACAATGAAATACAGAAAGGAATCTATGATATCTTCATCTCAGAAGCTAAAAGTGTTGTAAGAGATCTGCCTCAGGAGGAAAGGGTAAAGGAAATTGCATTCATTTTGAATGCCCGGCATGCCCTCCGGCTGGCTTTGAAGTTCGGTGCGTTTGTGAGCGTTGAGCTTCATACCGACACTTCACATGATATAAAAGCTATATTGAACTACGGCAGAAGATTTCATGATATATGTCCTGAACAATTTATCGTTAAGGTGCCATTGACTGCTGAAGGATTGATCGGGGCAAGACTTCTCAAGGATTCCGGGGTAAAGGTCAATTTCACACTTGGTTTCAGCGCTCGTGAAAATGTCCTCATTACAAAGATATCCCGACCCGATTATGTAAATGTCTTTCTGGGCAGAATTGGTGCTTATATGATCAATAACAAACTCGGCGATGGATCGGGTGCAGGTGAGAAAGCCGTCATCTCATCACAGAACTGGGTTACTGGTCTCACTGCCGAAAACCCATGGCAGACAAAACAGATCGCAGCAAGTCTGAGAAATCACAACCAGCTGGAACTTCTTGCAGGGGTGGATGTTTTCACCATGCCCCCCAAAGTGGCAGCGGCAGGGAGAAAAGAATTGTCAGGGAAATTTACATCACGTACACACGAAAACTATGAGGCAAGTATATTTGATTCTGCTAAAAATGCCCACATCGAAAAATTCTGGGAAGTAGATGATAAAGTGCTTAAACTTGCCGAAAGACTTTCATCAAAAATACCATCAACCGGTGTAGAGCTTATTCATATAGCCCATGAGGAAGGATGTGAAGATATGTTTCCTTCGCTTTCGAAAGAGGAAAAGGGTTTCATCGTTTCTGATGGTAAAATCCCGGTTCATTCCAGGTGGGAGAAAAAGATCAGCGAGGGGAAAATTGCACCTGATACTTTATTGACACTGGCCGGACTTGCATCCTTTACATCTGATCAGGAAAAGCTTGACCAGAGGATCAGGGGCATTATTGAATAAATTAAACAGACCTCTGTCTTACAATCTCATACAGGAGTATACCTGCAGCAACAGATACATTAAGTGACCCAATTGTACCTGTCATTGGGATCTTAATCTGAAGATCTGATAGTGCCATCAGTTCACGACTTATGCCTTTGTCCTCTGCACCCAGGATGAGGACCGAGGGTCCGGTCAATTTAGTATCGGATGCTGATATGGCCGATTTTTCACCGGCACAAAATACCCTGAGACCTGATTCTTTCAGATATTCAATGCTTCTGACTATACTTTTTTCCCTGCAAACAGGAAAGGAATGTAAAGCTCCCGCAGATGTTTTTACGGCATCAGCCGTTATCCGGGCAGATCCCTTTTCCGGGATAATGATAGCATGAGCTCCAAGACAATCTGCGGTACGTACAATTGCTCCGAAATTCCTGACATCAGAAACCCCGTCAAGTGCAATTATCAAAGGATCTTCTCCCTTCTCGAATACCATTGGAAGTAGATTTGCAATGTATTGATATTCAATCACTGAGAGCCAGGCAAGTACTCCCTGGTGGTTTTTCCTGGTTACAAGTTCAATTCTTTCAACGGGCACAATCTGGTACACTATATTATGAGTTTTAACCTCCGTCATTAGTTCATGATAAAGTGCTCCCTGTAGTCCTTGCTTTATCAGGAGCCGGTCGATCTGTTTTCCGGCCCTGATAGCCTCAATAACAGCATGCAATCCAAAAATACAATCTGTTTCTTTCTGCATCTATAACTAAATTAAACTACTCATGAATTAATTATGTCAAATAATCCTTTGTGCTCCTTAGTGAAGCACTTTGTGATCCTTAGCGGTTAAATTTTTTACCACGAAGGGACGCAAAGGTTAACACAAAGGTTCTCAAAGGATTTGAATGAACTAACACTTTCTAGATTCCTTTCGGATTATCGAGCCTGAACACGATCCCTTTTCTCCAGCTTGCAACTGCTTTATCCCAGTATGTTACAAGAGTCTCGCTGCGGCTCAGGTAAAAGTCGTTATCGGAAAAAATATTTTCTCTCTTTTTGAAGGTGAAGTAGAGATAAGAATCGGTTACACTGAATCTGCCTCCCCATCTTGATTTTAACACCGGTTTTTTATATCCCCAGCTCTCACCATCGGCAGTTTTATAAACTTTATCTGGCGGCCCGTACATAATATAAATCATGCCCCTTTCGCTGCGCCACCCTTCTTTGTATGAAGTAAAATAATAATTTGCATACATGGTCCGCGTATAAAAGATCCTTATCAGTTCGCGTGCTTTATCGATATTGCCGCCGCATTTTATCCAGAAATCGTCGAGTGCTGCCTTTGGCTTTGCAGCAGATTTTAGATCTGTCATTTCGTCGGCAGATGCGAGGTAAACCAGAGGCTCTATCATAACCTCCGGAGTAGTAAATCTGGGGAATGCAGGTCCCAGATTTAACAAGGTGAAACCCTCCTTAATATTCCTGTCAATTGAACACAGATATATACCCTCCTTGGGGAACATCATAGGCAAAGTATCGGAATATGGGATTGCGACAACCTTCTGAGGGTCATAGTCAAGAGTTTTTTCAGGAAGCAGCATCGAGGGAGGATCAGGAACTTCCCTGAATGGCTTATAAAAGGAGACAAAGAGAGTGTCAATATGCCCGCGGGAATATAAGAGATTGATGTATTCGTCAATTCTTATGACAGGACTGAAGAGCTTATTCCTGTCAAAATGCCCCTGCATTTCAAAATTGTAACTGTTGTAATAAGAGAGGGTATTAAACTGAACAAATGCCTGTGATACTATCAGACGCAGTCTGTCGAGAACCTTTACCTCGGCTACATATTCTGTTCCTTTCTCAACAGTAAGCGGCACATCATAAATATATTCCTGTTTTCCTGTAACTTTTACAATACTCAGGTTCATAACCGCTGTATCTGAAAGGGCCTTTGCCTGGCTCATATTATAAAGCTTAACCGTCAGCAAAATCATAGCTGTTGGCACTCCCTGAGGGTTAGCTTCAGAGAAAAAGAGATCGCTGGCAGCAAACCTTATTGATAAAACTGATGAAACATCTGTCTCATTGAGGACATGAAACCTTGGATTGATCGGGCTTTTCGTTGGATTATAAAGGTACGACAGATCCTTATAGTCAACTGTTTGCTTAGTAGTTTTACAGGAATCGGACATCACAGCAAGCAGAATGCCGGATAATATTAAAGAAATGGTCCTGATGGAAATACTATTATTCATGTCCAAAATTAATATTTTATTTTTTGATACCTTTTTTCCATTCAATTCTTATCCTGCAAAGTTCCCTATTATCATTGGTACGGAATATTGAATGATTAAAAAAAGATTCATTACCGTTTTCCTGAGATGTCTTTATTATGATCTCCTCATCAAATCTTGATTCTGCAAGATAGTTAATTTCAGCAGATTGAGGTTCATTATTCATTATGAAATCGAGATCATATATGTCACTTACCCATTTAAGATATCTTACATTGTTGGTATGCAGGTTTACATCAAGATCACTGACTTTAATTCTGAACGCCTGTGTTACTTTGGCATTTTCCGAGGCAGGTTCAATTTTTGTCGCATATCTGACCGGAGAATTTTCAGTACGGAGCTCAAAGTTGTAGTGACTCAGAATAGCATCGGGACGCTGGACTTTTTTTGTTGTGAGGTCAAGAATTAACCAGGATGAAGTACCTGAAGCAATATGCCTGCCATCGGGATACATAACCTCGTAATTTCTGAGAGCAAATAATTTGTCAGTTCCATTGGGCCATGTCCTTACAACTATTGAATCTTCCCACGATGGCCATCTGTCTATCACTGCGTATATTCGTGAAAGCACCCAGAAACGGTTATCCCGCATAAGGTCGTCCCTCCCGAATCCGAGTCTGATAGCATGTTCGGATGCAATGTCCTGCATATAGTTGAACAAAGAATATAAATTAAGCTTTCCGTCAGGTCCGGTCTCATAGACATGTACCCTGTACTCTTTTTCAAACTGAAGAAGATCCATATCTAGCTGTTATTTTTTAAAAATTCCTCTACCTCCTGGCTATACCGGGCCCATAGGTCCATTTCACGGTTCAGCTCCTCCCTGAGGTCCTGGTACCTTTTATAATCAATATCATGAGCTTCAGATGTATTGCCGGGTTCCATAAATGATTTATCGACTGCAAGTATTTCAGCTTCAATATTTTCAATAGTAGTCTCTGATTCCTCAAGTCTCTTCCTCAGTTTTCTCAGATTTCGTTCATATTCCTTTTTCTCAAGGTATTTCAGCTTATTTGACGAGATGTTTTCAGCTGCTGCCTCATTTTTAATTTTGTCTTTCTTCTCGATATCTTTAAGGTTATCGATCTTTTTCTTCCTGAGAAAATCATAAATTCCTCCGATATTTTCTTTGATCTTGTTGTGTTTGAACTCATATACTTTACCGACAATCCCGTCAAGAAAATCCCTGTCGTGTGATACCACAATTAGTGTGCCATCAAATTTGATAAGAGCATGTTTAAGGATATCTTTCGACCTCATATCGAGGTGATTTGTCGGCTCATCAAGTACAAGCAGGTTACTGGGCTCCAGTAGAAGCTTCACAAGTGCAAGCCGGGCCCGTTCACCACCTGACAGCACCTTAACTTTCTTCTCAACATCATCACCTCTGAATAAAAATGCACCGAGCATATCACGGATCTTGGTTCTTATATCCCCTTTTGCAATATCATCGATTGTCTGAAGGACGGTCCTGCTTTCGTCAAGCAGTACATCCTGATTCTGTGCAAAATATCCTGTTTTGACATTATGTCCTATTTTCAGGTCACCGGTATAGTCGAGCTCCCCGATAATGATCTTCGATAACGTCGTTTTTCCTTCGCCGTTGCGGCCAACAAATGCAACTTTTTCTCCCCGCTGGATTTTGAAATCAATCTTGTTAAGGACAGTAAGCGATCCGTATTTTTTTGAGAGTCCTTCTGCTTCCACCACAACGGTTCCCGAGCGGGGAGCCGGAGGGAACCTCAGGTTGATTGCACTCTTGTCTTCTTCATCAACTTCAAGACGTTCAACTTTGTCAAGCTGCTTGATCTTTGACTGGACCTGGACCGCTTTGGTGGCTTTATACCTGAAACGCTCTATAAACTTTTCGGTGTCCCCGATCATTTTCTGCTGATTCCTGTATGAGGCGATCTGCTGTTCTCTGCGTTCCTCTCTCAGTATCAGGTACTTCGACCATGATGCTTTATAGTCGTAAATTTTGCCAAGCGAGATTTCAATTGTTCTCCGGGTCACATTATCGAGAAAAGCCCGGTCGTGTGATACAAGAACCACTGCTCCCGGATATCCTGAAAGAAATGTTTCCAGCCACTGGATCGATTCAATATCAAGGTGGTTTGTTGGTTCATCAAGAAGAAACAGAGATGGTTTCCTCAGAAGTATTTTTGCCAGTTCAATACGCATTCTCCATCCACCGCTCAGTTCACTGGTCGGTCTGTCGAAGTCCTTGCGCTCAAATCCTAATCCAAGGAGGGTCAACTCAGCTTCAGCCATATAATTTGTTCCTCCCATCATCCGGTACCTCTCCTCAACTACTGTCAGATGATCACAAAGCTTCAGATACTCGGACGATTCATAATCCTCCCTTCTGGCAATCTCGGAACTGCAGTATTCGATCTCCTCCGAGAGACCGATCAGCTCAGAAAATGCTGTTATTGTTTCATTAATTACAGTTGTAGTATCATCAACTTGCATCTGCTGCGGAAGATATCCGATCGTCACCTCTTTTGACATATCTATCTGTCCGGAAGTTGGACTCTGATTCCCTGAAATGATCTTAAGCAGAGTTGATTTCCCAGCGCCATTCTTGCCGGCAAGACCAATCCTGTCCTGATCATTTATCAGGAAGGAGATATCCATAAGCAAATCAAAACTGCCAAATGAAACAGAGATGTTCTGAACTGAGACCATATAAAAATTAAATGTCTGCAAATATAGAAAAAGAATGGCGAAGAATGAAGTTCACCCCCCAACCCTCCCAAGGGGGGCTTTAAGCTTTGTAATCTAATGAAATTCTTTTAAAGAACAGTTTTAGTCCCCCTGTATGGGGACAGCCGCGCAGCGGCAAGGGGTGTGCCTCCGTAGCTTGCTTTGCGGTTAAATTGGAATATATCGGGATGAAATTCAGTTAAGAAAACCTATCTTTGCACTATGCTTACTTATCCGTACAAGCTATTTCAGGAAGTCGATAAAATTGTGATATAATGAAGATTACGAGAATCATATTCCGTCTGTCAGTTTTAACTGCACTGTCCCTGATGCTGGTCACTTCCTGCAAAAAGGACGAGCAGGGTAAAAACTATTCGTACTTTGTTTCGAAACAATATGTGACTGTGTATCAACAGAGTCTCATTAATGGTCTGCTAGATCTTGCATCAGCATCAGTACCGGAAATAAGCAATATTAAACCGCTTGTAACCACTGATGTCAATGTTTATAAGATTGTTTACAAAACTACTGTAAATGGCAACCAGATCAATGCATCGGGTTTAATATGCGTACCTGTAACACCCGGAGAGTATCCGGTTCTATCGTTCCAGAATGGGACCAATACGGTTAATGCCGACGCTCCAAGCAATAATCCGGCAAATTTTAGCTACCAGCTGGTTGAGTTCATTGCCTCAATGGGATATGTTGTATTGATTCCAGATTATCCGGGATTTGGAGAATCATCGCAGATCGCACATCCGTACCTCATAAAAGAACCTACAGTAAGGTCGCTTATCGACATGCTGTACACGACCAAAGAAATAGGCAGCAAGGAGTTCCCCGGAATAACATTTAAAAATGAATATTATCTTCTTGGCTACTCACAGGGAGGTTGGGCAACACTTGCTCTCGATAAGGCAATTGAGCAGGATTATAATAGTGATTTTAACCTGAAGGGGGCTTCCTGCGGAGCCGGCCCGTACAATATCTTACAACTATTGGAAGGTATCATAAATCAACCTGATTATCCGGATCCCGTTTATTTTGCCTATATCGTAAATGCCTACATTTCTTATAATCAGTTTACCAATCCGGCAAGTGATATCCTTAATGAGCCTTATGTTTCAAAGCTCAGTTCGCTTTTTACCGGATTGCTCACATTAGATCAGATAAATAGTGAGCTTACCACCTCAATTACCGGACTGCTGAATGCAGATTTTATTTCAGGATTCAGTTCCTCTTCAAAATACTCTTCTGTGAGGGATGCTCTTATTAATAACAGTGTTACCGAATGGCATAGTTACAAGCCTTTATTACTTACGCACGGTGGTAGTGATACCCAGGTAAATCCGGCTTCTACTGAAAATATGTACAATGCAATGATTCAGGCAGGAACATCTCAGGATATTTGTAAAATGGTTATTGTTCCTAATGTTGACCATAGTGATGGAGTGGTCCCATGCTTGATAGAAGGTATTCTTTTCCTGGATAACGTTAAAAATTCAAGATAAATTTAATTTCAAAAACTGAAAGAAAGATCAAGTGGGACGAAGTAAAGAGTTGCCGTTGCTGGAGAGAGTGAGGATCACCGATATCGGAGCAGAAGGAAATGCAATTGCAAGAGTGGATAATCTTGTAGTTTTTGTACCAATGCTTATACCTGGTGACCTGGTTGATATCAGGGTTATAAAGAAAAGAAAAAAATATCTGGAAGGCAGAGTTGTAAAGTTTCACGAATACTCACCTGACAGGATTGAACCGAGGTGCATCCATTTCGGAGTATGCGGCGGTTGTAAGTGGCAACATTTGCCTTATGATCTTCAGCTTAAGTTTAAGGAAAAACAGGTTAGGGATAATCTGACCAGGATAGGAAAGGTTGATCTTAAGGACATTATGCCGATTATCGGATCACCCGATATATACCAGTACAGAAATAAGCTTGAATACACTTTTTCTGATAAACGTTGGCTGACCAGCGAGGAGGTTGTTTCGGGTTATAAATTCGAAAAGGAAGATGCACTTGGATTTCATATTCCGGGATTGTTTGATAAGGTCCTTGACATAACTGAGTGCCATCTGCAGCCCGAACCTTCAAATTCTATCAAGAATGCTGTCAGGCAGTATGCACATCAGAACAACCTTTTGTTTTTTGACCTGAGGGAGCAGAAGGGATTTCTCAGGAATATAGTGATCCGTAACTCTCTGGATGGTAAATTCATGGTTATTGTGGTCTTTTTCCATGAAGATGCTGAGAAAAGAAACGGTTTGCTTGATTTTCTTTCAAATGAATTCCCGCAGATCACATCGCTTATGTATGTTATTAATTCCAAACGAAACGATTCACTCAATGATCAGGAGCCTGTCCTTTATAAGGGCGAGGACCATTTGGTTGAAGAAATGGACGGGCTGAAGTTCAGAATAGGACCGAAATCGTTTTATCAGACAAATACCCGGCAGGCATTACAACTCTACCGTACGGCCAGGGAATTTGCCCGGGTCTCAGGAAACGAAATCGTATATGATCTTTATTCCGGGACCGGGACAATATCAAATTACATTGCACCTCATGTCAATAAGGTAATAGGTATTGAATATGTAGATGAGGCTGTGAAGGACGCAGTAATTAATTCAGAAATTAATGGCATCCGGAATACCCGATTCTTCGCAGGTGACATGAAAAATGTGCTTTCCGAAAGTTTTTTTGCATCAAACGGGAAGCCTGATATAATAATTACCGATCCGCCCCGGGCAGGAATGCACGAAGAGGTGATAAAGGCAATTGTAAAAGCCAGTCCTGAGAAGATAGTTTATATAAGTTGTAACCCTTCAACGCAATCGCGTGATATACAATTACTTTCAGGTGAGTACTGTGTAAATGGAGTGCAGCCGGTTGACATGTTTCCGCATACCCATCACGTCGAAAATGTAGTGCTTTTAAATAGACGAGATCATTAAAAGGTGCATTGGATGGTAGAACCGGATTAAAAATACTGTATATTTATTGTCCCTATTAATGAGATCTACCTATGAGTCAGGAAAAGCAAGACAACCCCGACCTGCTTTCATTGCTCCCGAAGCAAGGTTTAAATGATCATATTGCCAGCCTCCGTTATGCGCAGATGATACAACGCGCCCTGATGCCTAATCCGGCAATACTAAAGGGGAGACTAAAGGACTTCTTTATACTCTTCCTTCCACGTGACTTTGTTAGCGGTGATTTCTATTATGCTTTTTGTACAAGGGAAAAAATGTGCATTGCAGCCGGTGATTGCACTGGTCATGGCGTTCCGGGTGCCCTTATGAGTATCCTTGGTATAAGTTTTCTGAATGAGATAATGCAGACAGATATTAATTTAAATGCCAACAGGATACTTAACCTGATGAGAGAGAAGATTATGAAAGCCCTTCATCAGACGGGCAATTACCGTGAAACTCAGGACAGTATTGATATCGGACTATGTATAATAGATTGTGCTTCCGGAAAGTTACAATATTCGGGAGCGAACAGACCACTTATAATGATCAGGGATGGGGAATTAACCGAATATAAACCTGATAAGATGACTTTGGGCATAGCTCCTGTCAAGGAGGCATCATTCACAAACGTGTGTATTGAAACAAAGACAGGCGATTCATTTTATCTTTTTTCAGATGGTTTTTCTGATCAGTTCGGAGAAATAACTGACAAAAAATTTAAGTACAAGCATTTTAAACGCATGATTCACTCTTTTGAAGAATTGCCAATGGCGCAGCAGAAGCAGCATCTTGAAAGCGCTTTTACTGAATGGAAAGGTAATGTCCAACAGGTAGATGATGTGCTGATAATTGGTTTTCAGTTATAATTAAAATTTAAATGATGAAGCTTAAAGCTTTCAGAATAAAGAACTTCAGGTCGATTGTTGATACCGGCTGGCAGAATATTTCCCCCGACAACATTACGTGTCTTATCGGTCAGAATGAATCAGGAAAGACTTCTGTTCTGGAGGGTTTGAAAGTTTTTTATTCCGGAATTATCTCTGAGGATGTCCTGCGCAGTGATCTTTCTTTGCCCGAAGTGAGTTGTCGTTTCACAATCCCAAAAGGATGGTTAATTCAAATTACTGATAATCCGGGAACAGAATTAAAAGAATTGTTATCGGGTTTAACGGAGCTCGAGCTTACCCGGAGCTGGATCCGGATCTTTCTTCAGTTATTAATGTCAGCGGAGAAATTAAACAATACCTTGATTCACTTGAGGATGCATGGAGAATTTATCTGAATGATGTATCATTGAAACTGGAAGAAGAGATAAATGAAATCCGGGAACTTGAGACATCAATGTCAAAGCTTAATACTGAGGAAACAGAGATCAGGTCAAAACTGTCACATGTTGAACAGAAAACAATCAGATTTCGTTTATTCGGAAAGAGGCAAACGGAGGTTGATGTATCAAAAAACGCTAATCATTATCCCGGTCTTAAGAATCAGCTAAATGAGATTAAGAAACAAGAAGAAGAGTTAACTGAGTTACTTCTTAAGAAATCATCAATAAAGAAAGCAGGAGAGAAGTGGAATATACTCCGTGCTGACTGTACGCAGATCGATGAGCATCTCAGAGAGCTGTCACTTAAGCTGGAAGAAAGGCATCAAAAGATGACTCTTCTGATGCGGCCTATTGAAGATGATGTTGATAATGAATGGAAAGATGTCCTTTACGACTACCGTAAAACACGGGTTGAGAGAGAATCCATGATGTCTGATCTCGATAGTCACATAGCACTTTCAGGGTACATTATCGAAGGTAGTTCTGAAGATGAAGCTAAGAATAAGGTAAATGAGGTGATTCAGTCATATAAATCACACTATAACAGTGCTTTCCTGGGGAAAAAATATTTTGAATACTGTCCTGTGTTCGAGTTATTTGAAGACTTTGGCAGTCTGCTGCCAAACAGAATTGATATGGAGGATATAATCAGCGGCAATGAAAATGTTGAAGGCTATAAAGCTGCAAGGAATTTTCTTTCGCTCGCAGGTGTTGATTATTCATTTTTTCAGCAACCCTCGAGTCGTATCCTGAAACAGAAGATTGAAAACCTTAATCATACGCTTACCCGTAATTTCCATGATTTCTGGCAGCAGTCAATAGGAAGAAATAATAAGATCCATATTCAGTTTGAACTTGATCACTACAGTTCTTCCTTCGAAGGTAAAGCAGGCAAGCCATATCTTGAATTCTGGATTAAGGATGAAGGTGAAAGGCTTTATCCAAAGCAAAGAAGCAGAGGTGTAAGATGGTTCTTATCTTTCTATATGGAATTAATGGCTTCTGCAAATATGAGTGACAGGCAGATGGTCCTGCTGGTCGATGAACCGGGTGTGAGCCTTCATGCCAGGGCGCAGGAAGATGTACTTAAGGTATTCGAAGACATCAAGGATAAAATTCAGATAATATATACCACCCATTCTCCGCATCTGGTGGAGATAAATAAATTGCACAGGGTCCTTGCTGTTCAGCGTGATGATCTTGACAGTATGAGAAGTACTTCCAGGATACTGGATCCCTTGCAGCTCTCATCGGCTTCTCCCGATACACTGACTCCGCTGTTAAGTATCCTTGGTAACCCCACGCGTGTTGAAGGATTCTCAACAAACAGATTTAACCTGATTGTAAATGATACCGGGTCATTTTACATGTTAAATGCAGTCATACATTTAATGGGATATAAAGGCAAAACATGCGTAGTACCCTCAACCAATGTCTCTTCCATTCCATTATTGTGTAATATAATGATGGGTTGGGGGCTGGATTTTGCAGTTTTGCTTTTTGAAAATGCTGATGAGTCTCATATGGCAGAGCTGCTTAAAAATGCTGTTTTCAAGACAGGCAGTAACGACAAGGACCTAATTATCAAAATGCCGGGCGCATTTTTAAATTCGGAAGATCTTCTGTCGACCCTAGATTTTAAGAACCATCTTCTTGAATCAAGAGAAGGAATAACTGTACCGAACTCTGTATATATCAGAGAAAAAGAGCTTCCGCGTAATTTCATTTTAAGCAGATTTCTATCGAATGTTAAGGAAGAAAAGATAAAAACCAGTGATCTGGACGAAGAGACTCTCGAGAATTTCAGACTGATCACAAGTCTGCTTGGGGATTTAAAATAAAATTCTGTTTTATTTTGCACTTTATCCTTGTTTTCCTACTTTTGTCGCGCTTTGTAAGTCAGGTGCCGGAATCTTGGAGAGAAGGAGAGATGAGTGATCCTCCTTCTGGAGAGATGGGTGACCCTCCTTCGCTACCGACTTCGCTGAAGCTACGTCAGTCGAAGAAAGCTACGGAGGGCAAAGGTGGTCAAAAGAAAAGATTATTTTGGAGAGATGGGTGACCCTCCTTCGCTAAAGCTACGGAGGGCAAAGGTGGTCAAAAGAAAAGATTATTTTGGAGAGATGGGTGACCCTCCTTCGCTAAAGCTACGGAGGGCAAAGGTGGTCAAAAGAAAAGATTATTTTGGAGAGATGGGTGAGTGGCTTAAACCAGCAGTTTGCTAAACTGCCGTATGGGAAACTGTACCGGGGGTTCGAATCCCCCTCTCTCCGCAAACCAAATTACCCCCGTCCGCCAGCTGGCGGACGGGATTTTTATTTCAGAGCTGGACGAATCAGGCATGCCTGAATGAGGACAGCTCTGAAATAAAAAGCACTTATGAGTGAAACGAATAAGGGAGTAATTTGGGATGCATGGATCTCCCTCCGGGGATCACGAACTCTCCGCCAACCGGCGGAGAGTTCGTAATCCCTTCTGAAGGCCTCTCCCCAAACCCCTTTTTTGAAGGCCTATCCCCAAAACCCCTCCACAGGGGGCCAGGAGTTCAGTTAATATCATATTTTAACTGCCATTTTATCACAGCTTCTTCTATTAACTCACTGGTAGTTAATATATCCTTTTGCTTTCTTAGTTGAAAGCCCCGCATTTCAAATTTATTGTCAGACTTATTAAAGTATATTTTTAGAGCATCGCAGTTCCTGCAACTATAGAAGTACTTATATTCTTCATTTTCAACCCTTTCGAGACCTATTGTTTTTAACTCTTCGTCAGTTAGTTCCATTAAAGCTTTTAACTTTATTTCTTCAAGCTTCTTAAAATCAAGCTCCTCTAAATGTGCTTCAGCCTTTTCTTTATAAGTTAGTCTGAAAAAGTTTTCTGCATCCTTGAAAAAGTCTTCCATTTTCGATTGGTTTATTTCAATACAAAATAGCATTTTTCTTTTTATTTGCGAGCTGCGCCGGTATATTTTTCGGCCAGGCTTTTTTTCCTGGAAGTGGCAGCATGGTTCTTTAATCCCGCTGAAGAGGTGGCAATGTGAGTATTAACTTTTCAAAGTCCATTTTTCCCGGGTTTTATTAAGTCAAAAACTGACACTCCGTGCTCATGCAAGAGGTGAACAAAGTACTCGATAAACTGCATATGTGCCCTTCTCGCTCTCTCACTTCTTAACAAGCCTCCCAGCATAAGGATTCCCGATTCAGTTAAAACATATTCACCTTCACTCGTTTCTATCATAAAATCAGATGGGAAGCGTGATCTGTTATTGTTGATTTTTTTCCTTAGATCCTTTATTTTTACTTCATATACCATGGCAATATCGTCATCCTTCACAACCAGCTTTCCCTGATGTAAAAACATTTTCTTCTGCATCATTTTTTCTATGGCCAAAAATAGAGAGATATCTCCTTCCATTTTCAAAATTATTATTTCAAAAATAGTTCTTTAATATTTGGCATCATAGAGGCACCATTTTACTTTTGCCCTGAGTGACCCTCCTCTTTCTATAAATCTCTTACACCGGGATTAACAGAAAATAGAGGTTTAAAATGAATAAATACAAATCCTATCACACAATCGTTAAACAGCTTATAAAGCGGAACAGCTTACCTGAGGTATATCTTGTTCAAATTGACAGA
The DNA here is from genome assembly GCA_963791065.1 of uncultured Bacteroidales bacterium. Lineage (GTDB taxonomy): Bacteria > Bacteroidota > Bacteroidia > Bacteroidales > VadinHA17 > LD21. Next base: position 247,244 of record CAWBQN010000015.1, read on the forward strand.
TCTACCAGATGGCGTTGGAAACAGGAAGAAAATGAGAAGTATTTTGGATACGAGTTAAGTAACCTTTAAGTTCTGGAACAGTTTATAAGAAGGAGTGAAGCTCAGAAAGTTATGCGTACCTGGCTTAAAGTTGCCTGTTTTATCTCAAATATCCTTGGTAAAACAAAATATTTCAATAAAGTTTTAAAGGATAATTTCTCATCATTTATTTTAACAGTTCTAAAGTATCAGAATATAATAGACATAAAACTGTTATTGAGATTGTGCAAAGTTCCTCTTTCGGTGTTTTATTACCATAAGAATCTGGTATTAAAAAATTGTAAAACTTCCCCTCTTACTTTGTGCAGGAAAATTTATCCCGGACAGTTAACAAACAGAGAAGTGTATGTAATGAAGAATCTGTTAATAGATGAACGATTCAGGTTCTGGCCTGTTTGTTCAGTTGCATTTTATGCTTTGCGTGAAAAACTTCTTTCGTGTTCTTTGGCGACCTGGTATCTTTACAGGAAAAGACTCGGGATTCAGCGGCATGAAGTACCCGGAAAGAAAAAGTATGCAACTGGTCTTTTGGCAAGCAAGTCGAATGAGATCTGGCATGCTGACATTACCATCGTAAAAACAAAGGATAACATTAAACAATATATCTATCTGCTGATGGATAACTACTCAAAGTATATTCTAAACTGGAAGATTGAATCTTTTGTATCAGGTAAGGTCAGAGTAGAAACTATCAGAGAAGCGTACAGCAAATTTGTAAATCGTCCACAACAGGTAATTCTTATTACAGATGGAGGTCCGGAGAATAACAACACTGAAATGAAAGCCTTTGTGGATGGAGAAGGAGTCAGTATCAGCCCATTGATAGCTTTAAAGGATATTCCTTTCTCCAATTCAGTTATCGAAGCTCAGAATAAGTTATTTAAATACAGGTATTTATTCAGGAAGGAATATTGTAATGCTGGTGAACTAAAAAAAGTGTTTGCCAGTGATGTAATTGATTATAATAATCTAAGACCGCATATATCATTGAATGGTTATACACCACGAGAGGTACAAACAGGTATTAACGGATTGGATAAGATTTGGAATGACCAGAAAAAAGATGCACGGAAAGCGAGATTAAGCATCAACCGGGCAGAATTATGTGAATTATGTGAATAAAACTAAGCATCGTAAGAAAAACTTCAGTTAGTAAAAGTATTTCAGAAAAAGAGAAATAGGGTTTTGTAAAAATATACGTAACTTATTGTATATTATTATTTTTGGAGCTTGTGTTGCAATATTGCAACATATTTCTCCAATTTTACCTTAGAAATAGCACGGCTAATAGTAACTGTCTCAGGATTAGCACCTTTTTTGGTCTTGTCATCTTTAACTTTATCTTGGTCTCCCATACCATCAGGATCAATAAACCTGAGAGGATTATCTTTACCATAAGTATAAGGACTCCATCGACGGGATTGTTCAGCTAATGGATACACAACATTCCACCTCCCAATTTGTGGGTCATAGAACCTTGCTCCGTAATCGTACTATTTGTTTTCCATGAACAGATTTACAGCTGCTTATTAGTTAATAAGGGGCATTTTCAAAGAACTTTTTAGCTCAAAAACATCGTAAAAACAGCTTTTCAGACTGATTTCTAAGGTGAAAATAGCAATTTTTTGGAGAATATTAGCACCAAACCCTATTTAAATACCGTTCAAAATTTCTTTTTATCCTATAATTATAGATTTTTGATTTTCCTTTCAAGTAGCTTATCTTTGTAAAATTAGGAAGCTTGGAATAATACATAATTGATTGAATATGATTCAGGAAAACTATATAATCGATAAAAACGGCCGTAAAATTGCCGTTCAGGTTCCTATTAAGGCATATGAGAAGCTTGTGGCTGACTCAGAAGAACTTGAAGAGATAAAGGAATACCGTAAAGCCAAAAGTGCATAAAGGCAATGCTATTCCCTTTGAACAGGCATTCAGGGAGATTGAAGAAGCTGTAAAATGAAGTATACAGTTCTCATTGAGCGGTATGCCCAAAAGCAAATAATGAAGCTGGATAAGAAGGTTATCCCTGTTATTAAAGCCGCTATTGCTGACCTTGCCGATAATCCGCGGCCATACGGTTATAAAAAACTAAAAGGAGAAGATGCTTACCGTATCCGGGTTGGTGATTACCGAGTTATCTATGAAATTGACGATGGTAAAATTATCATTACCGTGGTTTCGGTAGGCCACAGGAAGGATATCTATAAATAACTTAAAACTCGGACTGATCCTATTTATACTATTCAGTCCATGTTTTGACCATAAAATTTTATTAATATGTCAAAATAGTTGCTTCTCCGTTTTTCAGTGATTCATTTGTAGTTATTTTTTTTCGAAGCAGCTTATTGTGTTTTTCTCTTTTAAAAACAGTTTGCTTTTACCATTTCTTTTTAAATGACAAAAGGTACTTTTTCTCCCCATTATAAAATAAATGCAGCCGTTTTTTATCCATCACGATTGTATCCCCCATTTTTAAAGAAATTAGATGCGGATTGATCTGATCTAGTTGTTTTATAATTAAATAGTCGTTATTAATTTTATCAAATGTAAATTTTTGATTAATTCTAGTAGTATGTTTATCTGCATTTATAAATATACCAGTCGTGTCATTAATAATTTTTATTGATAAGAGATCCGTTGGGAAATTCAATGATTTATCACGATGATATAGTCTGTATTCATTGTATAATTTACTTGTACTGCAACTGCAAAACGCAGTTAATAAAAGTAATAGCACTCTCTTTTTCATAATAACTAATTATTATCAAATTGATCTTTAGATATGCCTTTTGGAGGATAAATCTTTTCAAATCCAGGATCAACCATTGAGTTAACAGCTTCTGAATTTATTAGATTGATGCTATTTATAATAGCTTTTGTGGGATCTTTTAGTCCCGCTTGAATTCTTTGCATCATTGTGTAGCTACTTGGCTGGTCCCGATATTCTAAGATACCGCTCCACGAAAATTGCGCTTGATAAGCACTAATTTCATCTCTCACTCCATAAGTCCTTCCATTCAAGGTACCTCTAGCTATATCTCCTCCATGCCTGCTTTCATGCAAGATACTTCCCATATTATTTTCCACATACATTGTTACTACTTCTGCCTTACCTTGTCTTGGTATAGTTGTGGTTGGTTTCCCAGCGCCAGACTCATTGGATCTGCTATTTGCCGAAGCCCATCTATATTCAGTTTCCCTATCTGATCTCATCCAATGGATGTCGTCATTTGAATGATTTAATTGTGAAATCCTAGCTTCAATATTATCCGTGTTTTCACCTTGAGCAGATAATTTGTCTCTTTGCTTATCTAACCTGGCTATCTGTCTATTATTTCTTCTTTCAATTCGATCAGCTTTTCTAACATTTCTATCACTAAGCCAACGTCCGTCAGGGTCTATGTACCTTATAGGGTTATTAGCACAATAAAGATAAGGCGAATATGCATGGTCCTTTTCTGCGGATGGGTCTATTACATTCCACCTTCCAATCTGGGGGTCATAAAATCTCGCCCCGTAATCATACCAATTGAGTTTTAATCCTTTATAAACAGATTGTTATCTTTTAATAAGTATTGTTTTCAAAGAACTTTTTGGTTTAAAATCAGTGTAAAATCATCATTTGGTACTGATTTCTTAGGTGAAAATAACGATTTTCGCTTCAATAAACTTAGAATTGTGATTAATATTCATCAAAAGATGCCGAGTCGATCAAACAATTCAAACAGCTCTATAACATGCCGGAAGAAGAAAAGAAGTCTAATCTTAAAGTATTAAGCTCAGTGATGAGGGATTTTAATGCTCGGCAAGCATATGTGCTGTAAGAACTTATCCTCTTAAATTAACTCCATGGGCCTTTATATCCAATTTCTGGAAAACATTCCAGCAAATGCAAAAAGAGACTATTTCATATACCTTCTGTATTATGGATGGCATGAACCTCTTGGAGAAGCGCTGATGCAGAACTATGAAAAAATGGCTTCGCTTGCCGCCGAGAATAAAGCAGTTGTTATCCGGGGAACCCACCGCGTTCACTTTGAAGATCAGGTTCTTTCCTGGCATCACATTAACGGGCAGAATGCAGAAGAGATCCTACCGGCCATTTTAATAACCAATCGGCATCCGGGTAAATTCAAAGAGTGTTTAGAACGCAATGAAGACCCGGTGGAACGGGATCTAAAAATGATATTCATCCCTTTAAAAAGAGTCTGCTCAACCACAACTGAGGTGGTAACCCTGATCGAAAAAATATTTAACGATATCAAGAATCAAAAAGACCTGGATGATTTCCGCATTGCCAGGGAACTCAAAAAAGGGATCGGCAGAGCTCTGGCCGATGCCGTGATCCTGGAACCAAATTTTGCCGGAATGGGTTTTAGTTTCAAGAAAATGATCGAATATTTCAAGAACAAGTAAGGCAAAGCATTAAACTTAATACAAAACCCGGCCATGAACCGGGTTTCGGGTTGTTACATTTTACCATAATAACTACCATTTTTGTGGTTGCTTTACTTATTTTTTCTAATCCTAGTAATTGAGTTACTGGGTAAATCTATTTCGTAAGTATACTCTTTACCTTCAAGTGGATAAAATATTTTACTATTAACTTTCTTATCTAGATTATAAATTCTTAACACTCTAAAAGATTGCTCAAACCAAACTCTCTCAAGAACTATTTCATAAGAATATACTTTCTGTCTTTCCCTACTATTTTCATAGTAATCAAAAGTCAGTATTAATTGATTCTTTTGACTCTGCATTATTCTGTTAAAATCAGCATTGTCCATAATCAATTCCCCAGGTATATAGCTAATGGCTATTTGTTCAACTTGATTATTATCTTTAATAGAGATCTTCGGGTTTGCTATTGAAATAGCAATTTCACTATCAATTGAGATGACAAAATTTATTTCTTTTTCCATTTCCTGACCATATGATTTTGCAACGCAGCTAAATATTATGCAGGCAGTAATAACTATTATTTTTACATTTATTGTCATAATGTAATCTATTTTAAAATTCGTCTAATAGCTTTTTCTGTTAATTGTATTTGTGGTTGCCCTTTACTATTGTAAATGACTGCTCCTTTTGAGGTATAGCTTTTGTTGTAAGTGCCATCAATATTTTTAGTTACTGTTGATTGCCCAAGTCTTCCAACTATAATATTTGTCCCATAATTTTTAAATGTTGTTTTGTCCTGATCCGATGGATTAGTTGCTGATTGAGGGTAAGCTTTCCCATCCTGTATTTGTATTTCTGTTGGGTGTGAATGTATGGTGGTTTCTACGTCTGCTGATGTTTTCCCTCCTGGAATTGCTGGTAAATCAGCTTTTGCTGTTTGAACTCCATCGCTAATTGTAGGAAGATCACCAGTCTTTCCTTTAGCAACGGATCCATCATTCATCACTAGTGAGGACTCTTCTCTCAAGCCTCCATTAGAATCAGTTCGATCGAGCACATTAAGTGACTCTCCTAAGGTTGCATCGCTAGGTAACTTTGTGGTAGTACTCCCTGCCGTTGCAAATTTCACATTGCTTTGACCACCATCACCTGTAATTTGATTAAGCTGTTTGCCTTTATCTGAATAATAAGTGCTGTCTAAACCAAATGGATCAATAAAAGAAATCGGGTTATTATATACGTAAGCATAAGGGGTGTAATTCTGATGGGCTTCAATCATTGGATCTTGTGTCATCCACCGGCCTATTTGCGGATCATAAAACCTTGCGCCATAATCATACTAATCCAGTCCTAATACTTTATTTGTTTAAATATTTGGAAATGTTGTTTTCAAAGAACTTTTGTCGTAAAATCAGTGTAAAATAATTTCTTGTGATTAGTAAAGTGAAAATAACAATTTTTAAGTCAAATTAAGAGAAAAAACGTAAAATATACTTTCAGGAAAAGTTTCGTCTGCTGTCTTACCGCAACAGCTGCACCAGGCTGTAAAGTAAAAAGTATACTTTCGTGGTAATGAGAGGATTCCCCGGAAGGTAAACAGATGGGACTTGGGTTTGATTCTCTCATTGTCGGGACCGCACTTTTCAATTGAAAAAATTCAGACTTGCCTGATGTTATTGGAACCTACCTCTGTCATATCGATAAAAATTGAACCATCATGAAGCAAATGAGAAAGAATGGCGACTTTCAATAAAACAAAACCCGCAACGAACCGGTTGTTGCATCAAAATTTACTTATTTGAACCTTTGTTTAATATTCAAGAAATAAACCAATTTCATCCGCTATTGTGTTTACAATATCCTGTCTTTGAAAGAATAATGAATGATAAGTAATAGTCATATCCAAACTGAATCTTCAGTATTGATTGAGGATGATTAATCTATACCACATATCTTCTCTAGGGGCAACTTTAGATTTGAAGTATTTCATCCTTCTGCACTAATAGATCGTTATTGACTTTATTAAACATGACTTTTAAATATCTTCATCGTACTTTACATTTTTGACTTTGGATAAAGTAGGTTTCTCTAATTCTTCTACTCGCAAATAATCATCTTTAATTATTTCTAAAAAACAATTGATTGCGGCTAAATATTTGTTTTCAATGTTAAGGTATTCTTCAATTTTAAATTCAATGTTATTATATGTTTTGCCTATATCAGATATTGATGTCCACTCTGATTTTTTATATCCCCGATTTTTATCACGATATATCGGGTTGTATTTTGTAATCGTATATGTGATCATGTTTTTAATCTCCTATTTTCTTTAAATTAGCATCAAAAGTGCCTAATCTTGTTTCTTTTTTTCCTAGGTTTTCAACTGAAGTTGCTGCTTTCCAAATGCCCTTTGGGTTGGACCATCTATATCTGGTGATATATATAAATTGCCTTTCTTAAAAACTGGACACCTGAAAAACTCACCTTTAACTTCTTGGAATCCTTCAGGTATTTTTACCTCTCTTTTAAATGCCTTTGTACCTCTTCCTACAGTTACTAATATTTGGCTAGTTGCATATGTATAAGTCCAATATTGAAGTTTATCCATTGTATTACCCTCTGGACCTCCTAAATAATCACTCCAAAAATTAATCGTCCTATCAATAGCTAAAAGCGTTTCAAAAAGTTGTTTTTGTACCCATGTTAATGGCTTTTCTTTGTCGTCTTTATTTTTTTTTGAGTCTTTACCATCATCTTTCTTTTCATCCTTTTTGTCAGAATTTTGTTTCTTTGGATCTTGTTGCCCACCAAATTGTTGAAAGAATGCAGCTATTTCTTGTGGATCACTAGTAGTATAACCAGTTGTGGTTTCTGTCCACATTCCTGTGGGATCAATGTTTGTTAGAGGATTATTCAAACAATAATGATAAGGTGTTATATTATCTGCTCCTTGTGCTAAGGGATCTGGTGTTGTCCACCTCGCAATCTGTGGGTCATAGAATCTAGCCCCGTAATCGTACAGATTTACGTGGGTTTTTGACTCTTTTTCACGGTTCCAGACACACCGCAAAACAGTGTCATTTTTTTGATTATGTGCAAGTTTCAGACAGCCCATTAATTTCGTTACTATCTCAAATTTAATGTTTTTTCTTTTATTTGAGACTTTTATAAGTTGATTTTCAGTTAAAAGAAAAAGGGATCCTCGTTCGCAAAATTCCACCGTCCCTGCAACCGTCCCCCTTTTGCTCTCTCCGCTCGCCTTCCCTTCTGGCCCGTTTTCCTGTCATGCTTTTTGTCCCTCCCTGCTGCAGCACATGCCGGCTTTTGTTTTTGTGTATAGATGGAGCTTCAACGACCCGCCTTCGCTAAAAGCTACGGCGGACACAGTAAAAACAAAACCGGCAGAGCTGCACTTTCGCTTTACAAAAAGACACGCCAGGAAAAACGGGCCCCAAAGCTATATTTACATAATGCATGTTATACGCAGCCTGTTTTTCAGTGGTATTGCCCTCCTTCGCTAAAGCTACGGCGGGCGCAGTGTGTTTCGGCTGCCCATAACTGGCATTATGTACTTCGGGCTGTCGCCAAATAGCCGCACTCCCTACGCGCCGGACCCGGAGCCATTCCGATAGCTATCGGAACCGCAAAAGAACAAAGCAAAGATATGCAAGCTCCGCACAAGCCGATCCGCTGTAAAAAAGCAAGGCCAAGACAAGCGCCGATAATGTCTAATTGATTTTAAAGGTATCAGCGGCCTTGCTTTTTTCCCACGCTTGCATGTCGTGAGAGCTTTCTTTTTTTCCTGTTTTTTCTTTGTGGAAATGGTTCTGATAAAACTTTACACTATGGCTTAACTTTGGCTTAGATACAGACCCAGCGAGAGCGAGGGGAAGTGTCAAGGTTTCCGGCAAAAAGTTTTTTACCATTAAAATTCAGTTAAAAGAAAAAAGTTTTTGCCAGGAACCCGAAGGGCTTGACCTTGACTGTGCAGGTGGCGGAAGCTACCTTTACTAAGCCAAAGTTTAAGTCAACTACCGAGGATTGCTCGGTTGTTCCGGGAGTTTTCTTCCGGGTGAGCGGGTCAGGCTAAGCGGCTATTTAACATAGTGGCGCATTATAGGGCAGCTTTGGTTTTGAGGGGTGGATTTGTGCGGCTGTGCCTATAATGCCGTGTTATGTTAATATAGCTTGGGGTTGTTTTTTCCTGGCGTGTCTTTTTGTTTGCCGGGTCAGCGCGGCTCTTTGATCACGCCGCAGGCGCTGGCAATGTGCCGCAAGTGCGAGGGCACAAAAAACATGACGGAAAAAATTACAGAAGGGCAAGGCAGCGGAGCAGCTCCCAAAAATGCGGGAGCTAATGGAAGATTTTTGGGAGCTGCGTGGGATTATGGTTTGTCTTTATCTGAGTGTTTAAAACCCTTTACCTTAACGGGTTTATAAGGGTCATGCTTCTCGATCATTTCATCAAGATAACTAAAGACAAGCTCTATGTTCTTGTCCTGGTTTACAAGCTTTTTCTTTATCTCTTCTATTTCAAGTCGCACACTTAAATTATCCATCAGGATTTCCCGGACTTTGGTAAAGACACGCATGATCTGGATATTTACCGTTATTGCTCTTTCACTATTTAAAACACCTGATAACATAGCCACACCCTGCTCAGTAAAAGCATATGGTAGTTTACGACGGCCTCCCCAACTTGATGCTCCAATCTGGAATATCAAGATATCGAACTCCTCCTTTGTGAGTTGGAACATAAAGTCTTCCGGGAAACGTCCTGAATTACGTTTTACCTGTTCATTTAATCTGCGAGTCTCAACTCCGTAAAGCTCTGCCAGATCTTCATCCAGCATCACCTTTTTATCTCTTACCAAGTAGATCTTATTGGTTATTATCTCGTCCGGTATTGCAAGCTTGCTGGTCCCTTTTGCCATGTAGTAAGTGTTTGACGTTTGTAAATTTACTTATTTAATCTTGATGTCGCAATTTGCGATATCAAGTTTGTATGTGTCTGATTTTGTGATTTATCCTAACGGGTGACATTTATTTATTGATTCCTGCAAATCTTCCAGGTAGTCGACCTGATATCTTTCAGTGGAGCTGATCCACTTATGCCCCGACATGTACTGAACGGTCCGAAGATCATATCTCTTTAACCAACCCGTGATAACACTCTGGCGGATATGACTGCAGCTGCGAACTTTAGGATTGATCTGTCTTAATGCTTTTACCAGGTGCATCAGGCTGTTCTTGATATCATTAGATCCATTCATGCTGAGAAGTAACTGTCTGCTCAGTTTTTCCATATCCGGATTCACTGCTTTTCTTCCAGAAGTGATATTTTTCTTTTTAATTGATTCAAGTATTGCCGGTCTTGTAATTAAAATATACTCCTGCAGCCCTAACACCTGATGTGCTTCAAGTTTCAATGTGCGGCCACCTTCATGACGACTCCCGGGGATACGGATCTTTCCTTCTCTTAAATGTATATCAGCAGGTTCCAGCCTTCGAAGATCATCTGTTGATAATCCCTGGCTCGTGAGCAGTGAAAGGATCACTTTGTTCCTGGCTGTTCTAAGATCAGTCACCTGGTAACTTTCATAAAGTTTATGCAGATCCTGCTCACTCATCATTCCAGTTCGGATCCTCCGGGATCTGGTTCTTAAGTAAAGTCCATCGGCCGGGTTCTTTTCTACATTGCCACGTTTTTGCAGGTAGCTGTAATACTTTCTTACTGCTGCCACCTTGCGGTTGATCAGCTTCGAAGAGTCGCCCTCTGTCTTACACCGGTTTATATAATCATACATATCTGTTCGTTTTACCTTGGGTTCAGATAAATACCTTTCTCTCAGATAAAATAAAAAAGCAGAGATATAATTGATAAATGCCTTTATGGTTGCAGGGGAGTATCCTTCTGTCCCTAAATCAGACAAATTGGCCAAAACCTTTTTTCCAAACAGATCTTTCTGCTTTTGATACTTACTCCTGTTCATAAGCTATATGGGTGTAAATCTGTGTTGTCTCAAGGCTGCTGTGACCTAAAAAGTGTTTTATCTTCTCCGGTGATAGACCGGACTGCAGAAGGTGAGTTGCTATCGAGTGTCTTAGGGTGTGCAGGCTGCCCGGACGATCTATCAGTGCCTTCTCTTTAAGCGTCTTGAGCCTGTCCACCATGGCTTCTTCACAAAGCCGGTTCCCTCTCTGGCTTAAAAAAAATGCCTGCTCATTTCCTTTGGTTAACATTGGCCTTGCAAAGTGCAGGTAATTATAAAGATCTTCTTTTTACTGCCCCGGTGAATGGGACAAAGCGTTGCTTATAGTTCTTGCCTTTTCTAACGTACAAAAGACCTTTCTCAAAGTTTATATCTTCCTGGTCAAGACTTACTCCTTCGCTTCTTCTTAGTCCACAGCCGTAATACACCCCAAGCATTGCCTTGTCCCTGGCTCCAAGAAGATCTCCTTCACATGAGCGGTAAAGAGCTTTTATTTCTGACTTAGTAAATACATTTATACTCTTGCGGGTGGTCCCTGTAATAGCTATATCGGTCTCAAAGCCTTCATGGCCGTTTTCTCTTAAGTACCTTGATAGTTTACGAAGTGCTGTTAAATGGGTCCTAGATAATTCCTGCTTAGTCTTCCACCCTTTACCCGGTTCTCTCTTGAGCTGAGATAATAAAAGTAATCGCTTATGGTTCCGACTGTTAAGTTATTAACGCTGATTATTTTATGCCTTTCGAGCCAGTAAAAGAACTCTCTCACTTTTACTGGTGCATACCTTATAGTACTTCGCTCGAAGTTTAACATTTCGAGCCACTCCCCGAATGACTTTTCAAGAGCTGTAAATTCCTCAGATTGTATCCCGATCTCGTGCATTATTTTAGGGGGGTCTTGCTTCCAGCCTGTTATACATGTTATACTGTTATACTTGAGGCTAATTTTTTTATTTTAACTGAGTTACAGACAGTGGAGAGCGATGTTATACTTCTGTTATACTTATGTTACACTTAAGGTTTTCGATGTTATACTTACCTTTTTCGATGTTATACTTAATTCTTTTGCTTCCTTTTCTCTCAGTTCCTTAAGTATGTCATCGAGCAGGTCGACTGCGGATTTAAGCTTATCGTATTCATCCCAGGCTGAGATCTCATATTCATAACCTGTTTTGCGATTCCCGCCAATCATCTGAAGATATCCCCGCTGCTCCAGTTCCCTCAGGTACCTGTTTGCCTTCATGGGGTGCATCCTGAAGTGTTCCCTGATATGTTTGGCATATAAGCTCCCGTGGTTACTGTTACTTCCTGCAAGATCTTTCAGCCCTTCAAAGAACTGACGGACCTGGCCGCTGAGCTCATCGGACTTTCTCAAAAGACTATCCTTTATAAGGTAGTTGGCCCACTCGATATCCTGCAGAGTGGATTCTATAAAAAGGATCCCGTTTTTGTTCTTCTGCCACTTTCTTTGTTTCTGGTGATAAAACGTGATGATCTCTATAAGCCTGAGATAATGCATGTTTGTCCGGAGCTTCTTAAAAACACACTGCGGGATATCAAGCTCTATGGCATAAGGATTGATCACCTTAACCGGTCTGAGTAATCTTTGAGCGTTCCGTAGAAGCTCCCGCCAGGCGTTTTGTTCTGCTTCATTAATTAACCCGGCCTGTTGTCTTCGCTGGTAGTGCATAACCTGATCAGCATGCTGGGGAGTCTCATCCACGTGAAGCAGGAACGAGCGGTTAGCGTTATCCTCGTAGATCTGCGTGTTGGTTGTTGCTCCTGATACACATACCGGACCTTCAACAACAAGAACCCTCTGGACGTTATTGCCCTTGATATCTTTATCCGTTGTCAGCTTGGTGATTGATTGCTTACTCATGAACTCACGAAGCGGTAAAAATGCCTGGTAAACTCCCTCGAGATCCTCGATCAGAAGGACCTTATGTTTCCAGAAGTCTTTTTCGGAGTAATACAGGGTGTTTTCTGTGAGACTGGTTATTGTTCTGAGAGATTCCTGCGGGAGGCACTCGCTGATCCTTGTCTGCAGGTAGGTTTTTCCGCTTCCCGATTTGCCATAGATTATTGCATGAAGCGGTTCATCAAAAAGTCGGCTCAGGTAAAGAAAAAAAAGCAGCAGACCATTTTGCTCTTCCCCCACAAGGCCTGTCTTTTCTATTGCTTTCATGGTATTTTTAACCAGGTCCGAAGATGTTAAAAACTCACTCGCCCGGCGTTCTTCTTCCTGGCTCATGCGGTAACTCTTTGGCAGCAGTGTTTTTCTTTCTCTCTCGATCTCCCCGAGCCGGTACTCCTCAAGCTGCAATTGAAGCCTCCTGATGACAGTTTTTAATAGTGTGGTGCTGATCTCGAGTTCTTCTGTGGCTCCCTTGATATATCTCTGCAGCTGTCCGTTGCTGTAAAGGTTAACATCGTCCTGGTAATACCTGCTGGTTCCTTCAGTCTGTACCAGAAGATTGATCTTTAACCTGTGAATGTTTTCTCTCTCAAGGCCTCCCCATATTGTAAATAGCAGCTCTCCTTCACGGTAAGAGATCCTTTGAGGATTCTTTGTATTAAATTGAGTTTCAGGATATGGTGTCACATTTTGTGATACCTGATCCGGGTGATCATCATTTTTTATTTTATCTGAGCCGTTTACAGGTTTTCTGGTTTTAAGAAGATGAGAGAGGATCTCAGCGTCATGGCTCCCGCCGAAGCGGGACAGGCTCTGAACAAGACTGTTTATATCTTCATCATCCGGGGTTTCTACTGCTGTAATAAGTATTTCCGGTCTAATGACTCTTATCTTCTCGCTGATCTTTGTTACTGCTTCCCGGCCTCCTTCGTCGCCATCAAAGAACAGGATCACCTCAATTAATTCCGGAAGGTTTTTGATAGCTTCTGCATGTTCCTGGGTAAAACCATTTACTCCAAAAAGCGATATCATACCAAACTCATTTGTAATTGATACCTGTTGTCTTAAGGTCTCACAGTCGATGATACATTCAGTTAAGATCAGTTTCCTGGTTGCCGGATCTGGATAGCCGGGATAGATCCCCTGATGGTTTCCATTCAGGTAAAAATGCTTTCCGCTACCGTTTGGACTTATGGATCTTCCATACAGATCAATGACCTGGCCCTTTTCATTCTTAGTAAAAAACAGAACCACGTTTTTAAAAGTGGGAACAATGGTATCCTGTCTCGATCGCCTGAGTATTCCAAGAGAGATAGCGCTCTCCTGAAGTTTCACGTTCCACCCCTTGCCAAGGTCCGGACCAAGGTAACCGGCCTGGGTTTTATCCGGGTCCAGGCTCCGGGAGAGTAGATACTCCCTTGCTGCAGTAGTTCTCTTAAAGCTGCCACGGCTCTCCTGCATAAGCTTTCCCATCACGGCAAGCCTGGGAAGAAGTTCCTTATCATTTTCAGTCTCCTCTTTACGCATCATGGTTTTTTGGATTATTCCTTCAGATGGATCGATCATACTCTTGGCTTTTAATATTGCTTCGTGTTTTCCTCTTTTATCATACCGTTCAATAAACTCTATCACATCCCCGGCAGCTCCGCAGCCAAAGCAGTTAAACGTGTTTGTTTCGGGATAGATCTTCAGGCTGGGATCTTCGTCATTATGGAATGGGCATTTCAGGAAGTGGTGACGATCAGGGTGCAAGTCATAATGGTTCAGGACTGTTTCTATTGATAATCGCTCCTTTATCTCCCGGATCTCCATTGTTAATAAATATTTTTGTATGCAAATATGCTTACAATATTAGCAAGTATTCATATAAAAACAAAAGAAGATTAATTCATGTTATCAACACTTGCTTATATTTTATTGTTAATAACATGCAGACATGCTATATTTGTCAGTATTACAAAGCACTTATAATTATAAGCATATGGAGTTTAAAGAGCGTATAAAAGAAGCAAGGGTAAAGAAAGGACTTTCTCAGAGTCAGCTATCTAAGGCGATAGGGGTTCACGTTACCAATATCTCAAGATATGAAAGAGGCGAGAACAGACCAACATCTGATGTTCTGACCAAATTGGCCAATGAACTGGATGTAACTGCAGACTTCCTGATGGATGGATCTATGGACGACAAAGCTCAGAGCAGTATTTCCGATAAGGAGTTACTGTCACAGTTTCAGAAGGTCTCGCTGTTATCTAACGACAGGAAAGCCGTTGTGAAGGAACTCCTGGAAGCGTTTCTTCTAAAGTCCGATCTGCAGCAAAAATTTGCGAGATAATCTTGGTATTCTCAATGCAGGAAATTGAACCCAAAATACTCCCACTGGTCCAAGCACTTAACTCCACCGGACTGGTCAGTACCTTTTCAAGCTGTGAAGGACATTTTGATGAGTTTAACAGGTTCACTGATCATAGCAAAGCTGATGTAAGATTTGATCCTGAGGACAATGTTTCAGATTATGACATTGAGAAGTTCATTTCTTATATTATTACCCGCTTTGGTAACTTGCATAGCTTTTCTCCTGTAATAGCAACTGCACACAAATTATATACTCCCATAGGTCCGGAAGAAAATAAAGAAATTGATTTTGTTTATGTACTTCAACTAATCCCTTTTGATCAGGGAGATTCTCCAAACAAAAAAAGAAGAGACATGGATAAAGCAATACTGGACGCAGCTGCTATCGTAAAAGAGTATCACCCTGCTTGAGACCTAATAATAACACAAAACCCGGATCTAGCCGGGTTTGTATTTACTTTTTATTTGTATTATCAAAAGCTTCATCTAATTAATAGGAGTCCAAGGATTATATTCCCACCAATGATATATTTTACCTCCGTTTAGTAATTTTCTATCGCCATTTTCAGATTTTAAAATCAAAAACTTTCCACTTTTCTCTATCAATTGATTTTGTAAAGATACATAGTTGAATAAATAATCATAGATTGGAAAATCAATTGTTAATTTATTCAGCTGATTGGATTTAACATAATAGGTATTTGATTGAATAAGAGTAAAATTTAATTTTGGTAACCCATTATTATTTGGAGCACGTACACTAACCTTAATTATCTTTATGTGTTTTCTATTACCTATTACAGTATCAAAATTTGCCCTCCCAATATTAAACGTAAGAGAATCTAGCTCTAAAATAGTATTTATTTCAGGGATTAATTCTCTAGTAATATTGGTTTTTAAGGATATCCTTAAACTATCTGATGCTTTTTGATCATAATTCTCAATTACATGAATAGGATAAGATAAATTATTAAATTTCTTGCTATTCACTAAATATAGATTCTTTTTTATTGAACTGTAATTGCCGTAACTGTATTGAAGAAACACTGTGTCATAATCATTGTGATAATACTTGAACTCAAAAATCGAATCATTTATGAAATCCAATGATACATTAGACCTGGTGAAGGAAACATCCAGTTTTTTACTAACACATGAAAGATGGATTATTATAATAATAAAATAAAATCCTAGTTTTTTCATTACACTACCTATTTGTAAGTTAAAGGAAATGCTGCTTTTATTGCTTCATAGGTAATATCCTCTAGAAATGAAGCCTTAAATGGTACTGAACCAGACGCTGAAAATTCTGACTTATAAGCTTCAACTTCCATGGTTCCAAAAGTAGCTTTACTATTCGAAGATATTCTTGCATCTCCAGCGGTATTATAGATATAAAATCCCCCTCTGGATATTTGACCTGCATGGGTTATCTCATGGGCTTGATTTCCAATATTTGCAGCGGTGTTAATTACATATGTCCCGTCAATATCCCGTGCCATTGTATATGCCGAGACTGTTTTTGTTCCTTGCTGATAAGATGTCGAATTATTATCAAACCTAAAAACATTGTTTGGGTCCGCTCCAACAGCACCAATTGTTGTAAGTGTTTTGGTATTTGTTTCTACTCGACTAGTCAAATCTGATTTTTGATTGCTCAAACTTTCAACCTTCTTTGTGTCCCCTTTGGCTGTAGCTTTAGCAATTTTGCTATCAACCGTCCCCATTTTCTGTACTAATTTGTCATTAGCTTTATCTATTCGTTTAGCAATACGGTCAGCTTTTCGTTCATCCTTATCATCCTTCCAGTATCGACCATCTGGATCTATTCGTGAAACAGGATTATTCCCTACATAACAATAAGGAGACTCTTGAACCCTTATCTCTCCAAGAACATCGGGCACACTCCATCTTCCAATTTGCGGGTCATAGAACCTTGCGCCGTAGTCGTACCAGTCAAGATTAACCCCGCCTAAATTCTCGTCCTGCAGTTCTTTCCCGTTGTACAGGTACTTGTTTGCACTTAGGCATTCTTTTTGACTGTATGTTAATTCGTTACGCATTCTTCAGAGCAGACTTTTACTGGATTGACGCTTCTAAATCAAAGATAACTTTTTTATTTTCAACTGAAACGATTTCAATTGAAAAAAAAGAAGGCTAATTCATTATTATGACCCACGTGGCAGCCGGCTCTTCCATATCCCTGCTGCCGGCTGCCACTCCGCTCTCCTTCCCTTCTGCATTTATTTCTGTCATGGTTTTTGTGGCTGGCCCGCTTGCAGCACATGCCGGCTTTTGTTTTTGTGTAGGTTGATTTTAAGAGGTAAAAACAAAACCGGCAAGAGCTGCGCTGTCACTCTTATACAAAAACGCATGCCAAAAATAAATGCCCAAAGCTATGTTTACATAATGGAAGTTATAGTCACAGCCTGTTTTTAATGGTATTGGATGTATTTCCGGCTGGCCCATAACTGGCATTATGTACTTCGGGCTTCGCCAAATAGCCGCACTTCCTACGCGCTGGACCTGGGAGCCAAAACCAGAAAAAAGCAAAGCAAAGGTATGCAAGCTCCCCACAGGCCAACCCGCCGTAAAAAAGCAAGGCCAAGACAAGTCCTGATAAATTTTTTGTCTTGCTTTTTTATTTTCAATGGTAAAAATTTTATCGGGAGCCTTGCTTTTTTCCCACGCTTGCATGCCTGAGAGAGCTTTCTTTTTTTCCGGTTTTTTCTTTGTGGTAATGGTTTCCTAAATCGTTTCGACTAATTTGATTGTCCATTTACCAGGCAAATTCTTGTTTACCCATTCAGTACACTGTTGGTAAACACCTTCTTCAGAATGGTTCATAAACTGTTCCAGTTTCATATCCACTTTGATTTCACTTCCCTCTGACCAGTTTCCGCTCCTTACGTAGTGAAGTACTCCTCCGAAGTAGTAACCGTTTGTATGTGATGACACATACACTTTAAAAAGTCCGTTCTGGTGGTCTAAAATATAGACCTTTGTCCAGTTGATGTAGTTTTTTTTCATGTTTAAATTTTTTTATTTATAGTTATTATACTCATAAATAGTGAAGAGTTTCAATAAATCACATTTTCCTGAAAATATTTTTATCCCAAAGGATGATACTTATTTATTGCCGCCTGCAGCTCTTCAAGTCCGCTCTGGCGGTATTTCTCAGTGGAACTGATCTTCTTGTGTCCGGCAAAGACCTGGACAACCCTCAGATCCTTTCCCTCCCTGAGCATGTTCGTGATCACGCTCTGGCGCAAGGTCCGGGCATTCAGGTTCCTCTCCGGGAACAACGGTTTAAAAGTCTCGATCAGGTAGTTGATCCCCTCGCCATTCTCAGCGCTTCCCCGAAGGGTAAGAACAAGCCTGTCGGTACCGGTTCTCAGGAGCTTTGGTCTTACCTTTTGGATATAGTTGTAAAAAAGCATCACCTGGGGAGTCTTTAGCTTTAATGTCCTGGCCATGGCTCTTGGCATTGCCCTTATAAATATCGTTCCTGCCTCAGGGTCAACGTCCTTTACTCTTAACCTTGCTATTTCGCTAAGTCTCAGCCCCTGGTAAATAAGAAGGCTGATGATCACCCTGTTTCTTAGCTTCGCATCTTTATAGCGTTCCTTCCTTTGCATAAGTTTTTCCATTTCAATTGAAGTAAAAAGATCCTGAAGCTGCATATCTGCTCCCCGTGCATCTTTTAAAATCAGGTGACGGCAGGGGTGATCGTTTCTCGTGCCTGTACTGATAAGATAAAAGTACCAGGCTTTTACACCATACAGCATCCTGTTCATGGTCCTTGGGTTATGATATCTCTTTCTCAGGTAATCAACATATCCCATTATGTCCCGGTAGTTAGCCTTCCCGGCCCTCTCTTCTCCCATGTAGCCAATATACCGG
This sequence comes from uncultured Bacteroidales bacterium, assembly GCA_963791065.1. Taxonomy (GTDB): domain Bacteria; phylum Bacteroidota; class Bacteroidia; order Bacteroidales; family VadinHA17; genus LD21. Next base: position 265,853 of record CAWBQN010000015.1, read on the forward strand.
CGTATGTCAAAGAGATAGATCTTTACCGTTGGCGGAGAGTATTTCTCTGAAAGGTAATCGCTTAATCCCTCGTCCTTCATTTTTCACTTTTTAGTTCTTCATTGTTAACTCTGAGATAGACCTGTGTGCTCTCGATATTAGTGTGCCCTAAAAAATCCCTTACCTGTTCCACGCTAAGGCCACTACCCAGAAGGTGGGTGGCTATCGAGTGCCTGAGGCTGTGAAGAGTTATCCTCTGGGGGTTTTCTATCCCGGCTTTTAGTACCAGGTACCTGAGTTTTCTCCAGAAGCTCTGTCCAAGCATTCGCCCTCCATTACTATTAAGGATGAAGGCTTTCTCTCTATCCGGATCTTTGCTTCTTCTTAGCATCCGGATGCGCTCCTGTTGGTAGTAGTGTTTCAGATCCTCGGTTACCTTTCCCGTTACAGGGACCACCCTTCTTCTTCTGCCCTTGCCTGAACGCACATACAGCAGACGGCTCCTGAAGCTTATATCTTTAATATTAAGCGCTTCTGCTTCGCTTTTTCTAAGACCGAGGCCGTAAAACAGTCCGAGGATCGCCCTATCAAGTGATGATTCTGTAGCTTGGTAGAGCTTTTCTATCTCTTTGCCTGTTAATATCTCACGCTCCTGCTTTTTCGGCGAAGGGAAGGTTAACAAGCTGAAAGGATCTGCATCGATTCGGCCTTCTGCCTGCAGGAAGCTAAAAAGTATCCTCATTGCCCAGAGATGACCGTGAAGCATGCTCTCGCTAAGAGTGCCGGGTCTTCCTTTACAGGGTCTTTCTTTTAAATACCGGTAATGACTGTTTATTACCTCAGGAGTCACTTCTTCAAGGCTTTTTATTCCCGTCTGTTCCAGCCTATGGAAAAATTCTCTTACAAGTGAAGGAAGCATTTTTATGGTGAAAGGGTTATAACCAACTCTTTCAAGATGCCGGGTGTAATCTCTCAGAAGCTCTCTGAAGTAGCGGCTTTGAAGTGGAAGATGTTTCATTTGAGGTTATAATAAAAGGTCTTTTTCTGAAGGGGGGCCTGGCTCTTTCCCCGGGTCACGGGTCGCCAGGGGTAAATGATTTATTACTGAGCGTTTTAAGTGACCCAAAACACCTGGGTCGCCAGTGGGTCGCCAGAAGTTTTTCTAATTATTAGCTGTGATCAGTTCCAACTGCGCCAGCTGTCCCTCAAGGTGTCGTTTGAGTCTTGCCCTGATCCTTGTGATATCGTCCCAGTAAATGATCCGGTAACGGTAACCTTTGTTAACATGCCCATCGCTCAGGACAATGTATTCCAGGCCCCGGAGATCATAGATATATCTTTGCAGCTGGCTCTTGCTCACGTTAAGGGCCATGCGGATTTCCCTCTGGCCAAAGCCGTAGGTGTCATGATGATCTCCGCCCATGGCTTTTACATAATCTTTCAGCCTCTCGTAAAACTGTCTCAGTCCGCCATCCAGTTCATCGATCTTTAAAAGGATGCTCTCGAACATGATATCCGCTGCTACCAGTAGATCCTCTTTCCGGGTGATCAGCCTTCCACGGCTGTCTTTATCTCTTCTGTACTGGTTCACGAGTGTCACCTGCCGGACAAAGCTTTGATAAAGTTCATTGAGCCTTCTTATCTTATGTGCCTCCTGCGGAAGATGCACCTTATCGGCATAAGGATTTATTACCGGGTATGGTTTTAATAACCTGATGCAATTTTGTAGCATCAGTGCAGTCTCCTGCTGCCTTCCCGCATCTATCGCCCCGGATGCTTTCCGGTTCTGGTAGCTAATAACTCTTCCAGTCTGCTCCATAGTCTCATCAACGGCGATAACAAAACAGCGGCTCATGTTATCTTCATAGATATCTCCACGAGTCGTGCAGGATAGTGATGCAATTGGACCATAAACAACCTTTTCGTAACTCCGGAGGTTTCCTTTTTCATCCTGACCAGTAGTGCTGGTCGAGAGCATACTCACGGCTCTGTAGCTCCCGGAAGGCAAGCTGTGCTTCCTCTTTCATCCCGTCAAGATCTTCAAGGCAGATAAGCTTGTTCTGAAGATCATAAGCCCCGTAGTTATAAAAGCTGCTGTCGGTGACCCTCGTGAAGCGTTTCACATCCTCCGGGGGCATCAGACGGCTGACCCTATCCAGAAGGTGGGTCTTACCACTGCCGGTAGACCCCTGGATTAGGGCATGCAGCGTATCGGGCATCTTGTAGCTCGTTGCTATGATAAATAAAAACATCCTGTTGGTTTCTTCTCCTACAACTCCCGATTCCCCGATAATCCGGTTAAGCCTTTGTATCAGATCGGGAGAGGATAAAAGCTCCCTGCAGCGGGAGATAGTTGCCGGATCGGCTTTTATAACCATCTGGCGATCTCCCTCTTTTCCCTTTGCATATAGAGAGTCCCGGTAATCTTCCAGCAGATCCGTGAGCCGGTGCATATCAAGCTCGATGAGATCAGCCCTCACGTCAAGCTTGTCCGCTGCTTCCCTGGCAATCTTCTCCACCTGGCGGTTCTCATACAGATCTACTTTGTTGCGATATTTCATATAGGGACCGGCCTGTTTAAGGCTTTCTATCACGATGCTTACTTTCAGACTGTCCATGTCACTTCGGAGGCCACCCCGGATGCTGTAGCGGGCTATCTCTCCGATGTAAAGCAGGTTATAAGGATTCGAGGTGTCAAGTTTGTCGGCTGTGGAAGGTTTGTCCGGTACTGATTCTTTTTTCTTTTCAGTTGAAGCTTTCTCAATTGAAAAAGAAAAGGACTTGCGGGACTGCAGAAGGTGAGTAAAAACCTCCTTTTCATGACTGGTATAGAGACTGTTTATATCATGGCCGTCAGGTGTCTCAACATAACTGATTTTTATATCAGGTTTTAGAGTGTGCAGGGTTTCAGAATGTTTTTTAGTGGCTTCACGTCCGGCCTGATCGCCGTCCATAAACAGGATAATCTCCTGCAGCTCTTTCAGATCACCGATGGCCTTTTTATGTTCATCTGTCAGTCCATTGGTGCCGTACAGGGCAAGGATTCCGTGCTCTTTGGCAATTTCTTCTATCTGCAGCAGCGAGGCAGCATCTATAATAGCTTCGGTAAGGATCAGTTTGGTTGTGCCGGGTTTAGGATATGTTGGATAAAGCCCCTGGCGGTCCCTCAGGTAAAAGTGTTTTGCCTGATCAGGATTGCCATTAGTCTCAAAGATGCTACGGAAGTAAAGTCCCGTTACCTGTCCCGATGGGTTCCTGAGTGCAAAGCAGATACAGTTCTTACCAAAGACCTGGTGAGTCCCTTTTCCTATTGGTTTAAGAAGGCCGTATTTGATAAAACTCTTCATAAGCAGATCACTTACCTTCCCGTTGTGATGGTACTGGCCGCTGTTAAAGCCTATATCGAGCTTATCCGGATCCAGACCACGGCTCCCGGCATACTGCCTCCCTGGCTGGCTTCTTAGCATGCCGTTTTGAAAAGATGTGAAGATCTTTGTCAGGACTGCTATCCTGGAAAGAGATTCGGGGTCATTGGATGTGATTACTTCCGGCTTTTTAATCACTGAGGAAGGTTTCACATTATCAGAACCAAGTAAAGATTTAGCTTTCAAAATAGCCTCATGCTTAGAGATCTTCTCGTACTTCATGATAAAATCGATCTGGTCGCCACTACCGGCCGAACAATTCGAGCTGAAGCATGTCCAGGTGCCAGTCTCTGGATAAACCTGAAAGCTGGGGGTTTTGTCATCATGGAAAGGACACCGGAGTCGGTTGTTAGGGCCGGGGGTAAGATTGTACTTTGTCAGGATAGTTAAAATGCTCAATTGAGCCTTTATATCACGTATTTCCATAGCTTGAAAAATGTTTTATACCCTGATATATATTTTTATTTCTTACAAATATATACTATAAGATATAATTATCCAAACTATAATTTTACTCCATTGTATAAAACAAGCTAAATTATTACTTTTGTGTTATATTTAAACAATACACAAGATGAACGGCATAGTAAGCATTGTCTCCGATAATATTAAGCGTTTGTGAGAGCTTAAAAGCTTGTCTCAAAAAGAAGTGGCTTTAGGTATTGGTATTCCGCAGGGACAATACTCCCGGATTGAAAATGGCAAAGTAGAGCCAACAATTTCGACTCTTGAAAAATTTGCTAAAGTGCTTGAGGTATCGATTTCAGAACTGTTTAAAAGCAACCAGCTCGAAGAACAGTTAAATCTGCCACTGATGGAAAAAATTAAAATGATGGATAAGCTCGACACCGACGAGAAAGAAGCCCTGTTAAAGATTATCGATGCAATGATTTCCAAGAAGATTCTTAAAGATAACCTGGCCAGCCTGGTGGCACATTAAGACAAAACCCGGCGATGAACCGGGTTTTCGTATTATTAATCATTCTGAGATGCATTTTGATTATGTCAGAGATCTCTTAAGCAAAATAAAATAGTTCTATTAAAAGTTTACCATCTTTTTTCCACATAATCCAGCCATATTGCCAGTTTCCTTCTGACCCCCATTTCACTTCTAACCAATCACCTTGAATTTTATGAGGTAAGTAAAATTCATTGGGGGAATAATTAACTTTAGATGCCTTTATACTTGGATTTTCTCTTAGAGGATCATTTTTTTCATCAAAACCAACAGAGAACACACTTAACACATGTTCCTCCCAAGTCTGGAATTTTATCAATGGATTACTTTTGACAAGATAGCCTGATACGGAGTCATTAATCTGGACTTTGTAAAAATCATTTGTTATCATCAAGCACTTCAGTTTTAAAACTTGGTACTCGTATGTTATTACTATTGAGGTTAACGGTATTTTCTGTTCATTAAATACCAAAATAGTATCTCCAAACTTGTACTTATCAGTTGTGGTGATAATCCCGATCGAACCTTCAATTAAAGATGATGATCCATCTATACCATTTCTAATAGGTGTAGGTGCCTCTTTTGCAGAGCTTTGTCCTTTAATTTGGTTGCTAATATTAGACTGGCAAGCGTTCAAAAACAGAATTGACAGCATTATTATCCAAAATCGATTCATTCTTTCCATTTTAAATATTAACATCCAAATTATCTCACAGGTGCGGTGCGTACATACTCCCACTTTAAGCTTTTTTATACTCCAAGCCTAGATGTCCGTGATTATTGTGGCCTGCTGCTTTTGTTACTCCAGTCAAATTACCATTAGGTCCTTGGAAATTCTTTGTAAATCCAAAGTTTTTAGCAGCATCGAAAATTCCTTGGTTATTTTGCGAACTGTAGGAACTGCTATTAAATGCATCTTCACTTTGGAAACTTACTCCGTTAGTATTTGAATACTGAAAATCAACATCTAATCCGCTACGATTACCAAGATGTCCATGCCCTCCATGGTGTGCCGCCCCAGCTTGCCAAGGATCACTTCCATTAGAAGACGACATATCGCCAAATGATATTGTAAGTCCATTTTTTGAGTTTAGTTTATTGGTCAAACCAAATAATGCTGCTGCGGTTTCGGGTTTTAAATAATGATCTCCTTGACCAACAACTTCACTTGGGTCTGTAGAAGTTCCTCCAACATCCACAGGAGGATAACTACTAATTCCCGTTCCACTCTCAGGGAACAAAACTAACCCAGCATCATTTTTTTCTAATTGTGCTACTTGTCTATAACCAGTTTCATTCGTCCTATCTTGCACAAAGAATCTATCGAATGAATCATCAGTTTTCACAGATTGGATGGAACCGTCATCTTTAATATAATGATCATCAGGGGCTCTTCCATCAGGATCAACTAACTTGATAGGATTTCCGAAGACATAGTTGTATGGTGTCCATGAAGAAAATTGGTCCGCCAGGGGATCTTGTGTCATCCATCGACCTATTTGAGGGTCATAGAAGCGAGTTTGAAAGTCGTACCAATAAAGATTCACGCCTCCTAAAGATTCATCCTGGAGTTCTTTTCCGTTGTACAGGTACTTATTCGATCCCCCCGATTAACAGGCACAAACTGTTCCGAAAGGATAATAATCTACTGATCGAGTCATCAATGGTGTCCAGATTATTTTCAAAAGATACCCCTGGTATTTCCAAGATGATCTTTTACAAAATATTCATAAGCGAATGTACCATTTGAACCACTATCTATCACTCCTTCATCCACATGTATCAATGACAATACCTTATTGCTTAAATATTCAAATCCGTCGCAATAGTACCTCGACGTACGAATTCCGTTACTTACCACCACCTGTTTCAGCTTTGTCCCCATCGCATCATAATAGTAGGTTATACTGTTATTTGCATCTTTCGTTACAGACTTTGGTAAATTTAAACAATTATATTCAATGGTCCCAAATCCTTTATTAAGATCTTTTGTGAGGTTGCGATTGCTGTCATATGAGTAATCATTACCGGAGGTGTTTCTATCATTAAGTCCTGCAGTTGTTCGTGTTGTCAACAGTTGCAAGCTGGTTACTCAAGTCGCTCAGGTAAGCTAAGGATAAGATTATCAATCTGACTCCCTGATTCGATTCCCATTGTTACGTTTTAATGCTTCTATGTTTCCATTTGAGTCGTAGGAATAATCGTACTCGCGGAATTTTTCTCCATTTGTCAGCGATTCGTCCCTCTCCAGCAGCATTATTTATTATTTCTGTTTCATCTTCATCATACCTGAACGTATGAAGCGCTTTTTAATGAATTAATTGAATCTATTTTTATGTTTATGAAAATTCCTCATATGTTTCTGTTATACTGATACTGTTTCGAAAGATTAGTGAGTGTACCAGGGTTTTCATATAAGAGATTCATGGAAACAAGATGTGACCCAAGATCATTTGGATCATCTGATTTGCTTAAGCGAGCCTCGTACGTCATAACCTAAGTTACTCTCCTGTAGGTGACGAATTGTCAATCTGATCAAGATTCTTTTAAAAGTAGTTGTCCTACAACTCATCAGAACGAAAACTTCTACAACTGTGAAACTGTTTTTGTTCCATCGACCTCTGACTTCTGTTTTTACAAGTCTTCCTTCGTGATCATATGTGAAGTAGTTGTCAATGTGAGTTTGAAACACTGTCAAATGTCTGGCTTTGCTTGTTGCGTGTGACATTACCAAGAAAGCTCAATAGAGTTTATCTGATGACTTTGCTTCCTGTGGCATCATCATACAGGATTTTAATAGATTGCATTACCTGGTAATCATATCATCTCATAGAACTTCGTCTGATTGTAATGTAATCAGAGGTGCTGCCAAGTACTCTCAACTTTTGTTCCAGTAACCTGGCCGGTCACAATTCCAAAGTTATTGCTGCTCCATGTATGTTTAAAGTGGTATTGAAATTGGTATTCCTGGGGAGCTTATAGTCATCATAGAAAGTAGCTGAAAGGGGACAGATATGACGTGAAATCGGAATGACTGGTCGGCAACAAATTGAAGGGTTATATAAAAGTGAGTTATCCCTGGTGATGAAGTAGCTTGGGGGTGAAGTATCGCCATACACATTATTGTTCAAGATAGAACCATGGGCGCTTGCGTCTTCGAATTGGAATACGTCAGAATACTGTTTTAATACTTGGTCTCGTCCAGGTAGTCATAATTTCTGTGAAACAACCATTGATCAGCTGATCGGTTATTTCATCTGTAAATTAATACTAGTTTGTTCGTGTTTATCATAAATCATATAAATCTGGCCCAGCCTGTAATTGTTTTTCAATCATCCTTAACCTGCTGTCATATTGATAGACAATAACATACACCTTTGAACCGTAATGTCAGAAGTATTTGTTATGGCATCCATAATACTGTGTTATGTTCCCACCCGCTTTTGGTGGGAAAGTAACAGCACCTTAATAAATCGCATTTGTCATAGACATAATAAGTCTCGAGATCAACGACACTCGTTCCTACCATTACATATGTCCTTTTAAAGAACGACGCTTCCAGACACGTCTTCATACTCCTCGACTCGGTATGAAGCAGGCTGTCGGGCAGATTGCGTAGCTCTCCAGTTCTCACCGCAAGCTATTTATATATCGACAAGTACTCGTAAGTGTAATAATTACTTAAGTTTATAGTGTCACCTCCTGCGTCGACAAGGCTCACCTCCCACCAGCTTCCAAAGTAAGACATCGCCGTCGCCGTTCGCCACAAACGCATATCCATGGTATGACCGCTCGTCGTGTCAGAGGCATCGTAGGGTTGCCAGGACTTACCCGGAGCACCTTGTTCAAGAGTCCGGTTAAGGGGTGAATCTTCGAATACTGTTTTAGCATTTGAGGTATCACCGGGAAAATAACTGGAGGCATTATAAAATTGCCTCTGTTGACCTATGGCACCACTGACATATGATCCGGGATCACCAGATTTAGAGAATGGAAGATATTTTGCCGTTTCTCTTCCAAAGGCATCATAATATATCGGAGTTATTATATCACCGTATGATGAAGAAGCGACCACTTGTATATTCTGATCGGGCCTGCCAAGTCCATCGAAGTACTGGATAGAGGATTTGTACTCGTCAGGGGTAGTGAGTGCGCCTAAAGCAGTAACGGCAGTATTTGGTTCCCTGGTGTATATGTAGTTCTTGGTTGCATCGGGTGAAGCAAAGATTGTTACAGTTTTTTTAATGTCATTTGAGGTGAAAATGCAGCTATTGGCGTTATCTGTCACTGCCCTGCGATATTTTGTATTAATAATAATGCTTGAAGGACTATAGTCAGCAGCGCTTGCCCCGGAAATGGGAGTCCATGATGTCCCGTCGTTTATCGATTGCCACCATTGATAAGTTAATGACCCAGCGCCACCTGTAGCAGATTCCACATTGATAAGCGAAGAAGGAACAGTATTATAGAAAATAGTTTGTTCTCCGCTAATGGTGCCTGGGAAGGTTTCTACTCTTACTGTTTTGGTAGCATTATTAATAGAATAAGCAGAACTCTGACATACATTGTCAGCTGTGTTTCTTCGAAATAATGTTGTTGTAACTAGATTAGCAGGATCAAATGTTAGGCCGCCACCACCTGCATTATTCCAGGAGGTTCCACCATTTTCCGATTTCTCCCAGCTATAGCTATAAGATTCAGAGCCACCTGTAGCGATTGTTCCGGTTATATTGCCCGCATCCGTTCCATAGCATATGGTTTCATCACCTGATATTGTTCCTCCTCCAAGCTGAAGCCTTACGGTAACTGTAACTTTATTTGAAATTGCCTGGCATCCCCAGTTACTGTCTGTTGCTCTTCTTTGGTATTGTGTTGTCGTTGTCAGCATTGATGGATCGAAAGTAGTTGAGATTCCACCTGCACTCACCCATGTCACTCCGTTGTCAGTTGATTTTTCCCAGCTATATGTATATGTTCCTGAACCTCCGCTCGCAAGCGAGACAGATGTAAATGGTGCCGGATCAGCGTTATAACAAACCGTTTGGTTTGTGGCTATATATCCCCCTGAAAACGCTGACCTCACAGTTTTAGTTACCGGAGTTGTATAAGCAATACCACATGAAGCATCTGTTGCTTTTCTCATGTATTTTGTTGTTGTTGTCAGAATAGGCGGATCAAAACTGGTTGAGTTACCTCCTGCATCTGACCATGAATTGCCTCCATCAACAGAATATTCCCAGGCGTAGGTAAATGATCCGGCTCCCCCGCTTGCAGGAGAAGTACTTGTAATATTGGCGGCATCGGTAGAGTAGCAAATTGTCTGATCACCTACAATTACACCACCTGATACTAAATCATGGACTGTGACTGTAGTAGAAGTGCTACTGGAACATCCATTTGATACAGTTACTGAGTATCGTCCTCCATTGATAGAGGTTGCATTTGTTATCGAAGGATTTTGCAGAGTACTTGTGAATGAGTTTGGACCTGTCCACGAATAGGACGATCCTCCTGAACCATATAGATTAATAGTCGCTCCATAACAAACAGGGCTATTACTACTTGCAGACGCAGCAGGTAACGTATTCACAATCACATTAGTCGTAGCCTGACTCCAGCACCCATAAGAATCTGTTATGGTTACCGTATAATTTCCGGCATTAACAGTTGCTGCATTTGTAATTGAAGGATTTTGCCCGGTAGCGGTGTAATTGTTTGGTCCTGTCCATGCATACGTTCCTCCGAAATAAGATGATAAGTTAATAGTGTTTCCTACACAAACGGGACTATTACTTGATGCAGTATGTGATGGACGTGAACGAACAGTTACTGAAGTCCCTGCCTGAGCTGAACATCCATTACTATTGGTGACAGTTACATAATAGGCGCCTGAAGCGGATGTAGTTGCTGCAGTGATAGTTGGATTTTGAAGGCTGCTGGTGAAACTATTCGGACCGGTCCACGAATATGAAACTCCTCCTGAACTGGTTAGGTGCAGGTCGCTTCCCTCGCAAATGGGACCATTGTTGCTTGACGAAGGTGTTGGCAAACCAAGCACAGTGACAGTAACACTGGTACAGGTGGAATTTCCACAATCGTTTTGCCAGTGGGCATAATAAGTAGTTGTTGAAGTCGGAGATGCAGTGACAAGTGGATTTCCTGAACCCAAACTAGTACCACCACAACTGCCTGTGGTCCACCAGAGAGATGTACCAGAACCACCACTGGCTGAAAGACTTATGGTCCCTCCCCTGTTAGAACAGACACTACTCGGATTGCTGGAGGCTGACGTGGGTGGGCTGGGAAAGTTACCACATGCCTGGTTCACAGTTAGAGGCCTGCTCCCTATTAACATAATTCCGCTTCGAGCCGTACCTGAATTAGCCTGAACCGTTACATGAACCATTAATCCATTTTTTGAATATGTCGCAAAATTGGTATAATTTGAGATATTATAATCAAAACAACCACTAGTTGTAACAGCCACTGTATACTGACCTCCACCATATGGAGCGTTAATTGTGGATGGTGACAGGGCTGATGCATAACACTGACCAAATATGGTGTTGCCATGGGTTATTGAAAACACGAGTGCAAACAGGACGCATATACTTAATTTCTGGTTAGTCTTCATGTTGTATTTTTTTCAAAAAGGTTTTGGATCTGTATTTAAAAGACTTAATTCGATTTTTATTAATATGGATTTTAGTCTGTTGGTTTGCTAATTAGGGATTGAATGCCTCGGATTTATAATGATAATCGTATGCCTTCAATATATTCTTGTTTTCATCCTTTATGTATTTTAACCTGCCAAAGTCATCATATTCATAATAGGTACTTATATTATTTTGATCTGTCATCGAAGTAATTCCAATTAGAGGATCATAGGTATAGGTTTTCATTGTGGCAGTGCTAAGGTATAACCGGACATCATCGACCTGACCTGAAAGTGTAATTGTGTATGAACCATTGATTGATACAGGGACTAAATTTAAGATCCATTCTCCACCTGACTTTGACCACCAACTTTTGATATAAGTACCGGTTTGTAATCCGCTAATGGCTTTGCTAAATCCGCCTGTACGGCTTTTTCTTCCAGTTTTACTATCATCAAGGGAACTATTTCCATCAGCATTTTCAAAATCATTGAAATAGTATGCATTAGTATCAGCATTCGCTACTTCAGCTATAGGTTGGTTATAAGCATTATAGGTATAACTGATTGCGATATCTTTATCTTTTTTTACACTAATAAGATTACCGGATTGGTCGTAACTGGAATAAATGATTCGCTTTTCCAAGGAATTTGTTCCGGTTTTAAAATCTATGCTAGAGGGAGCAAAATACTTGTTATGGTACTTATTAAAATTTGTCCGTTTGCTAGAGATCGAGTCCGTTTGGTTCATGACCTGGTATTCTCTGATTGGTACCCCAATTATATTCATACTAGTCATTTCAGGAAAGTAACCGGTTGAATCATCCGTTGGGTATTTATAAATATTAATTAATGAATCTCCAGCAGATGTACTGGTTGTAATTTTGGACAACTGAGTATAATGTGAATTATTATAATCATAATTTGTGGTTTTGACAACATATTTGGTTTCATCATTCAGATCATATTGGTACTCCTTTGAAGTGATTAATAAATTATCCCCATAATAGGTCGGAACATTACAGCATGCATATTCATATACATCCTGGTCCAATTTTACACAGTCGTACTGTCTTATTTGTGCTACTTTTATACCTAGATTTACATATTGAGTTGGATATTTAAAGTAGGAATTAATTAACCAGGAAACCTTCTTAGGTGTTCCGGAAACATTTTTGTAAACTGTTTTCGATTCAAGCAATCCTCTCCTGAATCCTTTCCAGGCTTTAGCACCTGTAGATAACTGGCCGCAATTATACTGTTGATCAAGGTCATCATTATATGTGTAAATGATCTTACCTGTATTATTGGTATCATCACCTATATATTCAGTTACTGTGGAATAAATAACAGGACTTCCATCATATGGATTTATATCCGTGCATGGAGTCGAAGTAAAAGTTCTGGATCTCTTATATTGAGTACACTCATTGCTACAGTCTCTGCCTTGATGAATTACAGCTGGTGTAGAATAAGAAAAATCGTTCATAAAAACATTAAATATTCCTAGACCTGTTTCATTCATTCCATATTTATAGGTCTTTGTAGCGCAAATACCATTTTCATTGTAACTTTTAATTTTATATATTCTTAGACCTCCGGCATATTTATCATTTTGGCCATCATTGTATTTATTTGTTTCATATTCGAAGGTTGTATATCCACCTGTAGGATAGGATATTTTCTGAAGTATATTGGCCTGCATGGCTTGAGGGTCAGGTTCTCTGCCATTTTGCATCGAGCTACCAATTATTATTTGAGTTGTATAACTATAATTATCTCCGATAAATTGTACTGACATTCGAGGTAATAAAAAGTCATTAGGAATATTATTAAAATAACCCCAATAATCTTTCTTTTTTGAATCAATATCAGGTAAGGGAAGATTACGGTTATAATCAAAGCTATACTTTTGAATCTTTAGGCCTGCTTTGTCAATAAATCTTAATGAATCCAATCTCAGCCTTTTCGTTGAACCATTGACAAAATAACTTTGATAGAATTTAATTACGCGCATAGGGGTAATTAGATCATCTGATGAATAGATTTCAATTCTGTCAATGGATTTAAAACTACTGTCTGGTCTATCTTCTCGGTCACTAGATGAGAGAATAAATTTCATTATTCCCTGCGAAAAAGTTATCTGTGAAGGGACAACCTCATTTCCATTTGTAGTAATTGTATACTCATTAAATCCACTTACATTTGAATTATAGTACGATATGCAGCCAGTATTATCGATCTGATCATCAACCGTCATATAATCAACATAATCCCTCCCGAGGATCCCATAGCCTGCTGACTGATAGCTGAATTGTATAGAATCAGTTCTACCTGCGTCTACCATTTTAGTCAGGTCCCATGAGGAGATAGGATCTCCGCCTATCTTGGTACCATAATCAGTCGTAGGATTTTCTATCATTCCAAAGGTATAAATAGATCCAGATTCATCTGTGAGGAGATTTGGATTATGATAGTCAGCAACCTTGACACCAGAATATGGAATCATTATAGGTGCATATGAATTATCAAAAATAAATCTTCCGGATTTACCTGGGAAATTGTATATATATACATCGGGTTCAGTGTCATAATCATCAGTTTGATTAGCGACACTTTCAAGATATTCATGGTCAGCAGGAATTGTTGGATCAAGAGATGAAGCATCCCTGACATTACGGGTATGAGTCTGATCATCTTTGCCAACTACCTTTCGTGTTACTCTTCCTCCGGAATTTATTGACCATCCCAGACCAACCCAGGTAGAAAAATCATTAACCTTGTTACCGGAGGCATGATAGCTTAATGTAATGGGGACAGTGAATTTGCCTGATTTTACTTCATAAAGAGGAATGGAAATATCAGGAATTCCGGTAAACAAGGATACAGGATATTCACCATATCTATTCATAGCTGCTGCCTCAGGACTTGAAGGCGTGAGTTTCGGCATTTCGGGGCTATTTGGTGTTTGGGCCTGGGTTGCCAAACAGAAAAAAATATACATAATGTACAATCCTTCACTTAAGTATCTTTTCTTCATAGATCTTATTGTTAGTTTACTATTTCATCAAATGATTAGTGATATCTAATTATCGACTATTAATGATTTGTAAAATGATTTATAGAAGAGGCATTTCAATTTTCTTTCACGAATCGACTTATTTAGATTGATTTTAAATTTAAATCTTTAGTGTATTTATCAAAGCATGTTGTTCTTACATCGATTTGAAGATGATGAATCGTATACATCGAAAAATATTTTCGTTTCTCCTTCTATATTTTCAATTATTTACCATTAAGTATTGAAACAAACTTAAAAATGGGAAAAATGAAAAATATTCTTTTAATTTTTGTTGGCAGCCTTATAATCCGAAATGTTATCGCACAGGATATTAAGATTAGTCAAAAGGATGTATCTTATTTTAACGATACGATTTTTTACGAGCTTAAAGATCAATTGCCAGATGGTACTTACAAAATATATTACGATGTCTTAAAAAAAAATCTTGAGTGCACTGGTGAAATTTTGAATCACCAAAAAATAAATAAATGGACCTGGTTCTATGAAACCGGCAAAAAAAGAATTGAAATCTCATACGAGAATGGACTTTATCAGGGTCAATTCATATGTTATTATCCGGATGAAAAACAAAGTGTGTCAATCCCTTATTCACAAGGCATACGAAATGGTTCAACAGCCGGTTGGTATCCAAATGGATTAAAACTTTTTGAAGGATCGTATACTGATGGAAATGCTTCAGGAGATTGGAAATTCTATAATGAAGACGGAACCCTATTTAAAGAAGAGAAGCGTTAATTTAGTATCTAGCATAATTCCCGATTGAATTGCATCCGGAAGATATCTTAATCAATTTAATCATTCTGATTATTATGAATAGTTGTGAATGCCACTTGCTAAAATAAGCAAGACAGGATCAAAAAGATTGTCATCCCATAATATTTTATGACCCTTCTTACAATATTATTAATATTTGCCTACCACATAACAGACAATTGGTTTATCCCCCTCTGGTTTGGAATCAGAATTTTTTTTTTCAGAAAATAGGATATAAAATAATTAGATTCCAATGATTTATACCTGACATTTATAAAACTGATAAACACTATATTTCAAAACTGATAGCTTGTTCCTGGCAACTAAAAGTTTAGATTTGGACGTAAAGGAGATCTTCTTTTGTAATATCGAGATAAAGAGTTATTTGGCTGACCTTTGAAGCCTTGTTCACCGATTTGTTCACCATTTATTTGAGTCATCCAAAGTACTTTTTTTCGTCAAAATTATTTATTCCATCGAAACTTAAAGCGTCGTTATACGTAAAACAAATTGAAAAATTTAGTCTGGGTTTTTCAATTCCATATTATTGTTCTCTCAATTTCTAACCTGCAATTTGGCATGAAAATAAAAAATTGATCTTTAATTCTATCAATGGTCAAAATTGGGATTTTAATGTATACAAATAAAGAAATCTTGGATGGGCTTATTTGGGATGATGAAACCATAGTGAAGAATATCTATCGGAAACTTCATCCTATGGTAGCAAGCTGGATAAAAAGGAATAATGGTTCAAATGACGATACTAAGGATATACTACAGGAAGCCTTTATGATTTTAATTAGTAAGCTAAAAGAGGAGGGAGTTAACCTGGAGTGTAGTTTCTACACCTATCTGTTCTCTATTTGTAAACATTTGTGGTTTCAAGAACTCAGAAATAGATCAAAAGTGCAGACGAAAGAACTCCAGAATTTTGTAGATTTGTCAGAGGAAGTCTGTGATGATGGTTTGGAGGAAAAGAAATTGACTATATATTTATATCAGTTGAAATTGCTGGAGTCAAAATGCAGGAAACTTTTGCTTTTGTACTGCAAAAGAAAACCACTTCTCGAAATTATGAACATAATGGGATTTAAGAATCCCCAGGCAGTAGCCGATAAGAAAAAGAACTGTAGGAAAAAGCTAATTCAAAATCTGCTCAATTCAAAGGAATATAAAGAATTACAGAGTGAAATACTTGTCAGTCATTGAAGATTTCTTCCTGGGAAAGCTGAAAGGAGGAGACTTGGAGGATTTTATAACAGAACTAAAATCAAACCAGGAGCTTAAAGATGAATTTGAGATTTATGAAAAAGCTCTGGAATTTGTCAGAACACAGGAAAATAGCATAATCAAGGACATATGTAAATTAAAAGATTTTGAATTTAATCCCGAACATCTGCTTGATATAAAAAAATATGGAAGCAATGATCCATTAAATAATGATAGTAAGAAGATATCTGAGATACTTCAAAGAGAAGACAAGCAGCTAATCAAAAGCAAAAAAAGATTGTTTTTTTTCAAATCTGCAGCAATCATTACCCTAATAATCGGACTAACAATAACTTCTCTATTATTCTGCCCCAGATACAAAAATAACGACGATTTATTTATAAAATTTTATACACCGTATAGTCATTCTATGATTACGAGATCCCTGAATATAAAATATAATGAGTCAGTCATGGATGGAATAATGTTTTATGATAAGGGTGATTATATTAAAGCTTTATCAAACTTTTTGAATGTACCGGATAGATTAATTGACAATAACGAACTCTGTATTGTAATTGGAGTTTGTTTTATTGAAAATAAAAGTTATAATTCTGCTATTCAGACATTTGGCAAAATTAAGGACAGTAGTCTTTTATACACTGCTTCTCTCTGGTATCAGGGACTTTGCTATTTAAAACTTAACGATCCCAGAAATGCACAAAATGCATTTAAGAAAGTAAAATCATTCGAACCATACTATCAGAGAGAGACGAAAAAAATACTGAAATTCATGAGACATTAGATTTATCTTTTATTGAAAAGATAACTAAAGGCAGATCAAGAGAAGTAATTTCTTTCTCCAATTATATTCCTTAATCCTTCAATAACTCTCCATTCTTACTAAAATAATATTTTGGAGAAAAAAATTCTCGTTTTCTCTTCTATAAATACAGAATTTTTGCATTAACAGGTATCGATATTCTTTTCAGTAGAATATTAATTGGAAGTTTAACTTATTATCTGTTATGAAGAAAAACCTGAAAAACAGGAGAATTCCTGGATTTACACTCACCGAGTTACTTGTGGTACTAATTATTATTGGTATCCTGGTGCTACTTGCCCTGCCGAACCTTATGCCTCTTATTTCCAGAGCAAAGAGTACAGAGGCTCAATTACAGCTCAGCCATATACATATGCTTGAGAAGACCTATTTCTACCTTCATTCCACGTACTCAACAAACTTAGAGGAATTAGGTTTCGAACAAGAAAAACTTACAAAAGATGGAGGTAATGCCAACTATATTATTGAAGTCGAGGAAGCTTCCAGTTCAAATTTTAAAGCCAGGGCAACAGCAGTTGTTGACTTTGATAGTGACGGTATCTTTAATGTATGGGAAATCGATGAGAACAAAAAACTAATAGAAGTTACAAAAGATTAAGCAATGCTGGCAATTAATATCATAACCATTTTGATACTTTGCTTAATAGTTTATCAGGATATTAAATATAGAGCTATTCAATGGTTATTGTTCTTATTACTTTTCGCAATGTTTGTCTGTCATGGGCTGGCAAAACTATCCTCATTATTATATTTGAAAGGATGCCTCTCCAATTTACTATTCCTTACTGTTCAAATGTCTCTTCTAGTCGGATTCTATATTCTTAAAGGAGAATCACTTAAGTCAATTTTTAATTCTTATATTGGACTTGGAGATATGATCTTGCTATCTACTCTCGCTTTCTCATTTTCGAAAATTAACTTTATTGTATTCTACATCTCAGGACTGATCTTCTCATTGTTAATCTGGCTGGTTATTAGTAATTATTGGATAAAAAGATCTAATAAGGTTCCACTTGCAGGATTTCTGTCTTTATATCTGATTTTTATTGTTTTAGGAGATCTTATTACCACACAATTCGAAACTTTTAGTGATAATTTTTTAATTCATTTGATATATGGATGAAGACTTGATAGAACTAACAACTGAAATGGTCCAATCCATCACTTCTGACCAGGCTTGGCACTACCAGATACTACCAAAGTCGTCTGGAAGAGAGTCTTTGGAATTTTATCATGCTAAGGAAAAGGATTCAAATTTAGACAAAGAAGAGCTGGAGGTGTTGTTCGGGAAAAAAATTTCATTTCATGAGGTGTCATCTTATATAGTAAAAAAACATCTTTCAAAATACTATTTAAGAAACAAAAATGACAACAAACGGAATGATGGATTACATTTAAATGAAGAGAATAATCAATTAAAACAAGATGATTTTCTTCTAGAACTTATTGATGAAGCAAATAATTTGCTTTGTAGTGATGTTCATATTGAGGCTTACGAAGGGACTTCCAGGATCAGGTTTAGAATTGATGGGAAATTATTTGAAAGATATATCCTTAAAAAAGATGATTATCCCGCTCTTATTAATAAAATTAAAATATTAGCTAGTCTGGATATCGCGGAAAAACGGCTTCCGCAAGATGGACGAATATTATTCAAATCAGGAGGTCGAAGTTTTGATATCCGGGTATCAATTATCCCATCCCTATATGGAGAAAAAATAGTCCTGAGACTTTTAAGAAAAACGTCAGTGGATATAAACATCTCTGAACTAGGTCTTAATGATCTTCAACTGGAAAAGTACCTTCAAGGAATTAAGAAACCTAATGGAATTATTCTGATCAGTGGACCTACCGGCTCAGGCAAGACTACCACTCTTTATGCTACATTGAATATCCTTAACAAGAATGATATTAATATATTGACTATAGAGGATCCTATCGAATATACAATTGAAGGAATAAACCAGGTGCAGCTGAGAGAAGACATAGGGTTAACATTTGCAAGAGCCTTGAAGACCTTTCTAAGACAAGACCCAGATATAATAATGCTGGGAGAAGTAAGAGATCCTGAAACTGCTCAGATGGCAATTAGAGCAGCCCTTACCGGGCATTTAGTACTATCAACAATACATACTAACTCAGCCTGGGGTATTATTACCAGGTTGGTAGATATGGGAATACCACCCTTTCTTCTTTCGTCAACAATAAATACAGTAGTAGCTCAACGCCTCGTTAGAAAACTGTGTTGTCACTGTAAAATTGAAAAGGAATTTGATGCTACTCTTCTTCCTTTGAATTTAAAAGTCAATAGTGAAATCAAAACTCATTATATTCCAGGCGGTTGTGAACATTGTCATAATTCTGGCTATTCGGGAAGAGTAGCAGTTTTTGAAGTAATAAATATTGATAATGAGCTTAAGGAGAATATTCAACAATCACAAATTATGGTCAAACAACTTTTGAAAAAAAAGGAAGTAAAAACTCTCTCAATGAGTGCCTTTGAATTATTTTGTAGTGGTAAGACATCTCTGCAAGAAATTCTACCCATACTATCAAGTGAATCTTAGTCTAATTATGAAAGCTTCATTGAAAACTCATGATAATGCGAAAAATCAAATTAATAGTAGCAACAATCATTATTAGTTTATCCTTAGCTACTATTAGCTATGGGCAGATAGATACATCTTGGACGGTCAGGTATGATACTATAACCAGGAGACTAAGATTGCTTGAGAGTTCTATACCAGGATTAAATGAAAAAGTGACTAATTCTGTTACTGGGGTGTCATTGAATGAGTTTCTAAGAGCATTAGCAATAAGTTCAGGCGTAAATATAAGTATAGATCCGGGTCTGAACTTTCTAGTCATTAACAATTTCTCTAATGTTAAGGTTTCCGATATACTACTTTTTCTTTGTGATCAATATAAATTTAACATCTCCTCAATTGGAAATATAATTGTAGTAAAGCAAATTGATAAACCTGTAATACCGCATAAATTCGATGTACAATTCGATCCCAAGTCAAATGATCTTTCAGTCGATGTAGAAGATATTGAGCTTGGAACACTCTCACAGAAAATAACTGATGTAACAGGTAAGAATGTTATACCGGCAAATGGTCTATTTAATCAGAGGATCAATGCCTACGTTCAAAATATGCCTATTGCAAGCTCACTGGATAAGATTGCCTATTCTAACAATCTATTATTAAAATCCACTCAAGATGGATTTTTTTTGTTTGAAAAGAAAATCCCTGAAAAAACGGAGGCTCCGTCACAAAAATCAGACGCTACTACCTTGAGTTACAAAACCGAAAAGGAGGGTACCTACAAACTATCAGTTAATCTGCTTGGTAAGGACAGTCTCTCATTGTTTGCAGAAAAAGCTCCCATATCTGAAATCCTTAAAGAGATTTCATTTAAATCAGGAAATAATTTTGTCATGTCATCAGTACCTAAGGGTGAATTATCCCTTCAATTAGCAGGGGCAAAGTTTCAAGGAGGTACTAAGAGCCATATTAAGTGGAACGGACCATGTATTTAAAAAACAAAGTAATATCTATATCATTGGTAATAAGAATTCTCCTGATTTAATGAATCAGGTTCTTATCCAATTGCAGTACAGAGCTGTCGATAGTGTATTATATCTAATTCCAAAAGATCTGATTGGAGATATTGAAACAAAAATATTTAAAGAACAAAATAGTATAATGTTAAGCGGACCAGTTGATAAAGTCGCTGAAACTGAGAAGTTTCTTCAGCAAATTGATAAACTGGTTCCGGTAATTTCAATTGAAGTGATGATAATTGATTATAATACATCTTTCACTGTGTCAAGTGGAATGACTGCCGGAATAGGGCAAAGTGAAGCTCCTCCTACATCCGGGCAAGTATTTCCATCTTTAGAGATGAATCTAAACTCAATTTAATTAATGATTTAATAAACAGATTTAATGGTTTCGGATGGGCTAAGATTGGAAAAGTAACGCCAAATTTCTATGCCCAGATCAGGGCTATGGAGAATCAAGGGGTTTTAAATATAGATCTACACCGATCCTTTCAACATTGAATGGTCATGAGACAAAACTCAGTATCGGTAACACGGAATATTATCTTGAAGAACAGCTAAATATTATTGGAACTCAGAATCCTCAATCGACAAAAATTGACACTTACAAACCTGTTGAAGCCGAATTATCAGTGATTATTACTCCTATAGTTTCAGGAGACGATCAGATCACACTTGAAATTGAAGTAAATCAAAGTGATTTTACAGCACGAATCTCAACCACAGCTCCACCTGGCAAAGTGTCGCGGACATTTAAATCACAAATCAGAGTAAAAAATGAAGAAATGATCCTTCTAGGAGGATTAGAAGAAAACAGGACCAACAAAACAAGTAGTGGAACCCCTTTTCTGTCCAGAATACCAATTCTGAAATGGTTTTTCTCTACAAAGACTGATGAAAAATCAAAATCAAAACTTAACATATTCATTAAACCAACGATTATTAGTTAGTAAAATGGCTTCATTTTTTGATAAAATAAAAATTATTAAAGGTTCTAAAGCCGTTGGGATTGCACTTTGGATCAATCCAAATGATGAATTTGAAATTAGTGCACTGGTTATCCATGGTCGAAAAGTTAAAATGACTGTTTTAAATAAACATTCATTTGTGAGGCTAGAAGAATTGCCAAAAGTAATTTCCAAAAATTTGCCAATTTATCTTTCTCTGGATAGAGAAAGGAATAATACATAAAATTATAGATAGTCAAGATAGCGTACAGAACCTTGAGGCTCTTCTTCCGAATGCAAATAGTAAGGATTTCATTATTCAGCACATTCCTCTCGATGAAAATGAGAAAACTTATATCAATAATCAGAAATGAAAAACTGGAAGAAATAATCCTTAAGATAAATGAATATGGTTATAACATTTTAGAAATTTCTCTTCGTCCCATTTTCAATAACTGGTATATTACCATATTCTGGAGAAATTTCTAATATATTCCTGCCATACTATAAGGTATTCCTAAAGAAAAATTCAATTGATGGATTTGAAAAAAATGAGTAATTATCTACGGACTTTAACATTGATCTGGAATCGGATCAGCTCAACTCTCCTTTCATTGTTCCATTCGCGAATTCTCTTCAACATTTTGTTGACAGTTCAATAGCTTCTCTGGATCATCCAATGATTCACTATCAAAAGGAAGAGTTTCAGTTTAAAAGATTATTTCAGGTAGTGGGTCTGGGATTCCTTATTATTCTGTTTATAAGCTTATTCTCTAATTTCCTATTATTTGAACATTGCCTGAGGAAGAATCAATCGCTTCTCTTTAAAATAGGTGCTAATAAAGAGATATTCAATAGAATAGAAAACTTTAAAGATACTTCCTATCACGAGGGAAGATTTTCTTAAAGATAATAAGATTTTCAGTCGACCTCTCTTTGCTTACTTTTCAGACAGGATTGCTAAATATGTGCCTGCAGGTATCACACTCAAGCAACTGAGTATTTTCCCTTTGCAAAAGCAATTAATACCCAAAGAAACCTATTTTTCCTTTCTCCATGGTAAGATATTAGTTTCAGGTTCAACTTTAAATAGTAGTTATTTGAATATCTGGATTAATGAATTAAAGAGTTATTCCTGGATTAAGCAGATTTCAATTAAGAACTATATTGATAATGAAACAAATCCGGCCATTTTTGACCTTGAAATAGATTTAAAAGAGTCACAATTATGAAAAATGCTCCTACCTATAAAACGAAATTTTACATATTTCTCCTATCTAGTCTGGTATTTTTAATTCTTTGCTACAATCTTGCCTTTAAAAGAACAGTGACTGAAATTAAGACTCTAAAGGAAAACTCTCACCAATATGCAAATCTCCAGATGCGCACCTTCAACTTAACCAACTTGATTTGAAGTATAAAAATCTCAGTGTAGGATTGCTAGTTGAGAATGATATTGTGAGTAATGGAGAAGTTCTATTATTGGGAAAAGCAAATTCATTAATCAAAGGACTAAATATGAAAATCACTGAGCTTCCTCATAATGATACATTTGTTAAAAATGGAGTTATAGTTAAAACTCAAACAATAATAGTCCAAGGATCATTTACTGCATTTATTCATTTTTCTTCACTCTCT
Source organism: uncultured Bacteroidales bacterium (assembly GCA_963791065.1). Lineage (GTDB taxonomy): Bacteria > Bacteroidota > Bacteroidia > Bacteroidales > VadinHA17 > LD21. The sequence goes on from CAWBQN010000015.1 coordinate 288,911, forward strand.
TGAACAAGATAAATCCCTTGGCAACATCTGTTCCGTCCATTACTACAGCCAGAAAGGATTAAGTTCAGGCACAATTTTACTTGGAATTGAAAGTATATTTTCAAACAATTATTCAAGATAAAAAGCAATGAAATTCAATTATTTACTTAGGCTTGTAAGTACTATAATTATAGTATCCTCCATATCATGTAATGATATTTTTGAGATTAAGTCTTTCTCAATCAAATGTTGAGTTATTAGCTCCTGCAGACAACAACAGAAAATACTCAAAGATTTTGGTGAGGAATCTATTGATGGTGCTCTTTGGTATGAACTCCAGGTTGTCGAGACCCTCTTTTTCGCAGATATCCATTCTAGACATGGATACTCTCATCGAAATAAATAACTTCCAATTATCTCTCCGACCTGGGGTCTACCATTTGGAGAGTAAGAGCACTTAATCGATCAAGTTCCACAGATTATACCGAGAACATGTTAAGCATTATTGATTCTATTTAGTAATAAAATTTAACGGATACTCCTTACCACAAATGAAACCACTTTATATTTATGAATAAAAAGAAGATAAATATTTTTCTGATTCCTGGGGCATTACTCATATGGGCATTAATATTGATTAAAATATTTTCGTTTACAAAAAATCCTGAAGCTAAAATTTACAATTTACCTATATTGTTTACTCCTCATGATTCCATATATCAGTTACAGATACAATAACTATCAATGCGAAATATAGCGATCCAGTTTATTTTCAAAAATTAAAATAGCTTCAATAATAAATGCTAATGAATCAACGATTAAACCAGTGCAACAAAATGTGAAAACAATTATTTTCTGGCCAAAAATTACTTATCGGGGGCTGATCAAAAACGCAAGAGATGGTAAAGAATATGTCCTTTTAACAATATCTGACCTTGCTATTGTTAGTAGAGTAAATTGTGAGATAGCTGGTGTAAAAATTCTTGCCAGTTATTCTGACTCTTTAATAATTCAATTTAAGAAGGAAACTAAAGCAATTTCAAAGAATTAATCTATGAAAGGAATACTATCCATATTTTTTTCTTTAATTATTGTTTTTTCAGTTTTTGCTCAAAATACGAAAAGTTCTCTTCGTAGTCGTGAAGTAATTATTCAAAAAGGAGATACTCTTATCAGAGTCACTATTTTAGCGGGTAATCTAAATCTGAAACCTTCACTTAATAGGATATACTTCTACTACTCAAAAGGGATGATAAATTCAAATATCGGTGACTATGGAGGCAATCTTTTGAACGGTGAGTATAAAGCATTTTTCAACAGTAAGCTTATTGAATCAGGTCATTTCAATAGGGGTTGCAAAACTGGAGTCTGGGAAAGCTGGTATATGAACGGAAAATTCAAAAAAATTAATTCATGGAAAAATGGGGTATTGTCTGGCAGTTTTAGTTATTACAATGTAAATGGGATCATTGAAGAACAAGGATATTACAAAAATGCGAGGTATAAGACAAGCCGTACGAGTGTGAAAAAAGATTCAATTGTCCTAGATACACCAAAGAGAAAAGTCAAAAGAGACCATAACCTTGACACAGAAAAATCATCTAAAAAATCCGAAAAAAAATAATTTGTTCACTATTATGGATGTAAAGGGTATCATAAATAATTATTTATGTAAGCTAAAAGGTGGAATACTTTATTATTCGCTGGTAGTCATAATTCTTACTTCATCTATGATTAGTCTCATTCTACTTATCTCATTTTATGAAGACAGAATCATTACAGTCACAGCTAAACGAGTTGAAATAGAGAAAAATGTATATTCAGCACTAAATATTTACCTCAGCGGAAAGGATCTTTTTAAAGATAATGACAGTGTTTCAATAGATTTATATGGTTCGACCTCTGACAAGGTTTATTTAAATAGAAAAAATCGGGTACCTATTCTATTGTAAGTGCTGGAGCAAAATGGAAAAACAATTCTTTTTTCAAAGAAGCTCTTGTTGGAAGCTATCTTTTTAAAGATGAGCCTGTCGCACTATTCATACCAAATGAAGGAAGGTTCTTATCACTTAGTGGAAATACGACTTTGGTTGGGACTTGCTATTTGCCAGGGAAATAAGCTCGTATTGCTTCTATCGAAGGAAACAATATACTCATAAAGAATTAGTTTTTGGTGAAATTAAGGCAAGTCCTCATAAATTACCAGGGCTAAGAGAAGAGCTTCTCGGATATGCGAAAGCACTTATATCTAATATGATAGCTGATAAAGATTCCATTATTAGTATAGATGCTGTTGATTCAAATTACATAGAACATTCTTTTAAAAAGAAACTTCTAATAATTAATACAAGTTCAATACAGAACTTATCTGGTTACACATTTTATGGTAATATTATTATTTGGTCCGCTCTCCCGCTCACAATAGAAATGTCCACAAAATTGGAAGATGTTATATTGATTGCTCCTCAAATAAGTATAAAAAGTGGATTTAAAGGTACTTCCAGGCTTACGCAATCCAATCTATACATGTTGATGAAAACTGCGAACTTGGTTTCCCAAGTACGTTGTGCAATTCATTCTGAAGGAAAATACAATCCAGCTGACTCATTGATCATTTCAATTGGTAATAATTCGAAATTATCTGGAGCGGCTATGATCGAAAGTTTTGGATTACCTGCTTTTATAAAAATAGGGAAAGGAGCTCAAATTAGCGGTCAGGTTTATCTGTCCTGGTCCAGTCGAACTTAAAGGGAGATCCTTGGATCACTATATTGCAATAGCTTGTATTTTGAGACACCCAAGGCTAAGTACTATAATCACCTCCTGAACTCCAAAATTGACTTTACTAGTCTGTCAAAGCATTTTGTAGGATAGATCTCCTAACAGAGAGTTCAAATAGAGCAATAATAAAATGGTTAAATTGAGGATGAAACTATCAGGTACAACTCTTATTGAGACTTTAGTTGCTATGACAATAATTGTCACTGGAATATCACTATCCTTTTCATCAGTAATTAGCATTAAAAAATCATATAATAATGACCTGCGAACAGCAGCATTTATGGCTGCAAACAAGCAAGTTCAAATCGAAGAAAAAGATAGCATCTCTGTAGATTATGAAAACATAGACTATGCTTCATTTTCAATCAGGATAAGTAGAACGTTATATGATAATGATCATAACCTATATGTCTTAGATATAAAAGCCTTAACTCAGGATAGTATAGTTTTGTATGAGACTCGAGAGATTCTGAAAACTCATTCATTAGTAAAAAACACAAAAGGTGATTAGTTATGAAGAAGCACTTAAAAGCCTTTACTCTTACTGAGATTATAATTTCAATGGTAATAAGCAGTACTCTTCTGGCGCTGGCGATTAAAGTAATACTAACTATTACGTCAATAAATACTCATCAATATGAAACATCTTCAATTAACAATAAGATTATCAATATCTATACAGTCATTAATGAGAATTTTATAAATTCTTTAAGGATCGAAATAGGGATTTCGAACGAACTTATATTTATTCATCCAGATCAATCACCCACTAAAGTTTCATTCAGTTCACAAGGTGTAATTATAAAAAACAATTTCTCAGTGGATACAATCAATGTAATGTTAGATAGTCTTCGAATATCAAGATTAGATTAAGTACCCTTCTGGTCAAAAATTTATATTTTGTAATACAGTATAATAATATCTCCTATCCTGCTTTTTTCTGTAAAGAGTATGATAATCAGATTCTTTATAATATAAGTAGAAATGCAGATTAATACTTCACAAATTTTAGCGCAATCGCCTAAAATACATCAAGTTTCAAATCTTAAGCATGAAAACATGCTAAATAAAGAGATTTCTATTTCACTTTTTTACAATAGCAATCAATTTAAGAGTCGGTTTTTCTCTGAGATGGCTGTCTTATTAAGTTCAGGTATGGATATTAAAAAATCTCTGGAAATAATAACAGCTGGTATAAGTAGACAATCTGAGCGTCAAACTGTTGAAAATATATTTAAGATAATTGTTAATGGTAGTTCCTTATCAATAGCACTTGAAAAATCAAAGATATTTTCTCCATATGATTATTTCTCAATTAGAATTGGTGAAGAAAGCGGATCTCTGCCAACGGTTTTAAAGGAACTAGCAATTTTTTATTCAAAAAGAATATCCCAAAAAAGACAAATAAGTGGAGCTTTAACATATCCAATATTAGTTCTATGCACGACTGTGTTAAGTTTAATTTTTATGTTAAACTTTATCGTGCCCATGTTTGAAGATGTATTTAAACGCTTCAATGGGAATCTGCCGGCGATTACTCGCGCTGTAATAGTGCTTTCAAAATCATTTTCTTCTTACACTTTGTGGATTATTATAGTAATAATAAGTATTTCAGTCGTATTTTTCTTGAATAGAAAGAAGCTATGGTTCAGGAAGCTATCCTCATCAATTTTACTAAGAATGCCTGTTGTTGGTACTATAGTTAAACTTACATACATAACACGGTTCTGCCAGACTCTGAAACTTCTATTAAGCTCTAAAATACATCTTCTGGATGCTCTGGGAATGATCAGACAAATGATTGGATTTTATCCCCTGGAAATCGCCCTATCTGATATAAAAGAAAAGTTGACCCAAGGAATAGCTCTTTCAGAAACCATGAATACTTATTCAATTTTTGACAAAAAAATGATCGCTATGACTAAAGTTGCAGAAGAGGTTAATAAATTGGATCTCATATACGAACAACTCTTTCAGCAGTATTCTGATGAACTTGATACTAAAATTAAAACAATGAATAATCTACTAGAACCAATACTCATTATATTCGTTGGCGGTATAGTTGCAGTTATATTAATATCAATGTATATGCCTATTTTCCAGATGGGAGTTAATATTAAATAGGGATCACGACCTTTCTGTCAGTTGCCGCAGAGTTCGTAATCCCATGGCTGTTGAATGTCTATTTCTTATCAGGTCCGATCATTTTTGCCGCGACAATCCATTCATCGAATTGCTGTTCCGTCAGGAGGCCCAATTCAATAGCTGCTTTTTTCAAGGTCGAATTATCGTTAAAAGCTTTTTTCGCAATCCTGGCGGCATTGTCATACCCGATATGCGTGTTTAGTGCCGTAACCAGCATCAACGAATCGCTTAGGTTCTTTTCAATCCGCTCCGGATTGGGCTCAATTCCAACTGCACAGTGATCATTGAATGATTTGCTGGCATCAGCTATCAGCGTTGAAGATTGCAGTAATGCACTTATCATTACAGGTTTAAAAACATTAAGCTCGAAATGGCCATTTGAGCCTGCTACTGAAATGGTTGTATCGTTGCCCATTATCTGTGCACAGACCATTGTCAATGCTTCGACTTGCGTTGGGTTTACTTTGCCCGGCATAATTGATGAGCCCGGCTCATTTGACGGGATAATTATTTCTCCGATAGCCCGTCCTCGGTCCGGATGCCATCATTCTAATGTCGTTTGCAATTTTCATTAGGCTTACTGCCAGCTGCTTAATGGCTCCATGAGTTTCCACAATGGCATCATTCGATGCCAAAGCTTCGAACTTGTTCTCAGCAGTGATGAAAGGCAGGTTTGTCAGGCTGGCAATAGTGGCCGCAACCTCTTCAGCATAGCCCTCGGGTGTGTTCAGTCCCGTTCCCACAGCTGTGCCCCCAATAGCTAATTCCGAGAGATGTGGTAATGTGTTTATCAGTGCAGTCATTCCATGTTTCAACTGTGACACATACCCTGAAAATTCCTGACCCAGCGATAAAGGTGTCGCATCCATCAGATGAGTACGGCCGGTTTTGATAATTCCTGCCATAGCTAAAGATTTGTCCTTTAATGTATTAATTAATGTTGTTATTGCTGGGATAACATTTTGCACTATCTTCATGTAAGCTGCAATATGCATTGCTGCCGGGAAAGTATCATTTGAGGATTGTGACATATTCACATCATCGTTTGGATGGATCAGCTTTTTACCTGTGCCCATTTCGTTGCCAAGCAACACGTGAGCGCGATTTGCAATAACCTCGTTGCAATTCATATTTGTGTGGGTTCCTGAACCGGTTTGCCAGATAACAAGCGGAAACTGGTCATCAAGTTTGCCTTCAGAAATTTCATCGCATACCTGAGAAATAATTTTCATTTTATCATCTGACAATAAACCGAATTTATTGTTTGTGATTGCTGCTGCTTTCTTCACGTAGGCAAAAGAATGAATTATTTCAATGGGCATAGATGCTGCCGGACCTATCGGGAAGTTCATTAATGATCTCTGTGTCTGGGCGCCCCAGTACTTTTGGGCAGGTACCTGTACTTCACCCATGGAGTCCGTTTCTGTTCTGTAATTCATAATTCATTTATGAAATTAAATGAGGCTGTCAGGAATTGTCAGATCTAATTACCTGCTGTTCTATTTATTCTGTTTAAGAAAGCTCCTTAATACATATTGCAGGATCCCGTCATTTTGATAATAAGCGATCTCCATTAATGAGTTAAGCCGGGCAATTAAAATTAACTCCGATTTAGTACCATCGAATTTTGTTGCTATCACTTTGATCTCTTTATTGGGTGCCAGATCTTCAAGACTGACGATGTCAAATGTTTCATCACCTGTTAAACCCAGCGAGGAAATATTTTCTCCATTCCTGAACTGAAGTGGTAATACACCCATGCCAACCAGGTTACTGCGATGAATCCTTTCAAAACTTTCGGCGATAATTGCTTTTACACCTAATAATGATACTCCTTTTGCCGCCCAGTCCCTTGAGGAGCCGCTTCCATATTCTTTACCTGCAAGTATGATAAGAGGAATATGTTTTGCTTTATATTTTTCAGCAGCATCGAATACTGACAACACCTCATTATCAGGAAAGTACAGGGTAAAACCGCCTTCCTTGTTCACCAGTTCATTTTTTAAGCGAACATTGGCAAAGGTCCCTCTCACCATGATTTCATGATTTCCCCTGCGTGAACCGTATGAATTAAAATCCTTCTTATCAACACCATGTGCTTTTAGATATCTACCTGCCGGGGAATCTTCAGCAATAGATCCGGCAGGTGAGATATGATCAGTTGTAATTGAATCGCCAAGCTTCATTAATACCCTGGCTGATTTAATATCAGAGATTTTGCCAGGTTCTGCGGAAATATCCTTAAAGAACGGAGCTTCCTTTATATATAAAGAGTTTTTGTCCCATTGATAATTATCAGTCTTTGTACTTTTAAGCACTTCCCATTTCTCATCACCATGAAAAATACTTTCGTAGTTGGATATGAAATCACTGGAATCCAGTACTTTATTCATGACAGTCTGGATCTCGTCCGTGGTTGGCCAGATGTCGCGTAAATAAACAGGCTCGAGATTTGGATCCAGTCCCAATGGTTCGTTATTAAAATCAATATCAATTCTCCCGGGTATAGCATAGGCCACTACAAGGGGAGGAGAAGCCAGGAAATTCATTTTTATAAGAGGATGTATCCTGGCTTCAAAATTTCTGTTACCTGAAAGAACTGACGCAACTACCAGCTTGTTCTCTATGACCGCTTTATTAATATGGACAGGTAAGGGTCCGCTGTTACCGATGCATGTGGTACAGCCATATCCCACAATATGAAATCCCAAAGCTTCCAGAAATGGCAGTAAATTGGCTTTTTCAAGATATGTGGTAACTACTTTTGACCCCGGGGCCAGACTGGTTTTAACCCATGGTTTAGTCATCAACCCTCTCTCGACAGCTTTCCTTGCAAGCAACCCGGCTGCTATCATAACACTTGGATTAGAGGTATTTGTGCAGCTTGTAATTGCAGCAATTACCACTGATCCATCACTTATCAGAAATTCAGAATCATCTACTTTTATTTTTACACTTTTAAGCCCGTCCTTTTTTGCCGGTTGTTCTTCAATTTCGATACCAGCAGTCTTGATCTTCAGATATTCCTGCCTGGTTTCACTGATTTTTTCTTCAAGGTGCCCTCCTTCATTGGACCATTGTCCACGGGCTCTTTCATCGAGAGTCACATACTCTCTTTCATAGCTTTTCTGCAAAATATCAATAAAGCTGTTTTTAACATTTGTTAATGTTATCTTGTCCTGAGGTCGTTTCGGTCCGGCAATTGATGGTTCAATATCACTTAAATTCAATTCAATGACTTCAGAATATTTTATCTTATCTTCATTTTCACGCCACAAAAGGTTTGCTTTCAGATATTTTTCTACCGTTTCAATTTGTTTCTTTTCTCTCCCGGTTATCCGGAGATATTCCAGTGTCTTATCATCAGGAGGGAAATAGGTTACAGTACATCCGAATTCGGGTGACATATTGGAAATTGTTGCCCTGTCGGGCACTGTAAGGTTATTTACCCCGCTTCCAAAAACCTCAACAAACTTGTTGACAACACCTTTTTTTCTTAATAATTCAGCGACTGATAATACCAGGTCGGTAGATGTTGTGCCTTCCTTCATCAATCCGGTCAGTTTTAATCCAACTACTTCCGGAAGCATTATATATATAGGTTGACCGAGCATCACTGCTTCAGCTTCAATTCCACCGACTCCCCATCCGATTACACCAATTCCGTTTATCATAGGTGTGTGAGAATCTGTTCCTACCAGAGTATCAGGAAACAGTATGCCATCCCTGATGGTAACTACTTTTGCCAGATATTCCAGATTCACCTGGTGGCATATTCCTAGTCCGGGAGGAAGAACATTAAAGTTGTTAAACGATGATTGTGCCCATTTTAAGAGTGAATATCTTTCATTATTCCTTTCATATTCAAGGTCCACATTTCGCTGGTAAGCATAGTCAGTGCTGTAAAAATCAACCTGGACAGAATGATCGATTATCAGGTCAACAGGAACCTGCGGATTGATGAGGTCGGGATTTTGTTTTTTGCGTGCAACCTCCGATCTGATTGAGGCAATATCTACTATTGAAGGTACACCTGTAAAATCCTGCATCAATACCCTTGCTGGTAAAAATGGCACTTCATTTTGTGCATGCTTTGGATTCCAGTTTAAAATACTATCCAGGTGTGCCTTGGTGAAACTCGAGTCGTTAAAATTTCGGATTATGTTTTCCAGCAAGATCCTGATAGAAAAAGGCAATTTTTCAATATTATGACCCTCTTTAGTTAATTCCTCAAGCGAATAATATCTGAACTTCCCCAGAGATGTGGTCATTATTTTTGATAATTTCTCCAATCCAGCCATAATTTGATTTTGTTTAATCTGATAATTAATATTGTTATTTCCGGTCTCTTATAATTAACCTCTTGTTTATACTAAGCTTAAACAACAGATGTAAGAAAGTGTTGGCAGGTTAACTGTTTTTAGTCTGATTTAAGTTTCTATATCGCCCACTACGGGGCTTCATATTACTGGGTAATTCAAACGTCGGGCTTTGCCCAACGTTAATATATGTAAGGCCTACGGCCTATTCATAATCAGTATTTAATGTCATCCTGCAGAGAATCGCCATTCTTCCCCTGGTCCTTACTATATAAACCTATATTCCAAGTCTCCCTTTCCAAATATTAGGGTTTTGACAATCTTGCTTTTGCTTCCTTTATTGAGTTTTCAAAATTGATCCGTCCGTGCTTATTACTTTCAAAAATAAAGTCCCGGAGGCTTTTACTGGAATACCCGGTATAGTCTCCAACTATTGCCAGACGGATGTCGTATGTTGAAAATTTTTGCTATTCTGATCGTGTTGATCTGATCTATTTTTATTTTCATATATGTCAAAGTATGTTCCAAAGGTACAGAATGCTTATCATAAACCCGGAATAAGAACTTTATGGTTTTATGACTCTCCCGGGGAATGAATAATAGTCGGTTTTACTATAAAAAAAAACTTAATGCATAACCTGCCTTATTTCCCTTTTTTAAAATTGTAGACTCATTCTAAATAAGGCTGGATTATATAGTTTAATCTGCTTTATCGAGAACAATTATGCGGATCAATGGTTTATGTACAGGAATAATGCTCTCAAAAATACTGACATTTTATTACTGCATAATAAATGGCTCTGACTTATGAAAAAATTAGTTCTGTTTTTTATTTCGCAGCTTATTCTTCTGCCTGTATTTTCACAACAGTCAGTAAAAGGGAAGATTACAGATGAGAAGAATACTGCCTGTTGCCGGTGCATCAGTACAGGTTAAGAATACATTGCGAGGGCACTTTCAGCGATGTTGACGGAGGTTACGAAATTGTTGCATCTCCGGGTGACACGCTGGTATTCTCGATGTTGGGCATGGCAGCTCAGACGATTCCGGTTGCCGGCAAAACTGTCATAAACGTAAAGTTGCTTGAGGAATCGAAGGAATTAGGTGAGGTGGTGGTAATTGGTTATGGGACTGTTAAAAAAAGCGATCTGACAGGATCTGTATCCTCAGTTAAAACTGCTGATCTCACAAAAATCACCTCCTTAAGTCCTGAGCAGGCTCTGCAGGGGAAAGTTACAGGTGTCCAGGTGACAAGCACTTCAGGTGCTCCGGGTGCTCTGCCTGAGCTTACGAGTCAGAGGCGTGGGCACCTTTAATGACAGTTCTCCCATTTTTGTGGTCGATGGAGTGATTGTCGATGATATTTCCTTTCTGAATTCTGAGGATATTGCTTCAATGGATATTCTCAAAGATGCTTCGGCCACGGCCATCTATGGTTCACGCGGAGCAAACGGAGTGATACTAGTAACCACTAAATCGGGACAAAAAGGCACAGGGAAGACAACATTCAGTTATTCTGGTGAGTATAGCGTACAGATACTGGCAAAGAAGATCGATCTTCTTTCAGGGAAAGGATTATGCACTGTAGTAAATGAAATCACACCGACATATAATAATGTGGATCTGGTACCGAATACTGACTGGCAGTCGCTGATATTTCCATCCGGCATCAATTCAGAGCCATCAGTTTTCAGCATCAGGTGCAACAGAAACAACACAGTATTATGTGAGTATGGGTTATTTCAAACAGGAAGGTATAATAGATAAATCAAGCTATGAGAGGATCACCTTCCAATTAAATAATACCTATTCACTTACAAAAAATATTAAGCTTGAGTAATTTCCTAACTATAACTCCTTATAAGCAGCAAAATGCTCCCAATGTGACCTATTCTGCATATCGGGCCCTTCCTCATTCTGGCTCCCTATAATCCGGATGGAAGTTTTGCTGAAGTACTTAATGTGGGAAATCCACTGGCCGACCTGGCCTATTCAAATGATTATAATAAAGGGTGTCCGCGGTGTAGGCAATATTTTTGCCGAAGCAACGATACTGAAAAGCTTTAAAGCTAAAACCAGCTTTGGCCTCGATGCCGGCTATAATCAGGCTACAAGCTTTGCACCCGCCTTATTTCGTATCCCCGCAGCAACAGAATCTTTTGAACCTCCTTAATAAAGGAAACAGTCATAACATCAACTGGCTCTGGGAAAATACACTCACATTCAATAAGCAATTTGGAATTCATTCCCTTGATGTAGTTGCAGGTTATACAATGCAGAAAGCTTCATCGGAGTTGTTCTCAATGACAGGGAAAAATATAATCCGTACCTCTCCTGATTTCTGGTACTTCGATCCGAGTTATATCTACGATCCTACCAGCGGAGTAAATACCCTTAGCAGCATAACCAACGGAGTAGATCCTAATCAAAACTTTTCCATGATGTCGTACCTGTTCAGGGCGAACTATACTTATAATTCAAAATATATTTTAACAGCCACATTCCGCCGTGACGGCTCATCAAAATTCAGTTCCTCCAACAGGTATGGCAATTTCCCTTCCTTTGCAGCAGGCTGGGTTATTTCACAGGAAAACTTCATGGAAAATCTGCCGGTCATTTCGAATTTAAAGCTGCGTGGCAGCTGGGGAATAATCGGGAATGATAAAATCCCTTATGATAAACAGTATTCCCTTACTCAGACCCTGGTAACAGTATTGGGTAATCCGCCCACTGCAAATTCTGCTGTCACATATGCCGTTTCCGGTAATCCAAAACTTAAATGGGAGAGTACCAGCCAAGCCGATGCCGGTTTGGAGATTGGTCTTTTAAAGACAAACTAACCGGAGAATTCGACTATTATAATCGTGTTACCAGCGACATCCTGATCCCATTGGCCACACCCGATTACCTTGGAAACGGTCAGGGTGCGACGAATATTTCAACGCAGCTTCAGTAAAAAATACAGGCTTTGAAGGAAAGATTACCTGGAAAGACAAAATAGGACAGGTAGGGTACAGCATTACCTTTTTAGGATCAACAATTAAGAACAAAGTATTAAAAGTAGGGGGAAGCAGTGGGATCGATTCGGTTTTATATGGCGGATACCTGTCTAATGGGATTCCTGTAACCCAAAGCAGGGTTGGGCTGCCAATCGGAGCTTTTTATGGATACAAAACAAATGGAGTATTTCAGAGTGCTGACGAGCTTGAATGCATATCCGCATCTGTCAACAGCAGTTCCCGGCGACTGACGGATAGTGGATGTGAATAACGATGGAAAGATCGATGGTAATGACCGTACTTATATCGGATCACCAATTCCCAAATATATACTTAGGATTGAATTTTGAAGTCGATTATAAGGGATTCGATTTCTCCTTTGATATACAGGGAGTTTATGGCAATAAATTATTCAATGCCAAAGAAGTTGTCAGGCCTGATCCCTACAACTGGGAAAAACATGTTTTAGGAGCCTGGACAGGCCCCGGAACAAGCAATTCGGAACCAAGAGCCACATATGGTGGCAACAATTATCTCCCTTCCGATAAATTTATTCAGAATGGTTCGTTTAGCAGGTTGCGAAATATAACCCTGGGGTATACACTGCCTTCCGGTCATTACAAAAAAGATATTAATCAATCAATTGAGGATATATGTAAAGGGCTCAAATATATATACCCTGACCAAGTTTACAGGGTATACACCTGAAATTGGAAGCTCGATCGTTCTTTCCAACGGGATTGATTACGGAACCTATCCGGTTACTTCGGTTTATTCATTTGGCATTAATTTAACGTTCTGATTGTCATGAAAATAAGAATTAAGATCTTACTATGTGTCTTCATCCTGACTGGCAGGATGTAAGGACTATTTACAAATTGATCCACAGGGAAATCTGACACAGGCTTCCTTTCCCGTATCTTCTTCCGATGCTTTGCAGGCTACAAATGCTGTATATGCTGCAGTCAGGAACTGGTATTATAATTCAGGTGGATATCCTATACTGGATATCATGTCAGACGATGCCTATAAAGGAAGTAATACGAATGATCAGCTTTCAACAGTCGGAGCCTATGATAATTTCACCTTCAACACAACAGGAGATGGACTGGACCGTTGGTGGGCAACATTATACCAGGGTATAAAATGGGCTAATGTAGTAATTGAAAAAGTTCCGTGCAATATCGATGGATACAACATTACAAAACCGCTATCTGGGTGAGGCCAGATTCCTGCGCGGACTATTCTATTTTGATCTGGTTCGTGCCTGGGGAGGAGTTCCCGAAGTGACCACAACCGATCCTCCGTTGCATCTTGGCCGGGCTACAAGCGACGAAATCTATAATCTGATTATTTCAGATTTGCTAGTATGCGGATAGCCATCTTCCAAAAAAGAGCGAGCTTGGCTCCATCTGATCAGGGAAGAGCAACATCAGGTGCTGCAGAAGCCTTACTGGCAAAAGTTTACCTTTTTCAAAAGGATTTTGCAAATGCGGAATTATACGCTCATGAAAGTCATTCAGTCCAATGAATATTCACTCGAACCCAACTTTCTGGATGCCAATGGTGTAAATGGTAATAACGGAGTCGAATCAATTTTCGAAGTAGGAGCTCTTGGAGTAGAAGATTATAACGGCGGAGGAGCTCAATATGCAAATACACAGGGAGTAAGGGGAAAACCAAACCGGGGATGGGGATTCAACGGCCTTCAATCGATTTAAGAAAGTCCTTTGAACCCGGTGATCCCCGTCTGAAAGGTACTATAATAGATCTGGGCGATACCATAGATGGAGTGTTGATAGTCGGAGATACCAGTAAGGTAAACGATCCTATTGTTAATACTAAATCAAAATGGCGATACAATCAATATTCAATGTTATAACCGGAAAGTGTGGACCCCGGGAAACGATACTCCTACACAATGGTCACATCATCGAAGACTGATCCGATATGCTGATGTACTACTGATGGCTGCTGAAGCTCTGAACGAAAATGGAAAACCAGGCGGATGCCCTCATCTATCTGAACCAGGTAAGAAAAAGAGCCAGAGGAGGAAACAATTCCATACTTGCCGGATGTTACTATCACTGATAAAAATTTACTCAGGGATAAAATATTGCTGGAACGCCGACATGAACTTGCCCTGGAAGGTGAAAGGTTCTGGGATCTTGTCCGAACCGGGAAAGCGGCTTCAGTTCTTGGCCCTCTGGGATTTGTCCCCGGCAAACATGAATTACTGCCAATCCACCAGAGTGAAATTGATATTTCACAGGGATCGCTGACACAAAATCCGAATTATTAATATAATTCAATCCTATTCGATATGTATAACTAAATAATTGACAATCATGAAAAGAAAAATTTTGATTCTCAGTGTTTTGATGATGATGACAGCTGTTGTCGTAATAGATAGCTGTAAAAAAAGCAATCCGGCACCTCTTGAACTGGGAACACTGATGGTTGGTACAATTGATCTGAATGCTGCCACTGCTCCTACAAATGTACCGGTTAATCCCGGCTATTACTGCCACTTTTACCACTGATGTTGATGCAACAACCGCAACTGCAAGTAATATAACCCTTACAGAGGATTATGATAATGTTTCAATTCCTTTGACGATTGCGGCCACAGGGAAAGTTGTTACTATAACTCCTACAGCCAACCTGGCAAACGGGGCACTTTATAAACTTGCAATCACGAACAGGGTTAAAAGCTACCAACGGACAGCCCCTTACTGCCATCAACCGTTCGTTTACTACCTGGGTTCATTTCTTCCTGCAGGCGTAGTTCGCATACTGGAACTTTGACGGAAATGCCAATGATCAGACAGGAGTATATAACGCTGCAGCGGTGGTGTCACTGACATAACCTACGTAACAGGTCGTAATGCAGCTTCCGGTCAGGCAGCAAGCTTTAACGGAACCACCTCACTTATTGAGATTCCCAATGGTGATGTGCTTGGTACATACAAGTGACTTCTCTTTAAGTTTCTGGATGAAAGATGACACAACTGCAAAACGCGATCAGTTTGTCATGGGACTGGCCGCATGGTTTGGGTTCCAGTTCGAGTATAATCAGCAATGTATATGGTACTGGTGTGCAGACCCAGATAGGTCAATGCAAATTGCTGCTCAATACAGCCTAAGCGATGGAACACCTGCACATCACAGGACTTATGGTTTCACGGCGTCTGGATCAGGAATACAAAGGACAATGGAGGATGGCAGGGATGGACATTCTGCAAAGACCTTATTTCAAATAATGGAACAGGTGTAAACGGTTTGCTGGCTCAGAAATGGGCTCATATTGTATGTACATATGACCATACTACCAAGATTGGTACCTTGTACATCAATGGTCAGGAAATGAAAGCACAGGATTTTAATCTTTATGCACGGTGCCAAGCTGTTAAATGCAACAGGGTTGAAATTTGCAGGAAACGCTGCCAATAACTCATTTGTCTTTGGCTTTATCCAGGATAAGGTTAGTCCAACTCTTCCGGATACCTGGGCAGACTATACGAATCCTGCAAATGGCCATTTTAAAGGTCTTCTGGATGATGTTGCAATATATCATTCGGTACTGACACCGGCACTGATCACACTCATGTACAATTCCGGGAATGCACAATAAATATTCCAGTCAGATGAAAAGGGAGGGCAAGACGGCCCTTCCTTTTCTTTTTATTCATTATCTTTTGGTTATGAAATATAGAAATATCCCGCTCTGTTATTTCATATTTTTCATATCTATCCTGTCGTGCAGGAAAGATACCTCCCAATAAGAATGAGGGAATGATCCAGCTGATAAGCGTGAAGATTGGCACTTCAGCTCTGAATGTCACCGACACGATAAAAAACGTACCCAATGATCAGCCTGTTCATTTGTTCATTCAGCAGTGCGGTCGATACCAGCTCGATTGAATAAGGTGATTACCCTTCAAAATTCTGCAGGCGCTAGGGTTGCTTATACTACTCTATCGCTAATAATTCCACTTCATCTCACACTGACCCCTGCGTCCACTCCTGCAGTATTTCACCGATTATACACTGGCAATTTCTTCAGCTTTGCGCGGAATAAACGGAGAGACTTTCCCGGGCATCCAGGTATAAATTTTACAACTCTTGCTGGTTCCATGCTGATTGATTCATCAGTCTCAATGGCAAAGTCGATGACAACTCACCCGCTGCAAAACATTGACCCTAAAAAATAAATATAAAGGTTTACTTTTCCCAAGCCACTGGATCCCAATAATTACAAATCAGCATTTTCATTTAACGGACCTCCTTTATCCTATGCTCTTTCAGGTGACAACAAAACAGTTCTGGCTTCCAATACAACAAAAGCAAAAGGCCTTACCCGGTACTCATTTTCAATTTCCTCAGCACTGACATCGGCCGGAGGCTTTATCTTCGGAGGATATTCTTCTGATTTTTTTACTGCGGTTGATTCCACCTATCAATTCGCACAACTATCGGATGATGATCTTTTGACACTGGTACAAAAACAAACATTCAAATATTTCTGGGATTTTGGCCATCCTTCCTGCGGAATGGCACGCGAACGGAATTCTTCGGGTGATATTGTTACAACGGGAGGATCAGGATTTGGCATTATGGCCATGATTGTTGGCATGCAAAGAGGATTTATTTCAAGGGCTGATGGCATGGCCCGGCTTGATAAAATTCTGGGATTTTTGGAAACTTGTGATCGTTTTCATGGCGTCTGGCCACACTGGATAAACGGGGTAACTGGAAAAACTCAGCCATTCAGTCCCACTGACAACGGAGGAGATATCGTTGAGACATCCTATATGATCCAGGGCCTGCTTTGCATGAGGCAATATCTTGATTCCACTGTAATAGCAGAGAAAACAGAAATTGACCGGATAAATAATTTATTTAAGGCTGTCGAATTTGACTGGTATACAAATAGTCAAAAAACCCTGTACTGGGAATGGTCGCCTGATTATGGGTACAATCTTAAAATCCAGGGATACAATGAAACCCTGATCACATACGTTATAGCTGCCTCTTCACCGACACATACCATTACAGCAGATGTTTATACGAACGGATATGCGAATAACGGAGGGATCAAAAACGGAAGAAGCTATTACGGATATCTTTTGCCGCTGGGACAAGACTATGGCGGTCCTTTGTTCTTTACCCAGTATTCATTTCTGGGAATTGATCCCCGGCATCTTAAAGATCAATATGCTGATTATTGGGAACAAAATGTGAATCAGTCTCTGATAAACTGGGCTTATTGCGTTGCCAATCCCAAAAAATATCCTGGTTATGGCGCCGGGATCTGGGGTCTGACAGCTTCTGACAATCCATCGGGATATAATGCACAATCCCCTACAAATGACCTGGGAGTAATCACACCTACAGCTGCCATTTCCTCCATTGCATATACACCCGTTCAATCGCTGAACGCATTGAAAACCGATTACTATTTTCTTGGCGACCATCTCTGGGGCGATTATGGTTTTTACGATGCCTTTGATGTAACCGAGGGCTGGTGGGCAAACTTCTACACTGGCCATCGACCAGGGGCCAATTATTTGCATGATTGAAAACTACAGAACAGGACTTTTATGGAATTTATTTATGTCAGCCCCTGAAGTACAGAATGGCCTGACAAAACTTGGCTTCACCTTATTGAAACAATGAAAAACCTCAGGTTCTTATACTCTGTTGGTCTTATTGTAGTTGGTTGTTAACTGCTGTTCGGTAACAGGGACAAAACAACAGGTAATAAATAGTTTATCCAGAGTTCAAAAAGATATCAGATGATTCGCTTCTTACACTGGTTGAATACAGGACATTTCAATATTTCTGGGATGGAGCCGAACCTAATTCGGGAATGGCCCGTGAACGATTTCATGTAGACGGAATATATCCTGATAATGACAGGAATGTTGTTACATCGGGAGGAAGCGGGTTTGGTCTTATGGCGATCCTTGTAGGTGTTGAAAGAGGTTTTATCACAAGGGATGAAGCGGTTGACCGTTATTCCAGGATAGTGGATTTTCTTAAAAAAGCCGACAGGTTTCATGGAGCCTGGCCACACTGGATGTATGGTGAAACAGGCAAAGTAAAACCATTCAGCCATAAAGACGATGGGGCAGATATTGTTGAGACAGCTTACCTGATGCAGGGATTACTTGCTGTAAGACAGTATTTTATGAATGGATCGGAGAGGGAAAAATTTCTTGCATCGGAAATAGATAAACTATGGAAAGAGGTTGAATGGAACTGGTTCACAAAAGGAGGCGAGAATGTTATATACTGGCACTGGTCACCCGATTATGGCTGGGAAATGAATTTTGCAGTCAGAGGTTATAATGAATGTCTTATACTATATATATTGGCTGCATCTTCTCCCACATATCCTGTCAATCCGGAAGTTTACCATGAAGGTTGGGCACGGGACGGCGCCATACAGGGCACATGGAAAAATATGGATATATACTGTCTCTCAGACATAATGGAGCAGAGGAATATGGAGGACCTCTTTTCTGGGCCCATTATTCATACCTCGGACTGGATCCCAGGTCGTTGAAGGACAAGTATGCAGACTATTGGCAGGAGAATAAAAATCAGACTCTTATAAACTGGAAATGGTGTTCGCTGAATCCAAAAAAATATGCAGGCTATAGCGATTTTGCTGGGGACTGACTGCGAGTTATTCAATGAATGGTTATGCAGCTCATGCTCCCGGGGAAAGAATCCGATCTTGGAGTTATTTCTCCTACAGCAGCACTTTCTTCTTTTCCATACACTCCCGGACAATCAATGGAAGCATTGAAGCACTTTTATTATATTCTTGGAAACAAAATATGGGGTGAATATGGATTCTATGATGCATTCAGTGAACAGAATAACTGGTATCCCACAGAGATATCTCGCTATTGATCAGGGTCCAATTGTCATAATGATAGAGAATTACAGAACCGGTTTGTTATGGAAACTGTTCATGTCAGCGGATGAAATTCAAAATGGATTGGAACTTCTTGGTTTCACGACATATTGAATAAATGCTTCTTTTTTTAAGTTTTATGATCATCTCCATAATATCAGCTTTTCGGCCTATTTTATAAAGTGAAGTAAGATTATTTGATTTTTATATTGTTATGTTCCATAATTTTAATATATTCGCACCGTAATTTTTAAACTGAAACGATTAAATCTAAATAGATCGGAAGTTGTTAAATAAACAAAGTATTAAAAAAGGTTAGAAAAATGAAGAACAAAGTTTTAATGGGATTAGCCGCTATCGCAATGGTTGCTTTCCTTTCTAGTTGTGGCAAAGTTCCACAGGCAAAAGTTGATGCTACTAATGCAGCAATTACAGCTGCACAGACTGCTGAAGCAGCTGTTTATGTACCTGCTGAATTTGCAGCTGTACAGGATTCAATGAAAGCTATTAATGCTGCAATTGAAGTTCAGAAATCAAAATTATTCAAGAAATTTGGTCCTATCAGTATCAAACTTGACGAAACATTAGCAGCAGCTAACAAGGTAGCCACTGATGCTGCAGCTAAGAAAGACGAAGTTAAGAAAGAGGTTGAGACATCAATGGCAGCTGTGAAAGCTGTTATTGAAGAAAACAGAACTCTTATCACAAAAGCACCAAGAGGAAAAGAAGGAGCAGCTGTTCTTGAGCAAATTAAAACCGAAATGGCTACAATCGAAACCTCTGTAGCTGATGCACAGGCTTCCTATGATAAAGGAACATACATGGATGCACTCAACAAAGTTAAAGCTGCCAATGAAAGAGCTACCGGCATCAATACCGAACTTAAAGATGCTATCGCAAAAGTAAAAGGAAAAGGAAAACCAGCCCCTGCCCCTGCACCAAAGAAAAAATAGTTAATAAGTAATTAACTTATTTATATAAGATCCCCGGGAAGTTCCCGGGGTTTTTTTTAAAAATCGTCACAGGTTTACATGAGAAAGGTTTGGAGAGATGTGTTGATTTTTTCTGCAATTGCAGTTTCTATTCCATTAGTAATCTTTTTATTAATCCGTTTAACCCCCCGGCCGCCAAAAGTTGAAATGGAACATGCCAGGGAATGTCTTTCCAGGGCAGAAACAAATAAAGCAGATACATATTCTAAAAAACTCTTTACCCAGGCAAGGATCTTATATGATTCTGCAATGGTAAACTGGAAGAGAGAAAATAAGAGATTTATTTATTTCAGACATTATGAC
This sequence comes from uncultured Bacteroidales bacterium, assembly GCA_963791065.1. GTDB lineage: Bacteria > Bacteroidota > Bacteroidia > Bacteroidales > VadinHA17 > LD21. The sequence goes on from CAWBQN010000015.1 coordinate 309,357, forward strand.
AAGGTTGTAATGTTTGCGGAACTTTCTGCGAAAAAAGCCGGTCAGGCTTCGGAGAATTCCGTCAGCAGTTCAACAAACCTTAAATTACAGCTGAAACAAAAAATTCAGACTCTTAATGATCTTGTAAATCAGATCGATGCACTTTTCACCACCTATCCTTTAGCATTCGAAATCAGAAACCGTATATCAAAAGGAAAATTATTGCTTAATGAAGCCGAGATAGTTTATAATAAGGGGCAATACCTTCAGGCAAACAGGAAAATTACTGATTCCGAATATCTTCTGACCGAATCATATGAAAATGCTTCCGCAAACCTGAAAAACTATTTCAAATCATTTTCAACATGGAAACAATGGGTTGATAAGACCTTAAGCGAATCCAGGAGAACACGTGACTATTCAATAATCATCGACAAATTTTCAAGAAAATGTATTATTTATCTTAATGGAACAAGAAAATATGAATTTGAAGCTGAGCTGGGAAGAAACTGGGTTGGAGATAAAAGAGTGAGAGGTGATCTGGCTACCCCGGAAGGGATGTATAAGATTACCAAAAAGTTCGACGGAGGAAAAACTAAATATTATAAAGCTTTGCTATTGGACTATCCCAATGATGAGGACAAAGAAAAATTCAAAGCCGAGATTGAGAAAGGCTCCCTTCCTGCATCTGCAAAAATGGGAGGCTTGATTGAAATCCATGGCAACGGAGGAAAAGGTATTGACTGGACAGAAGGTTGTATTGCTCTTACCGATACGGAGATGGACGTGGTATTTAAGATGGTGAAAGTTGGTACTCCGGTTACGATAATCGGATCAATGGTCGAATTGAAGGATGTGGTGGACAAGTAAAACATCTGTTATGGAAAACGAAAAAAAAATAAATGACGAAAAAAAAGTAGTGGTTGAAGAGAACCTGACCACTCACGATACCCTTAATAATGCGGATATTAATCTGCCAGATAATAAATCTCAGGTAATCCGCCTCAGGAAGCCGATCTTTACTCTTTTCCGTAATTTATTTATAATCATAACTACAATTCTGATAGCTATTGTGCTGGTTATTTTCGTACTTTACTTTGTACCTGTACTGAAGGAAATTTCACCAATACATAGGACTGAAATTTCAGATAATCAGTCACTAATGAAGGATCTTCTTTATAAAAAACAAATGGGTGCTCTGTTGAAAGATGTTCAGCGATTGACAGTGAAATTTAATGCCTATACATCAGGACAATCGTATATTGTTGTCAATACAATCGAAAATAAATTCTATCTCTATACAAATAAGAAACTTTTAAGAGAAGGATTTTGCAGTTCAGGAAGTTATACAATGCTTCAGACATCGGGCAATAAAAAATGGATCTTCAAGACACCCAAAGGGAAATACTGGATACGCGGTAAAACAACCAATCCCGTCTGGAAACGTCCCGATTGGTCATTTATTGAGGAGGGTTCTCCGGTTCCTTCTGCAAATGATGATTCAAGGTATGAATATGGTGTGCTGGGCGATTATGCCCTCGCAATTGGTGACGGATACCTGATACATGGTACAATTTATAAGCGCTTTCTCGGAATGCCTGTTACCCATGGCTGCGTAAGGCTGAATGATGATGATCTGAAAGCCGTCTTCAACACACTTAATATTGGTTCGAAAGTTTATATTTTCTGATTCGATCGAAAGGAATTACATGGAAACCGAAATTACAAATAAAAAGCCTCACCGGAAAGTTGGTTTAATTGTCCTGATAAGTATTATATCCCTTTTCATTATCTATTATTCAGTTATGTCGATGATGAGTCCCGGAAAAAAGCTGGAAGAGATAAAAAATGAATTTGAAGCTAAAAATGCCGGTAAGAACACATCTGAACAAAAAATACTGACCGATACTGCTTTCCTCAGATTATTCAGGGAGAAAGCTTTTCTTCAGTCACGAATAGTCATGGCTGAAACAGATTCCATCTACATCACAATTGATATTCCTGACAGCACCGTTAATGTTGAAATCAGCGGCGTCGTTGTATACAAAGCAAAGATGAATAGTGTAAAAGCCAGCAAAATCCTGACAACAGGCAATGAATATGCAATTTTGTCGATGCTTGCGGCACCTTTTACTATTTCACATGCTTTTGCCACAATAAAAAAGGAGCCGGTAATGATCAAAATGGCACCCAAAGATACTTCTGAATATAAGCCTGATGTTATGCCCGATACATCTATCACTGAGCCCGTTAACTATATTCTTGAAATGAAAGGGGGACTCAGAATTTATATTTATCAATCGGAAAACGAGAAGTTTGTCGACAGGATAGGTCAATTCAGATTCGACCTCAGTGACCGGCTCAGAGCCACATGGAGTGCACTAAAAAGAGTAGTAGTGCTGAAAGTTCCTGAATATCACCCATTTATTAAGATCAAACTGAACCGCAATGATGCCAAGATTATCTACAGAGCCGTTCCAAGAAATGGGCAAATAGCGGTTTTTACTTAATAATTCAAGGGCGCCATAGCTGGTTCATGAAAGTTTTTTAGTATATCTTTATGATATAATTAATCTAATTCCTGAAAAAATGAAGAAAATTGTTTTTTTTTCAAAATTGTTCCCCATTTTTTTAGTTTCCGGACTATTTTTATCTAATGTCCGGATAATCGCCCAGGAAGCTGCAAAAACTGGACAGGCACTTCCCGACGACGTAGACAAAATTGTTACTGCATCCTGTAAATCGTGTCATTCAAGCGATGGGAAATTAATGGCTAAGTCTAAGTTGAATTTTACGGAGTGGACAAATTATTCGCAGGAAAAGCAGAAAGAAAAAGCTGCAAAAATGTATTCTGAGCTAAAAAAGGGCGCAATGCCTCCAAAAGCTGCCAGAGCAAAAAGACCCGACCTTATTCCAACCAAAGATCAGATTGAGATAATTAAAAAATGGTCAGAATCTTTTCCTGCCGGCAGTAAGTAAACATCACTTGTAAGTGGCTTTACTTTCACCTTTCAATAGATTTTCGAATTCGGAGATTGGTTTCTTTCCTCGACGAAAGCTTTTTTCATTATACCCGGCATATATATCAAAAAAAAATGTAGGTTTGAAAAAGACTCTATCAACTAATCGTCGTTAAGATGGGAAGATTTACTGGTGTTATTGGGATAATAACTATTCTGGGAATTGCATTTCTTTGGTCGAACAACAGGAAAAAAATTAATTATCGTCTGGTTATTACAGGCCTTCTGCTGCAGATAGCTCTGGCAATATTTATTCTTAAGGTTCCGATAGGGCAGGAAATTTTTTTCTGGTTGGGGAAAGCTATTAATAAGCTTCTTGATTTCTCCAAAGCAGGTGGGCTTTTTGTGTTTGGTGATCTCACAAAAGTAACCCAGATACTTCCTGAAGGTATCGTAAAAAGTGGTATATTCCTTTTTATATTATTACCGACAATAATATTCGTTTGTGTTCTCGTTGCGATGGCATATCATGTAGGTCTGATGCAACGGGTGATAGCAGTAATAGCACGGTTTGTCCATTGGGCAATGAGAGTAAGCGGGAGCGAAGCATTATCTAATGTTGCCAGCGCTTTTGTAGGTCAGGTGGAAGCTCAGATTATGATACGACCTTATCTTTCAGGAATGACGATGTCGGAACTGCTTGCATCTATGACAGGGAGCATGGCGTGCATCGCCGGAGGGGTAATGGCAGTTTATATTTCCATGGGAGTACCGGCTTCTTATCTTTTGGCTGCCAGCCTTATGGCAGCACCAGGCGCACTCGTCATTGCGAAAATTGTATTTCCCGAGACCGAAGAGTCAGAAACCCAGGGAACGGTAAAACTTGAAGTGAAAAAAGAACATTCAAACATAATGGACGCTATTTCACACGGCGCAAGTGATGGCATGAAAATTTCCATTAATGTAATTGCGATGCTTATTGGTGTAATTGCTCTCATAGCTCTTATAGATGCCCTCCTGGGATATTTCGGACATTTTCTTTCATGGATTGGAGTGTCACTAAATGCACTGGGTTTGAATGTAGATAATCTCAGGTTGAAAGACGTTGTCGGCGCATTCTTCAGCCTGTTCGCAATAATAATGGGTGTTCCGCCATCTGAATCGCTTAACGTTGGTTCATTAATGGGCACTAAAATGGTAATAAACGAATTTGTTGCCTATTCTGACCTTACACCTATGATCCATCAGGGTCTGTTAAGTGCAAAATCGGTTGTGATAGCAAGTTTTGCGTTATGCGGGTTTGCCAATTTCAGTTCAATTGCAATTCAGCTCGGTGGAATAGGTGTATTGGTGCCCAACAGAAAAGCAGATCTTGCAAAACTGGGTTTTAAAGCAATGCTTTGTGGTACTATGGCTTCATATATTTCGGCATCGCTTGCAGGAATATTATTATAAATCTTTTAGAGATTTGCGGGTAATCTTACAAAATTTTGAAGATAAAAGCAGATAATAATTATTATTTTTGTCAGCCTTTAACAGGACAAGATGAGCAGAAAACTTGGTTCATTCTGAAGTAATTATGGAGAGATGGCAGAGTGGTCGAATGCGGCGGTCTCGAAAACCGTTGTTCGCCTTCCGGCGAACCGGGGGTTCGAATCCCCCTCTCTCCGCCTTCGCTCGCCATGCCCCGTGAGGGCGACGGCGGGAATTGAGCTACTGCGGACAAAGTCCGCTAAGCTTAAATGATTTATAGTACATAAAACCTAAAATTCATTAACCATGAAAAAATCTTATAAAATATTATTAATGTGTGGATTATTAAGTATGTCAATGGCAGCCTGTAAGAACAAACCTGTAACTGAAATAGATAAGTCCAATCCATTCTTTGTCTCCTACAATACGCCATTTGAGGTACCGCCATTTGATAGGATAATGGCTAGGCATTACATGCCGGCATTTATAAAAGGAATGGCTGATGGCAGGGAAGAATTAAAGAAACTGTCAAATAACAAAGACAAACCAACTTTTCAGAATACTGTTGAAGCATTGGATAAGGCAGGAGAGCTGCTTACCAAAGTATCTGCGGTATTTTTTTCGCAGACATCAGCAAATACAAATGATTCGCTTCAGAAGATCGAGGTGGAGGTATCGCCCGAACTTTCTGCATTCCATGATGAAATCCTGCTTGATTCAGCGCTTTTCACAAGAGTTAAATCCTTATATGACAGCAAAGACAAGTTAGCTCTTACTCCTGAACAGGAATTTTTGCTGGTGAACCTTTATAAAAATTTCGTTCGTAACGGAGCACTTCTTAAAGGGGCAGACCAGGACACTCTTAAAAAACTAAATGAAAAATTATCAGTATTATCTGTGAAATTCAGCCAAAATGTACTATCTGAGACAAATAAATTCAGGCTGGTAATAGATAAAGCTTCTGACTTGAAAGGATTGCCTGAAAATGTTATAAACGGCGCTGCAGAAATTGCTAAAAACGATAGTCTCGAGGGGAAATGGGTATTTACCACCCAGAAACCGAGCATGCTTCCTTTCCTGACTTATGATGAAAATCGTGAACTGCGCAAAAAACTATATGATGCATACCTTTCACGCGGAAATCATAATGATCAGTCAGACAATAAGAAGATCCTTGCTGATATTGTTGCACTTCGTGCGCAAAGGGCGAAGCTTCTTGGATTTAAATCTCATGCTGACCTGAACCTTGACAACAGAATGGCAAAAACTCCGGCAAATGTGTACGCTCTCCTTGATCAGCTTTGGACACCCGCCCTAAAGGTTGCTGATGAGGAACTTAAAGAAATGCAGAAAATAGCCGACAGGGAGGGAGCTAAATTTAAAATTGAGCCTTCTGACTGGTGGTACTTTGCCGAAAAATTGCGTAAAGAAAAATATAACCTGGATGATAATGAACTCAGACCTTATTTCAAACTCGATAATGTACGGGAAGGAGCTTTTTCCGTAGCAAATAAACTGTATGGCATTACCTTCACCCCTATAACAACAATCCCCCTTCCGCATCCCGATGCGAAGGCATTCGAGGTAAAAGAAGCTGACGGAAGTGCTCTCGGGGTTTTGTACATGGATTTTTATACAAGGGAAAGCAAGGGCCAGGGAGCATGGTGCGGTGGCTATCGCGATCATAAATGGCTTGATGGGAAGGAAATCAACCCTGTTGTTACCATTGTATGCAATTTCACCAATCCCTCTGAAGATACTCCATCATTGCTTAGTCTCGATGATGTCAAAACACTCTTCCACGAATTCGGACATGGCCTTCAGAGTCTTTTCTCCATAAACAAATACAGCATGACTTTTACTGCACAGGATATTGTGGAATTGCCCTCCCAGATTATGGAACATTGGGCCACAGAGCCGGAAGTATTAAAAATGTATGCCAGGAACTATAAAACGGGTGAAACTATGCCTGATCCGCTTATTGCCAAAATTCAAAATAGCAGGTTTTTCAACACCGGTTTTGACAATGTAGAGCTGCTTGCTGCTTCACTTCTCGATATGGACTATCATACACTGGAGGCTCCAGTAAATATTAATGTTGAGCAATTTGAAAAAGAACATCTTCGGAAAGATGGGACTTATAAAAGAGATTGAACCCCGGTACCGTAGCACCTATTTTCTACATATAGCCGGAGGTTATGATGCAGGGTATTATTGTTATACATGGGCAGCAGTACTCGATAACGATGCTTTCGAAGCCTTTAAAGAAAAAGGCATTTTTGATAAGGAAACAGCCGATTCTTTCAGGAAAAACATATTGGCCCCGATGGGAATAACGGATGCTGAACAAAGCTATATTAACTTCCGCAGTCGTAAACCTGTTATCGGACCATTACTTAAAAACAGGGGACTGATTTAAAATGCTTTGCGGATCTCTTCAAGACTGACACCAGGTACCTGGTGTCAGTCTTGTCAAGTTCCATTTATTGTAGACTAACTTTTGTCTAATTTTTCTTTTTTGCCGGTAAGATTATATCTTCTCCAGAAAGGAAGAGCAGTAAGTGATGTAAACCTGATCAGATATTTCACAGGTTTCAGTGCCATTGCAAAATGGGAAATCCTATAGAGAAGCGTTGCCATCAGCACCATCCCTCCAATTCCTATGATGTTTGAAATCAGAATCCACCACCAGGCCCTTGGCTGGATATGTAAGATATTGATAATAAAAATAATAATTTGCGTATTAATTATTGATATAATAATCAGGAACAGAGCAGCCATTCCGTGCGCTGCCTCAATTGCTTTCCGCGGACAATGGTTCAAACATCTCATGCAGCTTTCACATGTCAGCTTCCAGTATGGCCGGCCTTCAACATAAACAATTGAAGCTGTCGGACACTCTTTAATACATAAGCCACAGTTGTTGCAGTTATTGTTTGCAATAAATGTTTTAGAAAGGAAAAATCTGCCTCCAATATAATAGCCTAAGGCGAGCGGGCTTACCAACAGATCAACGGGTAAGCTGTACAGTCCACAATAGACTTTTTTCCCGCTGAAGATCGTGTTTGCAAAGTTTCTTACAATCCTTTCGCATCTCTTAAATATTGATTCAATCACCTTCTTCCTGAGTCCCGGATGGAGAGGTATCCAGTTTGAAGGAAGATCAACAGGCCTGTATCCAATACATTTGTAGCCTTTTAGTCGCAAAAGAAGAGCTGGCACTAACAGAGCAACACCGCTTAATCCCGGCATAAAAGCTTTATAAAGTTTCATCCCGGCCCTGGTATTGAGGAGAAAAACCTCTTTGCAAAGTCCTCCCGGAAAACCCGAGATAAATCTTATCATTATTGGCGCAGCATTAAAGCCATGTGTCGGAAATGCAAAACCAATCAGCGGTTTTTCATCACCAGCAGGGAACACGATATTCTCAAGCCTGTCAATCTGCTGAACTACAGCTCTCAGGCCTCTTTTAGCAGCTTCATCTGCAATCCATTCTGATGAAGCCCTGGCATTTCCGGTTCCTGATATATAATAAATATATAATGATTTCCAGTTTTCCATTTCAGTAGGATTCCCTGAGAAAGATGTCCTGATGTCTTATATTAATTACTAATATATCGATAATCGTTCTATTTTTGCATATATCTGGTTAATATGGTTAAGAAGGATCTTTGCGGTTTGACATCTGATGAGATATTTGGACTTATAAACAAATCGGGTTTCACGCTTGCTCAGGCAGTTTCAATCTCGAATAGTGTATATAAAAAAGGTATTTCCGATATTTCACGTTTTGTGAATATCCCGGCACGTCTCAGGGAGGAGCTTCAAAAAACCTTTGCAAGCGGAATCAGGTCACCGCTGTGTTCTGAAGTTTCAAATGACAAATCGGTCAAGTACCTGTTCCGAACCGAATCAGGAAAAGAATTTGAAACTGTCTATATTCCAGATAATAAACGAAATACTGTTTGTGTTTCAACTCAGTCAGGCTGCAGAATGGGTTGTTCCTTTTGTGAAACAGCAAAGTATGGATTTAGAGGTAATCTGACAGCAGGAGAGATTATTAACCAGATAGTTGCTATTCCCGATGCAGATAAAGTAACTCACGTCGTTTTTATGGGAATGGGGGAACCGATGGATAATCTGGAAAATGTTCTGAAAGCCTGCCGGATTATTACTGCAGAATGGGGGATGGCAATAAGTTCCAGAAACGTTACTGTTTCAACGGTGGGCCTTATGAAGGAAGTTGAACAATTCATGCTGAGATCGGACTGCAATCTGACATTAAGCCTGTTTTCTCCTTTCCGTGACGAGAGGAAAAAACATATCCCGGCTGAAAATCGGAATCCCGTTCAGGAAATCGTTAATGCGATGCAAAAATTCCCTGTAAAAAAGAAAAGGAGACTTAGTGTGGCTTATATAATGATAGAAGGTCTGAACGATACAGATTCGCATCTCGAGTCTCTTAAATCGATTCTTAAAGGATCATCCGTAAGAGTCAATTTATTGCCTTACCATTCCGTTGGGAACGACTCACATAGTTCATCCTCAGGTGACAGGATGCAGTTCTTCAAACATAACCTGATTATCTCAGGTGTATCAGCGTCAATACGCAAATCGCGGGGGAGAGATATTTCTGCGGCATGCGGACTGCTGGCTTCGCGATTAAAATAGCAGTAGAGACAGGTCCCAGACCCGTCTCTACTATCATGAATATTAAACATGATCAGGTGTTTATCAACTGGAACATGTATTCATCCATGTATCCATCGGAGGAGTAGATCCAATCTTTTTTAATTCCTGCCCGGACAAACCCCTGTTTTTTGAATAATTCTATACTTTCAGAGTTGTTTGCAAGGATATTGCAGTACAGCTGATGAAGCTGAAGCGTTTTAAAACAATATTCTATCAGGCAATTGAGCGACATGGAGGCGAGCCCTTTTCTTCTGTACGACTCATTTGCAATTAATATTCCGACGCCTGCTCTTTTATGAAAGGGATCGAAATCAAAGATATCGATCGTTCCAATGGTAATCTTATCCTCAAGATGGTCAATCATAAGCCGGAGCTGGCCAGTTTCATAGATATTCTTATGAGAATTTTCCAGATATCTTTTAAGAGTAAATCGTGAAAATGGGGTCACCGTATTACTTATTGACCAATTGGCATCATTATTTTCCCATTCATAAAGGAGTTCCAGATCTTCGGGCTCAAGAGCTCTCAGTTTGATATCTTTGTATTTCATGAGTAATTCAAGGATTATTTTTTAAATATCATTCAGTAAAGATTTTTTATAAAAGCATCTTTATACCCCAGTTTCTTAATAGCCAAAAGCCCATCATTTGCCTTTGAAAGCCCTGAATATTCTCCATAATAATATTTAAAAAAGCCGTCACTTGATTTTATCTCCTTAACTCCGGTCAGTCCGGTAAAGACTCTGCCAATATTCAGTTGATTCTTTGTGGCTTTTATCTGAATTGTATATAATCCCTTATCAATTTTGCCGGAAATTACTTTATCTTCAACAGGGTTCAGGTTAATTTCCGAATCATTTTCAAGTTCATTTTGTTTCACAATAAAGGCATCTTCAAATCCCGACTTCTTAATTGCCAGAAGCGCATCTCCCGCTTTAGAATATGTTAAATAGCCGCCGCAATAATATTTATAAAAGCCGTCGATTGATTTCATTTCCTTAACTCCCTCAATTCCACTGAATATTCTGCCAATATCCAATGGATTCCTTGTAGCTTTAAGTTGTATTGAATATATTTCCTGATCAATCTTGCCAATTCTGGCTTTTTTCTCTTCAGGTGTCAAATTTGATTTCGAGTCATCATTTAGCTCATACTGATTCAAAACATATGCTTTGTCAAATCCCGATTCCCTGGCATAGGCAAGATACTTCAAAGCATCATTTTTGTTATAGAATACTCCCAGGGTGTACATCGAAACAGTATCCATATTTATTGTCCTGAGAAACAGAAGATCATCTTTTATCAGTGAGGAAAAGTAACCCGGACTTAGTTTTTTTGCTGTTTTTAACAGGACTATATGATATCTCAATGAATGTGGTTGCCGGAGGTGTTCCGGTGTGTAGGTCTCCTGACGTATAACAACTCCTGTCTTAGGGTCTGTAATCCCAAATGTAACTCTCCTGTTATACTTTCTTCCTTCTGGATTATCAGAGCCGTCGGCATTATTGTTAACAGCTGCAAAATCAGACTTTCCATATGCCTTTTTGACAAATTTTAGACTTGAAGCCGGGGATTTGGCAAGATAATTTATAACATTCTGGGCCCTTTTGTCAGCCAGGATCATGTTATATTCCCTGGTTCCCTTATTATCAGTATACCCTGCGATCTCAACTTTAAGTTCGGGATGATTAATAAGAATAGACTTAAGTAAGTCAAGCCTTGATTTTGCTTCATTATCGAGTTCTGAACTATTGAATTCAAAGAGTATATTGTCAATTGACAGGAATTCACCTCCAAAAACCTTATCAGGTATAAGGGAAGCATTAACAGAAACATAATTGGCTGAATAAAATAATGGAATGTTAAGATTGATCGTGTCGGTTTTATATCCCTGGTGGTCAACAAAAAGCTGATAATCTCCGGGCTTGACTTCAAATTCAAATGATACTGAATCTGATAAACTAATATTTTCAGATGCATTTCCCTTCCTTGAGTCAACCAGCCAGATATGGATTTGTTTAGGATCAACCCCCATTCCATCCTCAAGAGTAATAGTCCCTTTGGCCAGAGTAATCTTATCAGCGGGATTTTCTGCTACAACTGCATAAATGTTTCGTGATTTGGTTTTTTCGTCATAAAAGCTGGAAATAAATCCGGGCGTGTTGTTATTGAGAATAAAAAAGTCATTGTTCATCGTATTATTAAATGAATAAGGCATACCGATTGGAGTGGTCCATGTTCCGTTTCTCTTTACTGATCTGAATACGTCATAGCCTCCCATGCTGGTGTGTCCGACAGAGCTGAAAAGTAAAGCGCCCGTTTCCTGATCAAAGAAGGGAGTATCTTCGTTATAAGGAGTATTTATAACATCACCGCAATTCACAGGTTCACCCCACTTTCCTGCGGCATTCTTTTCTGAATACCAGATGTCGAGTTCTCCTTCTCCGCCAGGCATATTGCTGGAAAAATACATTGTATTGCCATCAGGTGTTATAAACCCATGTGATTGCCAGTAGATGGAATTTATAGGTTTCCCAACACTTTTTATTTTGCTCCAGGTAGTGTTTTTTCTCTGACTGTAGTACAGGTTTCCGTCACCGCCGTCATCCATATATATTATTAATAACTTACCGTCGCCGGTAATCGAGTTCGTATAGAATCTGTCGTATCCTCCAAGCTGCTGGGTAATATCCAATGGTACTTGCCATGTGCCTGATTTATAAGAACAAAGAATACGTGTTTTCCCGTTTTCTTTTTGGGTGAAAACGAATACGGAATCATTTTTTGCAAGGACAGGATTACAGGCTCCGGGATAATCACCAAGCCAGCTGGTGAAAAGACCGGTATTGATTGTGTATGGTTTCTTCTTCATCTCAACAGCATAGCGGCAATCTCTTATCTGCAGATCTATATAATCTTCTCTGAAGGATTTAGTATCCTTTAATCTCTTCTTTGCATCATAATAAAGTGTGAGCGCTTTTTGAAGGCTGTCATTCTGATGATATGCAATTGCGAGATAAAGATAGGTGTCAAGGGGTGCTTTATCTCCGTATTCAAGGTATTCCTGGTCACTGCTTACGATATTCATCGATGCTTTTGACAGAAGCTTCAGAGCATCAGGGCTTTTCCCGTCTAGATTCAGGTAACAAATACCCAGCTTTGCAGTCAGGTTAGCGTTTTCAGGATAAATTTTAAGAAGAGATTCAAACAGACTTGCAGCCTTTTCATAATTCTGGTCAAATTCATAATAAAGATCAGCTTCCCTGACGGCCCTGATGAATCCATTTTTAGAGAGTTCCTGGGCATTCAAAGTGATGTAAGAAAAAATCAGAAAAGATAGAAGCGCCGTCTTCCTTAAAGAAGTTTTCATTGTTTTGAAACTTTCTTGATAAAGATATCTTCAGGATATCCTTTCCGTATCAACTCCAGTTTTAATGAATAAGCATCCTCCCTGGTAGAAAATCTACCTGTTGTATATCGGTAAAACTTATCAGCATCATTATACATTACCTTCATGTCGCCAATGTATTTGAAGTAAGTAACGTCAACAGGATTATGGAGAGCCATAACCTGGACCGTATAATAAAGTACATCTGAGTCTTTAATATTTACATCGCTGACATCACTTACATTCATGTTTCTGATAAGCATGCTGGTATCAACAGAGGAAACTGTTGGTATAAGTGCAAGATCAATCCTGTCATAAACTTGCGGCGCCAGGCTGGTCAGTTTGACTGATGTATCCCTTTCAAGAGACACATCCAGATTCAGTACCATGTTCGGGTTGTCCTGCAAAATTGCAGTGTCAATTATCTGAGTTTTGTATCCAAATCCCTTATAATATATTCTGAACTGACCCGGAGCTACTGAAAAACTATACAGGCCAGTATATTTGTTTGGGAAACCTACATCGAGAGTATCACCTGATCCTTTGTTAAGAAGATGAATAGAATAGTTTTTATCAAATGTCACTACCGTGTCCTTCAGACTGAATTTGCCTTTTATTTCAAATAACTGATTAACATCAGTTTTCCCAAGTCCAATGTAAAATATATCTTTCTTTTTGTAGCCTGTCGTCATTGAATAATAAGCATTCTGACCATTGTTTACAGGTTGAAAAAATTTATCATCGTCGGTGGTATTTATGGGGTATCCCAGATTGGTCGGTGTTTTCCATACACCTCCCATCTTCTGACTTTTGAAATTATCAAATCCACCCATAGAACTATGCCCTTCGGAAGAGAAATAGAGTACGGAATCGTTTTGCGTTATGAAAGGAGTATCCTCATTATATGGTGTATTTATTGCTGCTCCAAGGTTTACAGCCGGTCCCCAGTCGCCTGATTGATCTTTCTCGGAAACATATATATCAAGGTTCCCCTGTCCGCCATCCCTGTTACTTGTAAAGTACAATTTTTTCCCATCAGCAGAGATAGAGGCATGAGATTCGTAAAACTTGGTATTTATATTTTTGTTTAATTTCCTTATGGGAGTCCAGGCACCATTAATGAAGTTTGATGAATAAATGGCACCATCGTAATTGTCGGTCTTGTACAGGAACAGTTCAGTGCCATCGCTGTTAAGTGAACATGATGAGCAATCTTCTCCGGCATTGATCTCAGCAGTAATTTCGATGGGAGTCTGCCATTTGCCCCGTTCTTTTTTCGAATAGAAGATTGCATTAACCATCCCCCTTCGCTCAGTATAGACAATTGTATTTCCGTCAAAGCTCACAGCAGGATTGTCGTTTATTGAGCCCTGACTAAAATCGCTGCCAAGTATCTTTTTACTGAAAACTGTCGGTGTTTCCTTATACAGAATAGCATTTTTACACGCCTGAATTTGCTGTTCAATGTATTCCAGGTTTTTCATCCCACCCTTTGAGGAGGTCTCACGGGCAAGTTTATTAAAAGTCTGAAGCGTACTAAGAGCTTTATCAAGCTGATTATTAATCAGATATGCTTTTGACAGTGAGAAATAGGAGTCGAGAGGAGCTCTCTTTTCTTTAAATGTTTGGGTTTTGGAATCATAGCTGGCAGTCTTAACGGCAGCCTCCAGATAAGGGATTGATTTTTCTTTCTCACCCGGTATATTCAGATAACAATTGCCTATTTTATATTTTATATTTAAGTTGTCAGCAGTATCAAGAAGAAGATACAGTTGGTTTGCAAGTTCATATTCTTCGAAGAGATAATAAGACTCTGCTTTGGCAAAAATCTTTTTCATCTCACCTGAAGACTGTGCCTTTACAGCCACAGAAAACACAACCAGAATCAATAGCTGTAATATGGCACTTATGATCTTTACTCTGAATTTTACCATCAAAACAAATATAGGAACATTTCTAATGGATCAATCAAATCGCAGGTCTATTTTTATTTAAAGGTGATCTTATAAATATCTTCTTTCCCGTATCCTCCTGTATCCTTATACTTTGAATAATAGCCTGATTTGCCATCTCCTGCAGGCATAAAGAAAATATCATCGTCAGGTGTGTTGAGCGGATAACCCAGGTTTTTAGGTTTGCTCCAGAGGCCATTTGTCTGGAGATCGGATCTGAACAGATCGTATCCGCCAATGTTTTCATGACCCTGGGAACTAAAAAAAAGTGTCTTCCCGTTATTTATCAGAAATGGTCTGTCTTCATTGAATGGAGTATTTATCTCTGGTCCGATATTTACAGCAGGGCCCCAGTCGCCATTTACCTTATGGGAGACATAGAGATCGAGGCCGCCAAATCCCCCTGCCCTGTCAGATGCAAAGACAAGCTGATTGCCGTCTTCAGACAGGAAAGCATGTGATTCCCAATATTTTGTATTAATGTTTTTATTCAGTTTGACGGTTTTACTCCAGCTTTCTCCATTATATGTGCTCATGTAAATATCACTATTGATATTGTCATCCTTGGAGAGAAATAATAATTTACCATCAGCAGAAAGACATGAGATGTAAAAATCCCCATCAGATTGGAGTTCAGGTGTAATATTAACAGGGGCAGTCCATTTACCGTTAACAAGTCTTGAAAACATAACAGCATCATAGAATTTCAGGGAAACCATATAGGCAAAGGATTTTCCGTCAGCCGATATAATTGGGTTAAAATTAGATTTTTCATCATTAAAGAGTTCCCCGACATTTTCCTCCGTGAATGAGACTGGTTTAGCTATCAGATTTTTGGCCATATCACATACCTCTATCTCGTGCTTCACAAAATCTATGTTCTCATGATCGTCAGGCAGAAGGGTAGCCAGATATTTTGTAAAGGTTTCTTTAGCTTTATCGAATTTAAAATTGATCCTGTAGGCTTTCCCAAGTTCAAATAATGCATCATACGGTGCGGTTACCTGACTAACTGTCCCTTCTTTATGCTTGGCTGACATATTTTTTGAAGCAGCTTCAAGGTAGTCAACAGACAGATTTTTTTTGGTTGGGATATTCAGATAGCAGACTCCTATACAATATGCAATGTTTGCGTTATCAGGTAATTTTTCATGAAGTTGAAGATAATTTGCCAGTGCATCGGTGTAATCTTCATTCATCATAAAATATTCAGCTTCAAGGAAAGGTTCCTGAAGCTCCTTATTCTCCTGGGCATACATCGAGATAATAAAAAATAGTGTAGAAAACAGACATACTGCTCTTTTGATCATAGACAGGTATTTTGACAAACAAATTTATTAAAAAAACGCAAAAAATTTGTTAATCGTGCATTATTTTATGAAAATGACCGGCAGAAGCCGGTCATTTTACTCTTATTTTTGCTCTTTACGATCCTTTTTTCTTCTCCACAAGATCAGGAACAGACCCAGGACTCCGGCTCCCAAAAGAACCCACAGGATCCATAAATGGCTCTGCTTACCTGTGGTTATCCGCGATTTTATGCTTTCAACAGAGGCGTTTTTCTCAACAATTAGATTTGCAATGCTCTTAAATACAGCATCTTCAGTGTACTTATCCTTATTGTTCAGGAGGTATAGGATCAGATCTTCAGGCGTTTTAATTCCCTCTTTTTTCAGATCTATTGACTTAAGTGCAGAGGCAAATGGTTCTTCCGAAAGTCGTGCCAGATCATTCAGATATGCTTCAACTTTAGTATCAGGCGATGAACTGATCAGCACAATCATATCTGCTATCTGCTTCTGCGTAAGTCCCCGCTTAAGCGCTTCATTGTAATAAGACTCAAACCATTTTTCTCTTGATTTGATATTACCCTGGTCACCGGATGTGACGGACTGACGGATCAGATCACCTGCTGCAGAGCTTTCACCGAAAGCCAGGATTTTATTCCTCAGTATTTCAATGCCAGGATCTTTTTCAGCTAAAACTGCTGCAGCAATCCTGTTGAGATCCTGGGGAGATATCTTACCGGCAGTCTTTGTGTTGATATATTCCTGCAAATCGGTCCAGGTCTTGAGGTTCAGTTCATATATATTAAGATTTGAAAGCAGTTCTTTCAGGTCGCCTTCGGTATGTTTTGCCAGATAATCGACCGCAGCCTGTGAAAGGATATTATCCATCACGGCCACTTTAAGAGCCAGTTTATCAACCTCTTCAGAGTTAAGGTTCTTTTTAACTGCTTCTTCTTTCAAATACGATATGTAGTCATCGACCCTTGCGAATACCTTATTTTCAATATTTGATTCGATCACAACTTTAAGCAAGCTGTCTTGAGCTCTGCTTTTCATCATTGTGGCCAGTGAAGCAATCTGTTTCTGAGATATTACCCTTTCATATTCAGGGTGACTAACGTGTTGCCGGATAATATTTTTCTCACGCGTAATTAATACCTCAGTCTTAGTAGTGTTATTGAACCTGTCGGTCAGTTTAAAGACAACCCTGTTTTTCCCGGGTCTCGGAGCCATTTTATAGTTAAATGTTGAATCTAGTATATTAAAGTGTTCAACAGATACCAATGAATCTCCGACCCAATGCTCAACCGTCAGGGAGGATTTTGGTTCCACCTTCATCGGAAATAGGATAGAATCACCTTTTGTGACAGAGATTGTTTTGTTGGTTTCAACTTTCAGATCTGCAATAAAGTCTGTTTTAGGCAGAATCGTTCCGGGAAGTACAAAGCTGTCGGATGGATTTTGAAGTGGCAAATCCAGCTTTTTGACAACCTTTTCACCTCCTTCGCCTTCATATGTTATCTGATAATTGCCCTGGGGAACCTGAAACTCATATTCACCAGTATTAGGATTTGAATAAACAATCACTGTCTGGTTCGGATTTTTAATATTCATAGCGCTTACTTTCACGCTATCATGCATGCTACTTATCAGGTCAGCTACCTTTACCATTCCTTTTACGAAGAATTTTCTGGGATGATCATTTGAAAAGATCTCGATCCGGTAAATATCCTGTTTACCATAACCCCCAGGGAGCTCTTTTGAGATATAACCCTCATATCCCTGATTAAGAGGTTTAAAGAACACATCATCGTCGGTAGTATTCAAAGGATAGCCAACATTCAGAGGAACCGACCATTCGCCATTTGCAAGAAGAGTCGAGTAGAAAATATCATAGCCTCCCATGTTGAAATGGCCCCTGGAGCTGAAGAAGAGCGTTTTATCATCTTCACTCAAAAATGGAGATTCTTCATTATAGGGTGTGTTTATTACAGGACCAAGATTTACGGCTGGTCCCCAGTCACCTGTACTATCACGATTCGAAACGTAAATGTCGAGTCCTCCATATGTTCCTTTTCTATTGCTGGTAAAGTAGAGTTTTTTATTGTCATGTGAGATGGTCGCATGTGATTCCCAGTATTTGGTATTTATGTTATCGTTGAGTTTTACAAGAGGGGACCAGGTTCCGTTTTCAAATCGGGAAGTGTAAATAATCCCGTCATAATCGGCAGAGCTGTATAGATACAGATCTTTTCCGTCTTTTGAAATGGAGGTAGGGAACAGATCGCGGTCAACTTTAAGCAGCTCATTCATATTCTGCGGCTCAGTCCATTCTCCATTTATTTTTTTGGAATAAAGCATTGCATCGTAGAATGCCTGGCTTCTGGAAAATACCAGCAGATCCTCTTTATCTGAAATAACAGGATTATAGTCATTGTTGACCGTGTTTATTATTCTCCCGAGGTTTTTATGTTTGATAAAAAGAGGCATCCTCATCAATTCCCTTGCATTCCGGCACGATTGGATCTGGAGGTTTACGACTGTCGAATCATAAACTTCAGGATTCAGGTTTTTTCGGAATTGCTCGTAAGCATTAAGAGCCTTATCGATCTGGTTGGTGATCCTGTATGCATTGGCGAGATAATAGAGCGCATCGTAGGGAGCTCCAGTTTCATTAAATCTCCCCTCTTTGTATTTTGGATCAATATTTTTAACAGCGTCTTCAAGGTAACTGGCAGCTTTAGCTTTCTCTCCCGGAATATTTATGTAGCATTGACCGATGCGGTATTTGAAATTTGAGTTATCAGGATAGCTTTTCAATAACTGGAGATATAAAGGCAGGGCGTCCTGGTATGCTTCAAACAGGATCCAGCTTTCAGCATCATAAAAATTGTTTTTTAATTCTTCTTTTGACTGAGAAAGCAAATCAGAATTGATAAATGTAGCCAGCAGCCACGTTAAGAGAACTAACCTTTTCATCATAATAAAATTAATCTAAATGGAAAGAGGCATATAATTCATTTGCGGAAAACATAATCCTTAGTTTCTGTCTTAGGTATGGAGGAAGAAAATGTGTTATTTCTCTACTCAAGGCTACTAATATAGGATAAATATTAGAAAAAAGGGCTATTTACAATAGTCCTTTTTATCAAATCCTGCCTTTTTTTTCTCAAGCCTGATTATCAACAGCCTGAAATTTCAAGCTGTATCAGCGACTGAGTGCGGAACTAAAAATTTTCCGGGGAATAATTTTCAAGAATCTCTTTTACTTTATGGAGAAATTTTCCGGCAAGTGCACCGTCAATAACTCTATGGTCATAGCTTAGTGAGAGGATCATAACCTGCCTGATAGCTATGACATCTCCCTCCGGAGTCTCCAGAACAACAGGGGTCTTCTTTACCTCACCGGTTCCAAGGATAGCAGCCTGAGGCTGATTAATTATCGGCGTTCCTGCCAGATTATGATAACTTCCGAAATTTGTGATTGAAAAGGTGCCTCCTGTTATTTCGTCAGGTTTTAATTTGTTGATCCTTGCTCTTTCAGCAAGGTCATTTACGGCCTTTGCAAGACCGTTGAGACTTTTCTCATTGGCATTTTTAATGACCGGGACGATCAGGTTACCGTTTGGAAGGGCCGTAGCCATTCCAATGTTTATATTCTTCTTTTTAATGATGTTGTCGCCTTCAACCGATACGTTTACCATCGGAAATTCGTACAAGGCTTTCGCAACTGCATCCACAAAAATAGGAGTGAGTGTAAGCTTCTGGCCTTCAACAGCCAAAAACTTTTCCTTGTTGGCATTTCTCCAGTTCATAAGACGCGTAACATCAGCATCAATAAATGAGGTGACATGCGGTGATGTTCTTTTTGACATTACCATATGTTCTGCTATGATTTTGCGAATCCTGTCCATTGGAATTATTTCATCGCCAGATATCCGTTCTACCTGTAACTTCTCAGTTTTAACAGCTTCGGGCCGATCTGAAACCTTTGCGGTTTCAGAAGCTTCCTTTGGCTCTGTTACAGGTGTTGATTCTTTTTCTTTTTTCGGGCCTTCCAGCATTTTTAACAGGTCATCCTTTGTTATCCTGCCATCCATCCCAGTCCCTTTTATCTTATCCAGCTCAGCGTAACTTATTCCTTCACGTGCGGCAATACTTCTTACAAGAGGTGATAAAAATTTACCTGAGGGTGTACGGCTTTTCATGTCATGAGATACTACCTCCAATTCAGATTTCTCCTGTTTTAAAGATGCTATCGTTTCCCTGACCCTTTCGACTTCTTTATCAACTTTTTTAAGATCTTCTTTAGTGGGTGTGACATCGTTTTCGATGACAGCCAGTAAGTCGCCTATCTTTGCAATAGTACCCTCCCCGGCAACTATTGATACGACAGTGCCTGCTGCAGGAGCCGGAACTTCAGAATCAACTTTATCAGTAGCAACTTCGACAAGAGGATCATCTTCCTTCACCTGAGCTCCTTCAGTGACCAGCCATTTATTGATGGTTGCTTCTATTACACCTTCTCCCATTGCAGGCAGTGTGATATTCAGTTTTGCCATAAATTGTGAGTTTTATTTTTTCAACTTGTTCCTTACCCTCTTTTTAATTTCCCCCAGGGGGGAAAAAGTGAACTCCTTACCCCTGATGGAAGGCAGGGAAGGGGATCAATAATAAAAAAAAGTCTAATTTCACTCATGATCATCCTTGCAGAGAAATAATTAAAGCCTGTTATAAAATGGATTGAATTATTTCCTTCACTCTAAACAACCGGAACATCAAAATGTTTCAGATATCAGCAGCATGTTGAAACAATTATCGCAGCGAGCCTTACTTCGTGCGTAAGGTCAGCTTTAATAAACGATGTAAAATGGCGAATCCCTCCCTTAGACGGATAGCGCAAACAAGGAGCAGAATAAATGGCCCGTAATTCCGCTCTTTTGCACGCTTTCTTACATACACCCTCATTGCTTTGTAAAAATGATGAATATCATTGTAACTTTTCCTGGGCGTACTGCGGCCTTTGAAATGAATGATTGCTGTCCCGCTGAAGTAGTAATTCTTATAGTTGGTTTGTAATAATCTGTAACTCAAGTCAATATCTTCACCATACATAAAGAAGTCTTCATCCAGCAGTCCCGAGATGTCAAGTGCTTTCCTCCTGATAAACATAAAAGCACCAGAGATGACTTCAGTGAGTGAAGTTTCATGCCTGTCAATTTGCGGAAGATAATACCTGTTGAAATATTGTGACCGGGGGAACAAATATGAAAATCCGAAGGATTTAAAGAAAGCCGTGCGAAGTGTTGGCAGGGCTCTTTTTGATTCAGGCAGAAACCTGCCCTCACCGTCAGTCATCCTTATTCCCAGGGCTCCTGCATCGGGGTGGCTCTTCATGAACTCAAGACATTTGGAGAGAGTATCCTTCTCAACAATAGTATCAGGGTTAAGAAGAACAATAAACTGACCGGAGGACTTACTGATTGCCTGATTATTTGCTGCAGAAAAGCCGAGATTAACATCATTGGATATCAATTTGATATCGGGAAATTCACACCTGACCATCTCAGCCGAGTGGTCTTTTGAATTGTTGTCAACAACAAATATTTCACACGCGATATTTGAAGCAGCGATTTCCAATGAAAGCAGACATTGCCTGAGAAGGTCTTTCACATTGAAACTGACAATAATTACAGATAGATCCATCCTGTAGTTATTTTCAGTTTAATTCATCACTAATAACCTTTGAAAGTCTCTGAACTCCTGCTTCAATCTCCTCATTATTTGAAAAGGAGAAATTTATCCGCATGGTGTTGTGGCCGGAATTATCGCAAAAGAAGGATGAACCGGCAACGAAGGCAACATTTTTTTGTATGGCTTTTTTGAATATTTCGTCGGCATCAAGGTAGTCAGGGAGAGTTACAAACAGGAACAATCCTCCCTGGGGCTCTGTCCAGCTGACACCTTCAGGCATGTATTTCCTGAAACATTTAATCATATATGTACGCCTTTCCCGATAAAGGGAGATTGTTTTTTTCAGATTTTTATCGAGCAGATCTTTCTCGAGGTAACGGGCTATGATTTTCTGAACGAATGAAGAGGTACACAGATCAGCAGTCTGTTTAGCCATTACCAGTTTATCCAGTATTTCGGGTTGACCCACAACCCAACCAACCCTGAATCCGGGAGCAAATATTTTTGAAAAAGTGAACAATGAAATGACTCTTCCGGTGGTGTCAAGCTCTTTCATAAGCTTTTGAGACTCACCCTCAAATCGTACCTCTCTGTAAGGACTGTCCTCAACGATCAGGAGATCATATTTCTCAGCGATCTCAATTATCTTAAGTCTTCTGTATTCCGAAAGAGTTATGCCTGAAGGATTCTGAAAATCAGGAATCACATAAATAAACTTGATCCTCTTCCCTTGCTTTTTAATCTTAATTACTGCTTCTTCAAGTTCATCAGTTTTCATGCCATCCTCATCGAGTCTGATACCTTTAAGTATGGCACCATATAGTGAGAACGCATTTAACCCGCCCAGATAGGAGGGAAGGCCGCAAAGGACATAGTCGCCCGGATCGAGAAATACCTTCCCGATCAGGTCAAGGGCCTGCTGGGATGCAGAAGTAATGATCAGGTTTTCCATGCCTATTTTCAAACCCTGCCTGTTATGTCTTTCCACGAGCATTTTTCTCAAATGAGCATCACCTTCAGTGGTACCGTATTGCAGGCTTTCAGGTCCATGCTTTTCAAGTATTTCAATAGCAATATCCTTTAGATCATTGACAGGAAAGGTTTCAGGAGCCGGCAGCCCGCCGGCAAAAGAGATCATACCTGGTTTCTGGAGATGCTTGAGGATCTCTCTGATTGCCGATCGCTTCATGCACTTTCCTGAATTTGACAGGAATTTATTAACTGAGATTTTCATTGCTGGTACGGATTTCTGTTATTGATCGCCCTTCCCAATGTGATTTCATCTGTGTATTCAAGCTCATCTCCAATTGCGACACCCCTGGCGAGGGTCGTTATGTGTATATTATATTTATTCAGTCTCTTGTAGAGGTAAAAATTTGTTGTATCGCCTTCCATAGTTGTACTCAATGCAAGAATAATCTCGCTGATACCTCCGACTTTTACTTTTTCTTCAAGGCTGTCGATTTTCAGATCAGCAGGGCCAATTCCGTCAATGGGAGATATAATTCCTCCCAGAACATGATACAAACCCTGAAACTGCCGTGTGTTTTCAATTGCCATCACGTCCTGAATGTTTTCCACCACGCAGACAAGAGATCTCTCCCTCTTTTCATCATTGCAGATATTACAAATTTCAGTATCAGAGATATTGTTACAGTTCTTGCAATAATGAATCTCATCATGAAGTCTTATTATACTTTCTCCAAACTTTTTAACTTCTGCAGAGTCTCTTCTTAACAGATTCATTACCAGTCTGAAAGCTGTCTTTCTGCCTATGCCGGGGAGGGAAGCAAATTCATTCACCGCATTTTCCAGCAGCCTCGATGGAAATTCACTAAAGCTCATGTTAATTATCTTTAAGACAAAATTAGTGCTATTTTCCGGTGTTATTAAAAAGGCAGCTGATTTTTTGTCTTCCGTTCTTTTTGTTATTCTTGTAGATTAATTGATCCCGATATGTCACCTCTCATAATACTTGGAATTTTCCTGATATATACTGTTGTTTTATTTTCAGTCACCTGGTTTACAGCAAGGAAAGCTGATAATCAGTCATTTTTTATCGGGAATAAAGTTTCTCCATGGTTTGTTGTTGCCTATGGAATGATCGGGGCATCTCTTTCAGGGGTCACATTTATGTCAGTTCCGGGGTGGGTAAAGGATACCCAGTTCAGTTACATGGTAGTGGTTCTGGGATATCTGTTCGGCTATTTTGTTATTGCTCTCGTTCTGCTGCCGCTCTATTACAGGCTAAAGCTGACATCTATCTATTCCTATCTTGAACAGCGATTTGGATTCTGGTCATATAAAACCGGGGCGGGCTTTTTCATCTTATCACGGACCCTTGGAGCCTCATTACGTATGTTCCTGGTAATAAACGTTCTGCAGATCTTTGTATTTGATGCGTGGCATATTCCTTTCTGGATCAATGTTTTTGTGTTCATCACACTGATAATCCTTTATACTCTTAAAGGCGGAATAAGGACTATAATATGGACCGATACTCTTCAGACAACATTTATGTTACTCGCAGTGGTACTTTCAGTTATTTACATTGCAAAAGATCTGCACATTCCGGTCTTAAAGCTGGCAACGACAGTAAAAGAGAGTCCTGTTTCGAAAATGTTCATTACTGACTGGCATTCCCCGCGATTTTTTCTGAAACAGTTCTTCAGCGGGATGTTCATAACGATCGTCATGACCGGCCTCGACCAGGAGATGATGCAGAAGAATCTGAGTTGCCGGAATATTAAAGAAGCTCAGAAGAATATGTTCACTTTCAGTGCAATACTCATGGGAGTGAATCTTTTATTCCTGTTTCTGGGAGCTCTCCTACTTATTTATATGAAGAATAAGGGCATTATTATAAATACAAGTGATGATATTTTTCCTACAATAGCTATCAGATACCTTGGTCCGGTTGCGGGTGTTGTTTTTCTGATCGGACTTATTTCCGCGGCATTCCCCAGCGCCGACGGTGCGTTAACATCGCTTACCACCTCGGTGAGTATTGATTTTCTGGGTCTTGAGCGAAAAGAAAATATTTCAGAGAAAGCAAAGACAAGGATCAGGTATGCAGCACATTTGACCATTGCCCTGGTATTCTTTATCAGTGTTTTGATTTTCAGCTCATTGAATGACAAGGCAGTAATCGATAAGCTTTTTACGATCGCAGGTTATACTTATGGGCCATTGCTTGGACTATATTCGTTCGGGTTATTTACCAGAAGACTGGTGAATGATAAGATAACTCCTGCCATAGCAATTTTTTCTCCTGTCGTCTGCTTCTTTCTTAGCAAGTATTCAGTAGAATTATTTAACGGATATAAGTTCGGATTTGAACTGCTTCTGCTCAATGGCTTGCTGACTTTTGTCGGATTATATATTTTCAGCAGGAAAAATTCGGGACCAATCCCTTCTGTCTAGCTAACCTTTTATTCACATTTATTAAGTAATTCTTTATTACAAGTCTATCAGAGATGACCAGAAGCTTCACAGGTTGGTAGAAGGAGATTCCTCACTTCGTTCGGAATGACAGAGTCATATGGTGGAGATTGAGGGAAGAAGTGGCGATTCGCAGCAGTATTAATATACCAATTGGTGTCGCGAATCGCCACTTCTTCCCTCCGTAACTAAGCAAACATTGTCATTCCGAACGAAGTGAGGAATCTCCTGCGGATGACCAGTAATTACTTCAGGTAATTAATTCTGAATTAACGATGTATATAAAGGGTAGTTCTATCTAAGGGAAGGGGAGTAACTTATTATATATTAGCAAGTTCACCCTTCCCTTATTGTTTAGGGGAAGGGTTAGGGTAGGGTTAAGAAACAAAAAAGAGAACCTGCGAAATTAACACAGAAGATTTTTAGATTTGATTTCTCATTTATTGCCTTATACTATTCCCCTGTTGCTGGCTGCCCGAGGTATTGGTATTATTGGGGTCAGTATCATTATTATCTTCAGGCTCCTCTTTAACCTCTTTTTTGAGGATGGCATTTATGGTTTTAAAGGGTATATTCCATACAACAAAATAACTCAAACCTGTACTGAATCTTTTAGTGCCGTCGCCGAATCCCGGGATATTAATTGATTTCATGTTATTCCCTGTGGTCGAATGAAGCAGCATTCTCACACTTAATGACCATCCTACAGTGAAATGATTGAAAATCTCTGCCCTTACTCCCGGAGACATCTCAACAAAATGTGCCCAATTAGATGACCGGGCAATTGATGAGGATGTTTTACCCCAGTAATCAGTCTGGTCAAAGTAAGGTGTCGAGGAGCTAAAACGGCTAAGTCCGTATCTTAAGCCGATGCCCGCATAATATTTGCCCTGCGATTTATCAGGTTTAAGAAGATTGAAATCCATCCCGATACGGATATAGCTTCCTTTGCTCTGGTATGTATAACTATGCTGAGTGCTGTCCTGTGTATACTTAAAATTGAGATAACCCGCATCAAATACCAGTGAACGTTTTTCATTAAGATCCAATGAAATATATCCTTCAGCATTCAGAGTTTTTTTGTTTGAATAATAAATTACAGGACCTGACAATTCCAAACCAAACTTTATCTTAAGAGGAATGGGTATAGTGTCCTGGGCACCAGCCCGGCTGAGGCTGGTGGTTATGAGGATCATCAGACTAATAGAATATTTGAATGTTCTCAACTTTTGTGTTTGTAATAGTCTCGTTCGGTGTATATATATATTTTATAATATGTTTTGTGAAAACCGGCATTGTATCAAGGTGATGATAAAATGTATAACCACATTCTTTTGAAATAAGATGAGGATAGCTGCTATATTTGAAACTGATAGTGTCAGTTATTCCGTTTATGCTAATTACAAATGAAGTAGTCTCTGCAGAAGAATTCAGCGGTATACGAGCAGGTTGAATGCCCGGGGATTTTAAATAAATAATTGAATCGTTATTCAGACCGTAAAGAGTCAGTGAGTCAGGAGCCCGTAGTTTTTGTTCAATTGAATCGTAGAACGATGCGTTCAGATATGATTCTGTATCTTCAAGACAAGATGGAGGCACACACGAGATCATGTACAAAATGATGCCTGGCAATATAAAGAAGAGGCTTCCAGTGATAATTTTTCTCATTACCTGATTGAAAGCCTCAAAAGTATAAAAAATTACTAAAATTTCGGAAGATTCTTCAGCATTCCGTTAATGCCGTTCTTGATTCTTAGAAATACATTACTATCTTTTTCTCCACCAAAATATATCTCTGCAATTATGTCCTTATATTCTTTCGAGAGATAATTTCTCTTAAGCTTAAGCGTTGGTGATAATTCTCCGGTCTGCGGGGTCCATTCTTCAGTGACAAGACGGAACCTTTTAATCTGTTCAAATTCTCCGAGTGATTTGTTGACCTCCCTTACTTCTCTGTTGAACCTCTCAATTGCCTCAGGGAGCTCTATCAGCTCCTTATTATCGCGGTACTGGATCTTATGAATTGAGCACCAGTCGTGAAGAAATGCAAAATTCGGAGAAAGGATCGCGCTTGCAAATTTCTGATTTTCCCCGATCACCATTGCCTGCTCTATAAAGAATGACTCTTTTAGTTTATTTTCTATTACCTGGGGAGCTATGTATTTCCCGGCGCTTAATTTAAACATCTCCTTCTTCCTGTCAGTAATCCTCAAAAACTTGCCCTCTTCAATTACACCAATATCTCCGGTATGCAGCCAGCCATCCTTGTCTATCATCTCAGCCGTAAGATCCGGAGCTTTATAATAGCCCATCATTACATTTTCTCCTTTGCACAAAATTTCGCCATCGTCTGCGATCCTGACCTCTACACCTTCTATGACGGGCCCACAGGTCCCAAATCCTATTTCATCTATTCTTAAAGGATTGACCGATATTACCGGTGATGTTTCAGTGAGCCCATAGCCCTGGATTATGGGAATCCCTGCAGCCCAGAAAATTTTTTCAAGTCTCGACTGAAGTGCAGCGCCACCTGAGACCAGTACCTGCAACTCTCCTCCGAGAGCTTCCTTCCACTTGCTGAATACAAGCTTTCTTGCTATCTTAAGACGAAATTTATAGAACTGCGAATTACCTTTTAATCTGAATTTAAGTCCGAGGTCAACGGCCCAGAAGAATATTCTTTTCTTGATCCATGGAAGGTTACGTCCTTTCCCGATGATGTTGTCATAGATTTTTTCAAGAAGCCGGGGAACCGTATTGAAAAGGTGTGGTTTAATCTCCTTAACTGTCTCGGAAACTGTGCCCATATTTTCAACATAATATATACTGATCCCTTTATACTGAAAGTGATAGTTCACCATTCTTTCATAAACATGGCAGAGCGGGAGGAAACTGATAGCCCGGTGCCCATAGCCAAGATGGTGAGCAGTAGAGGTGGTGATTGCATTTTTTACCAGGTTATTATGCGACAACATTACACCTTTCGAATTTCCTGTGGTGCCTGATGTATATATGATTGTTACCATATCTTCAGGCTTGATGCTTTCTTTAATTTTCTCCAGCTCATCACGGAACCTTTCGGCATTCTTCTTCCCTGCAGCAACTATTTCATTAAAAGATTTTACTCCCTCAACCTCGTCAAACGAATAAATATCTTTCAGGCTGTGAATTTTATTTGCTATAGGACTTACCTTATTATATATAGTCTTATTTCCCAGTATAATCATCCTTACATCGGAATGCTCAAGTATATATTCATATTCATCCGTTCCGATTGTTGGATAGATTGGAACATGTATCAGACCTGTCTGTGCGAGAGCCATATCCACAAAATTCCATTCAGGTTTGTTTCCGCTGATGGTAGCAACTTTTTCTCCTTTTTTGCAGCCAAGCGAAAGAAGGCCGTAACTGACCCAATCCACATAATTTTTTACATCTTCAGTGGAATATGTTATCCATTCATTATCCTTTTTCCCTCCAAACATATCTTTACGAGGATATTTCTCCAGGTTCCACTGAATTATGTCAAAAGTCCTTCTTACTTCCATTATGAATGTATGTTAAATAGATTATCAACAAACGAAGAAAATCAATGTACAGGTTAGTCATTCAGATAACAAGTCTAACGATTTTTTTCGAACAAATTACGATGAGAATGTAAACTAAAATCAGAATGGTACCTAAGTGTCTGATAATAACAGAATTATAAAAACATGTTTTATAATATATTTCGACTGTGAGAAACAAGAGGCTTAGTAGACGGGGATTATTCATATTAATGAATGGCCTTTCCTGAGGTCATACCATGGCATGGCCCGCCGGCGAGGGATCTCCATCTATATTACCTTGGTCACGATTTTTTAAGGTATCCGGCTGCTTTTTCAAGTGCACGTTTTATCCCGTCAGGATTCTTGCCTCCGGCAGTTGCAAGGAAAGGTTGTCCGCCGCCACCTCCGCTGATTTCACCTGAAATTTCCTTTATGATAGCAACAGCGCTGATTTTCTTCCCCTTAACAAGATCATCGCTTACCGTCACGAGTATACTGGCCTTTCCGCCAATCTCTGATCCAATAACCATAACAGTGTTTTCAGAAGATTTGGTTAACTGATAAGCTATATTCTTCAGAACCTCAGGTGAATCAGTTACTATCTGACCTGATACAAATCGTATGGTATTAATAGCAGCAGCTTTTTCAATAAGAACCTGAAACTGATCTGTTGCAGACTTATTCTGAAATTTCTCAACTCTTTTTTTAAGTGAGCTATTTTCAGCCAGTAGTTTTTCAATACTTTCAGTAATGCTTCCTGTGCTTTTCAGGAGGGTCCCTATTTCATCAACGGTTTTCAGTTTTTCATTTATATATTCCTCAGCTTTGAATGCTGTAACCGCCTCAATTCTTCGTATTCCGGCTGCTATTGCCCCCTCAGATACAATTTTAACGATCCCTATGCTGCCTGTAGCTGCAACATGCGTTCCCCCGCACAGCTCAACTGATTTTCCAAATTCCACAACCCTGACTTTATCACCATACTTCTCGCCGAAGAGAGCCATGGCACCCATTGACCTGGCTTCTTCCATAGAGACTCCTTCGGTAATTATACCGTTATAATTATCTCTCACCATCTGATTCACCTGTTCTTCAACTTTTGATATTTCATCCTTGCTCATTTTGGTGAAATGGCTGAAGTCGAAACGAAGCCTGTCAGGGGTAACGAGAGATCCCTTTTGCTCCACATGATTCCCAAGCACAGACCGTAAAGCATAATGGATCAGGTGAGTAGCTGTGTGATTATTTGCAGTCATGAGACGCTTGTTACGGTCAACGCTTGCCTTCATAACTAAAGTAGGATCTTCAGGCAATTTTCCTGCGACATGTATTATAAGGCTATTTTCCTTAATGGTATCAGTAATAGCAACTTTTTCGTTGCCTGAAACAATAAATCCGGTATCTCCTGTCTGACCACCTGCTTCTGCGTAGAAGGGAGTTTTATTAAAAACAAGCTGAAAGTTCTCTTTCCCTTTGATTTTAACACTCCGGTATTTTGTAAGAAGCACTTCATCCTCTGTTAGCTGGTAACCCGTGAACTCGGTTCCTTCAATTTCTCTTACGATTGTCCAGTCAGCAGCTTCAACAGCGGCATCTTCACGTGACCGGTCTTTCTGATTCTTCATCTCCTTTTCGAAACCCTTCAGGTCGAGAAGCATATGATTCTCTTTTAAAATGAGTTGCGTAAGGTCTACGGGAAATCCGAAAGTATCATACATCTCAAAGGCTACTTTCCCGGGAAGAATGTTTTTATGATCCTTTCTGAGATCAGATATCATCTTTTCAATCATTTTTAATCCCTTCCCGAGAGTTTTTAGAAAAGAAGTTTCTTCTTCAAGGATTATTTTTGCGATCTGCTCCTTGCCAGACTGGAGTTCAGGATACTGGTTGCCCATTGTGTCAGCAAGTGCAGGAACAAGCCTGTACATAAACGGCTCTTCCATTCCCAGGTTATTATACCCGTATCTTACTGCACGACGGAGTATTCTTCTTATCACATAACCTGCCTTATTATTTGAAGGAAGCTGACCATCAGCTATTGAGAATGAAACTGCTCTCAGATGATCGGCAATTACCCTGAGTGCAATATCCCACTTCTCATTCACCCCATATGCTTTGCCCGTTATTGCTGAAATTTCCTTTATGACCTCCTGGAAAATATCAGTTTCATAGTTTGATTTTTTCCCCTGAACAACCATGCAGAGCCTTTCGAATCCCATACCGGTGTCTACATGTCTGGAAGGGAGCTGTTCAAGGACTCCGTCGGACCGGCGGTTATATTGAATGAAGACCAGGTTCCAGATTTCTATTACCTGGGGATGACCTTTATTTACAAGATCCTTTCCCGGTATTCTTTTTCTTTCTTCATCATCGCGGATATCAACGTGGATTTCGGAACAGGGGCCGCACGGCCCTGTTTCTCCCATCTCCCAGAAGTTGTCCTTTTTCGAACCTTCAAGAACCCTCTCATCAGGTTTTGAAAAACATTTATTCCAATAGGTAAAAGCTTCATTATCACGTGGTACCTTATCTTCTTCACTCCCTTCGAAGATGGTTGTATATAAGCGATCCTCCGGAATACCCAGTTTTTTTACCAGTAATTCCCAGCTCCATTCAATAGCTTCTTTCTTAAAATAGTCGCCGAATGACCAGTTGCCGAGCATTTCAAACATAGTATGGTGGTACGTATCGTGCCCAACTTCCTCAAGGTCATTATGTTTCCCCGATACTCTCAAACATTTCTGCGAGTTAGCAACTCTTTTGATAGCAGCCAGCCGGTTACCGAGAAATATGTCTTTGAACTGGTTCATCCCGGCATTGGTAAACATCAGAGTAGGGTCATTCTTGATTACCATTGGTGCTGATGGTACTATCAAATGATCTTTCGATTCAAAAAAATCAAAAAACAACTG
Source organism: uncultured Bacteroidales bacterium (assembly GCA_963791065.1). Taxonomy (GTDB): domain Bacteria; phylum Bacteroidota; class Bacteroidia; order Bacteroidales; family VadinHA17; genus LD21. Next base: position 340,684 of record CAWBQN010000015.1, read on the forward strand.
CCTGAGTTCCTGTGCCTTCATGTAATATAGTATTTCGTCAAAATAGAATCAGGCATGAATTATCATTTTGAAATAAATGTAACATTTTATATCTCATTAACGTATAAATGCCTATCAATGTGTTAAATATTCGTTCTCAAAAATTAGCTTGTAAAATTAGTTTATTTGCTTTAGATTTGTCATATTGCACAATAAAATTTAAAAAACCTACTGCCTGTTGTTAAGAAACCGAAAATATGTGCTTGATCCCTCTGACCTGCAGTATAAGCAGGTCAGATTACCCTGGAAGAGGAAAATTTTGCATCTTCTTTTGTGGGTTTGCAGGCTCACTTTTTATAGCAGTTATCTATGGTAAATTTATTGAAAACACTTTTGGTTCACCCAAGGAGAAGATGCTTACACAGCAGGTTGAAAACCTAAAGCTTCAATATACCCTGATAGGAAGAGAACTCGATAATTCAATCGCATCACTTAACAGCTTCAGACTCTCCGATGACAAAAGGTACCGGCCAATACTTGCAATGGATAGTGTTCCGGAATCATACAGAAAAGCCGGATTCGGAGGAGTTGACAGATACCGTGACCTTGCAGGCTATATTAATTCAGATATCCTTATTGCCTATAAATCGAAAATTGATGAGATAAAAAGTATGGCGACGGTTCAGAATGAATCCTATAAGACTATCGCTGAAAGAAGTATTGAATGGAAAAGGGAGATTGATCACTTTCCGGGTATAAGTCCGGTAAGTGTGAAGTTCAGACTAGGTGACGGATACAAGTTCAGGGCAATTCATCCGGTGTTGGGCACAGCTCGTATGCATAACGGCCAGGACTTTGAAGTACCTTATGGTACGGAGGTATATGCTACCGGCGATGGTTCAGTTATTGAATCGGGATGGAACACGGGCGGATTCGGAAACTGTATTGTAATTGATCATGGCTATGGCTTTCAGACTGTTTATGGTCATCTTAGCGATATTAAAGTTACAAGTGGTCAGAATGTCAAAAGAGGTGACCTTATTGGCATAAGCGGTAGTACAGGCTTATCTTCGGGACCTCACCTGCATTATCAGATTGAACAATTTGGCACACACAGGAACCCGGTTAATTTCTTCAATAATGATGTCAGCCCGGAAGAATATAATGATATGATCCAGGCATTCGAATCAAAAACAAAACTAAGGTAAGCTCCTTTGTCTTTAATAATATTCATACTAATATCCAAATCGGATACTGAGTTTTCTATTTTTTAGAATTGATTATCTTTGCGCGATATGACACCTACAAAATATAAGTTCAATCCCGATTCACTGAGCTTTGATAAAATAAGACTTGGTATTAAGGCGCTGCTGGTCAGGTTTCTGGCTTACTTTATCGGATCAGTAATGGTTGCATTAATCTACTGGGTCATCTTTGCAGCTTTCTTCGATTCTCCGAAAGAGAAGGCGTTAAAGCGCGAAGTTGAACAGATGACAATCCAGTACGACCTTATTCACAGGGAAATGACAAGTGTTGAAAAAGTTCTTGAAGACCTTCAAAAGACCGATGATAATTTGTACCGGACTATTTTTGAAGCAGAACCGGTTCCGGCCGAGCAGAGGGAGGGAGGAATAGGAGGAGTTAACAGATATGAAGCCCTTGAAGGTTATAATAACTCCAACCTGGTAATAGAAACAGCCACCAGGCTTGATAAGATAAGGAAAAAAGTTTACGTACAGTCCAAATCATTCGACGATCTTATAAATCTTGCTGAACATAAGGGTGAAATGCTTAAATCAGTTCCGGCAATTATTCCGATCTCAAATAAGGATCTGACCAGAACAGCCTCGGGTTTTGGCTGGAGGATACATCCGATTTATAAGATAAGCAAGTTTCACTATGGCATGGATTTCACTGCACCTCTTGGCACCGATGTTTATGCCACAGGCAATGGTACTGTTGTTGCCATATTGTCATCACAAAGAGGTCTGGGAAAACATATAATTATTGATCATGGTTTCGGATATACAAGTATCTACGCGCATCTGAGCAATTTCAATGTAAGAGCCGGACAGAAAGTTCAGAGAGGCGATATAATAGGCTTCGTTGGGAGTACCGGTACATCGGTTGCCAACCATCTCCATTATGAAATAAAGCTGAATGGAGTAAATGTTGATCCGGTAAATTATTATTTCGAAGATCTTAATTCTGAAGAATATTCAAAAATGATCGAAATATCATCTAAAACAGGTCAGTCATTTGATTAATATATATCGGGCGCATAGCTTAGGAATGAGGTGTTACTATCCTTCGATAAATCAACCTGAACCATAGTGACAGGAGATCATAAAAATATATAGTATGCCATACAAAGAACAAAAAGTTGAAAAGCTCTATTATTCAATTGGAGAGGTAGCTGAAATGCTCGAAGTGCCAGTTTCTACAATTCGTTTCTGGGAGAATGAGTTCGAAATTCTCAAACCCATGAAAAACAAGAAAGGCAACAGGCTCTTTACTCCGGCAGATCTTAAAAACCTTAAAATACTTCATCATCTTGTGAAAGAGGAAGGAATGACCCTTTCAGGTGCAAAAAAGAAACTTTCAGAGAAGTGGGATGAAACAAATTATAAATATGAGATAAACGAATCTCTGCAGAAAATAAAAACTATCCTGCTCGATCTCAGAGACAATATTTAATAACCTCTGTTTAACTCTGTGTCTCTGTGGCCTCATCCCCCCATGCCCCCTTCTCCCGGGAGAGAAGGGAGTGAAGCTAAAATGTGAATGATTTAAGTCCTCCCCCTGGAGGAGCGATTCAGGGCGAGGCAAAAAAGAACTTACACGGAGTTACACAGAGTCCCGATAGCAATCGGGATCACAGAGTTACACAGAGAAAAATAATTATGAAACTAAAAGATCTTTGTTCATATCTCGATTCTGCTATACCGCTTTCATTTCAGGAAGGATACGATAATTCGGGGCTCCAGGTTGGTTCCCCTGAGAATGAGATATACTCTGCAATGATCACCCTTGATGTTACCGAAGAAGTTATAGCTGAAGCTATTGCGAATAAATGTGATATAATAGTTTCGCATCATCCTTTGATTTTCCACGGAATAAAAAATCTTACCGGGCAATCATTTACTGAAAGGATCCTGTTTGAATCAGTGAAGCACAATATTGCAGTCTATTCATCCCATACAAACCTTGATGCATTCAGCAATGGGGTAAGCAGAAAGATGGCAGAGAAGCTTGGTCTGGAGGAGATAACTGTCTTATCTCCGCTGGAAAAGAGATTATTAAAACTGATTACCTATATTCCTGAATCTCATCTTGAAGAGGTCAGGTCAGCTCTCTTTGAAGCAGGAGCAGGCGTAATCGGTAATTATGATTATTGTGGCTTTGCAGCACCAGGGACCGGCAGCTTCAGAGGTAACGAAATGACAAATCCATTCAGGGGCAAAAAAGGAGAGATTCATTTTGAAAAAGAGATCCGCTTTGAAACTGTCTTGTTTTCCCACCTCAGAGATAAAGTAATAAAAGCTCTTATTGATGCACATCCGTATGAAGAGGTTGCCTATGATCTCTATACCCTTGAAAACAGAAATATCCAGACAGGATTGGGATGTGTGGGATCATTCCATGATCCTCTTACAGAAAAAGATTTTCTGAAACTTGTTTCTTCAGTTTTTGATGCAAAAGGGATCAGATATTCGAAACCTACAGGGAATCCTGTTAAAAAAGTCGCACTCTGCGGCGGTTCCGGTGCATCACTTCTTAGCAATGCAATTTCATCTGGAGCTGATGTATATTTGACTGCAGATATAAAATATCACGATTTTTTTAACGCCGGGAATAAGATTCTCCTGGTGGACACAGGACATTTTGAGAGCGAAAAATTCTCTGTAGAAATTTTAAAAGACCTAATTAATAAAAAATTCCCTAAATTTGCAGTCCGGTTTTCAGAAACAAATACGAATCCCATAAATTATTTTTAAAAATGGAAAAAGCAAAATCACATGAGTCTGAAATTTCTGTAGAAGAGAGATTAAGAGCATTATATGGTTTACAATTAGTTGATTCAGAAATAGATAAGATTAAAACACTACGCGGTGAATTGCCACTTGAGGTACAGGACCTGGAAGATGAGATTGTTGGCCTTGAGACAAGATTAGGTAATCTGAAAGATGAAGTAGGTAACCTCGAAAAATCGGTTATTAAGAAGAATAATGAGATCGTCGAAGCTGAAGGTCTGATAAAAAAATATGAAGAGCAGCAAAAAAATGTAAGAAATAACAGGGAATTTGACTCCCTTTCGAAAGAAATTGAGTATCAGAATCTGGAGATCGAGTTATTTAATAAGAAAATTAAGGAATTCAATTTTCTGATTGAAGAGAAGAACGTGGTAATTGCTGATTCAGAAGCCATTCTTTCAGACAGAAAAAGTGATCTTGATAACAAGAAATCAGAACTTGATGAGATTATTTCCGACACTCAGAAAGAAGAAGAGGGTCTCTATAAGAAATCTGAAAAAGTTGAGGCTATCATTGAAGAAAGGCTGCTGACAGCTTATAAGAGGATACGTTCAAATGCACGAAATGGCCTTGCTGTTGTACCTGTCCAGAGGGATGCCTGCGGAGGCTGCTTTAATCAGATCCCGCCGCAAAGACAGCTCGATATCAAATCGAGAAAGAAGATCATAGTCTGCGAGTATTGCGGCCGAATTCTTGTTGACGATGAAATAATAAAGGAAGGTCACCTGTAAAAAGCAACCAGATATAAAGAAAGCTGACTCTCTGCGAGCCGGCTTTTTTGTTTTTACTAACTTTATGTCATAATTCACAATCTCATCAAATGACTAAGTCTGAATTCAAAAAACTGATAGCTGAAGGAATTCCGGCAGAACTTCCTGGATTAAAGTCATACGATCAGAATATTAACCATGCTCCAAAGAGAAAGGATATTCTGAACAGTAGTGAAAAAAAACTTGCCCTCAAGAATGCACTCAGATATTTTCCTGAAAGATTTCATCCGGTACTGGCAAAGGAATTCATCACCGAACTGGCAACTTTCGGGAGAATATACATGTACAGGTTCAGACCTGATTATGAGATCAGAGCCCGGCACATTGATGATTTTCCATACCGTACCAGAAGCGCCGGTGCAATTATGCTTATGATCTCGAATAATCTGGATGTTGCTGTAGCACAGCATCCTCATGAGCTGATCACATACGGCGGAAACGGTTCGGTATTCCAGAACTGGGCTCAGTACAGGCTGGTAATGAAGTATCTCTCGGAGATGACTGATGAACAGACGCTGATAATCTATTCAGGTCACCCACTTGGCCTTTTTCCCTCGTCGGCCGATGCGCCAAGGCTGGTTGTGACAAATGGAATGGTGATACCCAATTATTCTTCACAGGATCACTGGGAAAAATTCAATGCGCTCGGAGTCTCTCAATATGGTCAGATGACTGCAGGATCGTACATGTATATCGGTCCTCAGGGAATAGTTCATGGAACAACAATCACAATTCTTAATGCAGCCAGGATGGTCCACAAACCCGGAGATACGCCTGGTTGTAAGCTTTTTGTTTCCTCAGGACTTGGCGGCATGTCAGGTGCCCAGCCAAAAGCTGCAAGTATTGCCGGTATCGTATCAGTTATCGCTGAAGTAAATCCGAAAGCTATCACGATCAGGCACTCTCAGGGCTGGGTCGATGAGGTTTTTACCGATCTGAATAGACTGGTACAGAGAGTAAAGGAAGTTACCGGATCCGGCAAAGTTATGTCAATAGGATACGAAGGCAATATAGTGGATGTTTGGGAAAAATTTGCAGATGAAAACATATATATTGATCTCGGTTCTGATCAGACCTCCCTGCATAATCCCTGGGCCGGAGGATATTACCCGGCTGGGCTAAGCTTCGGGGAATCCAACATTATGATGTCTGAAGATCCTGAAAAATTTAAGGAGGCTGTCCGGGCATCCCTCAGACGTCAGGTTAAGGCAATAAACAGGCATACGTCGCGGGGCACCTATTTTTTTGATTACGGCAATGCCTTTCTGCTTGAAGCTTCCAGGGCAGGGGGAGATGTTTTAAAAGCCGATGGAGAGTTCAGATATCCATCTTATGTTCAGGACATAATGGGACCAATGTGTTTCGATTACGGCTTTGGTCCGTTCAGATGGGTCTGTTGTTCAAATGACCCATCCGACCTGGAGGTTACTGACCAGATTGCCATTAAGACACTGATGGAGTTAATTAAAAAATCGCCAGTTCAGATCAGACAGCAAATGAATGATAATCTTCACTGGATAAAAGAGGCAGCTAAAAACAAACTTGTGGTCGGGTCACAAGCCAGGATTCTCTATGCCGATTCTGAGGGAAGAATTGAGATTGCAGCGGCATTCAACAAGGCCATTTCGGAAGGTAAAATATCAGCACCTGTAGTAATAGGAAGGGATCATCACGATGTGTCAGGGACCGATTCACCATACCGGGAAACTTCAAATATTTACGATGGATCAAAGTTCACTGCAGACATGGCAGTTCAAAATGTTATCGGAGATTCATTCCGGGGCGCTACATGGATATCGCTGCATAATGGAGGCGGGGTAGGATGGGGAGAGGTCATAAATGGCGGATTTGGGATGGTGCTCGATGGCACCGGTGAAACTGAGAACAAACTCAGGAAGATGCTATACTGGGATGTCAACAACGGAATTGCCCGCCGGAGCTGGGCACGTAATAAGGAAGCCATTTTTACGCTGAAAAGAGAATTGGGAAAAAATCCCGCACTTAAAGTGACCGTTCCTTATATTGCAGACGACAATATAATAGAAGAGGCCGTCAGAAATTACCGCCCTGAAGCATGACCAGCATACATGCATTGATAACTTCAATGCCTAATCTTCTCAACATGCCGGCAAGCTCATTATTTGTTGTTCCTGGATTGAAGATCACCCTTTTTGGATGAATTGAGAGTATGTAATCGTAATAATCTATCTGATTCGCTGGATTCATATACATAGTTATTGTATGTACAGGACCAATATCCTGGGGCATTCCCTTTCTGATCCTCAGATTATCCATATCATAATCTCTTCGTCCCACCGCTATCACTGGTATTTTCCTGCACTGAAGAGTTCTGATGGCTCTGAAGGAATACCTTTCAGGATTTGAACTGGCTCCTAACACCAGAGTAATTTTTTCCATCCCCGGAATTTCTGTTCAAATTATTTCATTAATTGCTAAGAAGAACGACAGCAATTGCTACTATTCCCTCTTCTCTTCCTGTGAAGCCAAGCTTTTCTGTTGTTGTAGCTTTAACTCCTACATTGTCGCTATTTGTTTCTAAAATGGAAGAAATAGTATTCTTCATTTCTTGTATAAAAGAGGATATTTTAGGTTTTTCCAGGCAAACAGTACTATCTATATTGATAACACTGTATCCTTTTTGCCTGATAAGATCAAATGTGTTCTTCAGAAGAATTTTGCTATCGATGTTCTTAAGTTTTTCATCTGTATCGGGGAAATAAAAACCGATGTCCCTTAATCCGGCTGCTCCAAGCAGTGCATCACATATTGCATGCAGGAGGACATCACCGTCAGAATGGGCAACACAGCCCTTTTGAGAAGGTATTTTTACACCTCCCAACCATAAATCCAAACCTGTTTCAAGCTGGTGAAAATCAATTCCCTGACCTATCCTGATGTTCATCCCTTGGATCTGTTGGCGTTTCTTAACGCATTGAAATCGAATGCGATCGAGAACCGCAACGTATGTGCGAGGGGATTATTCTGTGAAAGAGGCATCAGGTAAGAAAAGTCAAGTGTAAATCCTTTTAGTCTGAACCCTGCGCCTGCAGTAAAATACTTCCTGTTACCCTTACTCGGATTTTCATAAAAATATCCGCCTCTGACGGCAAACTGATTATTATACCAGTATTCAACCCCGAAGGCATAGGTTATCTCCTGCATCTCTTCCTTAAATCCTCCGGGAGCATCGTAAAATGACTGGAATATTGCCGCTGGAACAGAGATGTTCGGATCTTTTCCCGCCTTAATTTCTGTCTTGGCAGTATGGACTGTATCGCCCTTTGCGTCAACCTCTCCTACATTATAATATGTTGGAGGCGTTGGAACAAGAAGCTTGTTAAGGTCGATAGAAAGATTAATTTTGTTGAAGTTATCGAGGTTTATCGAAGCACTGGTACCAAGACGCATATTCATTGGAATGAAATCAGATGGCTGTGAAGATGAGTAACTCATCTTCGATCCGATATTCGAGAAATTAAGACCAAATGCAAGTTGTGCATCCTTACTGAAAACACTGATCTTCTTCTGATAATATCCTGAAATGTCAGCTGCAAAAGAGATTCCGGCTTTTGTAGCATCTCCTCCGGAAGAGAATCCGCTTGTGAGGTTTGAATATATGAATCTGAAGGCGACGCCTCCGGAAAGATTATCTGTGAACAACCTTGAATAGGCTGCATCGAACGCAAATTCATTTGGTTTAATGTCACGTAAAGGATTTCCGTACTCATCTGTTAATGGCACAAGCCCGAGTGATGAATAAACAAGACTAGCGGCCAGCACCTGCTTTGAGTCTATCCTTTTGTATCCTGTGAGATATGCTATATTTATGTCAGGTACAAGATTTCTTAGCCATGGAGCATAGGAAATTCCTACACCGGCATTACCATCTATAAATACAAATTTAGCGGGATTCCAGTGCATACTGTATACATCAGGTGTGGTGGCTGCACCAACGTCTCCCATAGCTCCGGCTCTGGAATCGGGAGCTATAGTGAGGAATGGAACAACAGTTTGTATGGCATTAAGTGCTCCTGAGCTTTGCTGAGAAAATAAAATTGTTCTGCCCGTAAGGACAATAAGTAACAAAGCTGCTGCAACTCTCTCTTTCTTCATAATATATGGTCATTCAACGAATTTACAAATATAAAACTATTTTTCAACCTTAATATTGTGTGATTCTCACAAAATGATCATTCGGCCCGAGATCCTTGATACCTCTCCATTCCCGGTCATGATAGTAACAGTATAAGGGTATAATCCGCTTCCAACTTTTCTTCCTCCGTCATCAGTTCCATTCCAGACTATAGCCGGAATCGTGTACCCGTTTGGCGTGACCTTTGTCCTGATGATTTTAATTATTCTTCCATCCACACTATATATATTAATCATAACATCCAAAATATTATCGGGTCTGTTGTGTTCAAGACTGATATTAGTTTCTTCAAAGAAAGGGTTTGGATAGTTTCGAAGATTCCTTAGCAAAAACTTTCCACCGGTTACAACATTGAAGGAGATAGTTTTTTCAGATGAGTTGTTAAAATTGTCCCAGGCTTTTACGGTAAGTGAGTGATTGCCTTCACTCAGTCCTGAGAGATCGTATATAATCCTGCCTCTCATATAGTTATCAAAGTCATTTTCAAAATAATTATTAAGGACAAAGGATCTGTTGGATTCATTATCAAGGAATCCCAAAAGATCGTGCCCGATTCCGGCTCCTGTAGTGTTAATGCCTGCACTGTCATTGATAATTGCAAGAAGTTTTGGATTGCTGTCAGTAATTCCGCCATTCCTGAAAAGGGTATCGTTCATATAAAGCTTTATGCCGGGTCCCGCAGTATCAGTAACCAGGATCCTGGAGAAACCTCCAACCGTTATTTTGTCAAAACTTCCGTTCATATCTTCCTTGTCATCATTCGCATAATAACTGATTTTGCCTGAACCGAATGAATAGTCAATATCTCTTGGTACTATAAAAGAAAATCTGAATCTTCCGTTCTTTGACATTGTTTTGCCACTGAAAAGGATGTTGTTCCTGAGATTAAAGGTCATTGTTAACCCCCCGTCATTGGCAAGAGTCTTTATTCTGCTTTGCTTATCGTATACAATCGGAGAGACTGTACCATTAAAAGAGTCATATATTTTACCATCCCGGTCTTCAACATGTCCGGCAATTGAAACCTGTGAAAGTGCTTTCAGACTGTCGATACTATCGTATACCGGTACATTATTTACAGAGTCTGTTACTACGGTTCCATGATACGGGTATGCTAGTTTTAAAGCTGGATCTCCCAAAAGAGTAAAGTTTCTCTTGTTTGGTCCTGATCCCGAACGGTTCTTTGCAATCCTGATAATATCTCCAAAGCTCATTGTACTGCCGGTTGAATCACGGCTGAATGCACAGCTGAATATGTTTTTGTTCAGGTCATAATTCGGGGCTGAATAGACTACTCTTGTTGTCGACATTAAAGCTATCCCCCCGCCATTTTTGTTCAGAAGTACCATTTCTCCACCTGAGAGTTTAGCTGTCATCTGTCGGGTTGCCAGATTTATGTCAATATCATCAAAACGGCTGAATTCGCATGTTGCTGTTATGAATAATGGGAGCCTTTCCCCGTTATTCCATGAATTGATATCTTCAGTTTTTACCACTCTTTCGGCTGCAAGACCGCTTTCATTTCCGTGTCCGGTATAATTGAAGATCAGGCATCCTGAATTTATACGGTCGTTGATCGCTTTGTTCACCTGGGGATATGACTGACCGTTCACTGTTGTTGTCTGCAGGAATGCATCAAGATAGATCTTGTCAATATTATAGGACGGGATACTATCTTCAATAACAGTTGCAAGACCCTCGGCATCAGACATATGGGTGTTGCCATCCTCGTCATCCGCAGTGAGGCATATAACGTTTTTCCAGTCTCCCATATTTCCTGGATCGAGATATCTTTTAATCTTTGATACTACGATGCCTGCCTGCGTCGTATCAGAAACCGGCAGCCTGCCGATACCAATATCAAGTGTGCCGTCGGCTTCTCCTTCTCCATCCTCGAGCAAGCCGTAAAAATCATCGGAAGTAAATGATGAAACTACCACATTTGAATTCTGAGACTGATATGTCGGAATGAAATTAGGATTATCAGGAGGGAGAGTTTTGTTCTCATAAGAACCATCGCCAAGAAGAAGCAGATACCTGAGCGGGCTTTTAGTGCCCTTTTGTTTCAGATATTTCATTCTTAAATAATTTCTGATAGCTGCTATATCCGGTATCCCGCCGGAAAACTCATTATATATTTCTCCCGGTGTGACAATCTGAGAAGTCAGACCATCATTCTTCAGATGAATATCCGCTATTTTTTCTGCATAGGCTTTGAATAATGGGTGAGTAATAATAATCATATCAGCCGCTGCAGATGAATGCAAATCCTGGTTTGGAACCGGAGAGGAAATAATCGTTGGAACAAGGGCATTTGCAGCTGTGAAGGCAATAAAGGTCCTGAGAGTATCCGTTGCGCTTTTAAACGAAAACCCGTCACCTGCCTGAGTATATTCTATTTGCTTCACATTGACGGGATCAGTGACGTCCCAGATCAATACCTCACTGCTGGTACTTTTTATCTCGAATCCTGTAATCCTGCCAGGTGCAACTGATTTTGAATCAGAATATTGCATAGTTGTGCCCGAAAATAAGTTAAGTCTTCTTCCCTGAAGAGTTATCCGGTCCAGCCATCCATGTGCACCCGTTTCTCCATTATTGAAAAACCTGATATCAAACACCGGGGAGGTTGAAGACGCCTGAAACGAACCTGCCGAATCAGTGATCTGGGCATAAGTTCCAGTATAGTCATACAGATCCACACTGTTTACCTGTATACTTTTTTGGAGCAAATTTCCTTCATAAAGTCTGAAGATCGTAGGAACCGAAGCTCTTGATGCTACCCTTATATTATAGGTTATATTTTCTGAGGTCACAATATCGTTGAATCCGGGATCTATATGAATTTCGGATATCTCCTGAAACCACTCCCTTCCGGATTTAATAAGGTTTTCATTATCTTTCTCATGTACAAACAAGGCGTCTGATTCGGACGAAGTATAATTTGCAGGCAGTGACGGCTCCGGATAGATAGTTATCTGTTTTCCCGGTGCAGCTCCTGAGGTTATGAAATAAAACGCGGTATCGGAATAATTGTGCTGCCGGTAATCGTAACTCCCGTTAGATTGGTTATATATCCACCGTCCTGTACCTTGTGCATAAAAAAGGAGATAATCCCCCTCATTAAAAATGCCGTCACTTCCTGAAACTTCCAGAATTGGCAGCTCATTAAGGTCATCGGGTTTGGGGTCGTCATTATAGTACGACAACTGCCCGAAATTGTTTCCAAAAATCCTTGGATTGGACGGGTATTCCAGACCGAGTTGCTTAAGCTTTGCATAGTCCAGCCTGTATATGCCGTCAGCAGTGACAGCAATTTTAAACCATAACCCGGATGCGAGTTTTGAACCTGCAGAAAAACTTTCTTTGGAGTCCTGTGCATTCAGTTGCACACACAAAAGAATTAGGTATATTGGCAGTATCTGAAAAACTCTTCTCATTGAATTGACAAAGATAGAAATGTGCTTATAGTTTTAGAGGTTAATGGTTCTTTTTGTTGTTAAAGATCTAATATAATAATAACGAAATCATTACGTTGATATTGCAGTAGTTTTAGTATGTTGAGGCGACTCTGTAAAATAATTTTAATCATATTCCTGGCGCCGGCATATTGTTTCGGTCAGGAAACTGATCCCGGTCCCGGCTACCAGATGATGATGATGAATAATCCTTCACTTGCAGGCAGTGGAGGGGATGGTGAGTTGAGACTTTCTTACCTCAACTATTATCCGGGAAACAGTTATAACCTGCATTCAGTTTACTTTTCTTACGACTCATATTTTTCAGGATTGCACGGAGGCGCCGGCATATATCTGGCTGATGACTACCTGGGAGGTATCATCAATGATTTCAGGGGAGGATTCTCCTATGCCTATTTTTTAAAGGCAGGGAAAGATCTTTTTATAAACGCAGGTCTTTCGGGTTCAATTTATCACAGGGGCTTTAATTTTGAAAATGCTGTTTTGCCTGACCAGATCGATCCGCTCGGAGGTGTTTCACTACCTTCCTCAGAAGTGCTTGCCCCGGCAGGAAGGACCGTTTTCGACGTAGCAGCAGGATTTCTTTTTATTTCCGGAAAATTTACCGGTGGATTTTCAATCAGTCACCTGGCTGAGCCTGACCTGTCAACGACTGGTAACTCAAATGAGAGATTGAAAAGAAAGCTTCTCATTCATCTTTCGGGTGATTTTTTTATTGGCAAAGCTCAGAATCTTAAGATCCAGCCAATTACATTTTTTGAAATGCAACAGGGTTTCATAAATGGCGGAGCCGGAGCAGCATTAGAAAGTAAGTACCTGGCCGTTAATGCCGTAATACTAGGAGATAATGGAAAGGACCTGAATATTCAGACCGGGTTTTCATTCTACGTCGGAAGAATCACTATTTATTACAATTTCAGGTTCAGTGCTGTGTCTGAAAATGCATTACTGCCTTTATCGCTTCTGCATCAGACAGGATTGGCATTCAGTTTGAATAATATTGAAAAAAGAAATACAATCAAAACAATAAATTTCCCTAAATTGTAGTTATATTTGATAAGTAAAAATGTGAATTAGTAAAATTTGTTATCTTTGAGAAGTCTTAAAAGCCATAAAACTAAAGGAGTTATGTATAAATTCAGAGCCTTACCGGTTGTTTTAATCGTTGTCTTGCTTTTTACGTCCTGTATTTTTAAGAAAAAGGGGAAAGATGAGGTTTCCACTTCCACAGGATGGAAGTATAATGATCCTGATAATGGCGGATTTGAAGTTGCTCTCGGGGCCGATCAGAAGACAGGCCCGGGCCTGGTGCTGATAGAAGGAGGACGTTTTACAATGGGACAGGTTCAGCAGGATGTTATGTTTGATTGGAATAACAGACCCAGAACAGTTACAGTATCATCATTCTATATGGATGAAACGGAAGTTAAGAATGTTGATTACCGGGAGTATCTTTTCTGGCTGCGCCGGGTTTATAAAGATTATCCTGAAGTGTACAGAAGAGCTTTACCCGACACTTTAGTCTGGAGAACCCCTATGGGCTTCAATGATCCCTATGTTCAGTATTATTTCCGTCACCCGTCATATAATAATTACCCTGTTGTAGGAGTCAGCTGGGTAAAGGCAAACGATTTTTGCCTGTGGAGAACAGACAGGGTTAATGAACAACTGCTTATTAACGAGGGTGAACTTAATCCCGATCCAAACCAGACAGATGAGAAGAACTTTAATACGGAAGCATACCTGGCCGGACAATACGAAGGTGTTGTAAATCAATTGCGTCCAAGCCTTAATCCGAATCAGACAGAAAGAAGGACAAATTTTGAAGATGGCATACTGCTTCCAAGTTACAGGCTGCCTACAGAAGCAGAATGGGAATTTGCTGCTTACGCTCTCAGGGGCAATACATTTGAAGAAAGAATATATGAAAGAAGGATATATCCATGGGATGGTCATAATGTGAGGAATTCCTCAAAGAAAAACAGGGGGCAGATGATGGCTAACTTTGTACGCGGAAGGGGAGACCTTATGGGCGTAGCAGGCAGTCTGAACGATAATGGAAGTATCACTGTTGATGTTAAATCTTACTGGCCAAACGATTACGGACTCTATTGCATGGCAGGTAATGTCAATGAGTGGGTACAGGATGTCTACCGTCCTCTTACATCGGAAGATGTCGATGATTTTAATCCTTTCAGAGGCAATGTATTTACCGACCTCAGGCGCGATGCTAATGGCTCAGTAGTTGCCAAAGATAGACTCGGCCGTCTGATTGTTGACACCGTTAAAGATGCTGATGTAGCGAACAGATATAATTATCAGAAAGGTGATTACAGAAATTACAGGGATGGAGACCTTCAGTCAGCCATACCTGCAGGAGGAGGAAACGAATTCCTTACTGAAGATGGGAAAAAAGGTTCGCTCAGAATGTACGCACAGGATAATACCCCCGGCTCAAGCGATTTTGTTACGCTTATTAACGATAACGCACGTGTATATAAAGGCGGCTCATGGAGAGACAGGGCGTACTGGCTTAATCCATCCACCAGGAGGTTCCTCGATCAGGAGAGCTCACGTGATGATATCGGGTTCAGATGTGCAATGATAAGGGTCGGAAGC
Source organism: uncultured Bacteroidales bacterium (assembly GCA_963791065.1). Classification (GTDB taxonomy): domain Bacteria; phylum Bacteroidota; class Bacteroidia; order Bacteroidales; family VadinHA17; genus LD21. The sequence continues at coordinate 355,739 of CAWBQN010000015.1, forward strand.
CCGTCAGGCTTTTAGAAGCTTCTGGTTCTCTGACAATATTAGCCTCATTATGAAATCATAATGAGGCATTTTTTTACATAGATGAAAACGGAACAACTTTATAAACTTTTTAAAGAATCCACCGGGATATCAACTGATTCGCGTGCGGTTGAGAAGGGTCAGCTTTTCTTTGCTCTCTGGGGCGATAATCATAACGGAAATAAATATGCTTCCGAAGCTCTTGCAAGAGGAGCTATATGTGCAGTAATCGATGATCCCCAATTTGAATCTGAAAATACTATTCTTGTCGACGACTGCCTGTTTGAACTCCAGGCTCTTGCCTCACATTACAGACAGGAATTGAATGTTCCTGTTCTCGCTGTTACCGGAACAAACGGAAAGACAACTACAAAAGAACTTCTTGCCGCAATCCTTTCAAAAAAGCTTAAGGTTCATTATACCCGGGGGAACCTGAATAATCATATCGGGGTTCCTCTAACAATACTGTCGGCACCCGCTGAAACCGAGATGTTTATTATTGAAATGGGAGCAAGCCATGTTGGAGAGATCAGAACATTATGCCTGATAGCCAGGCCCGATTATGGAATAATTACAAATATCGGCACGGCCCACATAGAAGGTTTCGGATCAGCTGATGGTATTGTAAAGGCAAAAACAGAACTTTACGAGCATTTGCGCAAAGTAAATGGTATTGCACTCTATAACGATAAAGATCCCCTGTTAACTGAAAAAATATTCAGCATTATTAACCGGGCTGTCCCTTTTTCTGATCCTACTGGAAGCGATCTGTTGATAGAGCTGGTTACATCTGATCTTAATCTCAGTATATCAATAAAATATCTCCATCAAACATACATACTGAGTACAAATCTTTTTGGCAGCTATAATCTCGAAAATGTCAGAGCAGCAGTTGCCACCGGCCTTTTCCTGGGCGTTGATCTAAAGGATATTATAAATGCAGTTGAAAAATATCAGCCGGCAAATAACAGGTCACAAATAAAGAAAACAGAAAACAATACACTGATATGTGATTCTTATAATGCCAATCCGACAAGTATGAATCTGGCTCTTGACTCATTTGCGGGAATAAAGAACAGTAATAAAGCCATTATACTTGGTGATATGCTTGAGCTTGGAGATAAAAGTGAGGAGGAACATCTTAAAATATTGAAAGTGCTGGGATCATACCCGGCGGAAAAGATATTTCTTGTCGGTCCTGTTTTCTATAAATTATCTGCGAAATCAGGTTTCAAAGCATTTGAAAATACAGACAAGCTTATGGAATTCCTGAAAAAGGAATCTCTTAAAGGGGACACAATACTTATAAAAGGTTCGAGGGGAATCAGGCTCGAAAAGATCTATGCCCTTTTGTAAATGATCATTTTAATCCCGGATCAGCTCCGTTGAATTTAAGGTTTATAAGCAGTACTTCAGATCTGCTGCCCGACCTGACCCTTGGTCCCCATAATCCATAGCCTGAAGATACAATGAAATTTGTGTTCTTTTTTTTCAGGTAGCCATAGCTTAACTCATAGATCATCGCAGTTACATGATTAAGCGGCCACAACTGCCCGTTATGCGTGTGCCCCGAAAGTTCCAGATCGATACTGTATTTAGCCGTTTCATCAAGATGGAAAGGCTGATGATCGAGCAGGATAACAGGTTTTGTGGTATCTGCCAGCTTCATAAGTTCATCAAGAGGCAACCGCTCTTTCCTGTAAAAACGATATGCATCCCTGTCGATCCTTCCGATAAGCTGAATTCCACCCTCGAGAGTCACTATTTCATCCATCAGGATCCTGATTCCCTTACTTTCAATATACGGTAAGGTGCGTGCTGCTCCGCCAATAAACTCATGGTTTCCCGTTATAGCATAAAGACCATCCGTACATTTTGGATAGGTGAAGTATTGTAAAAGATCGCCTCTGAGCACCGGACCAATTTCTCCATCAACTATATCTCCAAGAAGCAGTACAAGATCTGGTTTAAGATCTTTAATCATAGCTGACATTTTTTTGAGGCTTCTTTTTCTGATTATGCTTCCAAGATGAATATCAGATACAGCGGCTATGCGTAAGCTTTTGACTGACCCGGCCGGTTTGTTTATTGAGATATTGTACTCTCTGGTAACCGGAATTATTGCATTTATAAAACCGCCGATAATTAAAATTGATGATGCGGAAACGATAATTATGAATGACCATTTTCTGAAGAGGAGGATATTTTCCCCTCTTATAATTCCGGGAATTTTCAGGATAAGCAAAATAATATCGGACAGAAGAAAAAACAAGAAGCCATAAAGCATGAATGCCAGCCAGAACCCGCCAACGATATTCAGGATATCCGTAATAACCGATGAATGTTTTGATTCAAGGATCTTGGCCACAATAAAAAGTACAGCCAGTAAAAAAAACGTCACCGTATAGAGGAGTTTATTTCTCTGAAGTCCCGGGATCGCCTTATAACCCTTATAGAACAGGTAAAAATTTACCAGGGCATAAATTGTGAGTGCTATAGAAAAAAAGACTACCATCTGGTATTTCTTCATTTTACTTAAGTTTATGATATCAGGCTTTTGTAAGTTTTATTGCCTTTAACATAAAACTCAAAAACTATACTCTTGTTCAATACATATTCCTGAAGGTGGTTCGAACCTAATTTTTTAACTGCCTCTCTTTTATCCTTGAGAGCTTTTATTGTTTTGTAGTAATCGATGTGAGCTCTCCAGACTGCTTTGAAGCTTTTGAAATTGCCTTGCATGAGAAAATAAATTGCAGCCAGTCCGTCAAGAATTTTTCGGATCAATAAAACTGAATTTAATTTATTGTCAGGCAGATTTTTATAAAGAAGGAACAAGCTGTTTCTGAAATTGAGATAAGTCTTAAAAGGAGAACTATAGGGAAGAGTTCCGCCACCTACATGGTAAATAACCGAATCGGGTAAGAAGCATACCCGATAGCCGGCTTTATGAAATCGCCAGCATAGATCAATCTCTTCCATATGAGCAAAAAAATCAGCATCGAATCCACCACACCTGGCCCACGCTTCCCCCTTTACGATCATGCATGCGCCGCTCGACCAGAAAATGTCCATAATGGAATCGTACTGACCTGAATCTTTTTCAACTTTGGTTATAATCCTTCCCCTGCAGAACGGGTAACCATACTTGTCTATAAAACATCCTGCTGCACCGGCATGTTCGAAATGATCCTTGTGATAATATGAAAGTATTTTTGGCTGGCACGATGCTACATCGGGGTTGTTATCCATAAAGTTAACAAGCGTCTCGAGCCAGCCCCTGGTAACTTCTATATCAGAGTTCAGAAAGACAAAATATTTTGCATCGAGCTGATTTACAGCCCGGTTGTATCCTCCTGCAAATCCGTAATTCTTATCAAGTTTAATAAGTTTTATTTCACTGAAGTTTTCAGCTATCCAGGCGGGTGAACCGTCAGTTGAACCATTGTCCGCGACACAAATAATTGTGTCTTTGCCTGCCGAGTTTTTTATGACATTCTCAAGGAACATTTTCAGAAAGCCCAGTCCGTTCCAGTTTAATATTACAACCGCTGTTTTATACATTTTCTACCGGCTTTTTGTGTTTCCACCGGCGGTGGCTCCAGATCCAGTTCTCGGGTTTTTCCCTGATGATTTCTTCAAGCCTCCTGACATGCTTATCGGTTATAACATCTTCTGACAGTCCGGCTGTGTGATCAAAAAGAAGTTCTATGTCAAGATTATAATAACCTCTTTTTATTTTTTGTATATTGAAAAACAACAATGCCATATCGTACTTGGCTGCGATCTTTCCGGCGCCCGTAAAAACGGCAGTATCCTGATTCAAAAAAGTTGTCCAGTATCTGATATCACCCTTTGCAGGAATCTGATCGGAAATAAAAATTGAAACTGTATTGATGCCATTAATTCTATGGTTAATTATTTCCCTGATTACCTGAGAGGTAGGCGTAAGAAGTATTCCGTACTTTGATCTTTGTTTATTGATAAAATTATTGAAATACTTGTTCTGCAATGGTTTATAAATGATAACTGTCTTATATTTCAGGTAGTCGGGAAGCAGCGTCGGCCATTCCCAGTTATTATAATGGCCCAGAATAGCAATTACATCTCTTTTCTCTTCCCTGAGCTTGTCGATGATACCCAGATTGCTATAAGTGAATCTTTTCTTCTGGGAAATAAGTGACATATGAGTCAGCTTGAAAGTCTCAACTATAATATCTGAAAGGTGCCTGTAGAATTTTTTTTCTATTGACTTGCGTTCTTCTTCGGGCTTTTCAGGAAAGGAGTTTTTAAGGTTGACTGATACTACATTTCTCCTATACCTGACAATGTAATATAGAACAAGATAGATAAGATCGGAGAAGAGATACAAGACTCGTAACGGTAATAGGGTAATAACCCAGTTTAGTCCATAAAAGATGTAATAACCGATAGCGCTCATTTCAGGAAATGAGTTTAAATTTTCATAAATTTACTTACAATTTCCAGGATTTCAGCAAAAACAAGACTATTCGCTGCTAAAAATTCCTCTCCGGAAAGATTTTGCTCATTTCCTGAAAAGTCGCTCACCTTGCCACCGGCTTCTCTCACAATAAGCATCCCTGCTGCAATGTCCCATTCATGAAGGCTGTATTCATAGAATGTATCGAATCTTCCGCATGCAACATATGCAAGGTCCATTGCAGCAGATCCAAGTCTTCTTATCCCGTGTGTATGTTTGCAGAAATGCTTCAGACAATCCATGTAGGAATCGAGCCTTCTGAAATCACTATAAGGAAATCCGGTTGCGATGAGACAATCAGTTAACCTTGCTGCATTTGAAACTCTGATCCTGGTGCCATTTAGCCAGGCGCCGCCACCCTTCCATGCGATAAATGATTCATTCCCGCTAACCTCATAAACAACGCCGGCGACAACTTCGTCGTATTCTTTTAGCGCTATACTTATTGCATATGGATGAAAACCATGAAGGAAATTTGTAGTTCCGTCGAGAGGATCAATTACCCAGCAGTATTTCAAACCAACTTTTTCAGATGTGCCCTCTTCAGTCAGGAAGCCGGCTTCCGGAAGCAGAAGACTTAACTTTTCCACAAGCATTTTTTCAGAACCCTTATCAACATAACTTACATAATTATTCAATCCCTTTATTTCAGTCCTGTTAATATCGAATCCACTTGATTCCTTTAAAATAAACTCGCCTGATTCACGGGCGGCTTGCTCTATCTCCTTGCAAAGATTTTTTAAATCGATCATCTCTTATTTAATTAGTTCAACGCTCATCCTGCCTGATGCAGATAAACTATTCAGCCTCACTTTTCTTACTCTGCCTGCAAGACCGGAATCCCAGGGGGCCTCCACTTTTATATAATTAGAAGTAAAGCCTGTGATTACTCCTTCATAGCGGGTATTTTCAAATAAAACATTTGTTACCTCTCCAATATTCAATTCTTTAAATATAAGGTTTTTCTTCTGGGAAAGTTGAATAAGACGCCTGCTTCGTGTCTCTTTCTTGCTGTACAATACTTTATCAGGCAACATTTCCGCGCGGGTATCAGGTCTCTCTGAAAAGGTGAAAACATGAAGATAGGAGAGAGGAGTACCATCTATAAAGGAATAAGTCTCTTCAAAGTCGGTATCTGATTCTCCGGGGAATCCAACTATTACATCAGCACCTATTCCGGCCAGAGGCATCTTCTTCAGCACCTTCTCAATTCTCGAGGCAAAGATCTCTGTGGTATATCGTCGTTGCATCTGCTTCAGGACTTTGTTGCATCCGCTCTGCAGGGGAATATGGAAATGAGGGAGGATCTTCTCATTTTCAGATACAAGCTCAATAAGTTCATCAGTTAAAAGGTTTGGTTCAATTGAAGATATTCTGAACCTTTCAATTCCGGGGACTTTGACCAGTTCTTTCATCAGATCTGAAAATGTATCACCCGTTGATTGGCCAAAATCGCCTACATTGACACCTGTCAGGACAATCTCTTTCACGCCTCTTGCAGAAATGAGCTCTGCTTCTTTTATTATTTCCGGGATTTCGGGATTCCTGCTTCGGCCACGGGCTCGCGGGATCGTGCAGTATGAACACCAATAATCGCATCCATCCTGTACTTTAAGGAATGATCGTGTCCTGTCGCCAAGAGAATATGATGGGTTAAAACGATCAGATGTGGAAAGTGCACACGAATGGATTTCTGTTTCCCGGTTCTTATTAATACCGGTGATATAATCAGATATTTCGAATTTCTCATTCATGCCAAGTACAAGATCCACACCCGGGATTGAAGAGATCTCCTGGGGATTCAGTTGTGCATAACAGCCAACTACCACAATGAAAGCACCGGGTGAAAGACCAATGAATTTCTTTATTGCCTGCCTGCACTTCCTGTCAGCTGCCTCGGTCACGGAACATGTGTTGATTATATAGATATCAGCTTTTGAATTTGCAGAGACTCGTTCAAAATTCTCCAAAGGAAATGATCTTGAGATCGTTGACGTCTCGGCAAAGTTAAGTTTACAGCCAAGAGTGTGGAAGGCTACTTTTTTCTTATCTGACATCATTATTAAGGTACATCATTTGTCCTAGAGGAGTTTGCTGGCCAGTTCAGCCAGGAAGCTTCGTTCACCTTTGACCAGGTTCACATGAGCAAATATCTCCTGATCTTTCATTTTGTCTGACAGATAACTTAACCCGTTTGATGCAGTATCGAGATATGGAGAATCGATCTGTTCTATATCGCCTGTAAATACCATTTTAGTTCCTTCTCCGGCACGGGTTATGATTGTTTTGATCTCATGAGGAGTAAGATTCTGTGCTTCATCCACTATAAAGAAAATACTGGAAAGGCTTCGTCCCCTGATATATGCCAGAGGTGTAATTACCAGCTTGTCTTCTTTCATCATGTCGTTTATCCTCAGGAATTCAGCACTTTGGTGACTGAATTTATGTTTGATGACAGTCAGATTATCATACAATGGTTGCATATAAGGATCCATCTTTTCCTTGACATCCCCCGGCAGAAAACCAAGGTCACGGTTTGCAAGCGGCACAATCGGACGCGCAAGAAAGATCTGTTTGTATCTTTTATGCTGTTGTAAGGCAGCAGCTAAGGCAAGAAGGGTCTTCCCTGTTCCGGCTTTGCCTGTTAATGAGACCAGTTGAATGTCGGGATTTGACAAAGCTTCGATAGCAAATGTCTGTTCGGCATTACGCGGATCAATACCGTATGTGGTTTGTTTGATTACTCTGCTGAGAGTTTTATTAACCGGGTTATAATGAGCCAGAGCGCTTGACCCGTTATTTTTCATTATAAAGAACTGATGTCCGGTCAGATTGGGTTCCAGATTGAACTCTGCTGAACCTACACCTTCAGGGATCTCATATAATTTGCTTATTGACTCCTGGTTAACTCCTTCGAGTATCCTTATTCCTTTGTAGAGATCATCAATGTTAGCGACCTTATCATTTTCATAATCCTGGGCGATTATGCCAAGCGACTTGGCCTTCATCCTGAGATTTATGTCCTTTGTGATCAGTACCACTGTTTTATCCTTATTCGTACTGCAGACATACTCTGCAATTGCGAGTATTCTGTGATCAGCTGTTCTTTCAGGAAAAGACTGGTTAACTTTCTCTGAGAAATCTTTGCCTGTTTCAATATGCAGGTTTCCAAGGTTTTCACCTAACGGGATGTTTGCAGTCAGAAGCATATCACCGGAAAGCTTGTCGAGCTCCCGGGTAAACTCACGCGCATGAAAATTGATCAGATCATTTCCTCTTTTGAATTTGTCAAGCTCTTCAAGAACAACAATCGGGATGATTACATCATTCTCTTCAAAATTGTAAATACATTTATAATCATGAAGCAAAACATTGGTATCAATAATAAAGAGTTTCTTGTTGTGTTTCTTTCTCATCGTTAATGATTTAAAATCAATAGATTACATCTTTGCATGCCGGCCTGATCTTCCCTGCAAAAATAACTAATTTAAGGTATAAATTGTCATCAAATTAGTAAGTTTGTCATTTTGAATTCAAAACGAGGCATAATTATGAGTTTTACCATGACATATCCTCAAGCTCTCGAGTTTCTTTTCAGTCAGCTTCCTGCCTTTCACAGGATTGGCAAAGCGGCATACAGGGATGACCTGAAAAACATAATTTTACTTGATAACTATTTTGATCATCCTCATAATAAATATCTTACAATTCATATTGGCGGTACAAACGGGAAAGGATCTGTTTCTCATATGGTTGCATCGGTGCTGCAGGAAGCCGGATATAAAACAGGCTTATATACTTCCCCTCACCTGAAAGATTTCAGGGAAAGGATAAAAGTTAACGGTGAGATGATCCCTGAAAATGAGGTTATCAACTTTCTGACAAGACATAAAAATATTATTGAAGCTGTAAAACCCTCCTTTTTTGAAATGACGGTTGCCATGGCATTCAATTATTTTGCTGAAACGCGGGTGGATGTTGCTGTTATTGAAGTTGGCCTTGGGGGAAGGCTCGATTCTACAAACATAATAGATCCTGTTTTATCCGTAATTACTAACATCGGACACGATCATATGGATCTGCTGGGCGATACTTTTGAAAAAATTGCAGCTGAAAAAGCCGGAATAATAAAGAAGAATATCCCGGTATTGATCAGCGAATCGCAGCCTGAAACTGAAAGAGTATTTATAACTAAAGCTAAAGAATCAGGATCTGTTATCAGTTTTGCTGACAGAACCTACGCCTGTAAGCTTGAAGAAAATGTATCAGTGAATGGCGAAAGAGGTTATATGACGACAGAACTATCAACTAATCATCAGTTCAAAGGTAAATTAATGCTGGGCGGGGATTACCAGTCTAAAAACCTGCAAGCGGTTTTCGCTGCATTTAACATACTAAAAACTGCATTCAGGATTTCTCACGACGAGATAACTGATGGAATCAGGAATGTTGTAACTAATACAGGTCTTTACGGTCGATGGCAGATTTTAAGCAGGGATCCGCTTACGGTTTGTGATACCGGGCATAACAGAGAAGGCTTGAAATATGTTCTTGATCAGCTGAAAAGGATCCCGAAATCATCTTTGCATATAATACTCGGTTTTGTTAATGATAAAGATCTTGGTTTGGTTTTGCCTCTGTTCCCCAAAGATGCAATGTATTATTTTACCAAAGCCAATATTCCCAGGGCGCTTAATGAGACTGTTCTTAAATCGGAAGCCGGTAAATACGGACTATCCGGACAGAGTTTTTCTGATATTAAGACTGCTCTTGAATATGCCCGTACAAATGCGAAAAAATCAGATCTGATATTTATCGGTGGCAGCACTTTCGTTGTCGCTGAGGTGATTTAAGATATAGACTGATCTTGTAACCAGGATGCATCTTCATCGATCTGTTCGAAGTTTACCATTGCAAGAGAAGCTGAACTGATAAATTTATGCTTAAGCACCCATTTCACAGCTTCCCTGAAGCTTGGTTCTATCCCGACTGATGGAGAGTATTTTCCTCCCGAGCAAGTTTTCATCGCTATTACTCCAATTCCTTTGCTGCCTGCTTCAGTAAGAATTGAGATCAGTTTTGTCTGATCCCATTCAGAATAACTTCCGGTCACTGAGTGTACAAAAGAACCTTTATAGTTAAAGGGAACCATTACCACATTATAGAAGAGTTCAGAATTATTTCGTTCATGAAGGTTCAGATAGTCGTTATGGGCTGAGAAGCCGTGAGCTTTAATTACTCCTGAGTTCTTCATATCAGAAAAAAACTTCAATGTTTCCTGGTGAAAAAGGAGATTCACGTCAAGAGCATCGTGATATAGCAGAACATCTATATAACTGGTATTAAGAGCCTTCAGGCTGGCTTCCAGCTTTGACGACAATGCATCCTTAATTTCTGCTGCTCCCTTTCTGCCTTTTCCATTTGAAGACAGCTCATTATATTCTAGCCTGATTTTGGTCTGGACAATAACATTAGATCGTTTGCCGGCTATTGCCTTGCCAACCAGTCTTTCATTGTTACCATTGCCATAGGTGCGTCCGGTATCGATAAAATTAATGCCTTTTTCCAGAGCATATTTTATCAGCGATTCATCGTTCATCCTTGGAGCCCCGAAACATACCGGACTGACCATCAAACCCGTATTACCTAAAGATCTCAGTTGGGATCCTGAGGTTATAAGCGAAGTAATTTGAGGTGATATCAGACTAATCCCGGCTATTCCGCCCAGGGCTTTGCTGAAGAATTCTTTTCGGCTTATTTCTGTCTTACCCATAAGTTGTCCATCTTATCAACAGCGAATTAAAGAAATATTTTCCTAAGTTTGCAGGCTAATGATAGATTAATGGGAACAAGCATTTATTTCTGGATCGGATTCCATGCTTTTGTCTTTATAATGCTTGCACTTGATTTGGGTGTTTTTCATAAACATACGCATAAAGTACCTGTAAAAGAAGCAATTACCTGGAGTTGTGTTTGGATAACACTTGCTCTGTTATTTGATCTGTTCATTTATCTCAGTGAGGATTTTGGTCCGACTAAATCTCTGGAATTTCTCACTGGTTACGTAATTGAATATTCTTTGAGTGTAGACAATATTTTCGTCTTCATTCTTATATTTTCTTATTTTAGGGTCGATGATAAGTATCAGCATAAAATATTATTCTGGGGAATTCTCGGAGCGCTGATAATGAGAGGAATATTTATACTTACCGGTGTAGCCCTGATCAACCGGTTTCATTGGATTGTTATCATTTTTGGTGGTTTCCTGGTATTTACGGGCATAAGGATGTTAGTCAAGGAGGATACGCAGGTTGATCCTGAAAAAAATACGATAGTTAAATTCTTCAGGAGATTTCTTCCTGTTACAGAAACACTGCACGGAGACAAACTTATTATCAGGCAAAACCGGAGATTATATGCAACACCGTTATTTCTGGTTCTCCTGATCATAGAATCGTCGGACCTTATTTTTGCTGTCGATAGTATTCCTGCCGTACTTGCGATCAGTAAAAGCACATTCATTGTCTACACATCCAATATATTTGCGATACTGGGCTTACGGTCACTCTATTTTGCTTTAGCCGGTATAATGGGGTATTTCCGTTTTCTTAAAGTCGGCCTCGCCTTTGTCCTCACCTTTGTAGGACTGAAAATGCTTGCTTCTTTTTTCCATCTGGAGATATCAATAGTAATCTCTCTCGGAATAATAATCTCAATTCTTATGATATCAATTTTAGCTTCTGTTTTTATTAAAAGAGAAGAATAATGATACCGCAAAGACAAAAACCGCCTGCATTCTGGCCGCTATTGATGCTATTTTTTGTCATTGCAGTAAGTGTAATTATAAGCGGAGTTATCTATTACAACTATCAGAAGAAAAGCCTGCTGACTGAGAAACAGCTTGAATTATCATCAATCTCATATCTTAAGATCAGGCAGATTACACAATGGCGGCATGACAGGATTAATGACGGAAGATTTCTAGGTGGAAATATATTGCTGGTGAAAAAATTTTCTGAATATCTCAGGAACCCGTCGGTCATGTCATTGCATGATGATATTCTGCAGAGTCTTAAATCGCTTACAGAAATCTTTGATTATAAAAATGCTCTTCTTGTTGAAAACAATGGGAAAGTATCTCTGGCATACCCTGCATCAGATACATTACTTGGCGGTTATCTTCAACCATTATTGCCCGATATCATTAAACAGCGAGACATTGTACTCACCGATCTGCACAAAAGCAGTCTTATCGGTTTTGTCCATCTCGATCTCATTGTGCCTCTGATAGATCACAGTCAGAACGACACTTTGGTCCTGGGCCTGCTGGTTCTTCGTGTCGATCCTCAGAAAGTTCTTTGGCCTCTGATTCAATCATGGCCGACACTGAGCAAGAGTGCTGAGACACTATTATTAAGGAGAGACGGTGATGATATTGTTTATCTTAATGAACTGAGGCACCTTAGCAATAGTATGCTGGTCCTGAAAAAGCCGATTTCTGAAGATAAACTGCCTGCAGCTTTGGCGGTAAGGGGAATTACAGCCACCATCGAGGGAATTGACTACAGAAATGTCCCCGTTGTAGCTGCTATGAATAAAATTCCGGGATCGGTTTGGTATCTGGTTGCTAAGATGGATCGTGAAGAGATATTGTCTGCTCTGGGTAATCAGATAAGAATGATTGTGCTCATACTGGTACTGATAATTGTGACAGCCGGATCAATTTTGGGATTACTTATCAGGAATCAGCGTGTTACTTTTTACCGGGAGCAGTATGAAGCAGAACTTGACCGTCTTGCACTAGTCAAGCACTTCGACTATATACTGAAATTTGCAAATGATATTATATTGTTGATTGACAAGGATCTGGCGATCGTTGAAGCTAACGACAGAGCCTTAGAATACTACCAGTATGGACGCGATGAGTTCATAGGAATGAAGGTCGAGAAGATCAGATCTGCTGAAACAAGAAATCAGCTGTCAGATATTATTAATAGAATCAATGAGAATGAGGGTGTAACTTTTGAAACTATACACAGGAGGAGAGACGGTACTACGTTCCCGATAGAACTCAGCTCAAGGTTGGTAATGATTGAAGGACTAAAATATTATCAAACTATCGGACGTGATATAACAGAACGAAAAAGGGTCGAGAATACACTTAAGGAAAGCGAAAACAGATTCAGAAAAATATTTGAGGAAAGCCCGTTTTCAATACTGATGACCGGGAAGGATTTTGGGATAATAAGGGCAAATTCATCCTTTTGCCAATTTATCGGATATACAGAAGAAGAGCTTAGACCACTGACATTCAGGAATTTTACGCATCAGGAATATATAAGCAATGATGAGATTTCTCTGCTGAAGCTGACAGCAGGAGAGATCCCAATGTATCAGACTGAAAAGAAGTATATACGGAAAGACGGGTCGACAATCTGGGGATCGACAACAGTAAGTATAATCAGGAACAAAATGGATGAAGTTCAGTTCTACCTTGTTATGATAGAGGATATTACAACTCAAAAGAAAGCAGCTTCTGAACTTGATAATTCTCTTTCGCTTTTAAGGGCTACCCTTGAATCAACAGAGGACGGAATGCTTGTCGTCGATTCATTTGGGAAAATTGTCCAGTACAATCAGAAATTCATTGATATGTGGAGAATTCCGGAAGAAGTTTTAGCTTCAGGAGAAGATAATTCTGCTCTGACATATGTTAAAAGTGAACTGATCAACCCTGAGACATTTATGGAGAATGTAAAAAATCTTTACTCTGAGCCTGAAGCGACTAGTTTTGAATTGCTCGAATTCAAAGACGGGAGGTTTTTTGAACGCTACTCTCAACCTCAGAAGATTAATGGCAAATGCGTAGGACGTGTCTGGAGTTTCCGCGATATAACCAACCGCAAGAAGGCAGAGACAGATCTGATTGCAGCAAAAGAAAGGGCAGAAGAAGGAGACAGGCTGAAGACCGCATTCCTGCATAATGTCTCACATGAGATCCGTACTCCGATGAATGCCATAATCGGGTTTTCCACGCTGCTGAATGAACCTGATCTGTCTGAGAATGACCGGCAGCAGTATATAGATATTATTTTTCAGAGCGGGAGTCAGCTTCTTTCAATAATAAATGATATAGTTGATATTGCGAACGTCGAAAGCGGACAGGCGAAAGTTAACCTGACAAAATTTAATCTCAATTCTACATTGAAAAGCCTGAGTGAACAGTTCAGCATTAACAGGAATCAGAATAAGGTTTTAATAAGTCTTAATATGACACTTCCTGATAAAGAATCAAATATTATAACGGATAGTACCAAGTTAATTCAGATACTTTCAAACTTAATTAATAATGCTGTTAAGTTCACCAAAAATGGAGAGATCAAATTTGGCTATAATTTGAAAGAACCATTTCTTGAATTCTTCGTCAGGGATTCCGGGATTGGCATACCTGAGGAGTACCATTCCCGGATCTTTGACAGGTTTTTCCAGGTAGACAGTGCAATCTCAAGAGAATTCAGCGGCACCGGTTTAGGACTCTCTATATGCAAGGGATATGTAGAGCTGCTCGGTGGCACTATCAGAGTTGAATCAGAATCAGGAAAAGGGACACTGTTTGTTTTCACAATTCCTTTCAACCAGGCCTAGTTCCCATATGTCACTTAATTTATATTGCTAAATATCAGTATATTAGCATATCTCAGAAAAATTTAATCTTTTGATATGTTAAATTTTTTTCAGCATGAACATTATGGATTGTATAATGTTTATTTAGTCTAAGTATAAATTATTAAAAACCATAATCTACATGAGAAAGATTTTATTATTTATTGTAGCTGCTATTTCTGTGACCCAGCTATGGTCACAGGCTGTATCAGAGTCTTCACAACAGACTCCTGCTAAGGAAGACAGAAACTTCCGGATCCCTTTAATCGGGGAAAGCGCGCCTTCATTCACTGCTGAATCTACCAATGGTACTATTAATTTTCCTGAAGATTTTGGACGTAAATGGAAAATATTATTCAGTCATCCTCAGGATTTTACCCCGGTTTGTTCAACAGAGATTATGCAATTAGCATCCCTTCAGGATAAATTCGACAAACTGGGAATAAAAATTATTGTAATATCCACTGATAGACTTGATACACATGTCGAGTGGAAAAAATCAATGGAATCCCTCAATCTCAATGACAAAGGCGGAGTTAAAATAAAATTTCCACTTGTTGCTGATGAGAATGAATCAGTATCTAAAATGTACGGAATGATTCATCCTGCCTCAAATACGACTCAGGCAGTGAGAGGGGTATTCATTATCGACCCTGACAATATTATTCAGGCTATTTATTTTTATCCGCACAGTGTCGGAAGAAACACTAATGAATTGTTGAGAATGGTTACAGCGCTTCAAATAACCTCATCCGGGAAAGTATATACTCCTGTTGACTGGAAAGCCGGAAATGATCTGCTTGTTCCGATTCCTCCAAAAACGGACGAAACGGGTAAACCATTAGTTCCGGATGGCTATTATAGTCCGGTTTGGTACCTCTGGTATAAAAAAGCAAGCCTTATGAATGATAATATGTATCAATCAGCTAATTAAAGCTGGTTGATCGGGAGAGAAAAAGGCTGTCTCAGATGAAGAGAGACAGCCTTTTTATATTTCGGGCACACCATGGCGTGGCCCTGCAATCAGATCATTAACATGATCATTGCAATAATATTGTTAAATTTTTGTTAAAAAAACATGAAAAATGAGCATGAAATGAACATAATTTATGCCATAATGTTAAATTAGTCTAAATAAAGGTGATTTAGTATAAACTTTAAATTTAATCCAATGAAAAAGTTACTAGTTTTAACATTATTCGTTTTTTCTGTGACAAAATTGTGGTCACAGGATCCGTATTTATTTGAGGAACCCAGGCAACCGGAGAACAGGAATTTTAAAATTCCACTTATCGGGGATAAAGCACCATCATTTACAGCTGAATCAACCACTGGTGAGATTAATTTTCCGGCTGATTTTGGTCGAAGCTGGAAAATTTTGTTCAGTCATCCTCAGGACTTTACACCCGTCTGTTCAACAGAACTGCTTGAGCTTGCTGATTTGCAGAACCAGTTCAACAAAATGGGAGTGAAAGTTGTTGCTATTTCTACTGACCGTCTGGATACACATAAGGAATGGATAAAAGCGATGGAAGGTCTCAGGTACAAGGACAGGCAACCAGTAAAGATTGAATTTCCACTTGTTGCAGATGAAGATTTGTCTGTATCCAAAGAATATGGAATGATACATGCTGCAACTAATACTACAAGAGATGTACGGGGAGTTTTTATAATTGATCCTGATAATGTAATACAGGCTATCTATTTTTATCCGATGGCAGTTGGGAGAAGCATAAATGAGCTTTTACGAACGGTAACTGCTCTCGAGCTGACCCGTTCGGAGAAAGTTATGACCCCTGCAAACTGGAAAGCGGGAGAGGACGTCTTAATTCCTACAATTCCGGATGCGTTTGCTCCCAGCAGCAAACTTGCCTCTGAGGGTATTTATAATCTCTCCTGGTGGATGTGGTACAAAAAAGCACAATAAATCTTTTTTGACCTCTTATCAGGGTTATAAATAATATAGTTGGTTTTTAATTTTAATACTTTAAAAGTCAGGTTAAAGCCTGGCTTTTAATATTTATTTAGGGGGGTATGGGACTTTTTCAACACCCCCTTTGTTTTGTACGATAATTTAGTCGGTGAAAAGCATTGCCCTGAATATTTATTTTAAGAATTTTTTGCAGTAATGAAAATGTAGTCTATATTTGCACTCTCTTTTAAAGGGGGATTAGCTCAGCTGGTTCAGAGCATCTGCCTTACAAGCAGAGGGTCGGGGGTTCGAATCCCTCATCCCCCACAGACTTTTAGCCCCATCTGACGGGGTTTTTCGTTTTGCCACCTTGCTCCGCTGCACCATCACAAGCCTTCCTCAAAATTGTTCTGTTGTTGTTTAAGCATGAAACCAACCCAAAAAACTATTGGCATCAGCCAGAGATTATTAAGCAACTAAAAAGATTTATTATAAGTCTTATAAGTATGTTGAAAACACATTTTATATGTATTGATATAAGTGAATAAAAAATGCTTACATTCGCTTTTATAAGACGTTGAGTTAACGAACAATTGACTTAAAAGGGGAAGTTATAACCTTATGAGTCATATTTGTTTGACAGACAATTGAATACAATTGAGTTTGTACAACCGAACCTGACCTATATGAAGCCTAAAATTCCGTTTTTAAATTTTTTGAAATTCCTGTTTCCTACTTTCATGGTATATATATTTAGAAAGGATGAAAAGGGTAAAATTACCCCTTGCAATATTTATACATCCCATATTAATATACGTAGGTGGGCGATTATAAGCGCAGCACTGCTTTCATTTTCAGTAGCTACATGGGGACAAAAAACCTGGGATGCAGGCGGGGATGGTATTAATTGGTCGAGTCCGAATAACTGGGCACCTGACGGAGTTCCGCTGAGTACTGATGATGTGACTATCTCCCGGAATGGTGGTTATACCGTCAACCTGGACGGGAATTTTACTTGTGCGACCCTTACACTCAATTATACCGGAAATACAAACGGGACAATATCTTTAAATTTTCTTGGCTCAAACAGCCTGACTGTGACCAGTACAGTAAGTTTAATTAACGCTGCTTCAGATGGCGGCAGTAACGTTATACTCGCAGTTGCCAATGGTAATCTGACATGTGCAGGAATTACCAATACCGAATCAACAAGTGCTTCAAGTGATATATCCATAACACTTCAAAATGGAACCATTAATTGTTCAGGAAATTTAACGACAGGATCAACAACTGACAGGAATGATATTACAGTAAGCGGAAATGGAACAATCAATATTGCAGGGAATTTCTCCACAACAGGTACTTTTGTTGCAGGGACCGGTACAGTAAACTACAACGGGCCTGCTGCACAGGGTATTGCTGCACTGACATATTATAATTTGAATTGTTCTGTAGGGGGGACCAAGACATTGCCTGATGCAGATGTTACGATAAACGGTTCATTAGATATATCTAATTCTACCCTTGCATTTACAAGTGCACAGGCAAGAGTGCTGAACGTTAGCGGAGATCTATCTGGTAATGGTACCATTGATATGAGCCCGGGAGGCATTACTCATTCATTGAACCTTGGAGGTGTCAGCAATAACATCGGCACATTGATCAGTAATCCTGCGGCAGCAAGCACTGTTAACTATAACCGGACCGGAGCGCAAACTGTTTTTGCAAGTGCCAATTACCGTAACCTTAATATATCCGGAGGCGGAACAAAAACTTTGCTGGGGAATACTACAGTTGGAGGGACGCTGACACTTACATCGGGTGATATACATCTTGACAGCAACAACCTTATACTTACAAATACCAATGCAATTGGCGGTTCTCCGTTTAGTGCTACCAATATGATTGAGACCAATAGTATTGGCAGGTTGATCCGGACAGCTATTGCTACAAATGATAGTTTCAACCTTGTCTATCCTGTAGGCAGCGGGGGGTATTATAATCCTTTTATTATTACCGGACTACCGGCAGCTGCAGCGGCTGCCCGTACAGTTTCTGTCGGTGCGGTCCCTATTAATCTGGGAATACTGCCAAACAGTATTGATAAATATTGGGATCTGTCAACAACAAATATCACAACTAACGCAGGTACAGTACTTTCATTTGCATATAATGCAGGAGAAGTATTAGGAGATCCTCTTACATTAAAGCCTTTTACAAATACTTCAGGAACCTGGACAAGTGCTACCGGTGCATCCGCATCCGGAACGAATCCCGCTACATCCACTGGAAGTGCCACTATTTCTGGATTATGGACTGTTGGTGCGAATGGCACTTTTTATTCTTATCAGACAGGTAACTGGAATCAGGCTAGTACTTGGACATTCGATCCGGGTGGTACAACAGGTCCCGGAATATCGGTCCCCGGCACTGGCGATAAGGTAATAATTCTTACTGGTCGTACTGTCTCTCTCTCTGCTGATGTTACAGATCAAAATATCGATGTGACTATAAACGGCGGAGGCATTATAGATCAGACAACCTTCAGATTCACAAACAGTTTAGCCGCTTTGCGGGGCAATGGCAATTTGAAGCTTTCATCTTCAGATTTCCCGTTGACTGTTGTTAATACTTTTGTTACAACCGATGGAGGTACCACAGAATATAACAATAGCGGGACCATGTCGGCTGTCCAGTCTGTGTATTACCACCTGACAGTCAGGAGTACCGGTATTGTAACTCAGGTCAGCAACATTACACTGAACGGTAACCTGAATGTTAAACAGGGTACATTCCAGATTAATGATGCTACAGCCAGAAGATTAAGTCTTATCATAAACGGGAATATTACAGTAGATAACGGCTGTTCAATCACGGTCGGAACAGGTGTTACAAATAGCCAGGTTTCACCGCTAGGTATTAATGGAACAACAGGAGGATTTGTAAATTATTATGAACAGCAATCACACCGGGTGCAGGTACTTGGAGATTTTATAAATAATGGTACTGTAAGGTTTACAAATCTTACTTATCCGGTTTATAATAATTTTCCACCTGTAGTCAATGGCCCGACAACCGGTTTTGCCACTGTCTATTTCCAGGGTTTAAGCGACAAAACATTATCATGTAACGGGCCCACCGATTTTTACAACCTTGTACTTGATAAGGGTACCGACCAGACTTTTAAGCTTACAATATATACAGCCGCATATAATAATTTCAGACTTTTTGGGGCAAATATTTCTTCCGGTGATAATACAGCTCCTGCTACAACAGCCAATCCGAATCTTAAAAAGGCATTGTGGATCCGTACAGGCACTCTTGTTTTGCAGGGATTAACTGTTATTCCGTCCCTTTCCGAAGGAGCTACAGCAGCTGCACCTTCCAGTGACTTTTTTATACCTTCAAATGGCGGCCTGGTCCTCGATGGGGCAGGTGTTATAGTTATGTCCACTGCTGATGATTTCACTGAAGTTAATGCAGCATATGGGATTGCCGGCGGTTCAAATGCGGTTTATGGCATTAATACAACAGGAGGTAACAGCGGTCTTTCGGTTCTTGGTAAGCTTCAGATGAACAATGGTTATTTGTCGACCCGCGAATCATCAGGATTACTATACTGGAGTTATGCTCCCGGGCAAATTATACTTAATGGCGGTAAGCTTGACATTAAACAGTTCCATAATCCCGAAGGAGCAGCTATCGGTTTGATTTCGTACGTCCAGAATGGTGGAAATGTTATTGTGAGAGGTCGCTTTACTAATACGATCAGTTATGCGACACCTGCAGACCTGGCCAATGCAATAATTAATACTGCACGTGTAAGTAATAGTGTTGATCCTGCAGCCACGATCGCCTCATTCAGTATCAGCAGCAATGCTGCAAATGCATATTCAATGTCGGGTGGTTCTCTTTCAATCTATGATGTCTGCAATGTCACAGCGACTCCCCTTGCATTAATGGTGAATTGTCCGGTTTCCAATATAAATGTTACGGGAGGCACGGTCACTATTCTACCTACAACTGGTACCTTGCTGGGAGATGCAAATTATCTGATAAACAGTGCGGCTCCATTTAATAATCTTATTATCAACAGGGTAAGTGGTGCAGTTTCTGTAATGCTTAATACCAATCCTCTGGTTGTTCTGAAAGATCTGACACTTACTTCGGGAGTTCTGAATGCAAATAACCTGGATGTGAACATAGGTGGCAATTATTTAATTGCAGCAGGAACCACCTATACTACAGGTACAAACTCAACTGTTTTTAATGGCGTTGGTACTCAGGCATTTACGGTAAATCTTGCGGCCCCGCTATCATTGAACAAGCTTACTATTAATAAGACAGCAGGGGATGTATTGAATTTTGCCGGTTCTCAAACAGTCATAAATGTCACCAGTGATTTCAGGCTGGTGCAGGGAACTATGAATGATAATGGTAATACCATCAATGTTTCGGGTAACGTTTTTAACTCAGGAATACATGCAGGAGCAGGTAAAGTGGTACTGAATGGTACTTCTCTGCAGAACATTGACGGGAACGGTGTTTTTGGAAACCTTGAGCTGAATAATACAAACGCAGCACCTGCACCTGTTTCTCTTTTGGCAAATATTACCCTGAATGGACAACTGATTTTCTCACAGGATAAGCTTTTCAATATTAATACTTTCAATTTAACACTTAACTCTGCATCTTCAATTGTTAATGCCGGAGCTTTAAGGTATATAAAATCAGCTGGAAACGTTGGAGACGGCGGTCTGACAAAAGTCTATTCATCCCCTGTTACTTTTATTTTTCCTGTGGGTGTTGCGGCTTACACACCTGGTTCAATCGGATTAAGCTCTGCCCCTTCGGCTTACGGCTCTATAACTGTAATACCTGTTAATTTTGAACATCCCAATGTAACTGTTACCGGAAGAAGCCTTACTTATTTCTGGCGGGTTAAATCTTTAGGATTTAATTTAGGAAGTGCAACAGTAACTCACGGATATACGTACGCCCAGGCAAATGTTGTTACGGGTGCAGGCATAACGGAGAATGAGTACGTGGCTGCCCGGTTTAATCTGGGTACAAGTACATGGACTAATGGAACAACTGCTGATATTGACATTACAAATAATATAATTGGAGAACCGGGAAGCGGCACTTTTCTTGAAAATGTCGGCTTTATTGATGGGGATTATACTGCTGGAGATAATAATCCGATAAGTCCTTTCGGTACTCCGAAAATATACTATAGCAGAATCAATGGAGCAGGAGCAGGCAACGGATTATGGAGCAATGTTAATACATGGTCGACCGATGCAGTGCTTCAGCATACTGGCGCTCCGGCGGCTTCAGTCCCGGGTGCAAGTGATATAGTTATTATAGGGGCCCTCGATTCAGTTTATCTTGCAACTAATAATACAGTACCCAACACAGATGTCAGGAGTTGCGCCAGTCTGAAAATTGAAAAAGGATCTGCTCTTGATATAGGATTTAATCCCGCATCAAGTTTTAGTATGGTTCTGAACAGCGTTGGAGGTAACGGGAATTTCAGGCTGACAACTTCCTTTAATGATGGAAGTACATATGCTTTTCCTTCCGGTGACTTTACCGATTTTAATGTTAACCTGGGTACCACCGAACTTTATACAACAAATCCGGCAGCCGGAACAACTTATTGGCTGCCTTTTGGAGTGACATCATATGGAAACCTTATACTTTCACCGCTTGGTGGTTCAAACATTATTTTTGCGAACAATAATTTAACAATTTATGGTAATCTTATTACAAGAGGTCAGAATGCTGATTCCTGGTTCCTTCCGACATGGAATACACCCTATCCGACAGCGCCAATTGCTGTAGTTCCGAAAACAATAACTATCAACGGCAATCTGGATATACAGGGGGGCGGGCTCATATGGTATGGAAATGGAGCCATCGCACAGAATTTTGTGGTAAACGGCAATGTAAAAGTTGCTACATTATCAGCTTTGTATGTGTGGAGCGGTGCAACTAACCAGACTATGTCAATCGGGGGAAACCTCATTAATAATACGGATGGACTTACCCATGGTCTGACCACAACCTCAAAAGTCGATTTCACAGGTATTCCGGTTACGTTTTTCGGTTCTACTTCTGCAAGTATTTCAAATACTGCTGGCAATCCATTAACAGTTTTCAGTAATGTAACAGTAAACAAGGGTACCTCCCAGGCTGCTACACTTACAATTGATATAGCAGGGACCTTAAATACTCCTGCAGATAACTGGCTGACTCTTCAGAACGGGACCCTTCGTTATATGCGAACTAATCCAGGCTCAAATTTTACAATTTCGACTGGCACTCCATTTACTATCCCTGCTACTTCAGGTTTACTGGTAAATCTGCCAAGCAATACGGGTAACAGAAATATTCTTATTGGAAATGTGGCAAATACAACCGGAGATTTATTATTAAGCGGGAAACTGACACTAATTAACGGAAATGTTTATGTTGGTCCTACACCGTCAACTGCTTCTGCCAATGATATCGAATATTCAAGCAGCGGAGCATCAGCTATTGATGTTCAGGGTGGTACTCTCGTAGTAAATGGCCAGATCAGACGCAATCCATTAAATGCCGGTGCTGTTCTAAAATATTCACAGAGTGGAGGTAACGTGACCATCAACGGTCAGGCTTCAAATAATACTAATGCCAAACTTGAAGTTTTAAACGGAGGAAGTGACTTTACCATGTCGAATGGAACACTGACCATAGTGCGAGGGAATGGAGCAACAATTACGCCTTCTTCGCCTTTTGGTGATTTGTATATCCGTCCGGAAACTAGCTCAGTAACAGGTGGAACCATTGTTTTCTCGCAGGGAGCTCTCGCCACTCAAAACTATTTTCTTGATGCCAACATTCCATTAAATAACCTGACAATTACAGGTGCAGCAGGTCAGCCGGCTACCTTAAGACTTTTGGTGAGCCCATTGGTGTTAAATGGAAATACGACAATTAATGCGAATGGTATATTGAATTCTAACAATATCAATATAACTTTTAATGGCAATTTGATAAATACACCCGGAATAGGTGGTTATATCTATGGTACAAACCTGACCACCTTCAGTGCAACCAATGGCTCTTCATTCGGAGGTGTACAGACAATTACAGGTGCCACCAATTTTTATGACCTGGTTGTATCACCGGGTACTTCACTTACTTTGAGTAACCCATCGACAGTAAACCGGAACCTTAATATAAGTTCCGGAACCTTTATACTTGGAGCAAATGCTGTTTCTCTAATAGGAGATCTTCAAAATAATGCGAGTTATACTGATAACAATTCATTGGGAAGTGGATTGCTACTTAATGGAACACTTCAACAGCAGATTACAGGAACAGGTGCCTATGCCAGGTTAACTTTGAATAATGCTGCCGGCGCCAGAATTGAAAATAATATAACACTGCAGGAAGATTTAACGCTGACTCAGGGAATATTTGATATCAAGAAGAATCTTTTATCACTGGGTGTCAACAGTCTTATTCAGGGAGCTCCCTTTAGCTCGGCAAAGATGATAACTTCTGATGGCGTCTTTAGTAATGTTGGTTTGCGAAAATTCTTCAATCCCGGTGCAAATACCTTTCTTTATCCTATTGGCACATCAGGTAAATACACCCCTGCATTACTGACAGTAACAACCAGTAACACAGTGGGATATGTCAGAATAAATAATATTAACAGCAGACATCCGGCTATTCTTGATCCGGCAAATGCGCTGGACTATTATTGGGAAGTTCAGAGTTCCGGTATAACAGGGTTTTCAGGAAGTCTTGTCCTGAATTATTTACAGGAAGATGTTGCAGGAGATGAACCTAATTATCTGGCAGCACGATTACTGGTTCCCGGAACTGCCTGGAGCAATACACTGGGAGTGAATCCGGCTTCCAACACAATTACATTCAATTATATTACATCAAACAATTTAAGCGGGGAATATACTGCAGGTATTGCTTCAGCTTTCCCTGGAAATGTACCAATATATACAAGCAATTCTGATGGTAATTGGACAGATCAAACGATATGGACACAAACGGGCGGTGACCCTCTTCCATGCCCGCCGGGCGGACCAAATGGCTTTATTGTCATTATTAATCATGTAGTTACGTTGGATGCAAATTTCTGTTCTGCCTACAGAACAACCATAAATAATGAGCTTAAAGTGACCTCACTATTCTATGGGCATAACCTGGGTACAGTTGATGGAAGCGGGACTCTGTATCTCGAAGGCGGATCCTTCCCGGCTGGTGTTTTTACTGCATTTCTAAACTGTGCGAATAATGGTACCATCGAATACGGAGGAACAGGCACATATACAATAATTGCAGATTTGTACGACAACATACCTAATATAATATTTTCAGGGACAGGAACACGTGTATTACCTAATAAAGATCTGACTATATGTAATCAACTGATCATTAACGGTCCTGTTCTTGATAACAGCATTTATAATAAAAAGCTCACCATTCAGGGCTCAATGAGTCGTCTTGCCGGTTCCTTTAAAAGTGGAAACGGAGCCGGTGCTACTGTCACTTTTGCAGGTATCGGATCCCAGGCTATTGGAGGGACCCTAGGTGATTTCACAGGGACCAATGCATTTAATAACTTTGAAATAAATAACGGTGCTGGTCTGAGAATAAATGATGCAGGAGCAATT
Source organism: uncultured Bacteroidales bacterium (assembly GCA_963791065.1). GTDB lineage: Bacteria > Bacteroidota > Bacteroidia > Bacteroidales > VadinHA17 > LD21. Next base: position 380,520 of record CAWBQN010000015.1, read on the forward strand.
GAGGTTAATGGTAATTTATTGCTGACTAATGGATTGATTAATACTGCCTCCGACAGAAAGCTTACCATAATGAATCCGGGAATCAATTGTGTAGTTCCTGCAGGTGGAACAGCAAATTCGTTTATCGACGGTCCCCTTATCAAGAAAATCAGCCAGTATGATAATTTCCTTTTCCCAATCGGGATTTATATTGCCGGTCCCGGTAATATTTTGGGAAACAATCTAAAGATTTCATCTACCCAGACCGGACCATTGTTATGGTCAGCCCAGTATAAAAATCCCAATAGCACCTCAGCGAGTGTTACAGCTCCGTTATTGGGTGTCAGTGCCCAGGAATATTATACTGTTAATGCTCCTGCAGGGAGTCAGAATATTTTAAATATTAACTGGGTGCCCACCGGAGATGTTACACCTCTGATCACAGGTGGTTTATCCAATATTAGGTTAGCTAAATATGATACGGGTACAAGTAAATGGATCGAAGTTCCTACTACCGCATCCGGAACAAACTTTAACGGGACAGCTACTTCACTTAGTCTTGTAACATCTACAGGTTCAGACGATTATACATTAGGATCAATTACAGACCTGAAACCAAGAGCGAAACTGTCACCGGTAGGGCCAGTGTGCGGAACTGCCGGAATTCCTGTAACCTTTACTGCGCCTTTCTTAATTCCATTTAATTATACGCTTAGTTATACTATTGATGGAACGGCTCAGGTACCGGTTACAATAACCTCAGTACCTTATACCCTGCCAACACCAGTACCGGGTGTATACAAACTTACTGATTTTACATATAGCAATGGCACTCTGACAGGTGTCGTTGATGCGAGCTCCATTTCGGTATACGCTGTTCCTACAACGTCAAATGCCGGACTGGATCAGACTTTGTGCGGTATAACAACTGGTATATTGAACGGGACTTTACCAGTTGTTGGAACAGGTCTCTGGTCGATTATCAGTGGTTCAGGAGGAACATTAATAGCACCATCCAATCCTTCAAGTCAGTTTATTGGACTAAACGGGGTTTCATATACCTTGCGATGGACCATTAGTAACGGGACATGTACATCTTTTGATGATGTAAATATTAATTTCACGATATTGCCGGATGCACCTGCTGCTTCGGGTACTCAAAGCTTTTGCGGACCACATACTGTGGCCAATCTTGTAGCTGTTCCACCAACTGGTTGTACAGTTGACTGGTATAGCGCTGCTTCAGGAGGAGTACTTTATCCAACAGGAACTGCCCTGGTTTCCGGGACGACTTATTATGCAGAATCGAATGGTGGAGGAGGTTGTAAAAGTTTAACCAGAACACCAGTCGTGGTTACAATAAATTCTGTACCTGTACCAGGGTTGGTAGGTCCGAACTTAGTCTGTATTGGTTCAACAGGAAATGTTTATACTACAGAACCGGGCAAATCTAATTATGTATGGTCAGTTGTTGGTGGATTCATTTCGTCTGGTGGTTTAGGTACTGACAATACAGCTACCGTCACATGGACAACCAATGGACCTCAGACAATCAGCGTAAATTATCAGGATGTTGGCGGCTGCGCTGCTGCCAGTCCAACCGTGTATAATGTAACTGTTAATCTAAATAATACAGTAACCAGGACATCACCAGTTGGAACAGATGCCCAGACTGTTTGTATCAATACTGCAATAACGAGTATCACCTATGCCACAACAGGAGCAACCGGGGCGACAGTCACGGGACTGCCGGCAGGAGTGACCGGCTCATGGCTGGCTAATGTTGTTACTATCAGTGGTACACCGTCAGCATCTGGGCCATTCACCTATACCGTTACCCTGACGGGTGGCTGCGGCGTGGTTACCACAACAGGAACAATGACTGTTACACCAAATAATACAGTAACCAGGACATCACCAGTTGGAACAGATGCCCAGACTGTTTGTATCAATACTGCAATCACGAGTATCACCTATGCCACTACGGGAGCTACGGGAGCGACAGTCACAGGACTGCCTGCAGGAGTGACCGGATCGTGGCTGGCTAATGTTGTTACTATCAGCGGTACACCGTCAGCATCGGGACCATTCACCTATACCGTTACCCTGACGGGTGGCTGCGGAGTGGTTACCACAACAGGAACAATCACTGTTACACCTAATAATACAGTGACCAGGACATCACCGGTTGGAACAGATGCCCAGACAGTTTGTATCAATACTGCAATCACCAGTATCACCTATGCCACAACAGGAGCTACCGGGGCGACAGTCACGGGACTGCCGGCAGGAGTTACCGGATCGTGGCTGGCTAATGTTGTTACTATCAGCGGTACACCGTCAGCATCTGGACCATTCACCTATACCGTTACCCTGACAGGTGGCTGCGGAGTGGTTACCACAACAGGAACAATCACTGTTACACCTAATAATACAGTAACCAGGACATCACCGGTTGGAACAGATGCCCAGACAGTTTGTATCAATACTGCAATAACCAATATCACCTATGCCACAACAGGAGCAACCGGGGCGACAGTCACGGGACTGCCTGCAGGAGTTACCGGATCGTGGCTGGCTAATGTTGTTACTATCAGCGGTACACCGTCAGCATCGGGACCATTCACATATACCGTTACCCTGACGGGTGGCTGCGGCGTGGTCACCACAACGGGAACAATCACTGTTACACCAAACAATACAGTAAACAGGACATCACCGGTTGGAACAGATGCCCAGACTGTTTGTATCAATACTGCAATAACCAGTATCACCTATGCCACAACAGGAGCAACCGGGGCGACAGTCACGGGACTGCCTGCAGGAGTGACCGGATCGTGGCTGGCTAATGTTGTTACTATCAGCGGTACTCCGTCAGCATCGGGACCATTCACTTATACCGTTACCCTGACGGGTGGCTGCGGCGTGGTCACCACAACGGGAACAATCACTGTTACACCTAATAATACAGTAACCAGGACATCACCGGTTGGAACAGATGCCCAGACAGTTTGTATCAATACTGCAATCACGAGTATCACCTATGCCACTACGGGAGCTACCGGGGCGACAGTCACGGGACTGCCTGCAGGAGTTACCGGCTCGTGGCTGGCTAATGTTGTTACTATCAGCGGTACTCCGTCAGCATCGGGGCCATTCACCTATACCGTTACCCTGACGGGTGGCTGCGGAGTGGTTACCACAACAGGAACAATCACTGTTACACCTAATAATACAGTAACCAGGACATCACCGGTTGGAACAGATGCCCAGACTGTTTGTATCAATACTGCAATCACGAGTATCACCTATGCCACAACGGGAGCTACCGGGGCGACAGTCACAGGACTGCCGGCAGGAGTTACCGGATCGTGGCTGGCTAATGTTGTTACTATCAGCGGTACACCGTCAGCATCGGGGCCATTCACCTATACCGTTACCCTGACGGGTGGCTGCGGCGTGGTTACCACAACGGGAACAATCACTGTTACACCAAATAATACAGTACAACGTGAACAGGACATCACCGAGTTGGAACAGATGCCCAGACTGTTTGTATCAATACTGCAATCGCCAGTATCACCTATGCCACTACGGGAGCTACGGGAGCGACAGTCACAGGACTGCCGGCAGGAGTTACCGGATCGTGGCTGGCTAATGTTGTTACTATCAGCGGTACACCGTCAGCATCTGGGCCATTCACCTATACCGTTACCCTGACGGGTGGCTGCGGAGTGGTTACAACAACAGGAACAATCACTGTTACACCTAATAATACAGTAAACAGGACATCACCAGTTGGAACAGATGCCCAGACTGTTTGTATCAATACTGCAATAACCAGTATCACCTATGCCACAACGGGAGCAACCGGGGCGACAGTCACGGGACTGCCGGCAGGAGTTACCGGATCGTGGCTGGCTAATGTTGTTACTATCAGCGGTACACCGTCAGCATCGGGACCATTCACCTATACCGTTACCCTGACGGGTGGCTGCGGCGTGGTCACAACAACGGGAACAATCACTGTTACACCTAATAATACAGTAAACAGGACATCACCAGTTGGAACAGATGCCCAGACAGTTTGTATCAATACTGCAATCACCAGTATCACCTATGCCACAACGGGAGCTACAGGAGCGACAGTCACGGGACTGCCTGCAGGAGTTACCGGATCGTGGCTGGCTAATGTTGTTACTATCAGCGGTACACCGTCAGCATCCGGACCATTCACCTATACCGTTACCCTGACGGGTGGCTGCGGAGTGGTTACCACAACAGGAACAATCACTGTTACACCTAATAATACAGTAAACAGGACATCACCAGTTGGAACAGATGCCCAGACTGTTTGTATCAATACTGCAATAACCAGTATCACCTATGCCACAACAGGAGCAACCGGGGCGACAGTCACAGGACTGCCGGCAGGAGTTACCGGCTCGTGGCTGGCTAATGTTGTTACTATAAGCGGTACTCCGTCAGCATCCGGGCCATTCACCTATACCGTTACCCTGACGGGTGGCTGCGGAGTGGTTACAACAGCAGGAACAATCACTGTTACACCTAATAATACAGTAACCAGGACATCACCAGTTGGAACAGATGCCCAGACAGTTTGTATCAATACTGCAATAACCAATATCACCTATGCCACAACAGGAGCAACCGGGGCTACAGTCACAGGACTGCCTGCAGGAGTTACCGGATCATGGCTGGCTAATGTTGTTACCATCAGTGGTACCCCGTCAGCATCGGGACCATTCACATATACCGTTACCCTGACAGGTGGCTGCGGCGTGGTTACCACAACGGGAACAATCACTGTTACACCTAACAATACAGTAACCAGGACATCACCAGTTGGAACAGATGCCCAGACTGTTTGTATCAATACTGCAATCGCCAGTATCACGTATGCCACTACGGGAGCTACGGGAGCGACAGTCACGGGACTGCCTGCAGGAGTTACCGGATCGTGGCTGGCTAATGTTGTTACTATCAGCGGTACTCCGTCAGCATCAGGGCCATTCACATATACCGTTACCCTGACGGGTGGCTGCGGAGTGGTTACAACAACAGGAACAATCACTGTTACACCTAATAATACAGTGAACAGGACATCACCAGTTGGAACAGATGCCCAGACTGTTTGTATCAATACTGCAATAACGAGTATCACCTATGCCACAACAGGAGCAACCGGGGCGACAGTCACGGGACTGCCGGCAGGAGTGACCGGATCGTGGCTGGCTAATGTTGTTACTATCAGCGGTACACCGTCAGCAGCCGGACCATTCACCTATACCGTAACCCTGACGGGTGGCTGCGGCGTGGTCACCACAACGGGAACAATCACTGTTACACCAAACAATACAGTAAACAGGACATCACCGGTTGGAACAGATGCCCAGACTGTTTGTATCAATACTGCAATAACCAGCATCACCTATGCCACTACAGGAGCTACCGGAGCTACAGTCACTGGACTGCCTGCAGGAGTTACCGGATCGTGGCTTGCTAATGTTGTTACTATCAGCGGTACACCGTCAGCATCGGGACCATTCACCTATACCGTCACTCTCATAGGCGGTTGTGGGGTGGTAACGACTACAGGAACAATAACCATTAATGCTATACCGACACTCACAATCACCGATCCTGCCGCAGTGTGTGCCCCGGCGACAGTTGATCTGACGGCGGCAGCAGTAACGGCAGGGAGTACAGCTGGTCTGACATATACTTACTGGACCGATGCAGCAGCCACAATAGCCTATGCAACACCGGCAACAGCAACAGCAGGGACATACTACATTAAAGGCAGTGATCCTGTAACAAGTTGTTTTGACATCAAACCGGTCACAGCAACAGTTAATCCTTTACCAACTGTCACAATCATTGATCCGGCAGCAGTGTGTGCCCCGGCAACAGTTGATCTGACTGCAGCAGCAGTAACGGCAGGGAGTACAGCAGGTCTGACATATACTTACTGGACCGATGCAGCAGCCACGATAGCTTATGCAACACCGGCAACAGCAACAGCAGGGACATATTACATCAAAGGCAGTGATCCTGTAACAAGTTGTTTTGACATTAAACCGGTTACAGTGACAGTAAATGCTATACCAACACTCACAATCACCGATCCTGGAGCAGTATGTGCCCCGGCAACAGTTGATCTGACTGCGGCAGCAGTAACTGCAGGGAGTACAGCAGGTCTGACCTATACTTACTGGACCGATGCAGCAGCCACAATAGCATATGCAACACCAGCAACAGCAACAGCAGGGACATATTACATAAAAGGCAGTGATCCTGTAACAAGTTGTTTTGACATCAAACCGGTAACAGCAACAGTTAATCCTTTACCAACTGTCACAATCACCGATCCGGCAGCAGTGTGTGCCCCGGCAACAGCTGATCTGACTGCGGCAGCAGTGACGGCAGGGAGTACAGCAGGTCTGACATATACTTACTGGACCGATGCAGCAGGCACCATAGCTTATCCAACACCGGCAACAGCGACTGCAGGGACATATTACATAAAAGGCAGTGATCCTGTGACAAGTTGTTTTGACATCAAACCTGTAACAGTATTAGTTAATGCAGCTCCTACAGTAACCACGACACAAGTTGATGTTTTATGCTTCGGAGCAATGACAGGAAGCGCTACGGCTGTACCAATAGGAGGAACCGGAGTTTATACCTATTCATGGAATACAGTTCCTGTTCAGACTTCAGTAACTGCAACCGGACTTGCGGCTGGAACATATACAGTAACAGTTAATGATGGCATATGTATTTCAACAGCCGATGTAACAATTACCGAACCAGCTTCAGCCTTATCGGGAAGCATCAGCCTTCAGACAAATGTCACTGTTCCCGGAGGTAATGATGGCAGCGTTACTGTAGCTGGATCCGGTGGTACTTCTCCTTATCTTTACAAGATCGGTTCAGGTGTTTACCAGGCTTCAGGTACATTCGGAACTCTCACGGCAGGAATTTACACAGTTACCGTACAGGATATTAATCTGTGCGAATTTGATATAACTGTCACTATCACGGAACCTTCAGCTGCTTTATCCGGCAGTATTACTTCGCAAACCAATGTTGATTGTTTTGGCTCATCCACTGGAAGTGTAACTGTAGAAGGTTCAGGTGGTATACCGCCTTATGAATACAGTCTGAATTCAGGGCCATATCAGGTATCTGGAACTTTCGCATCACTGGCAGCGGGGTCATATATTATTACAGTAAGAGATGCAGCAATGATTACATCTGATGTGAATTTTACTATTACTCAGCCTGCCACCTCAGTCAATGGCTCAATAATATCTCAGACCAATATTCTGTGTTCCGGTAGTAATACAGGAAGTGTAACTGTAGCCGGATCAGGTGGAACTCCACCATATCAGTATTCGCTCGGAGGAGGATCGTACCAGGTTTCCGGAACCTTTGGAACTCTTACTGCCGGCTCTTATAACATTACAGTTCAGGATGTGAATCTTTGTACTTTCGAGGTTGCAGTGATTCTTACCGAACCTGTTGCTGTTCTCAAAGTAAATACGGTCTCCACTGCATTAGTTACGTGCTTTGGCTCATCTGATGGTTCGATCGAAGTAACCGGTTCAGGTGGGGTGGCTCCTTATATGTATAGCATTAATGGGGGAACATATCTCGCCTCAGGCATATTCAATAATCTGGCATCTGCAACATATACAATTTCTGTAATTGACGCAAATCTCTGTACTGCAAATGTTTCCATTAATATCCCTGAACCTGTGGCCCTATCCGTTGCCAGTACTAAAGTAGATGCTTCATGTCCTGGTACTGACGATGGCTCGATTACGCTCACAGTTACGGGTGGAACTGAACCATACAGTGCTCTTTGGTCAGATGGCAATAATCAACAGGACCGTCAGGATATATCCAACGGAACCTACAGTGTCGTTGTGACTGATAAGAACGGATGTGCTGCTTCACTCGATGTTGTTGTCGGCGTTGTTGGCACAGAAAAATGTATTGTTATTCCTGATATAATTACACCGAATAATGATGGTTTCGATGACACCTGGCAGATAAAGAATATCGATTTGTTCCCGGATGCTGAAATATTCATATTTACACGTTGGGGCAAACTTGTATTCCATACTAAAAACCTTTCTGCAAATCCATGGGATGGAACATTCAGAGGTTCACCATTACCTACAGATTCATATCATTATGTTTTACATCTTAATGATGGATCCAAACCCAGATCAGGCGTAATAAGTATAATCAGATAATATTTACCAGATTTAGAATAAGAAACATATGAGGTATCTAAGAAACATATTGCCAGCAATCGTTCTCAGCTTTATTACAGGAGCAGCCTTTGCCCAGCAGGTTCCTATGTATAGCCAGTACATCATGAATGGATTTCTGATAAATCCATCATTTGCGGGTCGAGATGGTTATACTACTGTTAACCTTACTGTCAGAGAACAGTGGGTCGGAATGGCAGGCGCACCAAGTACTTATGCAGCAAGTTTTCAAACGCGCATTCTTAAAAACAGTTTCATTTCAAAAGCCACTGTCGTCAGAAAGAAGATTGTCAAACCAACTAAAGGAGGAAAAGTAGGTTTGGGAGGATACATCTTCAATGATAATAATGGAATTATGCACCGAACAGGTCTGCAGGTTGCCTATGCCTATCATATAGCAATGGGTCGGACAGAAGGAATACCTAATGATCTGTCATTTGGTCTTGCAATGACCGCCTATCAGTTTTCAGTTAATACTAATGGTTTGATTTATGACAAGGCTGACCCGGTGATGAATTCATTTGACAGGTCAATATTTATTCCAGATTTTAATTTTGGAGCCAGCTTCACTACCTCAAAGTATTATGTAGGGCTTGCCATGACTAACTTGTTGCGGGGATCAATAATAGTGGCTGATTCATCAAGTACCAGAAGGAGCCAGCTGGGTAATTATTTCCTGACTGGTGGTGTAAAATTTCAGTTGACACCCGATTGGATCCTTGAGCCATCAACATTTATTAAAGCTTCCGATATGCTTTTAAAGTCGGTCCAGATGGATTTGACAGCAAGGGTCTATTATAAAGAGGATTATTGGATCGGTGTCTCATATAGAACCCAGGATGCAATCATTATGCTGTTGGGCCTGAAATACGACAGATTCTATTTTGCTTATGCTTTTGATTATGCATTGACAGACATCAGAAAACAAAGTTTTGGATCACATGAACTATCACTAGCTGTTAAATTTGGTGAAAGTGCCAGGAGATACCGCTGGATAAATGCATATTAATAGATAATTTAGAGGCTGATTTTATATCAGCCTCCTCTTTTTCAGACAGATTTATGTCAGGAAAGATTTTTGCATCATTAATAGCAGTGATTGTACTGCTAGTTCTGAATCTCAGGGCGGGTTATTCGCAGGATATGATATCTAAACCTGTGAGGATCATGTTTTATAATGTTGAGAACCTGTTTGATATATATGATGATTCCATTAAAGATGATAATGATTTTCTACCGCAGGGATTGATGAGATGGAACAAGGAACGGTACACTAAAAAAATTACTTCACTTTACAAAACTATTGTTGCAGCCGGTGAGTGGGATGCTCCTGCAGTTGTTGCTTTTTGTGAGATTGAAAACAGAAATGTACTTGAAGATCTGGTTTATAACACCTATTTATCGAAATTTGACTATAATATAATTCATGAGGAATCTCCTGACAGGAGAGGTATCGATGTCTGCCTCATTTACAGAAAGAAAATTGCCAGAGTACTCAGTTACCGGTATTGGATACCTGCTGAAATTAAGAAAAAGGATTTTAATTCGAGAAGTATTCTTTATACGAAGATATTGCTGGGAAATGATACGATACACCTGATTGTCAACCATTGGCCGTCAAGAAGAGGCGGCGTATTGGCAGGGGAGAATATCAGACTCCTGATTGCCTCCATGATCAGAGAAAAAGTCGATTCATTATTTGAAAGAGGACAATCGGGAGTGAAAGCTGTAATTTTAGGGGATTTTAATTCCACCCCTGATGAACAGGCAATCAAATCGCTTCTCACCTCAGGAAGCTCACACGATACTTTGATAAATCTTTCTGACCCCCTGAATGAAGAAGGGCTGGGGACTTATCGTTATATGGGTACATGGGAATTATTCGACCAGGTAATTGTTACCACACCACTTGTTTCATGCAGATACGGACTATATACTGAACCCAAATTCTTAAGTATCTTCAGACCTGAGTTCCTTCTGAGGAAGGATCCTAAATACCCCGGGCTAAGTCCTTTTTCAACTTACAGGGGTTATAAATATCAGGGAGGTTACAGTGATCATCTGCCTGTAATACTTGATCTTAAAGTCAGGAGGTCCTGTCAACCGGAGTAAGACCTAGTTCCACTCCTTTTTCCAGCATCAGCTTCCTTGCGGCTTCATGTTCATTCGGGATTATCCCGTCAAGTATTGCATCCCTGATGGCATTTTTTATTACGCCAACCTTTTTACCCGGTTTTATTCCAAAAGTCATTATAATCTCAGTTCCATCAACCGGAGGCTGAAAATTTCTGACTGCATCCTTTTCTTCAATTTCTTTGAGTTTGTTTCTTACAAGCCTGAAGTTTTCAAGATGCTTGGTTTTTTTGGCTTCATTCTTTGACGTGATATCCGCTTCGCACAAGATCATCAGATCGTCAATATCATTACCTGCCTCAAAAAGTAATCTTCTGATAGCGGAATCAGTTACCACATCTTGTGACAGGGCTATTGGTCTCAGGTGGAGATCAATAATTTTTTGAACGTACTTCATTTTCTCATTCAAAGGCAGTTTTAACTTACGGAAAATATCGGGAACCATTTTAGAACCTACAAATTCGTGACCATGAAATGACCAGCCGGTATCAGCCTGATATTTCTTGGTAACAGGTTTGGCAATATCATGGAGAAGTGCTGCCCATCTGAGCCATAGATTATCCGTATGCTTGCTGATATTGTCAAGAACCTTAATTGAATGATGAAAGTTGTCCTTATGAGCCTTTCCTTCCCTTGTCTCAATGCCTTTAAGATTATCAAGCTCCGGGAAAATTATTTTTAACAGGCCTGCTTGCTCAAGAAGCATGAAACCTTTAGAGGGATGAGAACACATAATCATCTTATTAAGTTCAGTAACAATCCTTTCAGATGAAACAATCTTAATCCGCTCTGCATTTTCTTTAATTGAACTGAATGTGCTCTCCTCTATAGTAAAATTAAGCTGGCTGGCGAACCTTATTGCTCTCATCATCCTTAATGGATCATCTGAAAATGTCTTGTCGGGATCCAGGGGAGTTCTTATAATTTTCTTCTTCAGATCGCGAATACCTCCGAAAGGGTCTAAGAAGTCACCGAAGCTCTCACTGTTAAGACTTATTGCCAGGGTATTAATGGTAAAATCCCTTCTTTTCTGATCATCCTCCAGAGTACCATTTTCAACAACGGGTTTTCTTGAATTTCTGTCGTACGACTCTTTTCTTGCTCCGACAAACTCAATCTCACATTCCCGGTACCTGAACATAGCAGTTCCAAAATTTTTGAACACACTGACTTTAATTCCAGGGTGTATTTTTCTCGCTGCTTTCCGGGCTATTTCAATACCGCTTCCAATAACAACAATATCAATATCCTTATCGGCGTGTTCCCTTTTCAGAAGACAATCTCTTACCCATCCACCTATAACATACGCCTGTACATTCTCAGATGTAACCACGGATGATAGTATCTCGAAAATTTTGTCATTAAGACATATATTCATATATAGATATGACAATTTGTTAATTACTCCTGACAAAGTTACAATTAATACTCAATTTTAGCCTAACATTGAGGGTTGCAGATTTTTGGCATAAAGGTTGACAGTAAATAAACAAACGCGATTTCATTATGTTAATAACAAAAAATGATATGGTAGAGCATCTGACAAAAGAAACATTTTTGAATAAAATATTCAATTATGAGAAAAACAAGGAATGGAAATTTGAAGGCGAGAAACCTTGTATAATTGATTTTTATGCCGATTGGTGCAGTCCTTGCAAAATGGTAGCACCGGTTCTGGAAGAATTAGCGAAAGATTTTGATGGCAAGCTTGATGTCTTCAAGGTTGATACTGAGGAAGAACAGGAACTGGCATCAGTTTTTGGAATAAGAAGCATTCCTTCGTTTCTGTTTGTCCCTGCTGAGGGGCAACCTCAGATGGCAATGGGGGCACTGCCAAAAGAAACGTTCGTTAAAGCATTCAAGGATGTACTTGGTGTAGAAAAATGATTTGTTCGTCAAAAAGTATAACTATTTTATTAAATATAATGATTTGACCGAAACAATTTATATCTCATAAACGTTTAATCTCCAGAAGCTAGTAAATTAGGTTTTAAGGGTTTTTTTCATGGATTTAGGTTTAGGGTAGTAAAGTAGTAAATCAGGACTTCGGTCCTGATTTATTTTTATACCAGGTCCTTAAATATGCTGTTTATCTCATCCTCTGTCGACCTTAGTTTTTTCTGACATTCCTTTATCAGTTCAGAAGCACGTTTTACTTCCACTGAGAGTTTATCAATATCCAGATCTCCGCTTTCAATATTACGCAGAATATTCTCGATCTCAGTTACTGCATTATTAAATGAAAATTCTTTTTTTGCCATGTTTCATGAGTTTTTATTAAAATAATATTCATCGTGATATTTTTTTCCCCCTGTCTACCACTCTGCTTCTGACAGATCCTATATGTAGTTGTGTATCAATTAAATCGTTGTTTGTTATTGCATTGCTGTTTTTCACAATTCTGCCATTTACAGAAGTTATTGAAAAACCTCGCTGAAGAACGTTTTCCGGATTCAATAATTTTAACCTGTTTGCATGAGTATCCACTCTCACGATGTTCTCACTGAAACAATTTCTTGTTCCGGAAATTAGCCTCTGACTATTACTTTTGAGGATCATGTTTTGTTCTGAAGCGAAGGCTTTTGATGCTGAAGAGAGTCTTGATTGCTGATTAGCCGGGACCAGGCCAGCTCTGACAATTAATTCCTTGCCAATATTAACAATTTGAATTATTTTTCCGGAAAGCCGGCCCTTTATCTCTGAGATCATTATCCGGGCGACAGGAAACAATTTTATTCCGGACGTTTCGATTCGGTTTCTATTTTTTTCAAGAATGATCCTTGAAGCAGTTATTATCTCAGTACTCATCTCAATTATATGATTTTCAGCACCGGCCACAGAATCAACAAGTAAATCAGCAACCGCAGTCGGCGTTTTTAATGATTTGCTGGCTACCATATCAGTTACGGATACATCCTTATCATGTCCTATCCCTGTAATTACAGGCAAAGGAAACTGTGTAATATGGTATGCAATATTGTAGTTATCGAACCAGCTAAGATCCGACTGCGAACCACCACCTCTTATAATCACAACCAGATCAAACAGATGGGAGTTTATGGCAATTTTGTCGAGAGCGCTGATTACACCCTGCTCAGTTTCTGTACCCTGCAGAGCCGTTTCAATCAATGAAGTATAAAAGACATATCCGAAACTATTGCTGTTAAGGTGATTGAGAAAATCTTCATATCCTGCTGCCTTCTTAGAAGAAATGACTGCGATTCTTTGAGGCACGGTTGGAAACCTGAGTTCTTTATTCATTGAAAATACACCCTCCATTTCAAGCTTCCTTATAATTTGCTGTCGTTTCATCGCCATTTCACCAATAGTAAAAGCCGGATCAATATCTGAGATAATCAGGCTGAGCCCATAAAGTTCGTGATATTCCACCCTGGTTTTTATAAGTATTTTGAGCCCCTCCCTGAGAGACTCTCCTGTAATATTTTCAAAATATGCTCTGAGGAACCGGTACCGGTTACTCCAAATTATTGCTTTCACCCGTGCCCTGACATTTTTTTCATCGGGATGTTTTTCAATCAGTTCAAGGTAACAGTGACCTGCAGTGTTCTCCTTCAGCTCGGAGATTTCAGCTATAACCCAGTATACACCCGGTAAAGCCGTATACAGAGAGTCCCTTATGATAAGCTGCAATTCGTTCAGCGTAATTTTTTCAGTCATTGATCAGCTATTTATTTTAATTATTTTCCGGACATTCTTATCTGACCCATTAGTTACCCTTACCAGATATAATCCCTGTGGCCTATGCTGTAATTCTGTTATAATAATAGCTCTGCCTGCAAAATTAGTATAGTCACCTCTAAAAATTAATCTCCCGGAAACTGAGAATATTTCAATAGTCACGTTAACAGGAGGTGAAGAGAATATTATTTCAAAATCTCCTGTTGTCGGATTAGGGCATACGATCACCCCTTTATCCGGGATCTTTACATATAAATTCTGAAGCTTTGTCAGTGCCAGACCAAGATCGGGTATTCCATAACCATAAAGTGAATCGGGCAGGTTATATCTGTCACCTGTTGTTCGCATAACTTCAATAATATCATTGTAATGTGCTAAGGGAACTGCCTGCAGCAGACATGCTGCCATCCCGCTTAAGATCGGACATGAAAAGGAAGTCCCGGATGATCTGACAATCGATTTTCCTGATATCTGCACCGGAACATTGACCCCCATTGCCACATTATCGGGTTTAACTCTGCCATCAGCAGTAGGACCCGCTGATGAGAAATCAGCTATGATATTATTGCCATCTACCGCGCCAACAGCCAGTATACTGTCGCCATCGGCAGGGAAAATTATGCGTTGCCATGAATCTGCTCTTTCATTTCCTGCACTGTTAACTACTATGATGCCTCTTGAAGCTGCTATCTCAGCCACCCTGGTTACAAAGGCTGTTTTCCCATCCAGCTCGGAGATTTTGTAATTAAGAGTTGAATTATCGAACTGAAAGTAACCAAGCGATGAGGAGATGACATCTGCACCCAGACTGTCTGCAAACTCGGCGCCTGCAGCCCAGAAGTCCTCCTCACAGGGGAATTCAGAGGCAACATCTTCAGTTTTAATAAGCAGAAAGTCAGCCTCAGGAGCAGTCCCTTCAATCTGTCCGGGTGTTGCCCCTGCCAGAACTGAGAGAACAGCCGTTCCGTGAGAACTTGTATTATAAACTGAAGTATTGTTATTTACAAAATCATAAGTTGTTTTTATGCCCTTCCTTGAACGGAGACCATCTAATGAAGTTATATTATCAGCATTGGTAAATCCGCCGTCGAGTATTGCTATCAAAACATTTTTCCCTTTGAAACCTGACCCATGAACTGATACAGCATTAATCATTGTAAGCGGACGGTCATAAGGAGGTAGATCAGCCTGTATAATCTGAAAATCGAGCTTGTTAGTGAAAGCGCTCTTTTTGCCTGGCATTTTGACAAGTTTGACATCTGATACGAAAGGCAGCTCAAGAAGTCTATTGATATCAAACAACGATTGTGATTTAAACAGGGCTGTATTCATCCATTTTGATGTGGAATGAAGCTTTAATCCCATAACAGATATCTGATTCAGATAATTCCTGTTAACAGGAATATCCTTGAAATCCGGTACCGGAATTCCGGCTTTTTGCCTCCGGAGAACTGCCCGCGATGACATCAGATCAGGTGCAGAATAGTTCCCCGTAATAATTGTTCCCTTATCCTTCAGGTAAATCCGGTAAAAATAGGAGTAGACCAGTATCCTGTCCTGATAAGCAGAAGGTCTGGCATAAAAGTGCCAGTGTTAATACTGATTTGATCCTATGCCCGGTTGAAAGAATATAAATGATCATTACTTAACGATTCCGGTTTTTTCAGGGTCAGAAATTTTCCCGATATTCATTTCCAGGGAGTCGAGGAAGAGGGATTCATCGATTTCCATCTGGTGATCACTGGTGACCCCGTCCTTGTAGTTTAATTTGTATTTGACACTGCCATCATCTTTATAAATTACCCAGGGACCTTCTCTCGAATCATCCTTATATTGTCCTGAATATTCGTTGATGCCGTTCTCATACCAAACCTCAAATTTGCCATTTATCTTACCATCCCGGTAATTTGATTTCAGCCAGATTTTTCCTGTAGGATAGTATTGTGTCCACTCTCCCTGTTTTATGTTGTTTACATAAGTAACTCTTTCTTCAATTGTACTGTCAGGGTAGAATTTAAGTGATAAACCGTTTTTAAGGTTTTTCGAGTAATACTCCTCTGAAATCAGATATCCGCTTTTGAATGAAGAGTAGAATTGCCATTTGCCCTCTTTCATCTGGTCTTTGTAAACACCTTTTGACGATACATTTCCATTTGGATGGTAAAAAGTTGCGGTGGCGGTCTTCCCGTCATCGCTGTAAACCAGAACGGATTGCAGTGTCTGGTTTTCGGTGTATCGTTTTAATTCTCCAACAGGGTGACCGTCCTTAAAAAATCCATCATACATCTTACTTTCATTGGGATATTTTTTAATCCAGTGTCCCTGCTTTCTGCCTTGCTTGTCAGTTTCATTAAGCTGTGAGTCTGTCTGGCTCATGGCGCAGGCTGAAATTATCAGAAGAGAGGCAATTGTGATTATTTTAAGTTTCATATTCGCATAACGCAGTATACCACACAAAAGTACAAAAAATCGAGTGGGATTAATAATTGCGGGATTATTACCAGATATTATATAAATCCATTAACCGCAAAGTTCGCAAAGGTTTAAAACAAAGATCGCAAAGAGATCCGAGTTATAAGAAATAGTCTGATAACTATTTAAGCAGAAGCGCCAATCTGTACATTGGGAAGTCTCAGCTTTGCGTGCTTTGCAAATTCTTAGCGTACTTTGCGGTTAAAAAGGGGGATGAGTCAAAAACACTTAATATCCAGACAGGCTAACATTAAAATTTAAGAACAAAAAAAGAGGTTGAAAAGTATTCAACCTCTTTGATAATAATCTCATTATGATTTATTTGACCTCTTCAAAGTCAACATCCGTTACTTCATCATTACCCGATTTGGTATTGTTTCCCGATGGTTGTTCGGCGTCGGGCTGAGATGCTGTCGGACCAGAACTCTGGGCTGATTTGTACATCTCCTCCGAAGCTACCTGCCATACTGAATTCAATTCGGCAAGTGCTTTATCGATAGCATCTATATCCTGCGATTTGTGAGCTTCTTTAAGACTGGCAAGTGCGCTTTCAATTGCGGGCTTCTTATCGGCAGGAAGCTTATCGCCAAATTCCTTTAGCTGTTTCTCAGTGGTAAAGATCATACTATCGGCAGTATTAATCTTATCAACTTTTTGTTTTGCTTTATTATCGGCTTCAGCATTGGCTTTAGCCTCATCTCTCATTCTCTTTATTTCGTCATCATTCAGACCCGAAGAGGCCTCAATCCTTATCCTTTGTTCCTTGCCGGTCCCCCTGTCTTTAGCTGCTACATGCAAAATACCGTTGGCATCGATGTCGAAGCTGACTTCGATCTGAGGAACTCCCCTGGGTGCAGGTGGCAGGCCATCGAGATGGAAGCGTCCGATAGTTTTATTACCGGCTGCCATTGGTCTTTCTCCCTGCAGAACATGAATTTCAACCGATGGCTGACTATCTGCAGCAGTTGTAAACACCTCTGTTTTCTTGGTCGGAATTGTAGTATTCGATTCAATCAGCTTGGTCATTACACCTCCCATTGTTTCAATGCCAAGCGACAATGGTGTAACATCGAGCAGAAGGACATCTTTTACCTCTCCTGTAAGGACTCCACCCTGTATTGCAGCACCTACAGCCACAACTTCATCGGGATTGACGCCCTTTGAAGGAACGCGTCCGAAGAATTTTTCAACCAGCTGCTGAATTGCAGGTATACGTGTAGAGCCTCCTACCAGAAGGACTTCATCAATGTCCGATACTGAAAGGCCCGAATCTTTGAGGGCGATCTTACATGGCTCAATACAAGCCTGTATCAGCTTATCACAAATCTTTTCAAGGTTGGCGCGTGTGAGCGTTTTTACAAGATGCTTTGGAATTCCGTCCACAGGCATAATGTAAGGGAGATTTATTTCTGTCGAAGTCGAGCTTGACAGTTCGATTTTTGCTTTTTCAGCAGCTTCTTTCAGTCTCTGCAACGCCATTGGGTCCTTTCTCAGATCGACGCCTTCTTCCTTAAGGAACTCATCGGCCATCCAGTCAATGATCAGGTGATCAAAATCGTCACCGCCAAGATGAGTATCTCCATTAGTTGATTTTACCTCAAAAACACCATCACCCAGTTCAAGGATGGAAATATCAAATGTTCCGCCACCAAGGTCAAACACAGCTATTTTCAGGTCCTGCGATTTCTTATCGAGACCGTAGGCCAGGGATGCTGCAGTCGGTTCATTAATGATCCTTTTTACATTTAATCCTGCAATTTCACCTGCTTCCTTGGTTGCCTGACGCTGGGAATCGCTAAAATAGGCCGGGACAGTTATGACGGCATCAGTGACTTCCTGCCCAAGATAATCCTCGGCAGTCTTCTTCATCTTCTGAAGAATCATAGCAGATATCTCCTGAGGAGAATACATGCGGTCATCAATTTTAACGCGCGGTGTATTATTGTCACCTTTAACAACAGTATACGATACCCTCTTGATTTCCTTAGTGACCTTATCATAAGTTTCGCCCATAAACCTTTTGATCGAGAAAACAGTTTTCTTTGAATTTGTGATTGCCTGACGCTTGGCTGGATCTCCGACTTTCCGTTCTCCGTTTTCAACAAATGCAACTATCGAAGGGGTAGTTCTTTTGCCTTCGCTGTTGGGGATTACGACAGGTTCGTTACCTTCCATTACTGCAACACAAGAGTTTGTTGTTCCCAGATCTATTCCGATTATTTTTCCCATTTTATTATAATTTAAAAATTTTCAGTTCATATTTTAAAAGAAACATGCTGTGATCAGCATTAAGTTTCATTTTATCTCTTAAAAAAATGTCCTGTTAAGGATAAGCAATGATTATGCCATTAAAGTTTTGAATGCATTTTATGACAAAACGACATGATATCTGTTCAGGTCTGCCAAGTTAAAAAGTTGATGAGATGAATATCTATCATCCAAATCTAATCTGTAACTTTGTCCTTTATTAATCAACACATTTATTATTATGCCAATACATGATTCTGTCAAACGGGTTACTACTCATGTTTTGAATGAGATGAAGCTAAAGGGTGAAAAAATAGCAATGCTGACGGCTTATGACTATTCCATTGCCAAAATACTCGATGAAGCTGAGATTGATGTAATTCTTGTAGGTGATTCAGCTTCAAATGTTATGGCAGGATTTGATACTACTCTTCCGATTACCCTCGACAATATGATATATCATGCAGCATCTGTCGTAAGGGCCGTTAAAAGGGCACTTGTTGTGGTGGATCTGCCTTTCGGAACATATCAGGGTAATTCAAAGGAGGCACTGGTTTCTTCAATCCGGATCATGAAGGAGACCGGAGCTCATGCTGTAAAGCTTGAAGGAGGGCAGCAGGTTGTTGAATCAATTGAAAGAATACTCTCAGCCGGGATACCGGTGATGGGTCATCTTGGACTGACACCGCAGGCGATCCATAAATTCGGAACATATGTAGTACGGGCAAAGGAAGAAGAAGAGGCCCGCAGATTAATGGAAGACGCACGATTACTTGAAGAGACAGGATGTTTTGCTATTGTGCTTGAAAAAATTCCGGCTAAACTGGCAGAGGAAGTCACGAATAGTCTTAAAATTCCTTTAATTGGAATTGGTGCCGGAGGAAAGACTGATGGACAGGTACTGGTATTACACGATATGCTTGGGATCACACAGGAATTTTCTCCGCGCTTTCTACGCAGGTATCTTAACCTTGCTGCAGAGATAAAAGGGGCAGTGCAGGCTTATATCTCTGATGTCAGGTCACAGGATTTCCCAAATGAAAAGGAGCAGTACTAACAAAATCTGAAATGCCTGAAATACTCTACGAAGACAACCATATTATTGCTGTTTACAAAAGATCTTCTGACCTCGTCCAGGGTGACAAAACGGGTGATGTCTCACTGGATACTGAGATTAAAAAATACCTCGCTGAGAAGTATAAGAAACCCGGAGAAGTTTTTCTGGGTGTGGTACACCGTCTCGACCGTCCCGTGAGCGGTGTGATGTTGTTTGCAAGAACCTCAAAAGCGCTCACAAGGCTCAATGAGATGTTCAAAACACAGCAGGTGAAAAAGACATACCTGGCTATTGTGAAAGAACGTCCACCCGAAGATGAAGCCAGAATAACTCACTATCTTAAGAAGAATGAAGCCCAAAATAAAAGCTATGTGTATGATAGTGAGGTTAAAGGTTCAAAGGAGGCAAGTCTTACCTACCGTTTAAAGGGAAGATCAGAAAGATTTTATCTTCTTGAGGTTGAACTTCACTCAGGAAGGCACCACCAGATAAGAGCTCAGCTGGCAAAAATCGGTTGTCCGGTAAAAGGCGATCTTAAATACGGTTTTCCACGGTCGAACGAGGATGGCGGAATTAGTCTTTTTGCCCGCCGTCTTGAGTTTGTCCATCCTGTAAAAAAAGAATCAATAAAGATTACCGCTCATTTCCCGGAGGGTGATATCTGGCCCGCTTTTATTGATTCGGTTTGACACCCAGTTCATTTTCTATCACCTTTACAAGGTCCTTTGCCCTGGCTTCATCATTGCCTTCGACTGTAACAACCATACCATCCTTTGCGATAACATATTTGGTTTTGTTGACTGTCGAATCTCTGTCGGTATGCCATCTTTCGCCGTGCTCCCTTGAATTCCTGGCAATTACAGTGTATTTCTCTCTGCTTCGTCCTTCATGCGAATCAGAACTGCTGTCACTGGAATAGGTTATGAAAAAACGTTTATTTTCCGATGGATGCATGCGATAAGATCCATCACCATCATGTCTCAGATAGATCACAGTACCATCTTTTAATTTTAAAGAATCGGGTCTCATATCGCCGGTAATCAGAGTGTCAATAACTACTTTTGATCCGGATCCGTCGTCTATTATTATTTTGATTTTTTGTTCACTTTTTTTAACCTGTGCTGAAAGCAAGGCAGATGGCAGCAGCAGGATAAAAAGACAAGCATAAGCAAGTTTTAAAATTCTTTTCATTACAGGGTCTGTTTAATTATTATATTTCAAAATTACTTCTATGAGGGTATTTCAGAGTTAATATTCGGTTAATAAGCGTTAATGAAAAGTTAAATACTTCTTTATTAACGACTTTATGATATAATTTTGTACCATGAACAGGAAGAAATTCACCGGTTTGATAATAATGATGGTTTTATCAATAATTGGCATTATCTGGGTTCAGACTGTGTGGATAAAGCGTGCCGTCGATATTCAGAATGAAAGCTTCAATAATGCTGTGACAATGAGTCTTATTAATGCAGCAAGCAGCATTGAATCTTCCAGGAAAATGAATTTTTTTAATAACTTCATGCCTTCAGACCCGATTAATTTTGATGATTCCGCATCTGATGTAACGGGTTATCTGAGTATCGGAAGCTATTCTTCGGTCCCTGGTGATAATTTCAGGTTCAGGATAACCAACCGGTCAGTTACAGGCAACCCCGATAGCATTGGCAAAGGAGCTGTAGTAAATAAATCCTATACAATAACAAATGATACTTCCTATGTTTCTGATTCCGACACCTATCTGGTTGCCCCTGATAAAACCGGTAAGCTGAATATCATTAAAAAGAGTGATGGTATCAACACAAACTCCAGGGCTGTTTATGTAAAGCAGAATGAGTTTCTCAACTGGGTAAAAAAGAGATCAGGTGAATTTCAGAATATGAGTGACCAGATGATAAACGACATTTATCAGTGGGAAAAGACGCTTGAACTCGATAACAAGGAAATTGATTACACACTTAAACAGACTCTGGCATATACGAATATAGTTACACCGTTTGAATTTGCTATAATCAAAAATGGAGCAGTTCAGGATGGGACATTTAAAAAATCTCTGAAAAATGATTTTCTGAAAAGTAAATATAAGGTCAGACTATTTCCTGATAATCTGATAAATCAGGATCTGATTCTTTCCGTAATTTTTCCGGAAAGAACAAATTATGTCCTCGGATCAATGCTCTGGATACTTGGAGGTTCTCTGCTTTTCTCTTTTTTCATACTGGCAACTTTTGGCTTGAGTCTTTATTTTATTATAAGGCAGAAAAAAATATCGGAGATGAAATCGGATTTCATCAATAATATGACTCATGAATTCAAAACACCAATCGCAACAATTTCCCTGGCTGCTGATACAATCACCAATTCAAGAGTAATAAGTGATGAGAACAGCATAAGACATTTCATAGGGATGATAAAGAAGGAAAACAGCAGGATGAACAAGAAGGTGGAAACGATACTGCAGATTGCTTCGCTTGATAAAAAGGAGATTGAATTTAAATACGAACATATTTCACTGCATACCATTATCACACATGCTGTTGAAACAATTGAAATACAGGTACATCAGCGAAACGGGAGGATACATCTGAATCTGAATGCCGAAGATCCTTTCATCTATGGAGACAGCGAGCATCTCACAAATCTGGTAAATAACCTGCTTGATAATGCTATTAAATATTCACCAGAAATGCCTGAAATAACCGTAACTACAAAAAATTGCGAAAAAGGTATAATTTTGAATGTTGAAGACAAGGGTATGGGTATGACTAAAGCCGTTCAGAGCAAAATATTTGAGAGGTTCTATCGTCAGAGTTCCGGGAACGTGCATGATGTCAAGGGATTCGGTCTGGGTTTAAATTATTCCAGGTCGATAATTGAAGCCCACAAAGGGACCATTAACGTGTATAGCGAACCCGGTAAAGGAAGCCGGTTCGAAATATTTTTACCATCTAATAGTGAGTAACAGCCATGAGCAATAAACCGGTTAAAATTTTTCTTGTAGAAGATGATTTAAGCTTTGGTTCAGTTCTTAAATCATACCTTGAACTCAATGACTATTCGGTTGAGTGGGTCGATGACGGAAAATATGCAATTGATCATTTCAGGAAAGGTGCTTTTAATATCTGTATCCTCGACATTATGCTTCCTCACGTCGATGGATTTACTATTGCAAATGAGATCAGGCAGATAAACAATGAAGTACCGATTATTTTTCTAACTGCAAAAAAGCTTAAGGAGGATGTACTGAAAGGATATGGAGTGGGAGGCGATGATTATGTCACTAAACCATTCGATACTGATATACTTCTTGCAAAAATCAAGGCTATCATACTTCGGCGCGATTTTCAGGCCGGTACCAGGGATTTTTATGAGATCGGAAAGTTTGTCTTTAACTCAAAGTTACGGACCCTGACTATCGGCAGTGATGAAAAAAAACTGTCGCCAAAAGAGGCCCAGTTGCTGGAACTTCTTGCAATTAATCCGAATACTCTGATAAGCAGAGAGATGGCCCTTAAGAAGATATGGGGTTCAGATGATTATTTTACAGCCAGAAGCATGGATGTCTATATAACAAAACTGAGAAAGTTTTTATCTGAGGATCCTGATCTGAATATTAAGAATATCCATGGAGCCGGTTTCCAGTTGATTGTCAGGGAACAATGATCTTTAGATTCTTTCTGTTGAATTGCATCGGAAGAAGACTGCTGATACCCATGATGATGTGTGTTTTATTCTTTCCCGAGAGGATGATCTTTATCTCATTCCCGGTCCTTGACTCCTCTTCAGCAATAACCTGACGGCAGCTTCCGCACGGAGAAGGGGGCTCTTCAGTTAATCCCTCATTTGTCATCGATGCAATTGCCAGCGCAACAGGCTTATCTTCAGGATAATTTGAGATTGAATTTGACAGGGCACTTCTCTCTGCACATATGCCTGAAGGGAAAGCAGCGTTTTCTACATTTGCACCCCGCACTATTTCACCACTTTCGAGTCTGACAGCTGCTCCAACACTGAATTTTGAGTACGGGGCATATGCTTTTAATGCCGCCTCCCTGGCGGCAATTACCAGTTCCAGGTCAGCAGAATCAAGTTCCTCCTTTTTTTCATATTCTTTATATGAAAATGATATATTTTTCGTTCTAATCATATCGCTCTAAGTCAGTTTGGGCCATAAAGGTAGAAAAAAGTTTGGAGTGAGCCTGAATTTGGAGTACTTAAAGTTCAGGGACTTAAAATGCAATTTACTCATGCTCGGGGCTATTTAAGTAAAGATGGACAATTCAGACACGGATTTTTTTCTATTTTTGTCGTAAAATCTATTTCCAATGCAAAACAGACTGCTTCCTGTACTCTATCCTGTCCTGATACTTTGTCTGTTTTCATGCAAAACATATAAACCACTGACCACAACCATCCAACCGGACTTAAGTGTTCAGGAATATATTAATTCTTATAAAGACCTGGCTATCACAGAGATGAAGAGAACAGGAATTCCTGCCAGCATTACATTGGCCCAGGGTATAATTGAATCTGATTGCGGGCACAGCTCACTTGCGCGGGAGGCAAATAATCACTTTGGGATCAAATGCCACGACGACTGGACAGGTCCTACAATAAAGCATAATGATAATAAAAGGAATGAGTGTTTCCGAAAATACAGCAACCCCTCAGAGTCATTTTATGATCATTCTGATTTTTTAAAATCTGCAACCCGATATAGTTTCCTTTTCAATATTAAACCGGATGATTATAAGTCATGGGCAAGGGGACTAAAGCAGGCCGGCTATGCTACAAATCCTGATTATGCCAATATGCTGATAAGGACAATTGAAGAAAACAATCTCTGGAACTATGACAGGGGATTTGTTGGTGCCGTCATGCCGTCAGCTACTGGCGACTCGGTGAAAGGGATTGCTCCGGCCCATTATGGTGATAGTACAAGGAAGATGGCAAAACCGGTGAATGCCAGTACTGCAGTGTATGCCCGTGCTCCGAGGATTCTTGAAAATAACCGTATCCAATATATCATAGTCAAAGACGGAGATACAAGAGAAAAACTTGAAAATGAGTTTCAATTGCTGAAGTGGGAGCTCCCAAAATATAATGAACTCAAGAATGATTTTCAGCTGGTTCCCGGCCAGATATTATATCTGCAGCCTAAAAGAGAGAAGGCAGAACCGGGAAAGGAGTTTTATAGTACGGCAGAGGGCGACACTATGTATGCTATATCTCAACGCTATGGCATAAAACTTAAACGGCTTTATGAGATGAACCGGATGACTGAGGGATCAGAACCTGGATACAGGCAGAAAGATCTGGCTGAGAACCGTTAAGCCGGTTGAATAGCCGGGATGGTGAAATCTGCTATTTTGAATCCCCTGAGGAATTCTGCAGTATTCATCCTTTTCTTTCCTTCAAGCTGTAAGCTTAAAATGTTTAAATTTCCATCTTTACAGCTGACACTGAAATAAGATCTCCCATCTGAAGAAATTGTTCCCGGCCTATGGTTGTGTTTCCCGATTTCGGGCCGGCTTTCGAAAATCTTAAATGAAATGGCATTTGATTCACTTTGCAGCCATGACTTAGCACAGGGATAAGGAGCAAGACCCCTGACAAGATTGTGAATTTTTATAGTGTCATTGTTCCAGTCAATAATACAGTCATTCGGATGGATCTTAGGCGCAAGTTTCAACAGTTTACCATCGTCAGCCAGTTTTTTCTGGGGAAGCGGGGCAATCCTGTTTTCGGTGAGATCAGCAAGAGTTCTGATCACAAGCCTGGCGCCCTGTATCATTAATCTGTCGTGAAGATCTCCTGCATTGTCAAAAGGAAAGATCTGCACTTCTTCCTGTAACAGGACATTTCCTGTATCTATCTTGTCATCTATCATGAAGGTGGTGACCCCCGTAACTGTCTCACCGTTGATGATGGCATGATTTATTGGAGCCGCTCCGCGATAATCAGGGAGTAATGATGCATGCAGATTTATGGTCCCGAGCGGAGGTATTCTCCACACTGCCTCAGGAAGCATCCGGAAGGCTACAACAATGAACAGATCGGCATTTAACCTGAGCAGGGATTCTATAAATTCAGGGTCCCTAAGATTCAGAGGCTGCAATATCGGACTCAGATGACTGGTTTCCGAGAATAATCTGACAGCGGATTTTGTTATTTTCCTTCCTCTGCCTGACGGCCGGTCAGGTGCTGTTACGACCCCAACGACATTAAACCCATTCATAAGCAGTGAGCCTAGAGTAGCGACTGCAAACTCAGGAGTCCCCATGAATACAATCCTGAGGTTTTTCATAAATGGTTTATTATCATGCAAATATAGTCATAATTTCTAATCCTTAACAATATGTTTATTGTGAGAAAAATTATGTCCCATTTTGTTGGCTTTTGTTTCGAGATAGAATTTATTGTAAGGATTTGATTCAATGATAAGAGGTATTGTTTCAACAATTTTTATTCCATAGCCTTCCAGTCCTGCTCTTTTTACAGGGTTATTTGAAATGAGCCGTACTTTTCCAAGCCCTAGCTCACGCATTATGCTTGCGCCGACACCATAATCGCGTTCGTCCTCACCGAAGCCGAGCTTCAGATTGGCCTGCACGGTGTCCATTCCCTCATCCTGAAGCTTATATGCTTTTATTTTATTCAGCAGACCGATTCCTCGTCCTTCCTGGCTCAGATAAATTACTACCCCTTTTCCCTCAGCTTCAACCATCGACATAGCTTTATGCAGCTGGGGCCCGCAATCGCAACGCAAAGATCCGAAGATATCACCCGTGAAGCAGGATGAATGGAGCCTTACAAGGACGGGCTCATCTTTTGTCCACTTGCCTTTTACCAGGGCAGCATGTTCTATCCCATTGCTCGTCTGGCGGAAAGGTATAAACTCAAAGTCTCCCCTTTCGGTAGGGAGTTTTACCCTGTCGCCTTTCTCAATAATGGAATCTCTTTCAAGAGTATAGGTGATAAGATCTTTTATTGCAATGATCTTAATCCCGAATTTTTCTCTCAGTTTGACCAGATCATTTAATCGTGCCATTGAACCATCATCGTTCATGATTTCAACCAGTGCGCCGCCAGGGAGAAGATTGGCATAACGCGTAAGGTCGACAACGGCCTCAGTGTGACCTGCTCTTCTGAGTACGCCTTTTGATTTTGCCTTTAACGGGAAAATATGTCCTGGTCGTCCAAGATCAGTAGGTTTTGTTGCCGGATCCACAAGTGCTTTTATTGTGAGAGCCCTGTCAAATGCTGATACCCCTGTAGTCGTTTCGTCATTCAACAGATCTACTGTAACAGTGAACTGTGTTTCATGAATTGATGTGTTGTTCCCAACCATCAGGTTAAGGTCAAGCTCCTCACATCTCTCCTCAGGCAGGGCGGCACAGATAAGACCGCGGCCATGCTTGGCCATGAAATTGACCATCTCTGAAGTTATTAATTCAGCAGAACAGATAAAATCACCCTCATTCTCACGGTCCTCATCATCAACAACTATAAGTAGTTTTCCGAGTCTAATATCCTCAATCGCTTCCTCAATTGTATTCAGTACAATATCATTATCATTCATTACTATTATTTTTAGTCTGGTGCAGATTTACTGTCTGTCTCATTATAAATATCCTGTATAAAAGATCTTTCATTTTTCTTAAGAACATCACATATGTTTCAATGTTCAAAATAACGGAATCAGTCGTTGCCTTATAAGTCAGAAATATACCAACCGGCAACAGAAAGTAAGTAGCTGCCCACATTCCCGCAAAAGTACCTACAACATCTTCTTCAACAAGCTTTTGTCCCGAAATGGATATTACATAGTATACAACGAAGAAGAAGATTGAGATAACTGCGGGAGTTCCCAATCCTCCCTTTCTGATAATGGCACCAAGCGGAGCACCGATAAAGAAAAAAATCAGGCAAGCCAGGGAAACAGTGAGCTTTTTATTCCATTCTGCCTCATATCTCTTGATGGCTCTTACCTCGTAATGCTGTGATTCATTCTTCTCAATCAGAATACTGTTGCCTTCTTTAAGACTTGTGATTGCTTTGGACAGGGCCGACTTTTTTTCCGCTACTGTAAGTGAGTCGAACAGCGCTTTTGTATCAAATCGTCTTATAATATTTTTCTGTTCCGTCTTTGCAGTCTTATTAGTTGTTAAGGGCAGGTTCCTTACGGCATAGAGCTTAATATTTTTAAAATTGTTGAATTCTGAATTGATCTTATCAGTATATTTTTTATTCAGTGAGTCAATAGTGAATGTTAATTGTGAAATATTCAGCATGGCGGCTCCCGATTTGAAAATACCCTCTTCGCTTCTTTGAAGGTCGAATCCTGTGAGGGGTATCACTATTGTCTGCTCTTTAAAATAATCCTGTCTCGAAGGATATTTTCTCTGGGACGGATTCACATTTTTTTCTTCAATATCATAGTGACCATAACCACTAAAGAGTGTCATGATCAAACCAGTATTGTCACTTGTCGACCGCATATAACCGGAATCAGCCAGGATCACAGAATAATTTCCTCTCCTCTGCCTGTGGTCGTAGATGATAATGTTATTAAAGCGGCCGGTCACCGGATCTTTTGAGGTGATCTTTATGCTGAATGAAGGTACCCCGTTGTAGAAAGTCCCGGCAGGGATGTTAATGTCAGGCTTTTTGTGCTGTATATCCCAGAGAAGTGTACGTGCCTTGATAGTAGAGTAGGGCAGAACATTGTTTGAGAAGAAGAAGGATATAATTGCTATTATACCGATGAGGATGATCAATGAACGCATTATTCTCAGAAGCGGGATCCCTGAAGATTTCAGAGCCGACAGTTCACTGAATTCACCCATATTTCCAAAAGTCATCAGCGAAGCCAGAAGGATCCCCAGAGGAAGTGCGGTAGGGACAAAGGTAAGTGAAA
Organism: uncultured Bacteroidales bacterium; assembly: GCA_963791065.1. Taxonomy (GTDB): domain Bacteria; phylum Bacteroidota; class Bacteroidia; order Bacteroidales; family VadinHA17; genus LD21. Next base: position 409,333 of record CAWBQN010000015.1, read on the forward strand.
AATAGTAAAGTAGCTCGCTAAGTATTTTAAAATCAAGGCCTTTTCCTGCCAGATCATCGACATACATCCACAAAAACTGGAGTATGAGGATGATAAGCACGATAAAAAATGTGAATATCAGTGGCCCTATAAATGATTTTAATAAAAAGCTGTCAATCTTTTTCATTGACTGATTCCATTTGAAGTGCAAAACTACTCGATTTTTATCAAAAATCATCTTTAGTATTTGCCCAATTTTTTGATCAAATCTGACTTTCGAGGGTTACATTATGGCTTCTGTCATAACCGGTGTATCTCTGCGGTTCACAATGTAACTCTGGTTAAGTTCTTGGTTTTTAGTTACACAGAGGCTCACGTAATCCCGATAGCTATCGGGAGCACGAAGGGCCACAGAATATACAAATCCATCACGAATTTTCTTGAGCGTATAAACCTGATGAAGGGATCCCGTTGAAGGCTGATGAAAAGTTATATTCCTAATGCCCTTTTAAGGTCATTGATTTGGGAATCCCAGAGATATATCGAATCTTCTTTTTCCTCTGATTCTGCAAAGTCAGTAATTATTAGAGCAAGCTCATTTGTAAGTTCTTCAAGGCTGATCCGGAACTCGAAGAAATTTGTTTCTTCGTTTTCCATTTCCAGCCACTCAAAACGCACCATTTTATTCTCCTTCATGGCTGCAAGACGGGCCTTTGACTGGGAGCTATTCCAGTAAAAGGTAAAGAGATCACCGTCAACATTCACCTGGTCAGCAAACCACTCACCTAAACCTTCAGGGGTACTGAGCCGCGAAAAGAGAACTTTCGGGGAGCAATTAAGACTATATTCAAGTTCGAACTTTGACCTCATTTCGGGGATTTGTTCATATTTCACTACTATTTCTGCAATTTAGAAAAAATATTGAAACTAAAAAACCTTATTGGTAATTTGTGACAAACTGATTATATTTGCACCCGCAAAAAGAATAGTTAAAATAACCTATAATGGCGAGATAGCTCATCCCGATAGCTATCGGGAGGTTAGAGAAGCACAGTTTTTTGGCGAGATAGCTCATCCCGATAGCTATCGGGAGGTTAGAGCACATTTTGACGAGATAGCTCATCCCGATAGCTATCGGGAGGTTAGAGCACATTTTATGGCGAGATAGCTCAGTTGGTTAGAGCGCATGATTCATAATCATGAGGTCCGGGGATCATTCCCCCGTCTCGCTACTCTGAAAGCCCGGTACTGAGTGCCTGGCTTTTTTGTTTCATGATGAAGTTCAAAGAAACTCTGAAACACAAAGAGAGATAGTCGTTTCCGGGTCAAATTAAATCGGGAGATTCTTCATTCCTGATGAAATTCATTATCTTTAATATGAATATGATCGTTGAAAGTCGGTTATAAGTGTTGTATTCGCCTGTACTTAAGCACATTGATTCCATTTTACTTGCGATGCAGCGCTTTAAATGAGCGGTTCAAAGAAAACTGTTACCTATGAGAACTTTTAATAAAGGTATAATATTAAGTTTTTTAGCCTTAAGCATAGTTTGGATCTTCGCGTGTAAGAAAGAGGTACAGGTCCCAATTCCGCAAAAAGGTAATTTGTATCCAGGTTATAACACATCTCCTGTTGAGCCTGATGCCACCGGAATGAGTAGTACTGCTATGGAAATCGCTGATAAAATTAAAGCAGGCTGGAATATTGGCAATACATTGGAAGCCATTGGTGGCGAAACTTCATGGGGGAATCCTAAAATCACAAATGAACTTATTCAATTGGTAAAACAGAGTGGTTTTGATGCTATTCGTTTACCATGCTCCTGGAACCAATATGCGGATCAAACTACTGCAGAAATAAAATCCAGTTGGTTAAACAGGGTCAAAGAAGTAGTACAATATTGTATAAATAACAATATGTATGTTATTCTGAACATCCATTGGGATGGAGGTTGGCTCGAAACTAACTGTACAACAAGTAAACAGGAAGAGACTAATGCGAAACAAAAAGCCTTTTGGGAGCAAATTGCTACTCACTTACGTGATTTTGATGAACATTTACTTTTCGCTAGTGCCAATGAGCCGAATGTTGAAAACGCAGGACAAATGACCGTCCTGCTCTCTTACCATCAAACCTTTATTGATGCTGTTCGCTCCACCGGAGGTAGAAATGCTTATCGGATATTAGTAGTTCAGGGACCGATGACCGATATCGAAACAACAAATAAATTGATGACCAAAATGCCCATCGATAATGTTCCAAACCGTTTGATGGCTGAAATTCACTACTATACACCATGGAATTTTACCGGTATGACAAAGGATGAAAGCTGGGGTAACCAGTTCTACTACTGGGGCAAAGATTATCATTCAACAACTGACCCTGCTCATAACCCCACATGGGGTGAAGAAGCTGAAGTTGACAACTATTATGGGCTGATGAAAAAACAGTTTGTTGATAAAGGTATTCCTGTTATAATTGGTGAATTTGGAGCCATGCGCCGTGATAATCTGACAGGCGATACATTAAAGTTGCATTTATCCTCCAGGGCATATTATCTGAAATATGCTACAAAACAGGCAAATACAAATGGACTGTTACCATTTTACTGGGATAATGGCGGCTTAAATAATTTAGGTTCCGGTATCTTCGACAGAAGAGAGAATACAGTATTTGATCAGCAATCATTAGATGCTATAATACAGGGTGCAACCGAATAGGAAATTAATCACCGACGTCAAGCTTACTAACATGAAATACCTTTTGCTTTTTCTTATTCCGGCAGCTCTATTAGTAAATATTTCTTACAATAATAAAACTGAATTTGGACAGGATCCGAATTATATCTATTTGTTCAACGCACTGAATCTTGCGTCACATTCAGGATTAGTTGGCACGTATGTCAATCCAGGCACAACTGTCGTTGAATTATCTGCTGTTATAATGAAAATTTCACATCGCTTTAGAACCACCAATGATGATATTTCAACAGATGTACTTAAAAATCCACAATATTATATAAAGATCATTGTCAGGACATTTGATGTAATGAATAGCTTTTTGATTTTTCTTTTAGGATTTTTCATTTTAAGAATGACTCATGAATTGACCTACAGCTTGCTGTTTCAATCAATCCCGATGTTCTCAGGTTCTACTATTGAGTGGTGTTTTCAGTCGGTTTGTCCTGAACCCGTGATTCTTGGCGCAGTTATTGTTTTTGTGATACTTTTTCTCTGGAGATTCTATTTCAATAAGGATTTTGGGGAGATCAGAATAATATATTCAAAAAACATGGAGATCAGGATTGATAAATTTATTATCCTTTTTGGAATACTCATGGGGTTTTGCCTGGTGACAAAAATAAATACTATTCCTCTTATTATTTTACCATTGCTATTTATTCCTGAATTTAAAAACAAATTCATTTTCCTTCTAATTGTATTTGTTTCATTCTACGTATTCAGTCTGCCTATCAGGCATCTTTACAGATTAATGAAATTCTGGTATATGCGTATCATAAGCCATACTGATCTCTATGGCGGCGGCACTGCCGGATTCATTGATCCAAGTTTATTCCGGACACATTTCCTGGTGACTCTGAAATTTGATCCGATCATTCTGTTTGTCATAATGATTTCATTATTAATTGTCATCTTACAGATTATACGGAAGAAAAATGATATTCATCTTAAAATTCTGGCTGCCCTGGTTTTAGTCCAGTTGATTGATCTGTTCATGGTATTGAAACACTTTAATCTGCATTATTTTATTCCGATAGTTCCTACCCTTGCTGTAAACGTCTTTATTATCCTTAAGATTTATAATCCATCGAGAGTAATAAAGTTAGGACTGATTGTTCCTTTTGTCGCTGCCAGTATCTACTTAAATGAAAATATCGAAAAATATGTTCCGCATCTGTACGATTCAAACAATCCGTCAGACGGTATAAATGTATTTTCATACAAATGCAAATCGCTGGTTTATGCATTGGAATTCGGCGATGTCGAATCAGGGAATGTATACTCGGAGAAATTGAAGAATCTTTATGGAAACTATTTTTTCTATAATATAACTACGAAACAATTTTCTACATGGGAGTACTCTACAACCCTGGATTCTTTATTTAGTATGAAAAGCAAAGTTTATCTTCACGCCCTTGGTGATTATATGACGGAATTGCCTCCGCCATTTGGAATCAAATTTATTTCTGATGGATTATATTTAATTGATAATTCAAAGCAGGACAGTCTTAAAGCAAAATAATCTCAATCTGGAATATAGATTCGGGGTGACAATAAATACAGGGATTAAATTTTTGCGAAAGCCTGGCACATTGCCCGGGCTTTTTTTAGTTTAATAAATCCTTCCTCTGATGGACGATTTCTTAGAGTTGGTCAAATAAACACCTTAAATATTTTTATTATATTTATCTTAGCATTTCAAGGCAGGTAGTTGAAGAGAGTATTAGAATATTATTAATTTTTCTGCTTCCCTTTCAAGGTTAAATATCATTCTTTCCAGATTAATAATTGCCTGAAACGGGATTAGAGGTAAATAGCAAAAATTACGTTGATTCGAAATAAGTTTATTAATTAATTCTCAAATGTTTGAAAAGATTTTTCTGAACCTTTTCATTATCAGAATGTTTAGAAATTATGCATTCACCCGCTTTTTAAACCCGGATAACCTAGAAAGAAATGCACATGAAGAAACTAACCTGTTTATTTATATTTATTCTGTTAATTATTGCTAGTAAGGTAGAAGGACAGTGTGTTACAGTTGGATCTGATCAGACCATTTGCCAGGGCAACATGACAAGTGGATTGGGTGGTGCATTTGGCATGGACGCATCAGGAGCAACATGGTCAGATGGTGGAGTCAATGGAACCTTTAATCCTGATGCTACTACTTTAAATGCCACATGGACTCCTCCTGCAGTATACTCAGGAACAGCAACTTTAACTCTTACTGCCATTGGCGGTGCTTGTAATGGTTCGACAGCTACTTTAAAGATAAATGTTACAATATTGCCGACAGCCACTATCAGCTACGCTGGTACTCCATTCTGCAAATCTTTAAATAACCCTCAACCGGCCACTTTAACAGGAACAGGAGCTTATACAGGAGGTACATGGTCGGCAGTACCGTCAGGTTTAAATCTTAACTCCAGTACCGGAGCTATAACACCGGGTTCAAGTACTGCCGGATCATACACTGTAACCTACACTATACCTGCCGGAGGAGGGTGCCCCAATATTCCGATTACAACTTCTGTAATGATTTCTGCTGTTCCGATAGCAACTTTTAGCTATGCCGGCAGTCCGTATTGTTCAAATGAAGCAAATCCGTCTCCTGGATTTATTGGGGGAGGTGCAGCAGGTACATTTTCATCGACAGCAGGATTGGTTTTCGTTAGTACATCGACTGGCCAGGTAGACCTGATTTCGAGTACAGCCGGCACCTACACTGTTACAAACACAATTGCTGCAGCCGGTGGTTGTAGTACTGTAACCTCCTCAGCACAAATAACGATCTCAGACTTACCGGTAGCAACTTTTAGTTATACCGCTACTCCATATTGTTCCAATGGTGCAGATCCATCTCCGACATTCAGCGGCGGCGGGATTGCAGGAACGTTTTCATCAACGCCGGGACTGGTCTTTGTAAACACTTCAACAGGAAAGGTCGATTTAACCGCAAGCACACATGGTACATACACTGTAACAAATACACTTGCTGCATCAGGAGGCTGTAGCATTGTTACGGCAACTGCACAGATTACAATAACAGCATTGCCGGTAGCCGCATTCAGTTATGTACTTAATCCTTATTGTTCTAATGAAGCCAATCCGTTACCTACGTTTAGCGCAGGAGGAGTAGCAGGAACATTTTCATCCACTGCCGGATTACTTTTTGTAAATAACTTAACAGGTCAGGTGGACCTGATCAACAGTATTGCAGGTACATATACGGTAACTAATACAATACCGGCAGCAGGGGGCTGCGGACAAGTGTCAGCAACCAGTCCAATTACTATAACAGATCCAAAATCTGCAACTATTACTTATTCAGGTTCACCCTGGTGTGGTTCCGATGGTCTGCAGAGTGTAACGTTGGTCGGAACAACAGGAGGAACTTTTGCAGCCGCGCCAGCCGGTTTATCAATTAACGCCTCCACCGGGGAGATCAATCCTGCGACCAGTACTGCAAATACATACACAGTAACTTATACCTTGCCAGCGTCAGGAGGTTGCGGTCTTTCAACATCAAATGTTTTAGTGACTATTTCTCCCACTCCTGCGGCTCCGGTTGCCGGAGTTCCTACCCAACCAACTTGTTCCGTTGCCACAGGCAGTGTTGTCTTGAGCGGATTGCCAGCAGGTAACTGGCTTGTAACCCGGAACCCGGGAAACGTCACAACGAATGGCAATACTGCAACGCTGGCAGTTACACTACTTGCGACAGGAACATATACTTTTACAGTTACCAATGCTGCCGGATGCGTTTCTCCTCCATCTGGATTTGTTGTTATTAATACACAGCCGGCATCTCCTGCACCTCCAGTTCAGAGCATCGATTGTACACAGGGCTTTGGTAAGGCAGTAGTAACTGTAACAAGTCCGACAGGCGCGGACCTTGAGTACAGTCTTGACGGAGGCATACCTCAGGCCAGTCCTGTTTTTAACCTGGTTAATAATGGACCCCACTCTTTATCTGTAACAAATGCTGCAGGATGCACAAAAGTAGGACTTCCTTTTACAGTGACATGCGGTTGTATCAATCCACCTGCTGTAACATTAGCCAGCAACAGTGGCAATACCTGTAGCACCACAGCCATAACAGTCTCGGGGAATACCTTTGGTGGAACTGCCACAAATGTTACTTTGACTTCAAATGGAGCAGGTGTTTTAAATCCTTTGAATTCGGCTGTATCACCATTTTCATTTACATATACTCCTGTGGCAGCAGATGGAGGGAAGAACGTGATCATAACTGTAACAACTAATAATCCTCTTGGTACACCCTGTTTGGCCGGTGTAGCGACTTATACTCTGACTGTAGATGCCATTCCGACGGCCCCTGCTGTCGGAACTATAACCAATCCGACATGCTCGTTAGCCACCGGCACTGTGGTAATGAATGGATTACCTCCAACAGGCACCTGGACGCTGACACGCAATCCGGGAGGCATTATAACTAATGGTACCGGTACAAGTTCAACTGTTTCGGGCCTTGCCCCAGGTACTTATAATTTCATTGTTACAAGCGCTCAGGGATGTATATCTCCCTCATCTGCCGATGTAGTTATAGTGCCACCGCCTTTATCACCGGCTCCGCCGGTAATCGGGGCTATAACTCAACCGACCTGTGCGGTATCAACAGGAAGCGTGGTTCTGAGCGGTCTGCCTTCCCCAGGAAACTGGACACTCACCAGAAATCCGGGCGGAGTCATTGTTTCGGGTTCGGGAATTACTACAACAGTTACAACTCTCCCTTCAGGTACATATACATTTAGTGTGACAAACGCCGTAGGATGCATTTCCTCACCATCGGGAAATGTAATAATAAATGTCCAGCCATCTATTCCTCCGGCCCCGACCGTAGGAACAATAACGCCACCAGGATGTACCCTGGCCACAGGTAGTGTTTTATTATCCGGATTACCTGCCACAGGCACCTGGACACTGATCAGATACCCTGGTACAATTAGAACGACCGGAAGCGGAACCACTTCAACAATAAGCGGTCTTCCTGCAGGAACCTATAACTATACTGTTACAACTGCTGATGGTTGTTTGTCAGTTGCATCTGCCAATGTGGTGATTCCTGTTCAGCCAGCAACTCCTGCTGCTCCTGTTGTAGGTACTATTACCCAGCCAACTCTGGCAATACCGTCTGGCAGTGTTGTATTGGATGGATTACCCTCACCGGGAGCATGGACTGTAACGCTATTCCCCGATTCGTTAACAACACCAGGCAGCGGTACAAGTGTGACAATAACAAACCTGGCAGGAGGGGTATTTACCTTTACGGTTACAAATTCATCAGGATGTACTTCTGCCGAATCAACTCAGGTTGTGATCTCGACTCCAGGTATACCGGATTTAGTAATTACTGATCCTTCACCCATCTGTTCACCAGCCACGGCAGACATTACAAACCCCTCCGTGACTGAGGGCTCTACCCCAGGCTTGACACTCACTTACTGGACAGATTTGAAGGCAACTATACATTATAATACACCTGCCACTGCAACTGCCGGTACTTACTATATTAAAGGAACAACGGTGTCGGGATTTTTTAACATAAAACCGGTGGTTGTGACAATTGATACATTGCCAGTACCAAATGGTGGACCGGATCAAACGCTGGATTATCAGTTTAGTACCACATTAGATGCAACTATAAGTCCAAATGAGACAGGTATTTGGTCAGTGCAATCAGGCTCAGGTACTTTCTCTGATAATACAGATCCCAGGTCTTCAATAAGTGATCTTTCACTGGGAGAAAACGTCCTGTTATGGAGTGTTAAAACTGCTGTTTGTCCTGAAGTTTCTGCTATGGTTAAGATCCTTGTCGATAATATTCTCATTCCCACACTCATTACTCCAAATATGGATGGCAGGAATGATAATTTTGTTGTTAGGGGATTAGCTTCTCTTGGCAAAACGGAACTTTATATCTTCGATAGAAGAGGCGTTCAGGTTTATAAGAACCTGGATTACGATAATTCATGGGACGGGATTGACTATAATAAAAATCCTCTTCCTGATGATACGTATTTCTATGTTGTTAAACCAGAAAATGGGAAACCTTTAAGTGGGTATATTGTAATAAGACGTTAGTATGAAAAGAATAATTAAATCATTGATTTTACTGCTGATACCTTTCAGCCTGGCAGGGCAACAAAACCCTGTCACCAGTCAGTATGTCTTAAATCCCCTCAGTATTAATCCGGCTTATGCAGGAAACAGGGGTGCGCTGAATATTGCAGCATTCTACCGGCTTCAATGGACAGGTATTGCCGGTGCACCGGAGACTGTGACTTTAGCGGTTGATGGACCTTTCTTTGATTCTAAGCTTGGATTGGGAGTTGTAATATCCAGTGATAAGATAGGAGTGACAAAGGAAACACATCTCCTCACAAATTACGCATATAAGATCAGTATGAATAAAGGAAATCTTTCATTGGGTCTTGGTGCCGGATTGCTGACAACCAATACCACATGGTCTGATCTTGTCGCGCTCGATCCGGGAGATGAAAATTTTCTGGCAAATTCCAGGGTCTTTGTTGTCCCCGACTTTACATTTGGCATTTATTACTGGTATCAGAATTTTTTTGCAGGTGTTTCAATCCCTAAACTCTTAGGGTACAAATTTAATCTCGATAAGAATAAGTATACAATTTTATTCAATCCTGGTAAATATAATTATTTATTGAATGTCGGATACGTATATAATCTTTCTCAAAAAGTAAAGTTTTTTCCGTCAACTCTCATTACCATTTCTCCTGATGAAAAGATACTTTTTGATTTAAATGCCTATTTAAGTTTAAATGACAGGATATGGGGAGGTCTTTCCTATAGGAATAACCGGGCAGTAAGCGCTCTTGTTCAGGTTGCTGTAAATAACCAGATAAGAATTGCATACACCTACGATTTTGATTTGGGCCAGCTGGGTAAGTACAGCAATGGGTCACATGAAGTTATGCTGAGGTACGAATTCCATTATAAAGTGGATGCTATCAGTCCACTCAACTTTTAGTAAATCTGAGTTTAAGATTATAAACATGGATTATTTGAAATTCTTAAAGTTTTGTCACATTTACATTTTGTTGAAATATAGTTTTAACTTTATGTGATCATGGAACTTGTTTGTTAAGTACTTTAAACATGACACAAAAATTGACAGCAATCTTTCTGATTGCTTTAATATCCTCTGTAATTCTTGGTCAATCAGGAACATATACCATTAAGAAGGCTTCCTTCAGCTCAGACAAGTATGACGAGTTTTCACCCGTATTCTATAAGAATGGAATCGTTTTTTCTTCAAACCGGAATTTTGGTCTCTCATCTCATTCCACATCAGAGAATAAAGGACTTTTTAAGATCTGTTATGTTGATACTACAGGTAAAGTAGGATGGGAAAGCGCGAAGCTGCTATCAAAGAATCTGACTACAATATTAAACGACGGACCGGCATCCTTTAGCAGGTTCAGAGATACTATTTATTTTTCAAGAAATCAGGATGTTACCGGCAAAATAAGTGATATCACAGGCCCAAGAAATAAACTTGGGATCTTTTCAGCAGTGTTTATTGATGGTCAATGGACAAAAGTGCGTGATCTCAGAATAAATAATGAATGGTATAATGTAACTACTCCTTGTTTATCACCTGATAGCAAAAAATTATATTTTGCTTCTGACAGACCCGGTGGTTTTGGTGGCTCCGATCTTTATTGCAGTCTCTGGAAAGATGATCGCTGGGATGATCCCGTTAATTTGGGTCCTGTTATTAATACAAAGGGAAATGAATCCTATCCGTTTATTGATCCCTCCGGTAATCTTTTCTTTTCGTCCGACGGACTTCCCGGCAACGGCGGTAAGGATATTTATTTTTCCTTTCTCTCAGATACCACATGGAACCCTCCGGTATGTCTAGATCCGCCTGTTAATTCAAAATTTGATGATTTCGGAATAGTTACCGATACTCTTATGAATGGAGGATTTTTTTCATCCAACAGAGATAAATCTGTTGATATATACTCTTTCAAAACTATTTCTCCGCAGGTTCTCTTCACTGATATTCAGAAGGAAAACCAGTATTGTTTCAGTTTGAGTGACAGCGGATCAATTGTAATAGATACTCTGAGGTTAAAATATGTCTGGGATTTCGGCGATGGCGAAAAGGCTTCAGGAATTAAGGTACCTCATTGTTTCCCGGGAAAGGGAAAATATAATGTCAAACTTGATATATATGAAAGAAGCACTGACAGGTTATTTTTCCCAATGCTTGCTTACACATTTGAAATTAAAGATTTCAATCAACCATTTATAAACTCTCCGGATGTTGTTGTCAGGGGTGATACTGTGAAATTTGACGGTCTCGGTTCTAATATCCCTGGATTTAGAATTTTGAACTTTGCATGGAATTTCGAAGACGGCAGTAAATCAAAAGGGGCTAACGTGAAGCATATATTCAAAAGCAAAGGAGAGTATTTTGTAAATATGGAACTGGTATTAAAGTCAAACTCAGCTGGTTATGTTCACAAGACTGGCATTTCAAAGAAAATCCTGGTAATGGATGATATCCGGGAAAGAAATACCTATCTCTTAAAAGCAGCTACCGTTAAAGCTTTATTTCCTGAAATAGGAACAGATAGGAATACTCAGATCCAGACTCAATATTCAGCAGAATCGGAATTCAGGAAGGATGCTGTTTTCAACGTCGAGCTGCTTTCGTCCAAAACTAAAATTGCTATCGATAGCTGGACCTTCAGGAACGTACCAAAAAAGTATACGATTTCTGAAAAGTTTATTCCTGAGAATGGTACCTATAGTTATATAGTTGATCAGCAGCTAAGCCTGATGGCAACATATCCGGCTTACAGAGAGCTGTATGCACTTGGCTTCAAAAACGTAAAGATTAAAATATATGTTCTGACGGATCCTTCAGAAAAGGAACTGCATAACCTTATAAAAATAAATGGTGAATTTGCAGATTCCTATTTCGACAGTTCAGATAAACTTACTTCCAATGCATATATTATGCTTGATCAGATCGTGAAGCTTATGAATAGGTATCCTAATCTGATGCTGGAGGTTGCTGTTCACTCAGATGATACCGGCTCACCGGGAAGCAGCCTTGTTCTATCTCAATTACGTTCACGTTTATTGGTAGGGTATCTTATTAACCGCGGAATAAATGCGAGGAGACTGGTGGCAACGGGTTTTGGTGATTCCAAACCTATTGCACCAAATTCGCTTGAAAAAGACAGAAAATTAAACCGGCGGATTGATTTCATAATCATTAATCATTGATGCGTAATCTTTATTCAGGAGCCAGCTGATAAGATAATCATCAGGAATTAATAAGGGATCAGAATTATCCAGTAATATATTATACCAAGGGTTTCCCGAAGCGCTTTCAATATCTTGCTAAGCCTTGAATAGCTATAGGTATAATCGGGAATTGAAATTATCCCTATCTTGTATTTCTCATTTAATATCTTGTTATAAGTCATCCATGTTCGCCTGGCATGCATACCTACGCTAATAATATTAATTCCACTAATATTAATTTTTGAAGTCCTGAGCCAATCCCTGAAAGCCAGGGCACTTGTCAGGGTCCTGTTGATCCTTACTCTTTCACATGGAGCTGCAATTATTCTTGACGAATCTATCCCCATTGACACCAGTCTATTTCTTATAAATTCCGCATTTGAGCTGAAATTATTGATAATCCTTCTCTTCCCATCTAATTTTGATGCGTCAAATTCTGAGTTGTATGGATAGTGAATTGCAATTTTATTATCAACAATGATCTCTTTTACATAGAGATTACGATCTCCAAAATCACCTTTATCATCATTAGTAAACTGGATAAGTATCGAATCTATATCGCTAAGTTTCCCATTCCAGGTAATTCCATATTTTTCTTTCCGTTTACCGGCAAAAAAATCTGCAGCAAAAGTATTATTAATATACATATTAAAATGTGCACGGTTTTCACCGCCTAATTCACTGTAAGCATCGACTGCAATAGAATGATGAGAATATTCACTCAACCCATTAAACCTTTTTCCAGGATAAAAAATCAGGTATCCGTTTTCTGACAGCTCAAAATAAGGGGAGGAGCTTTTGAGTCCGGTTGTTATAATAAATTGGTAACCGTTATTCCGGTACTCTTCATATGCTTTTTCAACTGCATAATCAGGGATCCATCCCTCAACTATTAGGATATTAGCTTTAACCTGTTCAGATTTTGAAAGAAAACCTGAGAGATAATTGAATGCAGGCTTTATCAGAAAATAAGAAAAAAAGAGTACTGAAACAAAAAGAACCAATAAGATCAACAAACCTTTTTTTCTCATTTGGCATATTCAGATTTACAATAATTTTTAAGCCCTTGATTAAGATGTGTTACAGGTTTTAAAAATAAGCAGAAACAATGATAAAGTTTCAAACACTGACAAAATATTAGTTAATCGCCTGGTTCTAGTTATGTTGCAGACTTATGAATCCCAGTGATAGGACAAACGGGAATAGACTATGGAATTTAATTGTATCTGGTTGTAATATCCGGAAATATTGCTGCTTATTTAAGTATAATCAGCTTCTGGGTACCAAGTATAGCATTGCCGGAGCGGAATTCTACAAGGTAAACCCCTGAATTAATATTGGATGGAAGCTGGACATTATTTATACCTTTAACAAAAGTATCTTCGAATACAATTTTGCCTGAAAAATCGATGATTCTGACATAATTGTGATCAAGCAGAGTTTTATCAATCAATACATTAATATAGCTTTTGGCTGGATTAGGATAGATACTTAATTTGTTTCCAATATTATCCGACTGGTCAGGATTTTGTTGTGGAGTCCCGAATAACTTAATTTCCGAGACATTATTAAGTAAGCTCAGTGAATTGCCATGTCCAACAAATTTAAAATATAAATACTCTGTATTTGAGTATAATGCAGGAATATCAAATACCTGCCTCTCACCTGAGAATTTGCAGGAAACTTCCCCTGAAAGAATTTTGTCCCAGATGGTATTATCTTTGGATGCAAAAATGTCAAAATAAGACTCATAATTCTGACTCTGCAAAAAAGCCATAGCCAGATAGCTTATTTTAAAAGGCGCGTCCAGTGTAAACAGAAGCCATTTATCATCCCCATCGGATGACCATTTTGTACTTATATTACCATCAATTGCGTTTACCGGATAATCAGGTATTATACAATCGCTCCCCGTAACATTAGATATACTTGCAGCAGCAAATTCAGGCTTATACGGCTGAACATTGACAGTGAAATCAGTAGTAGATACAGCTTCCCCATCACTGACCTTCAATTCAAAGCTTACGGTTCTGGGACTATTTACAAAAGGGGCCAGGAATTCAATTTTAAAACTATTTCCAGAAGAGATTGGTATATCGTCCGGGACAATCCATTCTGCTGTAAGAGTATCATTATTAGGGTCATACGTTGAGGATGCGTCTATTCCTGCAACAAATCCGCCATACACAATTTCCGGATATTTTATTACTACAACCGGAGGGTTATTGGCTTTTATTTCTTCATTAATATTATTAAGAACTGAGATATTACCAATATCCGCGACCTGATCTCCGTAGGTGCTCTGCAAAGGGTTGTCAGCCGGCCTTGAATAGGATAAGGTAATAATGTCGCCAAATTTAACCGGGCTTTCAAGGGTCAGATCGACATTGGTGCCTGAAACTAAAACGGATGTAACATTCCTGGAGTGGGAATTCACCTGAATATTAAATGCGGACCCGGAAGGACCAGTAGTGGCCAGCGCCAGGCTGAAAGTCAAGTCTATTACTGAGGGGGTGGCATTTTCTACAACTGCACCAGCCAGGGCAGGTGTATGTGAAATGCAATTATTAGTTACAGATTTAGCACTGATGCTTACTGCCTGTCCACCAGATGCGCTCTGCAAAGGATTGCTGGCCGGTTTTGTGTAGGTAAATGAAACTAAATCACCAAATTTTATTGCATTGGAAAGGGTTAAGTGGATCTTATTTCCTGATATTGAAACTGAGGTTACATTCCTTGCAACTGAGTTCACCTGGACATTAAAAGCTGAAGTAGAAGGAACAATATTAGCCAGAGTCAGACTATATGTAACATCAATTATTAAAGGTGTGGAATTCTCAACGACAGCAGCTGCAAAAACCGGTACAGTCGAAATGCAATTATTAGTTACTGATTTGGCACTGATACTTGCTGCTTGTCCGCCCGATGTGGTCTGTAAAGGATTACTGGCGGGTTTTGTATAAGATAAGGTAATTATATCACCAAATTTTATTGCACTGGACAGGGTTAAATGGATCTTATTTCCTGATATTGAAACTGATGTAACATACCTTGCAACAGAGTTGACCCGAATATTAAAAGCTGAAGTGGAAGGAACAATATTAGCCAGAGTCAGATTGTAAGAGACATCGATTATTGATGGGGTAGAATTCTCAACAACGGCGGAAGAATAAACCGGTATACTTCCAATGCAATTATTAGTAACAGATTTGGCACTGATACTTGCTGCCTGTCCGCCCAAAGCGGTCTGCACAGGATTGGTTGCCGGTTTAGTATAGGATAAGGTGATTATATCACCATATTTTATCGCACTTGACAGGGTTAAATGGATCTTATTTCCTGATATTGAAACTGATGTAACATTCCTTGCAACAGAGTTCACCTGAATATTAAAAGATGAAGCGGAAGGAACAATATTTGCCAGAGTCAGACTGTAAGTAACATCTAAAACCGATGGCGTGGAATTCTCCACAACCGCAGATGAGTAAACCGGGATAGCTGCAAGGCAATTATTAGTTACTGAACTGGCACTGAAGCTTGCTGCCTGCCCACCCGATGCGGTCTGTACAGGATTGCTGGCCGGTTTAGTGTAGGATAATGAAATTATATCACCGGATATTATCGCACTGGCCAGGGTTATGTGGATCTCAGTACCTGATATTGAAACTGATGTAACACTCCTTGCAACAGAGTTAACCCGAACACTAAAAGCTGAAGCGGACGGAACAATACTTGCCAGAGTCAGATTGTAAGTAACATCGATTACCGAAGGCGTGGAATTCTCAACAACCGCAGATGTGTAAACCGGGATAGCTGCAAGGCAATTATTAGTCACTGAACTGGCACTGAAGCTTGCTGCCTGCCCACCCGATGCGGTCTGTACAGGATTGCTGGCCGGTTTAGTGTAGGATAATGAAATTATATCACCGGATATTATCGCACTGGCCAGGGTTATGTGGATCTTGGTACCTGATATTGAAACTGATGTAACACTCCTTGCAACAGAGTTAACCCGAACACTAAAAGCTGAAGCGGAAGGAACAATACTTGCCAGAGTCAGGCTGTAAGTAACATCGATTACCGAAGGCGTGGAATTCTCAACAACCGCAGATGTGTAAACCGGGATAGCTGCAAGGCAATTATTAGTCACTGAATTGGCAGCTGATAGCTTGCTGCCTGTCCACCCGATGTGCTCTGTAAAGGATTACTGGCAGGTTTAGTGTAGGATAATGAAATTATATCACCGGATATTATTGCACTGGCCAGGGTTAAGTGGATCTTAGTACCTGATATTGAAACTGATGTAATACTCCTTGCAACAGAGTTCACCCGAACACTAAAAGCTGAAGCGGAAGGAACAATACTTGCCAGAGTCAGACTGTAAGTAACATCTATTACCGAAGGCGTGGAATTCTCAACAACCGCAGATGTGTAAACCGGGATAGCTGCGAGGCAATTATTAGTTACTGATTTGGAGCTGATACTTGCTGCCTGTCCGCCAGATGTGCTCTGTAAAGGATTACTGGAAGGTTTAGTATATGATAATGCAATTATATCACCTGATATTATTGCACTGGCCAGGGTTAAGTGGATCTTAGTTCCTGATATTGAAACTGATGCAACATTCCTTGCAACAGAGTTCACCTGAATACTAAAAGCTGAAGCGGAAGGAACAATACTTGCCAGAGTCAGGCTGTAAGTAACATCTATTACCGTAGGTGTGGAATTTTCAACAACCGCAGATGTGTAAACAGGGATAGTTGCAATACAATTATTAGTTACTGATTTGGAGCTGATACTTGCTGCCTGTCCGCCTGATGTGCTCTGCAAAGGATTACTGGAAGGTTTAGTGTAGGATAATGAAATTATATCACCGGATATTATTGCACTTGCCAGGGTTAAGTGGATCTTAGTTCCTGATATTGAAACTGATGAAACATTCCTTGCAACAGAGTTCACCTGAATACTAAAAGCTGAAGCGGAAGGAACAAT
This sequence comes from uncultured Bacteroidales bacterium, assembly GCA_963791065.1. Classification (GTDB taxonomy): domain Bacteria; phylum Bacteroidota; class Bacteroidia; order Bacteroidales; family VadinHA17; genus LD21. The sequence goes on from CAWBQN010000015.1 coordinate 426,367, forward strand.
ACTTGCCAGAGTCAGACTGTAAGTAACATCTATTACCGAAGGCGTGGAATTTTCAACAACCGCAGATGTGTAAACCGGGATAGTTGCAATGCAATTATTAGTTACTGATTTGGAGCTGAGGCTTGCTGCCTGTCCGCCCGATGTGCTCTGTAAAGGATTACTGGCCGGTTTAGTGTAGGATAATGAAATTATATCACCTGATATTATTGCACTTGCCAGGGTTAAGTGGATCTTAGTTCCTGATATTGAAACTGATGCAACATTCCTTGCAACAGAGTTCACCTGAATACTAAAAGCTGAAGCGGAAGGAACAATACTGGCCATAGTCAGGCTGTAAGTAACATCTATTACCGTAGGTGTGGAATTTTCAACAACCGCAGATGTGTAAACAGGGATAGTTGCAATGCAATTATTAGTTACTGATTTGGAGCTGATACTTGCTGCCTGTCCTCCAGATGTGCTCTGCAAAGGATTACTGGAAGGTTTAGTGTAGGATAATGAAATTATATCACCGGATATTATTGCACTCGCCAGGGTTAAGTGGATCTTAGTTCCTGATATTGAAACTGATGCAACATTCCTTGCAACAGAGTTCACTTGAATATTAAAGCCAAACATTCCTTGCAACAGAGTTCACCTGAATACTAAAAGCTGAAGCGGAAGGAACAATACTGGCCAGAGTCAGGCTGTAAGTAACATCTATTACCGAAGGCGTGGAATTTTCAACAACCGCAGATGTATAAACCGGAGCATCAGGTACAGGAGGATTTGAAGCATATTCGTACGCTCCTATACTTGGCGGATTATTTATGGCATTACCATCATAATCAGTGGCAGGACCACTAATCACCAATCCTTTGCCGATAGCGGGAGACCCGGCCTGTAGGTGAAAATCTGTTGAGGAGATAAGCAAGGGATTGGACGTAAGATTATTTTGAACAGTAATATTTGTTGGAGCATTCGGTTCAAATTTTGGAGCATTTGCCGATCCGTTGTTATAGAAAATATTATTTTCAATTGAAACATTTGTAATTGTTCCTGTTGATTGCATGTAAACAGGACATGCCGTGAATCCTTGTATAATATTGTTTTTTACAGTTACATTTGTAGCGTTACCACAGAAATCAAACCTTAATCCTGATTGAGGATTACCCGCTGTTCCTCCATTGATAGTATTATTTAGAAAGTTGATATTATCATAAGTAACATTGTCAGTATCAATAGAGGTCCAGTGAGTTCCATTTCCAAAGTTTGACTTTCCGCTGGCTCCGATGTTGGTGAATATATTATAATATACAAATAAATCCTTAAAATCATCACCACCTGCCTGAGCCATTACCAGTACGGTTGCCAGGTTCTGGAATAAATTATTATATATATATAATCCACCGGTATGCTCCCGTTCAAGATCAATACCATCTTCTTCTCTTGTTCTTAGAACTGATTGACCTATTGTGTTTTTGTACACCTTAGCGGCAAATCCATAACCGCCGGCATCATTAGTAATACTAGTGTTACCTCCAAAATCAATACACCCCTGAATGTTATTACCGTAAATCTCAATCCCTCCTCTGCAGTTCCATAATTCTATAGAAAAGTCCCATGTTGATCCATCATAGGGAGGCTTAATTATTGTATTATTATATATTTTTAATCCTTCACAATATCCATTACTACAATACTTTATACAATAACCGTTAGAGTCGGTTCCCCTGTCTTCCTGTGTTATTGTATTATTATAAACCAACATCCCCCGTTGGCCGCCGATTTCAAGATTTCCGTTTCCTACACCTGAATGGCCTGAGCCCTCATAATCAGCACAATTTGTTATTATATTATCATGAAATGAATTGCCTGTTGCATAGGTTGTAGGAATGGAATTGCTGTTATATCCTGCACCGGAAAATGTAACTCCTCTCGTGAAGAAATCTTCAAATTCACAATGATGAATATTTACATTTATTCTTTTATCTATGAGAATAGCACCATAAGCCTGCATACCTCCTTCCATTCTTATATAAGATATGCTTTGATTTCCATTAGTTCCCTGGGAGGCCGAAGATAATAGAAGTGTAAATAAATAGGAATCCGTTATGTCAGAGTGGATTATTGATGAATTGCCATCTCCCGCAATGCTTACACCGGCTGCCAGAGAGCTTTGTGTGGTCTCAACATAAGTTCCTGCATTTATATGAATAATATCACCCGAAACAGTGGCTTTACTACATGCATACGCCAGGGTTTTCCATGGCGAAGCGCTTGATCCGTTGTTGGAATTATTTCCGGCAGGATCAATGTAGTAAGTAGTACCTGCTGCTGAAGTACCCAGCAATAATAATATTACCCATAAAGCATTTTTCACAGGTGCTTTATTGTTTAAAGTAGATTGAAGTTAATTTTCATAAGACTCTGGATGAACCTATTCTGCGATCTTTGATTTAAGTCTTATGCAAATATCAATTAAAAAATTAATTAAATACACAATATTTAATTATTTTAATGAATATTTTAAACAAAAACATTAAAAACCCTATGTCTGTGGACAAGAGAATATCGTTTGTCAAAATTTAAAAAACTATAAGCTAATTTAGCATAGATTTACATAGTTTTACACTCTTAAATATTTTGTATATACTGATTTCAACAGTCTTACGCTACCTCGCAATAAGTTAGAAGTACAGATGTTGAAATTTTATTTAATATCGGGCTTGTTAATCATATATTATGTGACTGACGGGGCGGAAGCATATCATAAGCGATAGGTCTGGTTGAGGTAACAATATTATAATAAGCTGGTTATCAGGATTTAAATATGGATCTCCGGTTTATGAAAGATAAGACTGCTATCTGAATTTTGATTAAATCACGGATAGAATTATTATCACTAAATTTGAATACTAATAGTTAGCGGTGAACGAATTTTCCATTTTCTTTCCAATATTGTTTTACAGGTAATAACTTATCAGGCAAATCGTTTTTCAAAGTAAGAAATCAATAAAATTTTATGTCGAAACTCCTTCAATTAATTAAAAACTTTTTTACTCAGGGAAACGAACGCAGTATTAATGCGAAAAGGAATATTCTTATTATTGCAGTTCTAAAGGGATGCGGCATTGCAATAAGTCTCTTCCTGGTACCTGTTACAATTCATTATGTGAATCCTACCCGGTATGGAATATGGCTTACTCTAAGTTCCATAGTAGGTTGGTTTAGTTTTTTTGATATTGGCCTGGGGAACGGTTTACGAAATAAGTTCGCGGAAGCTGTTGCAAGCGGGAAGCCTGAGATGGCCCGTATATATGTCAGCACCACCTACGCTATATTAACTATAATTATTGCAGTAGTACTATTGCTCTTTTTTTGCATTAACCCATTTTTAAACTGGGCAAAAATTCTGAATACGCCTGCTGACATGGCTGGCGAATTAAAGCTGCTTGCTTTAATAGTTTTTGGATTCTTTTGTATACAATTTGTCCTGCAGCTTATTACTACTATTATAACGGCTAATCAGCAGCCTGCAAAAGCGTCCATATTTGGTTTTCTTGGAAGCCTGTTTTCATTAGGAATAATATATGTACTTACCAAAACGACTTCCGGTAATTTAATATACCTGGGCACTGTATTTAGCGTCACACCCGTAGTGGTTCTTATTGCATCGAGCATTTGGTTCTATACACATAAATATAAGCAATTTGCTCCTTCAATAAAATATGTAAAGTTTCGATTTGCCCGGGATCTTATGACTCTGGGTATCAAATTCTTTGTTATACAAATGGCTGCTGTCATTTTGTATCAGACGAGTAACTTGATAATTGCTCATCTGTTCGGACCGGAACAGGTAACACCATATAATATTGCTTATAAATATTTTAGCGTTATAACTATGGCCTTTAGTATAATTATGTTGCCATTATGGAGCGCTTATACGGAAGCCTGGATTAAGAAAGATATAGCCTGGATTAAAAATTCAATAAATAAACTAGTATTGATATGGATCTTAATTGCCATAACTGTTACGGTTATGCTGATATCAAGTAATTTTATTTACAGGATGTGGGTCGGTAAAGAAATAAAAGTGCCGATCAGCGTTTCGGTAGTTATGGCTGCTTATGTTATTATTAATGGCTGGTGTGGAATTTTTTCACAATTTTTAAACGGGGTAGGGAAAATTAAACTGCAATTATACAGTGGTACATTTGGGGCTATAATTAATATACCCTTAGCGATTATGTTGGGAAAACATTTAGGAATATATGGAGTATTATTATCAACAGTCATTTTAGGTGCTGTAAGTGCTGTTTGGTCACCAATACAGTATAAGAAAATCATAAATAACAAGGCAACAGGCATCTGGAATAAATAAATATGAATATATTAATTTTAAATACCCATAATCCCTTAAAGGAGTCAGGGATTGTCGCCTTGGATTTATTCAATCAATTGAAGAGGAGCGGACATGAAGTGAAACTGTTAGTAAATTGCTATATAAGAAATTATCCTGAAGGCATTATCAGCATAGAGTCATCTTTTTCTGCCCGTTGGAAAATACTAATGGGAAAATTTGAATGGAGATTAAATAAACTCAGGAAATTATTGAAAGTAAAAGAAAAGTACCAAAAGAATCCTAATTATTATTTTTTCGAGGTTGATGAAAAAAAACAAATTTATAAAACAAAGAGACTTATTAAACTTGCTGGTATTAAACCAGATATAATCATCATACTTTTTGCGAAAGATTTTATCAACTCAAAAAACATTTACGAATTGTATATAAAGACAAATGCAAAAATCTTTTGGTTAATGTATGATATGGCTCCTTTTACAGGCGGTTGTCATTATGCCTGGGATTGTGAAGGGTATAAAAATAGTTGTGGCAAGTGTCCTGGTCTTTATTCATCTAATCCTTTTGATATCAGCTATAAGAACCTTGTTTATAAGAAATATTTTCTAAATAAAACTGATATCCGGATTGTTGCCGGTTCTGAATGGCAATATAGACAAGTAAAACAGAGCACCCTATTTAGAGATTTTAAAATAAACAAAATACTAACTTCATGTAATATTGAGATCTTTAAGCCTTTAACCAAAGAAATAAGCAGAAAAAAGTATTCTATACCACTTGACAGGAAAGTAATTTTTTTTGGAGCATCCGGACTGGATGCTGAACGAAAAGGAATAAAATATTTACTTGAAGCACTTAAAGAGTTAAAAGAGGTATTTGCCAAAAAACCTGAATTCGGAAATGAAATACTTTTATTAATTGCGGGTAACCATTTGGATGAAATAATCAAATTCTTACCATTTAACTATCAGTACCTGGGATTTCTGGATAATACTTATGGCATTGCGTCGGCTTATCAGGCTGCTGATTTATATGTTTGTTCATCAATTGAAGATTCTGGTCCTACCATGATCAATCAGTCTCTGATGTGTGGTACTCCGGTCGTTTCATTTGAGATGGGAGTTGCTATAGATTTAGTAATAAATAGTAAGACTGGCTTTAGGGTGAAATTGAAAGATTCAAAAGCCCTGGCTCAAGCAATGTATGATGTTTTGAGTATGAGTGATTCTGATTACTTAGAAATGAAAAAAAACTGTCGGGAACTTGCTTTAAATCTATATCGACCAGATGTAAATTATTCAAACTGGATTAATACATTAAATGAGATTGATGAAAAGGATAGACCTAATCCGAATTAATTGGTTCCCATTTAAAGGATTTTCTAATTTAACCTGGTTTGTAAATTAAATTGAGAGAGAATTATCTTTTAACAATTTTTGAATTACGCGTATGATGAAAAAAATTGCTCTGATTGGCTACGGTGAGCTAGGAAAACAATTTGAACATTTAATATCAGAATTACCGTTTGATTTTAGCATAATATATTTTGATGACCTGGCAAAAGAAAAAGATGTTAAAAATTCTTACCCTTTTAACAGCTACTTAAATGATGAATTTAAAAATCATGAATTTCTGATTGGGCTTGGCTACAAACATTTAAAAAAGAAGAAGGAGATAATCGATAGCTTAGTCGACAGGAAAAGAAAGTTGTTTACATTTGTGCATTCAACAGCGATTATTGATAAGACAGCAAAGATTGAAGATGGTACAGTTATTTACCCCAACGTTACAATTGATAAAAACGTCAGGATCGGGAAAGGGTGTTTGTTGAACCTTTCTGTAACTGTCTCACACGATTCAGTAATAGAAGATTGCTGCTATTTATCACCATCGGTAACACTGTCTGGATTTGTAATGATAGGCGGAATGGTCTTTCTTGGAACCGGGGTTAATGTAGCAAATAACATAAAAATAGACTCTTCAGCAATAGTGGGAATTGGTTCCACAATCACGAAAAATATTGAACCTGGCCAAATTGTCATTGGAAATCCCCAGCGTGTTATAAAAAGAATTAAATTGATATAAGAAATCCAAAACTCAACCGGCAATTAAAATTATTCATCAATATGTAAATGAAAAATAAGATCGCCATTATAGGTGCAAGTTATTTGCAGCTTCCACTTGTGCTCAAAGTACATGAGATGGGTCTGAAATCAGTCTGTTTCGCATGGGAAGAAGGTGCAGTGTGCAAAGAACATTGTGATAAGTTCTATCCAATTTCAATTTTGGAGAAGGAAGAGATTTTAAAAATATGTCAGATAGAGAATATTTCAGCCATTACATCAATATCATCAGATCTAGCCGTACCTACTATAAGTTATGTTGCTGACAAATTAAATCTTATTGCTAATTCTATTGAGAGCAGTGTAGTAAGCACTAATAAATTTCTTCAAAGGAAGACATTGAGCAATAATAATATACTTGTACCGGAATTTGAAAACTTCAAAAATTTATCAATTGAATTAGTAAAAGACCGGTTCATCTTTCCAATAGTACTCAAACCGGTTGACAGATCAGGAAGTAAGGGTGTTGTGGTTGTTAAAGACACAGGTAATCTTAATGAAGCCATTGAGTACTCTAAGAATGAATCATTATGTGGTGAAATAATTATTGAAGAATTTATAGAAGGTGAAGAGATTAGTGTTGAGTCGATTTCCTGGGAAGGAAATCATACCATTCTTGCATACACTGACAAGGTCACAACTGGTTATCCACACTTCGTTGAACTTGAACATCACCAGCCATCGAAATTCTGGAAATCAGGAATTCATGATAAGATATTTGACACGGTAATTCACTCGCTTAATACATTGGGAATTAAATATGGAGCATCACATTCTGAGCTTATCATAACCAATAAAGGGGAAGTATACGTTACTGAAATTGGAGCCAGGATGGGAGGCGATTTTATAGGATCTCACCTGGTAATGCTTTCTACTGGTTTCGATTTTATGAAATCTGTTATTGAGGTTTCATTAAATCATAAACCCGCTATTGAATTTAAAAACAGACAAAATGCTGGTGTTTGTTTCTATACTGAAAAATCTAAATGGGTAGCTGATTTTGTCAAATTGAATCATAGATTTATGGTTGAGTATCACCTTGATAAATTAAGAGATAGTCCAACAAAGGAAAGCTCACACAGAAGTGGTTATTTTATATATACAGGAAATCAAAAGATTGACTCAGGATCCTTATTAGAAGTTTTGTGATTACATATATTCTATAATTGAAGCGTTGTTTAAGAAAGCAACTTTAAATTTTTTTACTAAATTAATTTCATAAAAATCAATGAGTTGTCCCGAATTAAATGAAAGTATAATTTTAAAGAGGATAATTTATTAAACATCTTTTAAACTTTTAATATTATATCATATTATATTGTATTGTTCAGGTCACTTTATTTAAATTTTATTTATCATTTATTAGTTTAAGACAATGATACCTTTTAACAAACCCTACCTCACGGGAAAGGAGATGCATTATATGTACCAGGCAGTTTATTCCGGTAAAATTTCCGGGAACGGAATATATACTCAGAAATGCCAGAAGTTTTTTGAAGAGCATTACAATTTTAAAAAGACTTTAATGACAACATCCTGTACTGATGCACTGGAGATGGCAGCAATGCTTGCAAACATACAGCCAGGAGATGAGGTCATTATCCCGTCTTACACATTCGTTTCGACTGCATTGGCATTTGTCAGGCAGGGAGCAAAAATAGTATTTGCCGATAGCAATGCCCAAAATCCGAATATTGATGTACAGCATATTGAAGAGCTGATTACCCCGAGAACAAAAGTTATAGTTCCGGTACATTATGCTGGCATTGCCTGTGATATGGATCCTATAATGGAACTTGCTAAAAGATATGATCTACTAATTATAGAAGATGCTGCACAGGCAATTGATTCATTTTATAAAGGAATACCCCTTGGATCGATCGGGGACATGGCTGCTTTCTCATTTCACGAAACAAAGAATATAAATTCAGGTGAAGGTGGCATGCTGGCCATTAATAATAAAAGGCTTATGAACAGGGCTGAAATTGTATGGGAAAAGGGAACTAACCGTTCAGAATTTTTCAGGGGTGAAGTTGATAAATATGGTTGGGTGGATATTGGTTCCTCGTTTCTTCCTTCTGAAATTATAGCAGCATACCTCTATGCCCAGATAGAAAACCTTAACGATATTCAGTTGAAAAGGAAGCAGATCTGGAAAACCTATTTCGAAGGATTGAAAGGTCTGCAAAACTACGGAATTCAGATTCCCTTTGTTCCTGATTATGCAACGAATAACGCTCATATGTTCTATCTGGTTTGTTCAGATCTGCATCAGAGATCATTGCTGATAGAACATCTGAAAAATAATAACATTCATTCCGTTTTTCACTACCAAAGCCTGCATAAAAGCCCCTATTACAAAGCCAAACATGATAAAAGAGAAATCCCCTTTAGTGATAAATACACAGATTGTCTGGTAAGATTACCTCTCTTTTATGAGTTAGCCAGTGCTGATTTACAGCGAATCATTGATACTATATTAGAATTTTTTGCCAGATATGAATAGGATTACCCGACTTTTCTTTCTTGTTTTTTTCCCGTTTCTGCCTTTTCTAGCCTGGATTCTATCAAAGGTAAGAGATACTCCGATAGATATGTTTGTTACTCTGATACTGATCCCGATTGCTTTCTATATCCTAATAACCCCAAAAATAAACTTCCCGAAGTATCTGACATTTTTTACACTGTTCACAATTTACCATTTATCTTCTGTTTATGTCAACCATCTGATACCTCCGGAATCGAATCTTCTGAAGACCGTACTTGGAGATAAGAATCTTGTGGCCTGTCTTTTGTTTTTTGTAATTGAGAACACCCACTTCGACGAGAGTTTTATGCGGGCTATGACCAGGAATATATTCATTATAGTTATAATATCCTTCATTGTTAGTTTGATACAAGTCAAATTCCCTTATTTTTTTGTGGCTCCATATATAATACAAAACCAGGATAATGAAGTTTTCCTGACTGAAAACCGCATATTTTCAATTTACAGCTGGGTGGGTTTAAATTCCTTAGGAATAACATTTCCGATACTAATTGCCATACTATTGAATTATTATAGCAATAAAAGATTCTCCACTCCATTTTTACTTTTATGTGGCATAATTGTTACTTTTTTGACGAAGGCACGTTATGTAATGATTTCTATTATAGTAGTTTTTTCGCAGTTATTTTTTACATCTCTTATCAAGCTGAGAAAAAAAGTCTACATAATATTAGTTTTTTCTGGTTGTATTTTGTTTTCAATTGGAATTGCCAAAGCTATGGGTTATAGTATTAAACAGGTTATTGATGAAAGGATACTTGAAAAAAGCACAAATTTAGGTTCGGCGAATGCCAGAATAATTTCATACTATGTTTTTTTACAAGTCTTCCCTGAGCATCCCATGTTTGGAGTTGGTCCGGCAACAAAATCGGAAGTTGTCAGATTATTGGGAGGCTGGGCACCTTTCATTCATGTCGGATATCTATCATATCTTTATTATTATGGATTAATTGGATGCTTTTTCTTTTTTCTTGGACTTTTTTATTTGTTGAAGTATGCATGGACCATGGGATCAGAATATAATTTTTGGGGCGGCTTTTTTGGTTTGTTAGCATTTTGTTTTGCGAATGCCACGATGGTAGATTTTGATCTTAGCGAGATTGGTATTGTGTTGATTATTATTTATTTCAGATATTTTAAAGAGACTTCTTCATTAGAATTAGTAACGGACAGTAATAAGGAAATAGCAGAAATCAATAACTAGCCAGGTGATGAATAATATCCGGATTTTATAGCTTTCCTGTAGCTTATTAAAAACCATAAAATTGAATATGGACTATTTTCGTGTACTGATACTTGGTGAAACATTCCGCTCAAATGGAGGTGGCGGAATTACACTGACAAATCTTTTTCAGGATTGGCCTTCGGAGAATATCGGAGTCATAACAGATAGAATAGATGAAACAGATCCTAAATCTGAATATTCGTATTATCAACTGGGCAGCGAAGAGATTCGATTTCCTTTCCCCTTCCATTTTATGCAAAATAATGTAAAGTCCGGACCTTATCACTTTTATCACAGCAATAAGCCTGCTGAGTTAAAGGAATCCAGGAAGTCAGCAATTACAGGCATTAAAAGAAAGATCAGGCCATTTTTTGATCAGTTCTTAAGCTGCACAGGATTATTCCTCTTTTTTTACAGGATACATCTGAGTGAATCTTTAAAGAAATGGATACTTGATTTCAACCCGGATATTGTCTATATTCAACCCTTTCATTATAGAATAATGCAATTCGGAAATTTACTATTCGAGCATTTGAAAATACCCTATGCTGTCCATATTATGGATGACAGCGTGAAATATATCAATAACCAATGCCTGATACTAAGGGGAATGTTCCAACACCAGATTGAGAATGATTTTAAAAAATTATTATTCAATTCAAAAGTAAGTATGTGCATTTCTGAAGCTATGTCGAATGAATATTCCCAGAGATACGGAAGAGATTTTTTATCCTTTCGAAATCCTATTGACATTGATCGTTGGCTGCCTTTTCAGAAGAAAGATATGAAAGTCAGTACCGAAAGATTAAAAATAATTTATAACGGTCGGCTGTTTTTACCAACTTTTCATTCATTGATCGATATGTGCCTGACAGTGAATGAGTTAAATATCAAGAACAAACAGGTTGAATTAGATATCTATACATACGATTATAATCCGGCTTTCATAAAAATAATTCAAAATTTGAAAGGGGTGAGAATATGTGACCCTGTTGAAATTGGCGAAATACCACAATTGATACAGCTCTATGACATTTTTTTCCTTTGCCTGGATTTTACCAGAAGTGCTCAAGACTATTCACAATTTTCAATTTCGACACGGACATCTGAAGGAATGATTTCAGCAGTACCTGTGCTGGTATATGCTCCTGCAAGTTCAGCAATGTTTGAATATTTTGATAAAAATGAAGCAGGTTGTCTGGTTGGAGAGAGAGATACTCTGAAACTTGAGCAAGCAATCCTTAAACTATGGAATGATATTGCCTATAGAGAAAGGATAAGCGCCAATGCAGTAAACACGGCACTTTCAGATAGCAATTCAGTTATTGTAAGAGAAAAGTTTAGAAAGGCTTTAACCATTATTTAGAATGAATAATTATCCCAGGATACTCATCTTCGGCCCACCGTTTAATAATTATACCGGTGGGGGTATAACACTATCCAATCTCTTCAAAGGATGGCCAAAAGACAGAATAGCAGTCGCTGCGACCGGGCATGTACTTCAATCAGTATCGACTGATGTATGCGATACATATTACTTACTGGGAAAGGAAGAACAAAAGTGGATATTCCCTTTTAATTATCTGCAAAGAACTTTCCCTTCCGGTCTCATGTCGTTCAGTAAAAAAGAGGACTTAGTGAAATTCAGCCTGGAAAGGTTAATTTCAGAAAAATTTTAGTAGATAAGATATTTTTCCCATTCTTACAATGGTGCGGACTCTTTTATCTGGCTCTCAAAAATTTCCTTTTCTTCCAAATTTATGGATTGGCTTGATGAATTTAAACCTGAAATATTATATTTCCAGGTTACCACACGGGAAGAATATTGTTTTCTATTGCAGCTTTGTGATTATTTGGGTATTCCGTCAGTGATTCATAACATGGATGATTGGCCATCAACTATCAGCAACAAAGGATTGTTTAAAGAATATTGGAGAAAAACAATTGATAAGGAATTCAGAAAGCTATTGGATCGAATGGATCTTTATCTCAGCATCAGCAATGCAATGACAAATGAATACAAAAAAAGATATAATAAAGCATTCAAATCCTTTCATAACCCAATTGAAACAAGATACTGGCAACCATATTGTAAAACCAACTTTAATCTCAGCAAAGACCATGTCAGAATTCTTTATTCCGGGAGAATTGGAGTAGGAATAACTGAATCGTTGGTTGAAGTTGCTAATGTAATTGAAGAAATCAATCAATCCTGGGGGAATATTAAACTATACATTCAATCCCCGTCGAGTGATTACAAAGTCAGGAGAAGTCTGCAAAAACATGATTGTATTATAATTAATCCAGTAGCGGATTACAGTAAATTGCCTGAGATATTTTCTCAGGCAGATATTTTGTTGATTGCTAATGATTTTGACAAAAAAGGAATTGATTTCTTAAAATATTCTATGCCCACAAAAGTCTCTGAATATATGATTTCAGGTACACCTATTTTATTATATGCTTCACCTGAAACAGCAATTTCCAGATTTTTCACGGATAATGAATGCGGGTGTTGTGTAACAGAACAGAATTCGGAAAAACTTAATGATGCTCTTAAGTTATTGATCAGCGACGTGGAATATAGAAGAAGGATAAGTCAGAATGCAGTAAATCTGGCAATGGAACTATTTGATGCAAACAAAGTACGAAATGAGTTTCAACTTTTATTAATTAACATGATTAAATAAGACAGCATGTTTACAAAAAAACTTTATTGATTACCGGTGGCACCGGTTCCTTTGGAAACGCTGTACTGAAGCGCTTTCTGAATTCTGATATCAGGGAAATCCGCATTTTCAGTCGTGATGAAAAAAAGCAGGATGATATGCGCCAGTTCTATAATAACTCAAAAATCAAGTACTATATTGGAGATGTGAGAAACTATGAAAGCATTAACAGCGCATTGAAAGGAGTCGATTTTGTATTTCAGGCAGCGGCATTAAAACAGGTGCCCTCATGCGAATTTTTTCCAGTAGAGGCTGTCAGGACCAATGTGCTGGGATGTGAAAATGTTTTAAATGCAGCTATGGAAAACAAGGTCAGCCGTGTAATTGTACTTAGTACAGATAAAGCTGTTTACCCTATTAATGCAATGGGAATGTCAAAAGCCCTTAGCGAAAAAGTAATGGTTGCCAAGTCGCGTAATCTGAATGGAACAGACATAGTTTTTTGTGGAACCCGATATGGTAATGTGATGGCTTCAAGGGGATCAGTTATACCTCTTTTTATTGACCAGATAAAGTCAGGGAATCCCCTGACAATTACGGATCCTAATATGACCAGATATATGATGACTCTTGATGATGCAGTTGATCTGGTCCTGTTTGCATTTAAAAACGGGAATCCTGGTGATATTTTCGTTCAGAAATCACCAGCCTGCACAATTGAGGTGCTTGCAAAAGCTTTACTTGAACTGTACAAAGCTAATAATCCGATTAAAATAATAGGAACACGTCATGGTGAAAAACTCTATGAGACACTGGTAAACCGCGAGGAGATGACAAAAGCTGAAGATTTGGGCAATTTTTATCGTATACCTGCTGACACGCGTGACCTGAACTACAATCAGTTCTTTATTGAGGGAGAAGCCCAAATTTCGCAGATGGAAGAATATACTTCACATAATACTGTACGTTTAAATATTGAGGAAACAAAACAGTTGCTTTTAAAACTTGATTCGATCCGGGAAGATATAGGATAGAAAGGATAAATATGTTGAAAGTTGGCATAACCGGACAATCAGGATTTATCGGTACCCATCTGTATAATTTTCTTAACCTTAAAAAGGAGAATATTATTACTGTCCCATTTAAGGACAGCGATTTTGAAGATCCCGGACAAGCTGAAAATATTTGTAAAGGAATGCGATGTCATTGTTCATCTGGCAGCAATGAACCGGCATGGTGATCCGCAGGTAATTTATGATACAAATATGAAGCTTGTAAATCAATTAATATAAGCACTTGAAACGTCCGACAAACCCATCACGTCTTGTTCTCTTCATCAACCCAGGAGGAGCGGGATAACCTTTATGGCAAATCGAAACATGACGGACGTTTGCTCTTCGAACAGTGGGCGGAACGGAATCGGGCACGGTTCACCGGGTTTGTTATTCCAAATGTATTCGGTCCTTTTGGCAATCCTTTCTACAATTCTGTAATAGCTACATTTTGTCATCAGTTAACACATGATGAGCAACCAAAAATAGAGATTGATGCGAACCTTCAGCTTATTTATGTCAGTGAACTGGTTGACCTGATTTATCAAAAAATTTTGAGTCCCGCTGAAGAATCAGGAATAGCGAGATTCAAAGTTCAGCATACCTCTGAAAACAAAGTTTCAGAAATACTTACAATACTTGAAAACTATAAAAAGGTATATTTTGAAGAGCATGGCTTCCCTGAATTGAACAGTATTTTTGAAGTAAATCTATTCAATACTTTCAGAAGCTATATAGATCATGCTTCACGTTATCCGGTTCTTTTGAAAAAAAATACTGATCATCGTGGTGCTTTTACTGAAACCATCAAATCATTTATCGGCGGCCAATTCTCTTTCTCTACAACATTTCCCGGAATAACCAGAGGAAATCATTTTCAACACGGAAAATAGAAAGATTTATTGTGATCAGAGGAAAAGCAATTATTGAATTGCGCAGGATCGGGACCACTGAAAGACTCCGTTTTGAACTCAATGGAGAACAGCCCTCCTTCGTTGATATGCCTGTCTGGTATACCCATAATATTACAAATACCGGGGATGATGAGTTGATTACCTTGTTCTGGATAAATGAGTTTTTTAATCCGGATGATCCGGATACATATTTTGAAACTGTTTAGACAGTTTCAATAATTACTGACATACCTTAAGATCAGTTCATATGACAATAAAACCCACCTTAAACGCTATTCTTAATGGTAAAAGACAAGCTTAAAGTAATGACCTTTATTGGGACCAGACCTGAAATAATTCGTCTGTCACGCACAATGGCCAGGCTTGACGAATTCCTGAATCAGATCATTGTTCACACTGGCCAGAATTATGATTATGAACTGAATGAAATTTTTTTTAAAGAACTGGAACTCCGTAAACCAGATCATTTTCTTGAGGTTGATACCTCTTCACTGGAAGCATCAGTAGGTGACATTATCAGAAAATCAGGAGAGGTCTTAAGAAAAGAAAAACCCGATGCTGTTCTGGTTCTGGGCGACACAAATTCATGCCTTGCAGCATATATGGCTAAAAGACTTCATATTCCGGTTTTCCATATGGAAGCCGGTAACCGGTGTTTTGATTTAAATGTTCCGGAGGAAGTCAACCGCAGAATAATTGATCATATTGCAGATTTTAACCTGGTATATACCGAACATGCACGACGACATCTGATCTCGGAAGGATTGCCACACCGCAGGATTTACCTTACCGGAAGCCCCATGAAAGAGGTACTTGATTACTATATGCCTAAAATCAATGAATCGAAAGCCCTTGAGGACCTGTCACTCAAGGTCAAAAAGTATTTCCTTGTTTCAACCCACCGGGAAGAAAATGTTGACAATCCTGAAAACCTGTCAGGAATTCTCGACATTTTAAACAAACTGGCGAAGATTATAATATTCCGGTCATTGTATCTACACATCCCCGCACCAGGAAAAAACTGGAGAAACTAACTGATCTGAAAATGAACTCATTGATCAGATTTCTCAAACCGTTTGGATTCCTTGATTATAATTATCTTCAGATGAATGCTTTATGTGTTCTTTCCGATTCAGGAACAATCAGTGAAGAATCATCAATTTTGAATTTCCCTGCTATATCCCTGCGTCAATCAATGGAAAGACCAGAAGCACAGGATGCAGGAACTATAATTTTAACAGGTTTTGATCCGGATGTAGTTCTTAACAGTATCAAGATAGTAGTGAAAGAATTTGAAAAAACGAATGGATATAAAAGAATAGCTGATGAATATAAAATAGAAAATACTTCATGGCGGGTATTAAAATTAATTTCTGGCAATACCAAATTAAGTAACTTATGGGACGGGATAAAGTTTTAAAAAAGTATATTTTGATTACATCCATGAATTTTCCGAGCGGAGGAGCGGGAGCAACATATCTTAATCTTTTCTGCCGGGGGTTAAAATTAAATGGATTTTCTATAAGCGTATTTTTGCTTAAGGGTTATGCTTTTGGGAAGTACACTTATAATGGCCCGAGAAAAAACGTAACCGAAGATGATATTCCATATACTTATCTGGGCTTTAAACAACGTCCTGATAATATTATTTTAAAACTTTGTGATGAACTGCTGAGTTTTATACGTCTGATTATTTGTCTGTTCTCGCTGATACCCGACCGCAAATTTATCAGCCTGTTTGTTTATAGCAGTGAACGCCATTTACTATTCCAATCTCATTGTTTGCTAAAATATTCAGGATCAAGATTTCGAAATTTGTCGCTGAGATAATTGATAAATCTGAATTTGACGGATCATTTTTTCGAAAATTAAAAAGCTATGAATACAACTTTAATTTTAGATATTTAAACAAAATCGCCGATAAGCTGATCGTATTTAGTTATTATTTAAAAAATGAATTCCTGAAAATGGGTTACAATGAAGATAATATTATTGTTCAGCCCAACCTAACTGATTTTAAATACTGGGAATCCTCAGGGGGCGAGATCAGATATAATCTTGGTTATAGCGGAGCGCCTTACTTAAAAGATGGTTTATACGATTTGTTTAAAGCAATAAGCCTGCTTAGTAAGAAGAAGATAAATGTGACATTGCTGGTAATCGGCGATGCCACTTTTGGGAAAAGCCTGATTCCTGCACTTAAAATTGAATGTCAAAAATTAGGCATCGACGGGAAAGTTACTTTCACAGGATTAGTGGAATCCTTATCAGTGAAAAAATATTTGTCGGAATGTAAGATTCTTGCTATAACCCGTCCTTCTACAATTCAGACCAAGGCAGGTTTCCCGACAAAATTAGGAGAATACTATGCTGCAGAAAACCGGTATTGGCAACTAACTTTGGTGATATGGATAAGTATTTTACCGATGGTCAGGACATTGTAATGGCAGAATGCGGGAATCCGGAATCTATTGCTAAAAAGATATTATGGATGCTTCAGAACTCGGGGGAAATGGATTTAATTTCAAAAAGGGGTTACGAAAAGGCTTACAACTTGTTGGAGTATAAAAATTCGGTATTAAGAATGATTAATGCTCTTGATTCAAATCAGGAAGATAAATAACTCATTGCGGACTATTAAATCTTGACCTCATGGAATCAGCAACTTTAATAATCGGAGGAGACCTGGCACCCACCAGATCCAATTATTCTTTATTTGAGGAGGGCAATATTAATGCCTTAATTGACGGCAGGTTACTCTCTGTGCTTGAATCGGCTGATTACAGAATCTTCAATTTGGAATTGCCATTAACTGATACTGAAAAGCCTATCAGAAAAGATGGACCGAACCTTATAGCTCCAGTATCAACATTGAAGGGCATTAAGTTGATTAATCCAACAGTTTTATGCCTTGCAAATAACCATATTCTTGATCATGATGAACAGGGTCTGTATCAGACAATGGGACAATTATCAAAAAATAATATCAGCTGGGTCGGGGCTGGCAAAGATCTCGGTTCCGCGTCAAAACCTGTTATCATTGAAAGAGGTGAGCTAAGAATCGGCATATATGCATGTGCTGAATATGAATTTTCGATTGCTGAGGAGAACAAAGCCGGTGCTAACCCGTTCGATCCGCTTGAGAGTCCTGATCATATTGCCAGCCTTAAATCCAAATGTGATTTTGTGATCGTACTCTACCATGGCGGGAAAGAGCTTTACCCTTATCCGTCACCTTACCTTCAGAAGGTTTGCAGAAAAATTGCAGATAAAGGGGCCAACCTGGTAATTTGTCAGCACAGTCACTGCATCGGGGCATTTGAAAAATACGATGAAAGTGTAATTGTTTATGGTCAGGGGAATTTTCTTTTTGATATGACAGATAATAGCTTCTGCGAGACTAGTCTTTTGATTAAAGCTACTTTTGGAGACAGGATGTCAGTCGATTATGTGCCTTTCTGCAAAAAAGGGACAGGCATTGAGCTTCCTGAATCAGATGTAAGCGAATTAATTTTGAAGGACTTTAATGAACGATCCGGGAAATTATCATTGCCCGGCTTTATTGAAACCGAATATGAGAAATTCTGTATCAGAAGTGGATTATTTTATATTGGAGCATTTGCAGGAATGGGGAGGATTCCACGAAAGCTTAACGAATTGCTGCACGGAATATTTACAAGACAGATCTATTCATTGAAAAAATTGAACCTGATGCAAAATATGATTGAGTGTGAAGCACATAGAGAGCTGGTTCTGCGATATTTACGTGTAATTAGAAAGAGATAACAGGAATTGTCCTGAAAATTGAATTGCATATTCTTATATAATCCTATTCTGATTTAACATTAATTGTTATAAATGAAAAGACTTATTATACTCACTGATGAGGATTCGGAGTTTCTTGTCTCGAAAGCGGATTTTATAAATTTTACTTCCATGGATGTTGATAGATTAAAAAATATCTTCACTTCCAGGGGTTTTAATGTATCTATTCTTAAATTCAGTGAATTGAACCTTAATGAGGATTACAGTGGAGTGTATGTTTTATATCAAACCTCTGAAGCTGGAGGTAGTTTTTATAAACGATATATAGAGGATCTGATATATTTCCTTGAGAAGCAGGGTGCACTCGTTTTACCCAAACACGAGCTGTTAAAAGCTCACCATGATAAAGTTTTCATGGAACTTTTAAGATTAAAGTTTTTGGATGATTCCTTAAAGACGATAAAAAGTTGGTGTTATGGATCCTGGCTGGATGCCAGAAATTATAATTATAGCTTTCCGGTTGTAATAAAAAGAATTTCAACAACATCGGGAGAAGGTGTTTTCCTTGCAAATAACAGGAATGAATATTTAAAAAAGATCAAGAAGGCCGGAAAGATAATTCTGGCAATGAACCTCACGGATCTTTTTGTGCTCCGATTTAAGAATAGCGTAAAAAAAATATTAAAACTCATCTTTCCAGTCCGGGCAAAATATGTAAAATACAATACAACACCCTTAAGTTATCCTATAGTTGTTCAGAACTTCATTAAGGATTTATCAGGCGACTATAAGGTCCTGATCTTCGGGAGGAAGTATTATAGTATGTATAGAAAGAACAGGGAAAATGATTTCAGGGCAAGCGGCAGCGGAAAATTTTGCGAAGTTCCCGACCAGGAACAAATTGGCCTTTTAACTTTTGCCAGAAAAATTAAAGCTGAAATCGATTTCCCGATTTTTGGAATTGATATAGCCTTCGATGGAAAAGAATATCATCTTTTGGAGTTTCAGATGATCCAAATTGGCACCTCGGCTCTTCAAAGATCAAAATTCTGGTATGAGTTTAATGATGGAAAGTGGAACAAGCATGAAGGTAACTCAAATCTTGAAGATGAATTTACACAGGCAATAGATGATTATATTTCTTTACGATATAATTAAAGAGATTGCCGGGAGTACTAAAATATTAATCTTAAATGAAGGAAAAGCTAAAGATCGGGATTTTGCTTGATGATCATATTATTCCTTCATGGGAGTTTAAAATAATTGAAGATATACATAAGTCCGATTTTGCCGGAATCGTACTTGTAATCATGAATAAGAGGGATCACCGGCACTCTGAAAAAAAGGAGATACATCCATATCTTACTATGCTTAAACTTCTTGAAAATGCCGACAGGTTAGTATTTAACAGGAAAGATGATCATGATCTTAAAAAAGATTTATCAGAGTTAATACGTGATATACCACTGGTTGATATAAGTTCCGGAAGCGAATATTCAACCGGGGATGCCTCAGTGCAGGTTTTTAAAGAAATTGCCAGTTATGGGCTTGATATAATTCTAAAATTTGGTTCACATATTTTAAACAATGATATTCTTAAAACGGCCAATTATGGTATTTTGACAAATTCAATTGACCACCAGAAAAAAATTGGTAGTATTAGTCCGGGTTTCTGGGAAGTTGTCAGAAACTCTCCGGTTACGGCTTCAGAATTATTCCTATTAAAAGAAAGATTGGATGATTATCAAGTCGTGTTCTGTTGCATGGAATCAACCTGCCACTATTCTATAAATGTTAACAGGAATAATATGTATTGGCGAACCTCACTATTTATGCCAAGATTACTTAACGGATTGCACATGAAAGGTCATCATTTTTTAAGCAGACAGTTAACCAGATTCAGGTCAGTGAGCAAAGAAACAGACTCTTATGACCATCCTTATCCATTGTTGAAAACACTGCTGTATCTATTTCACTATATTAAAATTGCAGCATTAACCTTACATAAGAAGATATTCTATACCGATTCTTTTAACTGGCAGGTCCTTATTGAGATCAACAATTACCACAACTATCTCTCACCTGATTTCAGAAGGTTTAAAAAACTGGTATCTCCTGGAGGAATTTTTTGGGCAGATCCCTTTGTGGTGGCTAAAGATGACAACTATTTTGTTTTTGTTGAAGAATTTGTTTATAAATTGAATAAAGCACATATCGCTGTTTTAAAACTGGATAAGAAGGGAAATCTTTTGAGTTCTGAAAAGATAATTGAGAGATCATATCACATGTCATATCCCTTTATCTTTGAATTAGATAACATCTATTACATGATTCCGGAAACAGGTAAAAACCAGACAATTGAACTTTACAGGTGTACAGATTTTCCTTATAAATGGGAATTCGAGAAGAATATAATGGAGAATGTATCAGCTGTCGACTCAACGGTTTTTTTCTATAATAATAAGTGGTGGATTTTTACATGTCTTGATCAGACAGCCAATATTTCAGGAAACAACACTGAGCTATTCCTGTTTTTCAGCGATGATTTATTCGCTGACAAATGGGAAAGTCATCCTGATAATCCGATTGTATCTGATGCAAGGACCGCCAGACCTGCAGGAAAACTTTTCATATATGAGGATAAAATTTATCGTCCGTCTCAGAATTGTGCAGGAAGATACGGGATGGGTTTAAACATCAACCAGGTCACTAAACTGACTGAAGATGAATATAGTGAGATTCTGATTTCCGAAACAGAACCGTTCTGGGACGTAAGGCTCAAGGGAACCCATACTTTCAATAGCGACAAAGATTTTATGGTGATAGATGTTTATTCGTATCGGAAACGTCTAAATTTTTATGGATAATCTAGAATGGCAGGCAGCTTTATTTTTAACACAAATTCAGTTACTTTTAATAAGACAAATTCTTTGTGAACTAATTCAGGGACTACTAAATGCCTTCCATTTTAATTTTTTGTAAGACACTCTTAAAGGGTGGAGCTGAAAAACAAGCTTTGACTCTGGCAAAATTATTATCTGAAAAGAAATTAAGGATCGTTTTAACAGGCTGGAGTGGAAATAAAATTGATGCTTCCAACCTCGACTTAATTAAAAATACTTCTATTAAATATTACGGACTAAGCGGGAATCCTGTAACCAAATTTATTCGTCTTCAGAGGATAATTAAGAACGAAGGGATTAACATAATTCTGTCTTATCTCACTACACCTAACTTAATTGCAGGTATGTGTAAGTTATTCAATAGTAAACTTACAACAATCGGGGGCATAAGAACTGAAAAATTTCCTTATTACAAGTTCTGTATCGAAAAGTTCGTACATAATTACCTTAACGATGCAACTATTTTTAATAATTTCTCGGGTAAGAAAAAGTTCGAACTGAAAGGATTTGATCCGAAAAAAGCCAATGTTATTCATAATACCATTCATATTACACCTATTGAAAGGAGGAGCGAAGCTAAAGATGAAATAAACATCGTCTCAGTTTGCCGGTTTGTCAGTTCAAAAGATTTTCCCACTGCTCTTTATTCTTTTAAAATAATGTTAGAAAAAAACAGGGACAAGAAGATAAAGTACTTAATTATTGGTTATGGACCCCTGGAAAGTAGTATCAGAGCATTGGTTAAAGACCTTAATATTCAAAATGAAATTGAAATTTTGATAAAGCCTCCCGATATTCCTGAAATTCTGAAAAAATGCGATATCTATCTCAGCACTTCTTTATATGAGGGCCTTTCAAATTCGATCATGGAGGCAATGGTCAGCAGCTTACCAATAATTGCAACAAATGTAGGTGATAATGGTTATCTGATTAAGGATTCATTTAATGGCTTTTTAGTTCCATGTGGTGAAATAAATATGATTGCAGAAAAATTAGAATACCTGATAAATTCTGAAAATGTAAGGAATGCTTTTGGGAATAATAGTCATCAGATTATTCAAAATGAATTTTCTGAAGAAAAATTTACAGAAAATTACTTTAAACTGTTTACTAAGATGTCCTTACTGGAGGGTTAAATATTTCAGTTCACACTTATTACTCTGTTATTTTGAAAGTATTTGTGTTAGGTACAAGAGGCTTCCCGGATATCCAGGGAGGAGTAGAGCAACATTGTGAGAGTTTGTATCCGCTTATTGGCACAGATGATTGCCTGATTACTGTATTCAGGAGAAAGCCATTTATTATTAAAAAGGAAAAGGTATACGATCACATCAGTTTCATTGATTTACCCTCAACAAGAATTCCTGGTTTTGAAACCTTTTATCATTCCTTTTTATCAACAGTCGTATGCATCATAAAGCGTCCCGATATTGTACACATTCATAATATCGGACCGGGATTTTTTGTGCCGCTATTAAAAATTTTTGGTTTAAAAGTTGTCATGACCTATCACAGTCCAAATTATGAACATAGAAAATGGTCATCATTAACCCGGCATTTTTTAAAATTCAGCGAATTTCTCTCTACAAAATTTGCTGATGTAATAATATTTGTGAGCTTTTACCAGAAAGAGAAATTAGGAAATAAGAGAAACTTTATTCATATAAATAATGGAGTGAGGTTACCCACACTGACAGACGCGGATGCGTATATTAAGGATCTTGGGTTACTTAACAGGAAATATATATTATCCGTCGGACGTTTTGTGGAAGAAAAGGGTTTTGATCTCTTAATCAGGGCTTTTAGCAAAACAAAACAAAGAGGTTTTCAGCTTGTGATTGCAGGAGATTCAGATCATGAGACTTCATATTCATTTCATTTGAAAGAATTAGCGAAAGCGAATGGAGTTGTATTACCCGGATTTATAAGAGGTGAAAATTTATCTCAACTCTATAATAATGCCAGATTATTTGTATTGCCATCCTATAACGAAGGTCAGCCTCTTTCACTTCTTGAGGCAATGAGTTACCATCTTCCCGTACTGGCCAGTGATATTCCGGCAACTTTGCAGGTGGCCCTTCCGGAAGAAAGCTATTTCACCACAGGTAATGAACTATCGTTGCAGGAAAAGCTTGATCAGAAATTGAATTCTGACTTTGAGGCAATAAATTACGACATGACTCCTTATAACTGGGACAATATAGCTTTCCAAACTAAAAATGTATACAACCAACTACTGAAAAGTAAGAGGTGGTCAAAGACTGATGCCTGAAAAGAAAAAAGCTGCCGGATAAATGGCAGCTTTTTTTATGGTTAAAGTATCTCTTTAATTAGTTCTTCAGGCAACGAATTGATACCCCGGCCTTTGGATCGAATCCATTCAGTACCATAGTGGCATCACTATTAATAAACGTCTGGCCAAAACTTAAGCTGGTGTCGTAGCTGTCTATCTCTGAACTCCAAAGATAACCGGTAGTGTAGGTGCTGACAAATGTCGGAGCTCCGCCAGCGGCGAGGCGATCTCCTCCCGGAAGCATTGTAAAGCCGGTTGAATTTGTAGCTGCGGCAGGTAGCTGGTTCAGCCAATGGGCATTGCCTGCCTCTTTCAAAAGTCCGCCGGCTAATAGTTCACCTCCGAGATATGCTTTAAGGTCTTCAAGATCCGTATTTGTCGGAACACGCCAGCCTGCAGGGCATACATTACGGCTGTCAGAAGCTGCATACCATGTATATAGCCTGCCATAAGTAGCAGATATATCATTCAAAGCAGGATCATAGTCAGGCCATTGGTATATTGGTGCAGTCATACCTGAAATATCAGTTGTAAGAGCGGCAGTTGTAGGAATCGGATCACCGTTCGCAAATGTGGTAGTTTTAAGGTTTTCTACTGTCCAAACCTGGGTACCAATAGTCACTATATTATAAGCATTACCATCAATGTCGTATATGGTTACAGGGGTATGAGGTATTACTGAATTTGAAGCAGCACTTGGTAAACTGTTACCATTGGCATTTGTGGCAATTACAGTAAAAGTATAGGCAGTTCCATTAGTAAGCCCTGTAACTGTAATTGGGCTTGCGGAACCTGACATTGTAATATGTACCGGGATTTGAAGTTACCGTGTATCCTGTAATAGCTGATCCTCCATCGCTTACCGGCGCTGTAAATGTTACTGTAAGCCTCGAGTATCTCCTGCTGTAGCTGTACCTATGGTCGGAGCGCCGGGAACTGCTGAAGGGGTAACTGAATTTGAAGCAGCACTTGCTGGACTGTTGCCATTTGCATTTGTGGCAACTACAGTAAAGGTATAGGCAGTTCCATTAGTAAGCCCTGTAACTGTAATTGGGCTGGAAGTACCCGTCCCGGTAAAATTACCAGGATTTGAGGTTACTGTGTATCCTGTTATAGCTGATCCGCCAGTACTTACAGGTGCTGTAAATGTAACCGAAGCCTGAGCATTTCCTTTTGTAGCTGTACCAATTGTTGGTGCACCCGGAACAGTTGAAGGTGTCACTGAATTTGAAGCAGCACTTGGTAAACTGTTACCATTGGCATTTGTGGCAATTACAGTAAAAGTATAAGCAGTTCCATTAGTAAGCCCTGTAACTGTAATTGGGCTTGCGGTACCTGTACCTGGTAAAACTGCCAGGATTTGAGTTACAGTGTATCCTGTAATAGCTGATCCGCCATTACTGGCTGGTGCTGTAAATGTTACTGTAGCCTGAGCATTTCCTTTTGTAGCTGTTCCAATTGTTGGTGCACCGGGAACTGCTGAAGGTGTCACTGAATTTGAAGCAGCACTTGGTAAACTGTTACCATTTGCATTTGTGGCAACTACAGTAAAGGTATAAGCGGTTCCATTGGTAAGCCCTGTAACTGTAATTGGGCTAGCAGAACCGGTTCCGGTAATACTACCTGGAGTTGAAGTTACAGTATATCCTGTTATAGCTGATCCACCATCACTTGCTGGTGCTGTAAATGTCACTGTAGCTTGAGCATTTCCTGCTGTTGCTGTACCAATTGTTGGTGCACCTGGAACTGTTGAAGGGGTTACTGAATTTGAAGGTGAACTTGGAGAACTATTGCCATTTGCATTAGTGGCAATTACAGTAAAAGTATAAGCAGTTCCATTAGTAAGCCCTGTAACTGTAATTGGACTAGTAGTACCTGTCCCGGTAAAGTTACCAGGACTTGAAGTTACTGTGTATCCCGTTATTGCTGATCCACCCGCTAGGTGCTGTAAAAGTTACCGTGGCCTGGGCATTTCCTGCTGTTGCTACCACATTTGTAGGAGCACTCTGGACTGTAGCAAATGAAAGCTCATCACCATATACCAGTACCTACACTGTTTGTTGCATAAGCGCGAACATAATAGGTTGTAGCAGGCAGTAATCCTGCAAGATTACTTACGAAATTTGCTGATCCGGTCCCGTCTGTTGTCATGGCATTATTATTGTAGGGCCGGTTGTTGTTGCCCAGCAGACTCCTCTTGCAGTCATCGGCTCCATCACCGTCGGAAGTGATATTACCACCTGAAACTGCTTCTGTCAGGGTAATCCGGATGAAATCTGGATTGTAGTCAGAGTCGGAACAACTATAGCTGAGTTGTTGTAAATGAAATTTCAGCTTCCATAAGCTGTACCGGCCTTATTCGTAGCATAAGCCCTTACATGATACAGAGTATTTGGTGTCAGACCTGTAATATTGCTTACAAAGCTTCCGATTCCGCTACCATCGAAGTAGATGAACCAGATAAGATCCAGGATTTGCATGGTACCCTAACATACTCCCCTGGCAGTAATATTGGCTCCGCCATCTTTTGTTACATAACCACCAGTTGTAGCCGAGTTAATTGTAATATTTGTAATAGCAGTAGTAGTTAATGTAGGTAGTACCGGTTCTTTCTTGCAGCTGTATATAACTGCAATTCCGATGCAAAGATTAAATTAAAAAAGGTATTATTTTTTTCATACGTTATGGTGTTAATTAATTATTGAATAAATTTAGACAAAATTTATAAATCAAAGTATTAAACATGCTGACGCTTACAAATTTTTTTCTTTTTAATGGCGGAATAGATTGTTACTAAACAATAAATAATATTTTTTTGTCTTTACCATATTTTTTTGATCAACTGTAATAAAGTGTTGATAAACCATGGTTTTCAAATATGATGAATATTTGAGTTAAATAATTTATCGCGTTTTCTTATATTTGCTGAATCTTAATTAGTATAAAATTAAGTGGATTTAATAAGAGACATTAAAATGTAATTCTGATAAACGGGTAATTTAATGAGGAAGGTATATTTTAATAATAGATATTCTTATTTATAAGCACGGATCAAATAAAAATGAAATGAAGAAAATTATATTTCTTCATCATAGTACAGGGAAAAATATCTGGCTTGGCAAAACCAACAGGTACTTATATAAACTCACTAAAAAGAAGCGATGTCAGGGAATACTTTAATAAATTATAACAGAAAAAATCATACAAACTATTTAATAACTGAACAAAATTTTCCAAAAGAAACTCCCTACGGCTGGAAGAATTATCCTTTTGATTATTATAATATCTGGGTGAAAAATGCAGGGGATAAACCTTATATGAAGGAACCAACATTAGAAATTCTTACAAAAGAATATGATGTAATCATATTCAAGCATTGTTACCCGGTAAGCAAAATTATAGCTGATACAATCTCACCTGATATTAATTCCGAAATTAAAACCCTTGAAAATTATAAGCTTCAGTACAATGCATTAAAGAAGAAGCTGCATGAATTCCCCAATAATAAATTTATTGTCTGGACTCCGGCGGTATATACTAAAGGTCAGATGACTGAAGATGAAGCCAAACGTACTCAACAATTTTATAAATGGATTATTAAATGAATGGGATGAAAAAGGCGATAATATTTTTATCTGGGATTTTTACAAATATGAGACTGAAGGTGGACTATACATGCTTGATAAAAATGCAGAAAAACCTTCCAATTCGCATCCGGGTAAAGAATTCTCTGCAAGGATGTCGCCTGTTTTTAGTCAATTTATAATTGATGCTATCGAAGGTCGTATAGAATAATAACATTCAATATTTAAGACTACTATGAGTTCAATTATTAAAATTCTGAATGCATTATATAAGCTCCTGATTTTAAAGGCAGGGGAGGAAAGACGAAATAACTATCTGAGAAGGCAGGGCGTGAAGATCGGGAAAAACTGCCTTGTTCATACTGTTTCCTTTTCAACCGAACCTTACTTAGTTGAAATCGGTGATAACGCCAGAATAACGAGCGGTACGGAATTTATAACTCATGACGGAGGAGTCCACTGTTTCCAGGGAGAAATCGGGGGCGGGATTTTTGGCAAAATAACCATTGGCAATAATGTATTTATCGGCACTAACAGCATAATTTTGTTAAATACAACTATCGGGAATAATTGTATAGTTGGAGCTGGTTCTGTAGTCAGGGGGCAATTTCCTGATGATTCCGTCATCGTTGGAAATCCGGCAAAAGTCATTATGAAGTTAAGTGTTCAAAAATTGCTCTATAAGCAGAGTCCGGGGTTAGTCATGACCGATAATATTCCGGAAGATGAATGCAGGAAACTTATCAGAGACCATTTCGGGATAACTTAAGGATTTTTGTCAGTGATTTGAGTTCCTAGGCATTGATACTCAGAAACATACTGTTAGTTTTTCTCCGGTTCAGGGTCTGGATCATTTTCCTCCTCTACCTGTAGTGCTTTTTGAAGTCTTATGACTCTTATATTACCTGAATCATCCGAAATCAAATCAATTTGGTGATATAAATTTGTCCTTTCGCATAGCTGGGCAATAAAGTTTCCCTGCCCGGCTCCAACCTCGAAAAGCAGCCAGCCTTCATCAGTCAAAAACCTCGGCGCTTCTGAGATTAATTTTTGAATTATCTTTATACCGAGCATTCCACCATCAAAAGCCAGGCCAGGTTCATTAGATGCAATTTCTGAGTCCATTTTCTGGACCTTTGAACTTAGAATATAGGGTGGATTACAGACAATCAAATCGGTTTCCTGATAAAACTCATCTGATTCAAATGCTGACAATAGGTCTCCCTGCTTCACCTGTATTCGATGGTCTAATTTCAAATGGTTAATATTTTCCAGTGTAAGCTGCACCGCGTCCTCAGAAATGTCAGTTGCATAAACTTCGCAATCGGGATTATAGTAAGCGAGTGCAATCCCCAGATTTCCTGATCCACAACAAACATCGACAGCTTTGATTTTACCTTTTGACCTGACAATTTTTTTGGAAAGTTCCAGGGCATTTCTACCAAGCAATTCAGTTTCTTTTCTCGGTATCAAGGCTCTTTTGTCAGAGATTAATTCAATCCCCATGAAATTTTGACGTTTTGTTATATGTGCGAGAGGAGTATTCCCGAGCCGGATTTCGATCAAACAGCGTAATATTTCTGTCTGTTTATCTGTAAGATCTGGTATCGGCAATTTGAGAGCACCTTCAGCAGAGACAGGAATGCCCGCAGCAGTTAGCCATAGAGCTTTCAATGTTGTTTCCAAAGTCTCTTCAGGTTTATCGCCGAGCAGATGAAGCCGGTCTTTCAGATAGCTGCTAAAGCTATCATATAGTTTTGATTTCTCCATTTTTCAGATACATTTTTTTAAGCTCTTTTTTATCTATCTTACTATTGGAACTCTTTGGCATTTCATTCAGAAAAATTATGTGTTGTGGAATCATGAATAATTCAAGCTTCGACATACATACTTTTAGTATCTCCTGTTCTGTCAACTTAAAATGACCATGCGTTGTGACATATACAATGATTGCTTCCCCCATTATCTCATCAGGAATACCGATTACTGCCACTTCCCTTATCCCATCAATTTTATAAATTACGTTTTCAATTTCTGCCGGACTGACTTTTTCTCCCCGCGTTTTAATTATATCATCTGTTCTGCCCAGAAAATACAGGAAACCTTCCTCATCCATTTTAAACCAGTCATTTGAGCATAATATTCTCTCCCCTGGAAGATCACCCGATCTGAGCATTTCCCGGCTCAGGTCTTCCTTGTGCCAGTAGCCAAGCATAACGTGCGGTCCACGGATATGTAATATTCCTCTTTCACCACGGGGAACCGGTTTCCCTTCAGTTGATAACAGAAAGACTTCAGTGCCGGGTATTGCTTTACCTACAGAATCTGTTTTTAAATCAACTAATTCGGGTTCCAGGTAACAGACCCTTTTACATTCTGTCAAACCGTACATTTTAAATATTAATGCTTCGGGGAATATTTTCTTAAGATCGGGAATAAATTCCGCCGGAAGTGCTGCAGCTGTATTTGTGACTTTTTCGATGCAATCAAATGATAGGCCGGTCTTCTTGTTGGCGGCAATCATCATGGCATAAATGGTGGGCACTCCCGGGAAAACAGTTGGCCTGAACAGCTCAATTTGCTTATAAACAGATGTTTGAAAGGTAAATGATTGCTCAACAATAAGCGAACCTCCGATAGTTATGGCCATCAGAAGCTGATATAATCCATAATCAAATGCCAATGGAAGAAGCAGAAGAATACGGTCAGATTCAGATAGCCGCAGGTACTCAATGAGGCTCCAGGAGCTAAAGACCATTGACTGATGTGTCATCATTACTCCCTTTGGAAATCCCGTGCTGCCCGAAGTATATATCAATGCAGCCAGATCGTTGGGAATAGTATTTGGCAAAATACTATCCGGCATATCAGCAGAAAGTGTTTCCTCAAAGCCGGCAAATCTGATTGCAGGCGAGTTTTGTATTTTATTGATGTCTCCGCTGATTATTACTTCATAAATATCTGTTGTCCCTTCTAACGCAACTGATAATTCATTATGCAGGATGCTTTCAGAAATCAGAATTTTAGCGCCGCTGTCATTTAGAATGTACTGTAACTTATCGGCTTTAGTCTGGGGATTTATCACCAGGAATGCGGCGCCGGACATTGTTATACCATATATGGAGATGATACTTTGCCAGGAATTATTCATATATAGCGCTACCCGGTCCCCTTTTTTTATTCCGGCAATTACCAGATGATGAGCTAACTTCTCCGCATTTTTTCTGAGACTGGAATAAGAATACTCCTTTGTTTTTATAATAATAGCTGTTTTGTCAGGATGTTCCCGTGCTGACCATAACAGTGCCTCGCCAAGTACTCGCTGAGGGATCTTGAGCATAGTCTGAATAATAAATTAAAAGGTAAGGGGCTGCATTCGCAGATATTCAGTCGTTTTTATTTTGCGTTCAAAGCCTTCAAATATTTTCCTTATTTCGTCAGGGTTTAATTCCATAACTTTGCCGACTTCTTCAGGATCATATTCATTTTTAAAGGCATACCAGAGCAGGTCCAATAGCTGAAAAGGCATCTGGAAAAAAAATTCTTCCTGGGTTTGTTCAGCGGAATAGGTATCTGAAGTAGGTACACGATCGATTATTTCCTGTGGGATACCGATACTTCGTGCCAGCTGATAAATCTGTGTTTTGTACAGGTTAGCAATTGGTGTTACATCAGCACCTCCATCTCCATTTTTAACAAAGAAACCCTGATCCACTTCATGTTTATTTGGTGTTCCGATTACAGCGTAATGAAGCCGTTCCGCATGATAGTATAGCATTGACATCCGTGAGCGTTGTTTAAAATTTGAAGCAGCTTCAATTTGTCTGAGTGCAGTGGCAGGTACCCGTTTTGTTTGCTCGTTCCCTTGGCTGTCAACAATTGTTAATGAGAAAAGAGGCGGAAGGCTGGTATAAAGACCCGTATTCCTTATTCCTATTTTCATTTTGTGGAGAGAAGGATTGTATTCAGGAAAGACTTTTTTGACAGCTTCATCACGCCGTTCATAGCATCCGAATCCCTCCAATGCCCCTGTTATGTTTTCTATTACTGCTTTTACTCCAAATTTGTCAGCCAGTTTCTGCGCAAAGAGAATACTGTCTCCGCTGGAGTCTTTCTCCGGCAATATGACAGCTAACAGGTTTTCAGTTCCCAGGGCCTTTGCTGCCATTACCATAGTAACTGAGGAATCAATTCCACCTGAAATACCAAGCACCCCACCCTGACGGTTCAACCGATGAAGTATACTTTCCCGCAGGCCTGCAACAAGCCTGGAAAATTCCCCTTGTATATCATTGATGATCAGGATATCTTTACTAAACGGCTGTTTGTTTTTAACTTTCATAATAGATTTAAATATTAATCAGATATAGACCGGATTTTGTTCGTAAATAACCCGGCAATTATTTAACTGAGAAACTGATGGTCTGAAACTATCCTTTAATATATACTGGTGATAAATAAGCTGCGATGAAATAATTCCGGCAAGAGCCATATTCTCTGTTTCAGTTACCATGGTCTCTGCTGATATCTTGTTAATTAGCTTGTGAACTGCATTATAAGAGAACATCCCTGTAAGGTTTATGTCATGTACGGAAAGCAGGTCCATTACATATTCTCTTGACGGAGATGAAAGAAAACTGCTTGCTATTGGCGCTCTGTAGGCTTGTTTGGGGCGTTTTAAGACACTACTGGGGAGACGATTGTTCATTATACGTTTAAGTATGAATTTTTCATTTAGTCCGTGCATCTTAAAACCGGGTGGCAGCTTGGCGGCAAATTCCATTACACGATAATCAAGAAACGGATAGCGTCCCTCAACTGAATTTGCCATTGCTACCCTGTCGCCTTGTGAAGAAAGCAGATAGCTTGACATAAAAATCACTGATTCAAGCCATTGGGATTTACTCAACCGGTCGTATTGATCAAAACCGGCAGGCAGCATTTTGCTCACTTCCTCAAATTTGTCATAATGATCCAGCCTTGATTTCAATTCTTCAGAGAAATAATTCTGGATACTTGATGTGTTTCTCCAGCGCAAGATGTGTGAGTAGAAAGGGTTTTCCGTGTCCTGGAGCTGATAGCCGAAAAATAGCTTGAGCATGCTCCTGTTCTTTCCCTGGAACTGAGCCAGATACGGATATAATTTTTGAAGCAGTAATGGTCTGTATTTTGAATTGGGTTCACGTGACCAGAATTCTCTGATAATGCCTTCTTTAAAAATATCATATCCGGCGAGCATTTCGTCAGCCCCTTCTCCGGTTATAACTACCTTGATATTGTTTTCCCTCACCTTTTTGGAGAGGCAGAACATGGGAACCGGGGCAGTACGCAATATCGGGATTTCAGAATGCCATATAACCTGTGGGAAATAATTACCAATATCCTCACGGGTACAGGTGAAGGCAGTATGTTTTGTTCCCAGGTATGCCGAGACTTCCCGTTGGAAAGGTGTTTCGTCAAACTCACCGTCCTCAAAGCCAATGGAGAATGTTTGCAATGTTTCTGGTGCCACCTTTTTAATAAGCGATGTGGTTGCACTTGAATCAAGTCCGCCGCTAAGATATGCAGCAACCTGAACGTCTGCCCTCAGACGTATTCTTACAGCGTCAGTCAATAGCTTTTCAAGTTCGTCGGCAGCATCATTTATTGAACCTTTAAAACGCTCTTCCTTATTTACCGGGAAGACTGGGGACCAGAATCTCCGGATAGTTTTTTGACCATTGGATATCTTCATGAAATGACCCGGAGCCAGCTCATATATATTTTTAAAAACAGTTGCGGGAGTAAGAGTTGACCAGAATGTGAATATCTGTGACATCGAAACCGGATCGATTTCAGCTTTGACATCCGGATGTTCAAAAAGCGTCTTGATCTCTGATCCAAATAAAAATGCATTATTCGTTTCCGTATAGAAGAGTGGGCGTATACCCACTCTGTCGCGGGCTAAAAACAGTTCTTTTTTCTCGTTATCCCAGATTGCAAATACAAATTGCCCGTTCAGCCTGTTCAGGAAGTCAGAACCATATTCGAGATATGCATTAAGCAGGACTTCAGTATCACATTCGGTTCTGAAGCAGCGTCCCAGGCGTTTTAAATCAGCTTTAAGCTCTATATAATTGAAAATTTCCCCATTAAATACAATCCAGTATTTCCCATCTGCTGTTGACATAGGTTGCTGTCCCGATTGCAGGTCTATAATGCTTAACCGGACACTGCCGATAGCAACATGTTTATTAACGTAAATTCCGCTTTCATCAGGTCCCCGGTATTGAATACGGGCAAGCATTCTTTGAATAAGATCTTCAGGATCCTTAAGAGAATCCCCGCTATTATAAATTCCGACTATTCCGCACATTTTCTAGTCTGGCTAAGCAGCGATCTTCGCTACTGAATTTCTTTTTTTCTCAATATATAAGAAGTAATAGCATTAATTGATTCGAAGTTATCTTCAATCAAATCAGCATCGCTGGTAGTAAATTCAAACTCCTCCTCTATGAATGTAATTAACGTAATAAACCCCATAGAATCAAGTAATCCTTCTTTGAAAAAAAGAGAGTCATCGTGTATCTTTTTAACATCAGCATTAGTTGACTGAATAATAAATGACTTTACTTTTTCCTTAATAGTTTTTTGATCATATTTCATAAGAGTAGAATTATAAATCAGGAGTTTTTATAATAATTATTGTATCTGCCATACCTGCTCTCCTTTATATTGAGGTCATTATAAACAACATCAAAATTCTCAACTCTGTTGGTTTTTAATAAGTTCAACACATCATTAAAAACATCTTTGCGGGTAAAATTGTTTCTGCAGACCAGAAGATTTATATTGGAATACCTGATCATTAGAGCAGCATCTGCGACCAATCCTGAAGGAGTAGTGTCGATTATTATGTATTCATATTCTTTTTTCAGATAATTCATGAGTTCGTCGAGGGCACCCGCTTCAATCAACTCTGATGAATTTGGCAAAACGGGTCCGGCAGGAATAAAAGAAAGGTTCTTAATAAAAGAATTGTGTATAATATCTTCCTTGGCAGAGTGTTCAATCATATAAGTCGAAAGCCCTTCCGTATTTAACTCCTTGAACTTCAAATGTAACGTCGGTCTCCTCAGATCACAATCGAGTATAACTGTTTTATAGCCAACCGAAGCTATAGATGAGGCCAGGTTGAAAGAGATAAAGCTTTTTCCGTCCTGCGGTTGTGACGAGGTAATAAGGATCACTTTGATCTTTTCTGATTTAAATCTCAGGAATAAACTGCTTCGAAGGTTCCTGAATGATTCTGCTATGGAGGATCCCGGAGAATCATTTACAACTGCTTCATAGCGATACGAATTACTATATATGATGCTAAGTATTGATCTTCCGAGCAAATGTTCAACATCACTTACTCCTGTTATTTTCTCGTTAAAGAATTTCTTCAGTATAATAAACGCAGTAGGGAACATCAAACCGAGGAAAATAGCAATTATCAGATTTAGTTTTTTCTTCGGAGAAAGAATGGCAGTTGACGTCTCACGCGCAGGTTCAAGTATTTCATAGTCAGGAATATTTGAAGCCATCGTGATTTCAGCTTCGGATCGTTTTTGCAGCAGGAAAGTATATATAGCATCCGTAAGATTAAATTTACGCTGCATACTAACCATGTTTAGTTCCGTCCTGGGAAGCTTGGAAATTTCCTTTGACAGCTTTTCCGCCCTGTAATTAAGCTCATTCTGTGTCAGGTTGAGAGTGTTAAGACTATTTCTTACGTTCTCAATAATTGTCTGCTTCTGAAGATCGATCTTCTTTTCAATCTGGTTGAGAAAGAGATTCTTTTGGGCGTTATTACTCAAGATGCTGGATCTTTGTGAATTAAGATTTAAAAGTTCAAGCACAAGAGTATTCATTAGCGGATCAACAACATTAGCAGATGAGGGAGGAGCGAGCCCCGCAACATCCTTATTCTTGTCGAAATAGTCAAGGATATAATTATAGTAACGTTCCTGGACCTGTAGTGTTGACCGGTCAGACTCTATTTTTGTCATCTCCTGCAATGCCTGTTGTCCCTGGTAACTTAGATCAGTGACCTGGTTTTCAGATCTGTAATCTTTTAATTTGGTTTCTGACTTGAGCAAGGAATCTGATATTCCTGAAAGCTGACCATCAATAAAATTTACAGTGCTCTTGGCGATTTTATTCTTTTTGGAAAGATCGTCTCCCAGATAAGCCTGAAGATACTTATTCAGAAAGTCAATTGTCAATCCTATGTTTTGCCCGTGAAAGGTGACCTTTATCAATGAGGACTTTAAGCTGACAGCCTCAGCTTTTAGTCTGTTGAGATAATCATTTGCCAGTACATCCTGATGATAGAACACAAAATATAACTGGCTCTCATCTTTTGAGTCAGGGTGATAATAGTCTTTATTAAGGGATATTGAAAACTTGTAATTTTTATTTCCGACGGTTTCATTGAACTTACAGACCGTATCGATCTTAAAAGTATTGAATTCACTCACAATTATATTGTCAACATAATTGTAATATGAAATCTTCTCTGCATCGGATTTGATTTTGTATGTCTTATCATCAATGATTTTAATATAGATCCTTGCATTAATGGGTTGTATATGTGATTTGTCAATATTTACCGTAAAAGGAGAACCCATATATAGTTGATATGACTTTTTGAAAATGATCTTCTTTTCGGAAAAATACCCAACCTCAAGATTAAGGTCCTTAATTGTCGAAGATACCAGGTTAAACGAATTAAGACTGTTAATGTCGTTTTCAAGGTTCCTGGCCTGATTAAGATCTCCCATCCCGCTGAACAGATTGTTCGAACTCAGTAAGGAAGGGCGTTTATCCTCTATCGGGCCTATTACAGAGTTTACACCATATACCGTAGGAGAGATCTTATTTATCACAAAGGCAATTGCCAGACATAATAGGATACAGGCTATGTAGACATACTTGTAAGATAGAGCAGTTAAAAGGAATTCCTTAATTATTAAAGCTTCGGATGCTGAGTCTTTTTGATTTGACATTTAATATATATTTATTTTAAAATTTGACATTTGTAAATAGCAATACTGCGATAAGTGTTGTGATTGAACTGAGAATGGTGGTATAAGTAATATTCTGATAATTTGAAGAGAGGGCTTTCAGGGGTTCTACAATGATGACATCATTTGGCAGGATATAATAATAATCCTTACTGGCAATCTTTGAATCTGAAAGGTTCAAACGGTAGTGCATGATCTTATTCCCTTCATTTCTTATTAAAATGATTTTTTTACGATCGCCGAATTGTGTCAGTCCTCCTCCAAGACCGAGTGCTTCGTATATGTTGAGTTTATCATGAATAAAGGAAAATACCCCTTGCTGCCTGACTTCACCCATTACAGTTACCTGGTTATCAATATATTTAACAGTAACGGAAGTGTTTGGGACATAATCACTCAATGATTTCTGGACTTTCTCCCCCGCCTGAGCAGTTGTAAGAGAAGCAACATTTATATTTCCTACAAAAGGGAAATTTATATTTCCTCCCTCATCTACCAGATAACCCAGAATACCATTGTTGGTCATACTGCTTAACTGTTCAATAGGATTAAATATCTGGCTGGTTTGAGGATCGATACTTATTACCTTGATATAAAGTTTATCAAAAGGCATTATGAGCTTCTGAGTTCTTGGATTAACACTTGGTTCTTCGAGTTCATTAACATCGTTGAAATAACTTAATTTGTTCAGGGGAACGCATGAGGTTATACAAACAGATAC
Organism: uncultured Bacteroidales bacterium; assembly: GCA_963791065.1. GTDB lineage: Bacteria > Bacteroidota > Bacteroidia > Bacteroidales > VadinHA17 > LD21. The sequence goes on from CAWBQN010000015.1 coordinate 463,556, forward strand.
TGCAATAACTATCGTTTTATAATAGTTACACTTCATTTTTCTTGTCATAAGCACTAATTATAAAAATCACAAACCTGATCTCAAAAAAACTGTCTTAATTGTTTTCAGTAAAATTATAAAATCTAATCGAAGCGACCAATTATCTATATAGGCTAAATCCAGCTCCATCCATTTATCGAATTTTATATTGTTTCTGTCGGGTTTAATCTGCCAGAAGCACGACAGCCCGGGTTTAACAGAAAGACGTCTTAACTGCCACCTCTTATATAGAATTATTTCACTGGGAAGGGGAGGACGCGGTCCGATTAAGGACATTTCACCTTTGAGGATATTAAAAAGCTGAGGAAGCTCATCAAGACCTGATCTTCTGAGAAATCTTCCTATCCTTGTAACACGAGGGTCATCCTTAATTTTAAAAACAGGTCCATCCGCTTCATTATCAGCCTCAAGGTCCTTTTTAAGTTTTTCTGCATCGACAATCATTGTCCTGAATTTATACAGATCGAATTGTCGGCCTCTTAATCCTACTCTGGATTGTTTGAAAACGATAGGACCCGATGAAGTTAGTTTTATCAGGATAGCAATCGCTAATAAAGCAGGTGACAGAAAGACTATAAGGAATATGGATAAGATGATATCCATAATTTTCTTAATTCCCAGTGCAAAGGTATTATGAGGTATATTAATAAAGGTAAGAAACTTCTGATTCCCGATTTCAGATTTTATTGCGTTGGTGAGCTTATTATTCTGACCTTCATAGTTCAGACTAAAAACGACACCCAGCTCTTCACATGATCTTACTGTATTTCTTACTTCGAGAGGAATTACTTTTGATTTAAAATACAGAACTTCATCAATAATATCAACTTCCATAAGGTCATTAAGCACGTTAAGATATTCATCAGGAAGAAGTATTATGGCTTTTTCATACTTTTCTTTAAGCTTGACAGAACTGGTGAATATTGCAATGATCCTGTAACCCCAGTCCTTATTTGACAGAAGACTCTCAATAAAAGGGATGGATGAATCGTCGGCAATGATGACCACATTAATGTAATTATACCCTTTGGCCCTGTATATTTTGAAAATTTTATACTCCAGCGACCTCGCAATAAAGAGAAAGAAGAGACCGAATACTGCAAACTCAATCAGGAAGAGCCGGGAGATCAGATATAATTTAAAAACGAAGTAAAATACTAATAATAAAGTAATTATCAGAACAGTTGATTGAAAGTACTGGTAAAAGAGGACTCTATACCGTTTTGTTCTCGGAATTTCAGAGACTTGTATTAAATAAAGAATTATCAGCCAGTTTGGCAATACTAAAAAGAATAGATTAAGTGTCTTGTTGTCAAAGAAGAAGAAACCTTCCTCGCCGTAATTTAAAAAAAATGCACATTGGAAAGCAAGCGCTATTGCAAAGATGTCAATTGAGCCCAGTATAATACTCAAAAGTTTCCATTTCTTTAAAAATGGAATTATCTTCAAACGGTCGAGGTAACTAAAAAAATCCATAATCAGCAAAACTTCATATTAAATTCGTTCTGATTAGTTGATAAAAACTGTGAATAACGACCTTAAATATATAATTAATTATCAGCAGTCCGAAGGCTCTGGGCGTGAAAATAGGTCAAACCATCCAGTTCAGTCATGTCTAATACTTTAAAGCCATTTTCTTCTAATAAATAGGCAACGCTCCTTTCAGACATGTATTTATTCGTTTTCGAATCAATCATATTGAATATCATGTTCAAAAATGGGCTGCTAGATACAATGCCATTTTTTATTGCATCAGAATTCCTTTTATAATATGAGTGTGACGGCCCGGTATTCAAAACGAATCCGGTCTCCTTCTTATTATTTACGAAACAACCGATAAAATTACATTTTGGAGGAAGAATATGAAACATAGAATGAAGAAAATCTTTCAGCTGTTTTATCTGATTTAGTTCCTTGAGATTTACAAGTGTACTGACATTGGACATCTCTTCTGCGTCATAATAATAGTGGTGTAAAGATGAAAGAACCATTAGGTTCGGATCATTTGCAAGACCTACCTTTTCAGTATACCTGGCAAAATTTTCACGGTCCTCACTCGCCAGGATCTTAAAAACAGGATTACCACCATTTGAATCAATTGCAGAGCCACCCATATTAACAAGAGCATTAATTCCTTGATTATTAGTAGGATCCAGATTATTTAAAGTTATACTGGTTCTCATCAAAATATTCTTTACCTTCAGGAAATAAAATTAAACAATAGGAGAAACACTGTCAATAGGTAGAATGTTCAGGGAAGGAAAAGAGGGCGTTTTTATATTTAAGTTAATCAATGTATGGGAAGGGTATATCAATAAAAAGGCTCCATTGGTATATGAAAAGTCATGTTTTGTCAAAAATGAATGATTATTATAACCGATTTTAGTGTAAATCGGACATTTCGCATACATGTTAGAGATAATATGCAGAGAATAAGAATGATAGAGGCTATTTAGGGCATAATAGCGGGCTGGAATCCAAATTTTGGCTTTTTGACCAATGACGGAAAAAAATGGATGAAAATTTATATTACTGAAAGATCATGCTGATTTTGTCTCTTTTCCAAATACCAGGGGAAAAAACTGACATTGTTTTTTAACAAGCAATTATAAGCAAAAATTTCATCGGGTCTGCAACCACCTGACTGAACCTTAAAATATCCCGAAGTTCCTCTCATTTCAAAAAAAGCTATAATTTAAACCTGACTTTGTTAAATATATTTATGAAGACGTAATATTTGTTGATGACGGGTATTCAGAATTTGATTAAGATCGGACAGGGTATAAAAGTATGTTCTAAATTTGATGATTATATATTAATGAAAATTCAACTTGTTTTAAAGTCATCAAAAAAGCTATAATGAACAACTTTCAAAGTCTGATAATTGAAGAGACACCAAAGACTCCACTGGTTGAACTGAATCCGTTGACAGGTGACTTTATATTTTATGGAAAATCAATTCCTGAAAATGCAGCTAAGGTATATGAACCTATCCTTAACTGGGTATCAGAATATGTTACACACGCCAGACCAACTACAAATCTGAGACTTAATCTCGAATATTTCAATACTTCTTCCTCCCTGTGGCTGGCTAAGATACTTAAGGTCCTTGTCAGTATAAAAGAACCTGATTATGTGTTGATTATCCACCTGTATCTGCCGCTTGATGAATTCGATGAAATGAGAGAATTTGAAGATATTAAGGACGTATTTTTTCCTATCTCTGATATATTTAATTTTGCAGTACCAAGCATTGGCATAAAGCTGTACGGAACCAACGAACAGGAGCAGATCGTCAAAGATAAAATGGTATTTATCTAACCAGGACGGTTCTCAATTCTTTTCCCACATTAGTTACGCGTGCAATTTGGATCTATTTGAAGGATTTCAGATCGAGAGACCTGGTGTCGTTTTTAAAAGCGGCTACGAAAGCCTGCGGGTAGCCCGATTGCCTGCATATTCTTTGTAATTCTATTGCCTGAGCAAGCCTGGTAAATTCACCCACAGTATATCGATATGATCCAAGATAAAAGTATTCATATAAGCTGTAACTCTTGCCATTTATTTCAACCTCATTTTCTTTCTTTGGCTTGTTAGTGGAAAGAAACTGAACTCTGTAGACCACAACATCTTTTAGCTCAGCAGGCAGCGGCTTTGATGGTTTTATTATAACACTCTTAACTTCAGGAAGCTTTCCTCCGGGTTCAGTTTTGGTTGTTGCTATCTTCTCAGGAACTTTCTTTAATGGCACTGCTTTCTCAGGAACTTTCTTTAATGGCATTGCTTTCTCAGGAACCTTCTTTAATGGTACTGCTTTTTCAGTTTTTAAATTTTCTTTTTTTGCAGTTATAGTATCTGTTTTTATATTCTTTGATTCTTTTTCTTCCGGCTTAGCTTCAGCTAGAGGAATAGCAGAACTAATGCTGGCTATCGCTGCCGGTTTGCCATCAAATACATAAGACAGGGTAAGGAGATTACGATCTGGTATGCCCTGCTTCAGTGTAACCCTGAATAATTGCATTTCATAGGGCGCTGATTTTTGCCTTCTCGTAAGGAACCCGCTCTTACCGTCAGATTTATTTATGGTAAAAGCAATATCATCACCAGCAGAATTTACATGGTCAGACAGGTTTACCGGTTTTTCCCAGCCTGTTCCGTTGAATTTACATGTATAGATATCGTACCCGCCATATCCGGGTTGTCCGTCAGATGAGAAAAATAAGTTGTTGTCCTGATCGAGAAACGGGAAGAATTCATTTCCTGTCGTGTTTATTAATTTGCCCAAGTTTTCAGGTACTGACCATTTCCCTTGTGCCTGCTTAGATAGAAACAGATCCATTCCTCCAAAAGATCCTTCCCTGTCTGATGCAAAAACCAGCATCTTCCCGTCACCCGATAAGGCGGGATGAGAATAGTTGTAATTATCGTTACAAAATTCCAGAGGACGGCTTTCTTCGACTAAATCTTTCCTGCCATTACTGTTTGTTATAAATCTTGCCATGAAGATCTTTTCCTTCGTTGTGTTTTTAGGAATCATTGTAAAATATACAGTATTGTAATCACTGCTGAATGTCATTCCGTCACAAGGATACGTAAAGGGGGAGGATGACGAAACTATAACATGTTTGCCCAAAGAGGAATCTCCGACTGACGCATAATATGCTTCAGCATTTCCGAATGAGATTTGATTTGGAGTCATCTTCCTTTCATCCTTTGTCAAAGAGAGGAAGATAATACCATCCTTATAGTATTGCACTCCGGAGGAGGGAGGAACAATTTTAAGCCGGAAGGAGTCAACCTGAATGAATTGATCATAGTTTGTGGTATCATCTCTTTCTGCCTGTATATAACTTACAGGTAGACTGGTTAATATGGGCTTTAATGTAGTGCCGGATGAGAGCAATATTATTAATATTGAGGCAGAAAACGCTATTTTAATGAGACTTTTCATGGCAAAATTAAATTCGTAAGTTTTACCATTGACTATAATTTGAGATCCGTGATTTATCAGTTTGAATATTTAAACCCAAAGTGAATTCGACAGTTGGTTTATTTTTATAATAGGGCGTCGTACTTGACAATTCATAATATACTCCCACATAGAATTTCGGATATCTGAACTGGGCAAAAACTGCTAACTTACTTTCATTCCGGTAAGATGCACCAACACAAAAATCACCAAGATAAAGCTTAAGAATGGGGAAAATATTATTACCAAGCTTGTTAAGGGTAGAATCTGTAGTTACGATAAGTAGCGACGGTTCCAGAACTATATTAAGAGATCTGCTCAGGATAATTTTAGTTCCTGCTGTGAAAAAATATTCCTTTGAAACAGGTACTATAAAGTTGCCGAGAGTATCAGGTTTCCATGGGCTGCCTAGTAGATTAATTGCCGAGATACCTGCAAAAAAATTGGTGCCATAATAATAAATTCCAATATCCAGATTGGGATAGAAGTTCTTTTTCACAAAATTCCCCTTCACTGAATTTATAGAACTGTACTCGTCTTTTAAGGCTACTCCGATTGACAAAAAGGACAACGCACGGCTGTTTAATTTTATGTGATATGATGCTGAGGCACTTAAACCGGTATTTTGTGAAAAACCATCAAAATCTTTAAAACCCGATGCTCCTATCCCTATGTTCCTGAATTCTTTAGTTTCAGGGGATAAAAAGTAACGGGGATTATTTTTTGTAAGCCGGGTGGTGAAACTTATTAGTTGCGCATTTGATTTATCCTGAAATGCTGCGGTAGCACCTATTGATAAAAAGTCCTTGCTTCCTACAATTGCGGGATTATAGATATACGGCGCGAACACCCAGTAGGAAAGAGGACTAAGAGGTGACTGCTGACCTTTTGAAATACCAAGAGAAGAAACAAATACTATTGTCAGCAAGATCTTTTCGATACTGAGTTTGTCAGTTTTCACAAACATATACTTCAAATCAGCAGGTTAAATTTACGATTATTATAAGAATTGCTAAATAAAAAAAAACCAGTCATTTATATCAGTAAAACTCAATTTATTACATATTGTTCAGATTCTGATTGCTTTCAATTCCGATACTTGCACTTTCCAGTCCGGGTGAACTGGCTTTCAGAGTAATCTTACCTGCTGTTCTGCCGGCCTTTACAATTACCATACACCTTCCATGCCAGGCTTTTCGTTGAGGGATCTGAAAACTTTCGAGGCTTACCGGATTTGCATTGCCGACTCCTGCTATTGTTCCCGGCCCTGTCAACTCGAATGAGACCTGATTATCTGCTTTCGGATTACAGATGCCATCACCATCAGTTAATTCGACAGTAATATAACTTAAATCCTGTCCGTCAGCACTGATTCTGTTTCTGTCGGCTGTAAGTTTGATATTTATCGGGTCGCTGGCAGAGCGTAAATAAGCAGTTGCAACTTCCTTCTTCCCATTAAAGCCCGATGCTTTTAGAATTCCTTTTTCATATGGGACCTGCCAAACAGCTAAATACCTAGTGGAGCGATCTGTGACTTTCTTTCCCAGTGACTTACCATTCAGAAAAAGTTCAACCTGCCGGCAGGAGGAGTAAATATTAACGTCCATGATTTTTCCTTCATTCCCTGTCCAGTTCCAATCACTCACTGCATCATTCCAATGCCATCGCGACCATGGTTCCCTTGAAGGATTAAGGGTAAAGGATGGTTCAGGAGGTGTTACCCATATTGACAGCTTGTTCTCCATCCATAAAGCATCACGGTAATATGACTGTGCACGTTTCCATCCGCAGATATCCAGATCTCCGCAAAATGCAAGGTTCCAGGGAAAAAAATCGTGCTTCTGGAAGTAGCCCCTCCAGCCTATGCTTGCCTCACCAATATAATCAAAAGCAGTCCATACAAAGTCGCCGATTACGTAGGTATGATCTGACACATCCATCCAACTTATAAAGGCATCAAGCGGAAAAGATTCCGTTCCAACCATTACCCGTTGGGGTATCCGTTTATGATCGGTCGCATATAGATTATTTTGATCATTGTCCTGTAATGAAGCATAATTATATCCTGCAACATCAAGAGCCGCAAAAAAGGCATCCATTTCAGGTCTCAGATCATTGACAGCCGATGTAACAGGTCGCGTAGGATCATTTACCCGAACGAACTCACCGAGTGTTTTAGCCAGTTCAACTACTTCAGGCTTAACCCTGTTCGGGATTTCATTTCCAATGCTCCAAAGAATGACCGAAGGATGATTTCTGTCGCGCAGGATCATGCTTTCAATATCTTTTTTCCACCATTCACTGAAAAATAAATGATAATCATAGGGATTCTTTTCCTCCTTCCACATGTCGAAAGTTTCATCAATCACAAGCATTCCCAGGCGGTCGCACGCATCAAGAAAGGCAACCGATGGCGGATTATGAGCCGATCTAATGGCATTGAATCCACTTGATTTCAGAAGCTCCACACGTCGTTCCTCAGCCCGGTCATAAGCCTTTGAGCCCAGTATTCCATTGTCGTGATGAACGCAGCCGCCTTTCAGTTTCAGAGCCTTGCCATTCAACAGGAATCCTCTTTCTGCGTCAAAGGATATGGACCTGATCCCAAATACTGTTTCAACCTGATCAGTAAGTATTTCAGATTCATGTATTTCAGATACAGCCTTGTAGAGTACCGGAGCTTCAGTGGACCATAGAGCAGGTTTTGTAAGCTTAACTTCCTGAATGATTTCCAGGGTTTTTCCCGGATCAATTTTTTGATCTGACTTAACCTCCGACTGTTGCTGGCCGCCTGAATTGAAAATTTTGGTAACAAGTGTAATATCTGAGACACCGCTGCCTTGATTTATTATTGAAGTTTTGATGCTTATTGTCGCTTCATTTTCAGATACCTCGGGAGTGGTTATATAAGTACCCCAGGTTGCAACGTGCACAGGCGGGACAATTTTCAGCCAGACATGCCGGTAGATACCCGAACCGGAATACCACCGGCTGTTCTCTCCCTCGTTTTTAACCTTAACACTCAATAGATTTTCTTTATCAAACTTTATCTTGTCAGAGATATCAAACCAGAAACTAGTATAACCATACGGATGGTTTCCGAGATACTCGCCATTCAGCCACACTTCCGAATTCATATAGACTCCTTCAAACATTATAATATACTTCTCGCCTTTTAATTCCGGAGGAATAGTAAATGTTTTCCTGTACCACCCGGTGCCTCCTGTTGTAAAACCTCCGTTAACCTGGCTTATTGCATCGATATTAAACGGAGAAGTTGTTGAAGGCAAGTCTTCGATGCTCCAGTCATGAGGAAGGTCCAGCACCCTCCACTGCGAATCGTCAAATGATGGCAGTTCGGCTCCCAGTGCTCCTCCCCTGTGAAACCGCCAGCTAAAATCAAAGAGATTATTTCGTTTTAAAGAAGTCTGTGCTGAAGTGCTGAAAAAGATAAAAAGTAACATCAGGGACAGCCAGCTGATGTTTGACTTTTGTCGTTTCATTGAATTACGATTTGTTAAATCTGAATATAATCAGCAAGATAGAAAATTCTGGTGTAATTCCGGGAATCCGAGTCTCGAGAAGTTATTTGAACTTAACATCTAAACGTTTAACTTTACTCAAAAATAGGTGCAAATATGATAGTAAACTGTGTGTACGTAAAGGTAAAATCCGAAGAGATCCGGAGATTTATTGAGGCAACGGCAGCAAATCACCATGAATCTGTTAAAGAACCAGGCAACCTTCGTTTTGACCTGATACAGCAGGCAGATGATCCATCCAGATTTATGATTTATGAAGCCTATGAATCCGAATCTGCTGCTGCTGAGCATAAAGCGACAAAGCATTATGTGGTATGGCGCGATATGGTAAATGACTGGATGGCTGAACCCCGACATAGTATGAAGTATAAAATAATAGAACCAAACAGCTTATCAGGATGGTAAAGCCTTTCCAATTCTCACGGTTACCAATAATCTATTTCAAAACCGGGGGGATAGCGGATCTCACTTCTATTGCAAGACGGTATGGACGGAATATTGTTCTTGTTACCGGGAAGAGCTCATTTACAAGTTCCCGGTTTGCCGCATCCCTTTTGGATGATTTTAAAAAGAAGGGCATTGAATATAATGTTTATATGGTTTCTGAAGAGCCGTCTCCTGATTCTATAGATGATGCTGTGAGGTTTTTTAAAAATAAAGATATTGATCTGGTTATTGGTATTGGCGGAGGAAGCGTGATTGATTCCGGAAAAGCGATTTCTGCCATGATGCACAGACCTGAGTCAGTTGCTGAGTTTCTTGAGGGAGTTGGCACCAAAGAACATTCCGGAACCAAATTGCCATATATTGCAATTCCAACCACATCAGGAACAGGTAGCGAAGCGACAAAAAATGCTGTCATCTCCAGGATTGGAAAAGATGGATTCAAAAGATCTCTCCGCCATGATAATTTTGTACCGGATGTGGCTTTGGTTGATCCGGAGCTGACTTTAAGCTGCCCGGCGAATATTACAGCTGCCAGCGGGATGGATTGTTTTACCCAGCTTACAGAAGCCTATCTCTCTGTTAAATCAAATGAATATACCGATGCCCTGGCATTTGAAGGACTTAAAGCAATAAAGAATTCATTGACAAGAGCTTATAGCGATGGTAATGATATTGATGCCAGGACAGGTATGTCCTTCGCTGCCTTAACTTCCGGAATTTGCCTTGCAAATGCCGGGCTTGGAGTTGTGCATGGTTTCGCATCTTCAATTGGAGGTATGTTTGATATCCCTCATGGTCTGATCTGCGGCACTCTTATGGCAAAATCAAATGAAGTAAACATCAGGGAACTCAGAAAGACAGGCAACAGTCAACCTGCCTTAATCAAATATTCAAACCTTGGGAAACTATTTCTTAATGAAATTGAAAAATCTGACGATTTTTATATTGACGGTTTTATCAGTTACCTGCATCAACTTTCAGATGAGCTTGGACTAAAAGCTTTAGCGAATTTCGGATTCGGCAAAAAGGATATAGAATTAATTTGCTTAAAAACTGAAATTAAAAATAATCCAGTCAGGCTGGCACAAGAAAATTTAAATGAGATTATCACTTCGGTAATTAAGTAATTTTTTATAGCATATATGAACCTTGCCTGGTTCAGGTTTTATGAGGAACTAAACGAGTTTCTGCCATCAGAGAAACAGAAGAAGCGTTTTGAATATACCTTTAATGGGTCCCCTTCCGTAAAAGATGCGATTGAAGCAAACGGGATACCTCATGCCGAGGTTGATCTGATACTTGTAAACAGTATTTCTGTTGGTTTTTCATATAAACTCAGGGATAGAGATATAGTATCTGTTTATCCTGTTTTTGAGACTTTTGATATCACATCACTGGTTCACCTGAGAGCAAAACCGCTGAGGATATCAAAGTTCATTCTTGATGTTCATTTGGGTAAACTCGCCAAATACCTCAGGTTATGCGGTTTTGATACATTATACAGGAAGGACTATAATGACATTGAGATTATTAATATTTCCTCATCAGAAAAAAGAATTATCCTTACACATGACGTTGGACTGTTAAAGAATAAAAAAGTGACTCACGGGTATTGGATACGTTCACAATACCTTAACGAGCAGCTAAAGGAAGTTCTTTTAAGATTTAACCTCAAACATCAGATGCTGCCATTTACCCGTTGCATGGAATGTAATGGGTTACTGACAGAGGTTTCAAAAGAAGATATTATGGAGCGTTTATTGCCCGAAACAGACAAATATTTTACCGAATTCAGGGTGTGTCCCGGATGCAATCGGATCTACTGGGAAGGATCTCATTACGAAAGGATGAAAAGATATATTGATAATTTAATTAATAATGTAATTTAGGTGCACGATTAATACTGGCAGATATTACCAAAACTTAAAACCATACCTATGAAAAGCAAAAGCTTCATTTTTTCAATTTTACTCGTCATGCTATTATTTTATACCGGTCTTGCCCCTGCGCAGCTTCCAAAGGAAACACCAACTCAGAAAGCTGAAAGAATGAAATGGTGGACCGATGCCCGTTTTGGAATGTTTATTCACTGGGGCTTGTATGCACTTCCTGCACGCCATGAATGGGTAAAGAATGCCGAAAGAATGACTAACGAGCAGTATCAGAAGTATTTTGATGTGTTTAACCCCGATATGTGGGATCCTCATGAATGGGCTAAAATGGCAAAAGCTGCCGGTATGAAATATGTTGTACTTACCTCTAAACATCATGAGGGCTTCTGTCTGTTCGACTCAAAATTTACCGACTATAAATCAACAAATACCCCTTATGGAAAAGACATAGTAAAAGAATATGTTGAAGCATTCAGGGCAGAGGGATTAAAGGTTGGATTTTATTATTCCCTTCTCGACTGGCATCATCCCGATTATACAATTGACAGCAATCACCCGCTGAGACAGACCTCAGATTCAGCTTACGCACGGTCTGAATAAAGGCAGGGATATGAGTAAATACCGTGAATACATAAAAAATCAGGTGAGAGAGTTGCTTACCAATTATGGCGAGATCAGCATAATCTGGTTTGATTTTTCTTTCCCGGGTAAGCATGGAAAAGGGCATGATGACTGGGATTCAGAGAACCTTTTAAAGATGGCCCGTTCTCTTCAGCCGGGAATTATAGTGGACGACCGCCTTGATCTTGAGAATGTTGAAGGAGGATGGGATTTCACAACTCCGGAGCAGGTGCAGGTTTCAAAATGGCCGGAAATAAATGGTAAAAAAGTTCCATGGGAAACTTGTCAGACCTTCTCAGGTTCATGGGGTTATTACCGCGATGAATATACATGGAAAAGTCCTGCTCAGCTTCTGGAACTTCTTAATCGAATCAGTCAGTAAAGGAGGAAACCTGTTACTGAACGTTGGCCCGACAGCACGCGGTGTTTTTGATTACAGGGCTCAGGACAGGCTGAAAGCTATGGGTGAATGGATGAAATATAATAACCGGTCAATCTATGGTTGTACTGAAGCTCCTGCTGATTTCACAGCACCCGCCGAATACACTGCTTACGTATAATCCCGTAACAAAAAGATTATATGTGCATTTACTGGCTTATCCGTTAGGAAGCCTGACACTTACCAGGATGGCTGACAGGGTTAAATATGTACAGTTTTTGCACGATGCTTCAGAGATCCGGTTCAAACCAGGAAGTGATGAGAACAAAAATGATCTGATCCTGTCGTTTCCTGTTCAAAAACCGCCTTCAGAGATTCCGGTGCTTGAAGTTTTCCTGAAATAGCTTTAATCCTTACATTTGGGAATTAATAGATCCCTGGAAAATGGAAATAATACTATATGTTGTGATCGGTGTGATGGCAGGGGCTCTGATTGCTTATCTGGCTACAAAGTCGGGCCTGATAGCAGTGCACCAGAAGGAACTTCTTTTAAAAGCTGAAGAAAATAATCAGCTCAGTCGTCAGAACAGCGCTTTACAGTCGAAGGTTGAAGCTCAGGCAAACAGCCTCGAGGAAGTACGAAAAGCCATGGTAGATACTTTCAAATCAGCTGCTTCCGATGCCCTGACTCAGAACAATAAGCAATTTCTGGATCTTGCAAAATCTCAGCTCGAGACGCATGTTAAAGAAGCAGAAGGAAATCTCGACGAACGAAAATCAGCTATAGCTGAAATGCTTAAACCTGTAAAAGAATCGATCGACAGTTATAAAAAACGCATTGAAGAACTTGAAAAAGGCTCAGAAAAAACTTTCGGACAGGTTACAGAGATGCTTTCAAATATTCAGGTCACCAATGCCAGCTTGCAGAAAGAAACAGGAGCACTGGTAAATGCACTTAGAAACCCCAGGGTCAGAGGCAGATGGGGCGAGATTGGCCTGAAACGGGTTGTCGAGTTTTCAGGGTTATCGGCTCACTGTGATTTTATCGAACAGGCTTACACTGAAGGAGAGGACTCCGTATTGAAACCCGATATGATAATAAACCTCCCGGGGAACAGTCATGTGGTCGTCGATTCAAAATTACCTCTCGATGCCTATCTGCAGGCTCTGGAAACTGATGATGAGAATGCAAGGAATCTTCTTTTCATTAAACATGCGAAAGATCTGAGGGATCACGTAAACCGGCTCAGCAAAAAGCAATACTGGTCGCAGTTCGAGAATACTCCTGATTTTGTTGTGCTTTATATGGAGGTAGAATCTGCTTTGAATGTGGCGCTAATGACAGATAAGACCCTTTTGCAGGATGCTATGAACAATAAAATAATCCTGACTACGCCAACAACTTTGATCGTGGTTCTTAAATCAGTCGCAATGTCGTGGCAACAGCATACTATTACAGAAAATGCTTTGGAGATAATGGATGCTGCCAACGACTTCTACGGCCGAGTAAATGTGTTTGCGGAACATCTTGACAAAGTAGGCTGCGGATTAAAAACTGCCTTGAAGGGATATAATGATGCAGTAGGTTCATGGGAAGGCAGGATATTACCAGCCGGAAGAAAGCTGGAGCAGTTGAAAGCTACAGATAATAAAAATGTGTTGCCCGATCTTGAACTTTTAGATAAACCCGTTCGCGAATTAAAGAAACCGGAAAACTAATACGGATGGCAGCATCTGAACGACATAGAGTTGCTTATACACTATTGGTTAATCTGATCTGCCTCGTATTCATTTCGGGTTGTTCCGGCAATAAATCCTCAAAAAAAACTGAACCTGTTACATTATCTGCAAAGCAGGACACTTCGTTTCTTTTCGACGGAAAGACACTGGATGGCTGGGAAATAACAAATTTTGGACCGCAGGGTCCGGTGTACGTTTCAGGTAATGAAATAATCCTTGGCATGGGGGATGGTTGTACTGGCATTACCTGGAAAAAAGCTTTCCCCAGGACAGGATATGAAGTATCCCTCGACGCAAAGCGGGTGGCAGGAAATGACTTTTTCTGCGGGATAACCTTCCCGGTAGGAAAGAGTCCCTGTTCACTGATCATAGGAGGTTGGGGAGGTGCAACAGTGGGTCTGTCAAGTATTGATGGAAAGGATGCTTCGGAAAACGAAACTACCACGATTCGCAATTTTGATAAAAACCAGTGGTATCATGTAAGGCTTATTGTCACAGATGAGTTTATAAGGTCATGGATTGACAGTGATAAGGTAGTAGATTTTGCCATTGATAATAAGAAGCTGTCAATCCGTCCGGAAGTTGAACTATCAAGGCCATTCGGAATTGCCTCATGGAACACCACAGCTGCGATCAGAAATATACATTTACAAAGAATTCAAAAATGAGTATATTGCAAAGTCTAAACCTGATTAATTATTTAATTTAATTTTCCGATCAATGAAGAAACTCTCTATAATTCTGATTGCAGTACTGATGTTGATATCATGTAAGACACAGGAACTGTATCTTACCGTTGTGGAACCGGCGCCGGTGACATTACCACCATATATAAAAAGTGTCGGGGTGATTAACAGGAGTGTTCCGACCGACGAGACCAAAAAACTTGATGTGCTTGACAAAGCTCTTTCTCTTGAGGGAGTAGATCTCGATAAGGATGGCGCCCTGGAAAGTATCAGGGGCCTTTCTGACGAGCTGATGAATAACAGCAGATTTAATGAGGTTAAAACATTGAATGACATTGATTTCAGAACATCGGCACTAACTGATTTTCCGACTTCACTAACCTGGGAGATTGTGGATCAGGTTTGCAGGGAGACAAAGACTGATGCCCTGTTCTCACTGGAAAAATTTGATACCGACACTCACTTGAACTTTTCAACAAGTAAAGTTGATCTTAAAACACCGTTAGGTTTAATTCCCGGTATCGAACATCTGGCAAATATGGAAACGCTGGTTAAAACAGGCTGGAGGATCTATGATCCTGCTTCCAGAACGATACTCGATGAATATATCTATAACGAATCAATTAATTTTTCCGGCAAGGGAATAAATCCCCTGGTCGCCGCTTCTGCACTAGTAGGAAGAAAAGATGCTGTTAACCAGGTAAGCAATAAAGCCGGACATGGATATGCCATGAGAATTATCCCATACAGGTTACGTGTTATGCGTGATTACTATGTAAAAGGAACAAACAATTTTGTGATTGCAAGAAGAAAAGCCCAGGTAGACAAATGGGATGAAGCAGGATTGCTCTGGGAAAAAGAAACAAAAAATCCAAAAGTAAAGATTGCTGGCCGTGCTTGTTATAATATGGCAATTATAAATGAGATAAATGGCGATCTTGGTTCAGCGCTGAAGTGGGCTCAGAAATCATACGAGGATACAAATAAGAAGCTTTCATTACATTATGTAAGGATCCTTGAAAACAGACTTTATAAGAGTGATGTCCTGAAAACACAGGAGACACAATAGATATTCGATAAAATCATCAGGGTCAGCAATAAGCTGTATTTCTGAGCCTTGTGATGTATTAGTTAACGAATAAACCAAAAAGTGGCTTTATGAAAAACTTAATGATGCTGCTATTGCTCATTCTGGCAATAGATATTAACGGACAAAACTACAAACCTGATTGGGAATCGCTCGATAAAAGAGCTGTACCTCAATGGTTCCAGGATTCGAAATTTGGAATATTTATTCACTGGGGTGTATATTCCGTGCCGGCATGGGGACCAACGGGGGACTCCATCAGCGTTTACGACAAATATGCAGAATGGTATTGGAATAAATTAATAGAACCTGGAAAAACTCAAAAATACTTTAAGGAGTTTCATGCAAAAACCTATGGGCCCAACTTCAGGTATCAGGATTTTGCACCCATGTTTAAGGCAGAGTTATTTGACCCTGCCAAGTGGGCTGATATATTTAAGGAATCGGGAGCAAAATATGTTGTGCTCACATCAAAGCATCATGAAGGGTTTACCCTATGGCCAAGTGCACAGAGCTGGAACTGGAACAGTGTTGACGTCGGACCCCACAGGGATCTTTGCGGCGACCTTTCGAATGCTGTAAAGAAAGAAGGTCTTCACATGGGATTCTATTATTCCCTTTATGAATGGTACAACCCAATCTACAGGAATAATTTCACAGATTACGTGACGGAGCACATGATACCGCAGATGAAAGACCTTGTTACCCGTTACGCTCCTGATATCTTTTGGACTGACGGGGAATGGGAAAAACCAAGTAAAGACTGGAAAAGTGAAGAGTTCCTTGCCTGGCTTTATAACGAATCTTCTGTAAAAGACAATGTGGTTGTAAATGACAGGTGGGGAAGCGAAACGAGAAGTAAACATGGCGGTTTCTATACCACCGAATACGGTCTCGTTGGCGATAAAGAAGGAATTGATAAGCCCCTTCCTCATCCCTGGGAAGAATGCAGAGGAATCGGTAATTCTTTCGGTTTTAACCGCACTGAGGGTCTATCTGATTATGCAACACCCGAACAACTAATAAGATTGTTGATATCAACTGTTTCAGCAGGAGGAAATTTGCTTCTTGATATTGGACCTGCTTCAGACGGATCGATACCTGTCATAATGCAACAGAGGCTTCTCGAAATGGGTAAATGGCTAAAAATAAATGGTGATGCAATTTATGGAACACATCCTTTTATCAGGTCTAAAAAAGATATGGTGATTAATCCTGAAACAAACAAAACAATCTATTTTACTCAAAAAGACAAGGACCTTTATATCCTTTGTCCTGACTGGCCCGTTAAGGATATAGTACTTAAAGGAGTTGCGCCCGAAGGAAAAGTAGAAGCTGTTCTTTTAGGAACTGACATTCCTGCTTCTGTTACAAAGTCTGCAGGCAACCTGGTAATAACCGCCCCTTTACTGACTCCTTCTGACAACCAGCTTGCATATGTTTTTAAAATCAGAGGCCTCATTAAATAAGTAGCTGGAATGTTAAAATTAATTAAAATGTAATTATTTAAAGTTCTCAATTGATTCTCATTATAATCTTTTATTACATTTGGGAGCTCAATTGCTTTATAAGAAAATCCTGACCTGTTGTTTTTATTACCCTCCAGATGCGCAGAAATTATTTCCTGATTATTTTCATATTTACTACTCTTAGTTGGCAGGCTCTGAATGCATCATCAAAATCAGGAGAGCTTCTCCCGCCTGGAATGTATTCACAGGATACACTTAAAGAGGATCAGATCCTTTATAATGGCATAGCGTGGAGAAACCTGTATTACATGGTGAAAGGCGATCAATATCTCTTTTCTAAAGAGTTCCTTCCGGGATCATTGACTATTAATGGGGAATTTTATAAGAATCTCCTTATCAACTATGATATATATAATGATGAGATACTGACTCCTAAAAATCATGGAAATATTGTGCAACTGAACAAGGAAATGGTTGATAGCTTCACACTGGTTTCCGGTGGTGTAAAATACAGATTTGTTAATACACAGGAGAATAGCCTTTCAGCTATTCAAGGTTATGTTAACGAGCTCTACCGAGGAAAATGCATCCTCTTTGTTAAGTACAAGAAAGAGATTCAACAACTTGCTGTTGATGACAAGTATGATTTGTTTTACATGACATACCGGATTTATCTCCTTAAAGATGGGAAAATTAATCAGATAACAAGTAGAAATGGCTTGTTAAAGCTATTGCAGGACGATAAGAGCCGGGTAAAAGGCTACATGAAAAAAAACAGGCTTAAAGTAACTAAAAAGGAGCCTGCCAGTTTTATTCCGGTTATCAGGTATTATGATAGTTTAAGCAGATGATCTGTGTGTATGAAAGTAAAGATCGAAATCTTCATTTTAATATTATCCTTAACACTCAATCTTAAGGCTCAGGAAAAATACAGAATTTCTCAAAATTTTAAGGATCTCTCCTTTAACGATTTTGCGAAACAGGCGGAAAGCAGTCTTCCAGTAAAGTTTTTTTATATGGATGAATGGGTGAAGGATCTGAAGATAGGTGACTATCCCGATTGCACAACCATTTCGTGCATACTCGATAACGTTCTTAGAGGAACAGCAATTTATTATTATATTGATGATTTTGGGGACATAGTACTTACAAAAAATTACTCTGTTAAAATCACCGGCGCGACAACGGACAAGAACAATAATTTTCTTCCACCATCTGATTATGGCAATTCAGGTGATAACCGGCAGAACGCTGTAAACACCTCGGTTGAGATAGGAAATCCTGCTGAAAAAGGCAAACCCGGAAATGTTGTTTTATCCGGTTATATTACAAACAAAGATACCAGGGATCCAATTCCTGGAGTAACTGTATTTATTCAGAAGCTTTCAATTGGAACTATAGCCAATGAGTATGGATATTATACTCTGACAGTACCCAGGGGTGTTCACTTACTTCAGTTCACATTCATCGGGATGAAAGATAAGCTTATCAATCTGAATCTTAATGGTTCGGGTGAACTGAATGTTGACATGAGCAGCACATTGATACCTTTAAAAGAAACTGTAGTTTCCGCTCAGAAAAGTATTACTCTTCAACGATTTGAGGTCGGCGCTGAAAAGATCAATATTACTTCATTCAGGTTATTGCCGACATCGATGGGTGAATCCGACATTATAAAAAGTGTGTTGCTACTGCCCGGAGTTCAGACTGTTGGAGAAGGATCTGCCGGCTTTAATGTCAGAGGCGGCTCTGCCGACCAGAACCTTATCCTGCTATATGGGGCGCCTATTTACAATTCCTCCCATTTCTTTGGATTCTTTTCAGCGGTGAATTCCGACATTATTAAAGAGGCAACACTGTATAAAGGAGGGATACCAAGCCGGTATGGAGGGAGAATTTCATCGGTCCTTGATATTGTGGCAAAAGAGGGTAACAGAAAAGAATTCTCGGGCAATGCAGGTATCAGCCCTATAACTACCCACATATCTTTGGAAGGCCCTATTATAAAAGATACTCTTACATATCTCCTGACAGCCCGAACGACTTACTCAAACTGGATATTCAGTCTGATCCATAATCCTGCTCTTCACAACAGCAGAGCATCATTCTACGATCTGAACGGGAAATTGACCTACGATCCGGATAAAAATAATAAAATTGATTTTTCTGCCTATACCAGTCACGATGCTTTCCGGTTCAACTCAGACTCAACCTATAAATATAATAACAATATTATTGCCTTAAAGTGGCGCCATTTTTTTACAAGCAGGTTTTTTTCTTCACTTACAATAAACAACAGTTCATTTAATTATGATATCTCGAGCCAGAGTGTTCCAACGGAGGGATTTATAATGTCTCATTTAGTAAACAGCACTGGTTTTAAAGCTGATATGAACTGGTTCCTGGGCAGAAATGAGATCAATTTTGGTGCTGACCTTAACAGATATTCTATAATACCCGGAAAATACTTGCCATATGGTGATTCCTCCCTTGTTATACCACATACAATAGAGAGAGAACGTGCATGGGAAGGAGCCTTGTATGCCGAGGACAAATTTCTTCTTAACGATTTTGTTTCATTTAATGTTGGTATGAGAATGTCATCTTATTTTTCGCTTGGACCTAAGTCGGTACTTCTCTATAACCCGGAGTTTTCCAGGAGTGCATCGACAGTAACCGATACTCTTAAATTCAAGGCAGGAGGCATTATAAGGAAATATATGAGCCCGGAATTCAGAGTCTCATTAAATTTCAGGATCTCAGATAAAAATTCCTTTAAGATCAATTATAACAGGACTATACAGTACCTTCATCTTCTTTCAAATTCGACTTCCATAGCGCCTACAGATACATGGAAACTAAGTGATTATTACATAAAGCCCGAGATAGGTGACCAGGTTGCTTTAGGATTTTATGAAATGCTGTTTAAGAACAATTTTGAAGCATCCGCCGAACTATATTATAAAAGAATAAATAATATGGTGGATTTTAAAGGCGGGACAACTCTTATAATGGATGAGAATATTGAAAGAGATATAGTGAATGTACGGGGTAAAGCTTATGGTTTGGAATTAGTTTTGAAGAAGACAGAAGGGAAATTCAGATACAGTATCGGTTATACTTATTCCAGGGTCTTTGAACAAAGCGTAGGTACATTTCAGTGAGGAAATTATTAATTCAGGCAAATGGTTTCCTGCAAACTTTGATAAACCACATGACCTTGTCGTCATTTTTAATTATATTTTCTCACGCCGGATCAGTTTCTCATCAAATTATACCTGGAGTACGGGGCGTCCGATAACATATCCTATTGCCACCTATTATGTAAGCGATAAACTGGTGGTTTCATACTCAGACAGGAATGAATACAGAATCCCTGATTATTCACGGCTTGATGTGTCATTAAAAATTGGAGGCAATCTTAAATCACACCGGATAGCTCATCCATCCTGGACTTTTTCAGTTTATAATTTACTTGGCAGGGAAAATGTTTATTCCATTTATTTCAAGAAAGATAATACAATTGTCAAAGGTTACGAGTTATCAGTATTTGGAAGACCAATTCCTTCTGTTACATTCAGTTTTGATTTTTAAATAATACATGAGAAATTTCAGACTAATATTATTTGTGATTTTAATACTTCTTATCACCGGTTGTGTATCACAATTTATTCCCAAGACTACTGGTGATCAGGACCTGCTTGTTGTGGAAGGGCTGATAACAGATCAGAAGGGGCCATATACCCTAAAGCTATCCAAGCCTTCTCATCTGGGGATAAGTAGTGTAGCAAGGCCCATGATCGGATGCTTTGTCACAGTATCTGACGATTTGGGCCAGTCATTCAGCTTTACTGAAACTGCTCCCGGAACTTATATTTCAGACTCTGCAAATTTTCAGGGTGCAGTGGGTCGGCTTTATTCGCTGCATATCAATACGCCCACATCCAATAATAATCTAAATTATGAGTCGGTACCTGTGGAACTAAAGCCCGTGCCTCCTATCGACAGCATTTACTATGAGAAACGAACCTTTGCCCTGAATGCAAGTGGCGGACCATCAGCGGAAGGGTGTCAGATCTTTCTGAATACTCATGATCCGGTTAATAAGTGTAAATACTACAGATGGGAATATTCCGAGACCTGGGAGTTCCGGCTTCCCTATCAGACTCCGAACAGCTTATGCTGGCTGTCAAATAATTCAGATGTGATAAACATCAAAAACACTTCAACTATTGAACAGGACAGGGTCGTCAGGTACCCATTGACTCTAGTTTCGAACACAACAGACAGGCTGAGAGAAAAATACAGCATCTTAGTGAATCAGTACTCCCTGAATGAAGACGAATATCTTTATTGGGAGAAACTGCAAAATATTTCTGAACTTATTGGTGGCCTTTACGATATTATACCATCAGAGATACCCAGCAATGTATTTTGTGTTGAAGATCCAAATCAGAGAGTACTGGGCTATTTCAGCGTCTCAGCCAGATCATCAAAACGGATTTTCGTGAAAGATCATTTTGCGGGAGTGGTAACACCATATACTGATAATGCCTGTGTTGCTGATACCATTTATGGACAATTATCAGAACCAATTCCATCTCTGAACGTAAATGTCTGGGTAATTGTGGTTCACCCGTCACCTCCGCCGCCAACTTACAGGGTACTTACACGTACAAAGGGTTGTTATGACTGTACTGTAAGAGGTACAAATATCAAACCTGTATTCTGGCAAGGGGAATAGTAAAAAATTATCGATGAAAGTATTATAAATGATAAAAAAATTAAAACCGGTTATTCTTGTTCTGATACAGTTGCTGTTTCTGCAGGGTGTCAATGGCCAGATCCCGAATAATATTACGGATTATCTTAAGCAAAGGCTTGCCCGATACTGCAAAGCGGTGCCGAGAGAAGAAATATTCATTCACTCCGACCGGCAAGAGTATATATCAGGAGAAGATATCTGGTTTAATATCTATTTGATTGACAGGCAAAGCTTTAAACCTTCCTTAAATAGCAAAATTGCATATTTTGAACTTCTGAATCCTGAAAACCAGCCAATTGTACAAAAGAGAATAAGGCTTGAGGGAGGTCTTGGCCCGGGCCAGATAACCCTTCCGGATACACTGAGTACAGGTACATACACGATAAGGGCATATACAAGCTGGATGAAAAACTTCCTTCCGGTCAATTGCTTCATGAAGGAAATTAATATTTATAATGCATTCAGTAACAAAGCATTTAAGAGAAAAGTAAATTCTGAAATCTTCAGTAAGGGAGCTGCTACAGATAAAACTGACAGGTATGCCAGGGAAACGGGACTGTCATTGACTGTGAATAATTTTAAACCGGACGTTTTGGAAATATCGGTTAAAACAGATGAAATATACCGCTCGCAAAACACCAACCTTTTTTATCTTGTTATACAGACGCATGGCACTATTAACTATATAAGAGATGAGAGGATAACAGATGAAAATACCATGGTTGTCATTGGCAAAAATTTACTGACTTCAGGTATTAATCAGATAACCATCTTTAATTCAAAAGGTCAGCCAATTTGTGACAGGCTTATCTATACACCCGGAAAAGCAAAACCAATTTTGACTCTCCATTCGGTCGACAGCACAGGAATGAGGAAGAGAGTGGCACTCGATTTTGTACTTGATAACAAATTAACTTCGGGCCTGAATTCACCAAACCTAAGCATATCAGTTGCGCCAGTAACAAATGAACTGTCTGATGTGGATCTCAATGATTACATGGTTTTTGGAACAGAATTCGGACCATTCCCATGGAAAGCATTTAATAATATTAAACCCGATGAAATGCCTCCCGCTGAAATAGATAGTCTTCTTCAGACTCTTAAAAGCAACTGGATCAACTGGAACACGATATTAAGTGATGATCTGCCTCAATTCAAATACCAGACAGAGAAAGAAGATCATTACCTTTTTGGAAAGCTTCTGATAAGTAATCCAAAACCAGAGGATTCCGTCAGGTTCCTTATAATGTCAACTCCGGGTAAAGTTGCAAGTTTTCAATATGCAAAAACTGATAACGGAGGGAATTTCAGATTTGGAATTCCTGTCGGTCAGGAAAGTAAAGATTTAATTATCCAGTCAGATGATCCGGCTAAAAATCAGATTGTCAATATCGAATCATCGTTTTCTGATCAATATTTTAAGTCTGAGAAATCGGCTGACTTAACTGACCTGCCTGTTCCTCCGTATATTTCATTATGGAGTATAAATCATCAGGTGAGGAAAATTTATGGAATTTCTTCAGTCGAAGAACCTCCCGTATCACATATAGCACAGGTAAAATCGAAACGATTTTATGGAAAGCCTTCTACTGCTCTGATTATGAAGGATTATATTCTTCTACCGGTAATGCAGGAGGTCTTTTTTGAACTTTTGCCCGGTGTTTTTCTGAAAAGCAAGAAATCGGGATACGAGGTATCGATGAATGATCCTTTCAATAACAAGCCATATGAAGTTCCTCCTGTCCTGTTTGTTGATGGTGTCCTGGTTAAAGATGTCTCCCTGATCGCTGGTATTGAACCAGAGATAGTCGAAGAAATTGATGTAGTAAGGGAAAGGTACTTTGTTGGTGATTATCTGTTTAATGGCATCATAAATATTATAACAAAAGCCGGAGATTTCAGTAATGTAACACTGCCGGATAATGCTTTCAGGATGACTTACAAAGTTATAGATCGTATCGGATCGTTTATTTCACCCGATTATTCATCGGAAGAAATGAAGAGAAGCAGGATTCCTGATTTCAGAAATACTCTTTACTGGAATCCTTCTGTAAAAACCAATAAAGAAGGTAACGCCAGCGTTGAATTCTGGACATCTGATTTTGTTTCTGATTATGAGATTAATGTTCAGGGCATTACACCTGACGGTAAAACATTCGTTATAAAAAAAATCATCAAGGTTAAGAGACAGTAATCATATACCAAACTTGGGGCATACAATCCATTTTCTATAAGGTACTTTTAATTTTGTTTTAATTTGGTATGAAATATGCATGGCTCTTGATACTGGTCCTTATGTTAACTCTGATCAGCGGGTGTATTAAACAATTTATCCCTGCTGTAAGCGAAGATCAGAACATACTTGTTGTTGAGGGTCTTATAACTGATCAGCCCGGGCATAATACTATCAAGCTTACCACCTCAATGCCTCTTGGACTGCCAAGTCAGACAAAGCCTCTTCCCGGATGTATTGTAACCCTGTCAGATGACATTGGTAATGTCTTCAGCCTGAATGAGACCAATGCAGGTATTTATAATCCCGATTCGTCATTCCATGGGGTAGTAGGGAGATCATATACTCTGCATATTAAGACCGACCTTACACACAGCAATAAAAACTACCAGTCACCTCCGGTATTGATGAAACCAGTCCCTCCGATTGATAGTATTTATTATGACAAAGTGGTACTCTCGCGATCGATTTTTGATGGTCATCCAACCGGTGAAGGCTGCCAGATATATCTGAATACAATCGATCCGGAGAACAATTGCAAATATTACCGTTGGGAATACATTGAGACCTGGGAAATACGGTTGCCATACATAGTGCCGAACTCTGTTTGCTGGGTATCAAGCAACTCTGATCACATAAATATTAAAAATACAGCTTCTCTTGCTGAGGACAGGATAGAAAAAATGCCAATAAATTTAGTTACCAATCTGACCGACCGTCTGAAGGTAAGATACAGCATGCTTGTGAATCAATATTCAATCGACCAGGATGAATTTAATTACTGGGACAGATTACAGAAGACAGCTGAACAGGTAGGGAGCCTGTATGATCTGACACCGGCCTCAATTCCAAGCAATATCTTCTGCATTGAAAAACCATCTGAAGCTGTATTAGGCTATTTCAGTGTTTCAGCAGTAAAATCTAAGAGGATCTTTATCAAAGATCAGTTCATGGGTATGCCAGATCTATACACTGATTGTGAAAATGCAATAATAGGGCCCGTAGATGTTCCTCCAAACTTTACGCTTGGTGTAAATGCCTGGGTTATTATAGTCCACCTGCAACCGCCGCCTCCTTACAGAATAATTACATATTTTAAGGGTTGTGGTGATTGCACAGCCAGAGGCACTAATATAAAACCTGATTTCTGGTAAATCAATAAATTGTAATTTTGCCTTGCTTCAGATCATACGGATCAATTAAAAACTATTCAGATGATACAGAACAGGAGGAAATTTATAGCAACCATAGCTGCAGGCAGCGCAGCTGTACCTTTTTTATCAGGCCTTCAGACACCGCTTCAGCGTTCTGATAAAGACCGGTATCCGTTAAGGTTGTTTTCCAAGCCCCTTGATGGCTATGATTTTGATTTTATATGTGAATGCACGGCGGAAGCAGGAATTGGCGGCCTTGACCTCACTGTGCGTCAGGGAGGAAAAGTTGAGCCGAAAGAGGTTGCAACATCTTTGCCAAAACTTATTGACAGGGCCCGGAACCATCACCTCGACATTGACATGATAGTTACAGGTATAGCTTCTGCCAAGGAACCTTTTACCGAACAGATCCTGAAAACAGCTTCTGAATCAGGTGTAAAATATTACAGGTTAGGCTGGTTTCCATATGACGATAAGAACGGAATATGGGAAACACTCCAGAAATACCGGACCATTTTAAGCGAGGTGGTGGAACTGAACAGGAAGTATAAGATTCATGGAGGGTATCAGAACCACTCAGGTTACCTTGTCGGAGGCCCTGTATGGGATTTGCATGAACTTTTTCGTGAGTTTCCGCCCGAATTTTTGGGTAGTCAATATGATGTCAGGCATGCGATGGTCGAGGGTGCAGAAACATGGATGATAGGAATGAGGTTGATGGCCAGCCATATAACGACGCTGGCAATTAAGGATTTTACCTGGAAAAATGAAAAAGGCAAGCCTGCGGCTGTGACAGTGCCACTGGGAGAAGGAATGATAGACTGGGACCTGTACTTTAAGCTGATCAGAGAACTGAATATTTCTGTCCCTATTACTCTCCATGTGGAGTATCCTTTGTTAGAAAAGGGGGAGGAGAATCTTGCACTTGTTAAGCAGCAGGAAATAATTATCAGGAAGCTTAAAAAAGATACGGATTTTATCAAAAGCTACCTGCATAAATATGATCTTGCCTGAAATTCCTGAAACACCGGCAAGTCATCCGGGGCAAAAACCGACTATCCTTATCTTCAATGGCATGGTCCGGTAATCTCAAATAAATTGTAAATTAGAGTACTGGAAAGTTTAAAGTACCGGTTTAATCATTCACGCGATGAGAAAAGTATACTTACCTGTTTGCCTTTTAGCTGTCAATTTACTTACTTATGCGCAATCGTATCCGTTTCAGGATACCCGTCTCTCTGCAGATGAACGGATCAGGAATCTTATTTCATTAATGACAACAGATGAAAAGATTAACTGCCTTTCACCGCGTATTTCCGTTCCCCGTCTTGGGATAAAAGGTACCCACACTGTTGAAGGACTCCATGGTCTTGCTTACAGTGGTCCTGCTAACTGGGCCGTAAAAGGCCCGAAAGCTTCGCCAACAACCACTTTTCCACAGGCAATTGGTCTTGCCGAAATGTGGGATCCGGAGATGATCCGGAAAGTTGCTGACTGGGAGGCCACTGAATGCAGGTATCTGGCCCAGAATAAAAATTTTGGCATCGCCGGGCTTATAGTTTTTGCACCGAATGCTGACCTTGGCAGGGATATCCGGTGGGGCAGAACAGAGGAGTGTTATGGGGAAGATGCTTTCCTGACCGGCTCCCTCGTAGCTGCATATGTGAAGGGACTTCAGGGCAATGACCCGGTTTACTGGAAAACGGCCTCACTTATGAAACACTTTCTGGCAAACAGCAATGAAAATAACCGCGCATTTAACAGTTCTGATTTTGATGAACGGCTATTCCGCGAATACTATTCCTATGGATTTTATAAAGGGGTTACTGAAGGCGGATCACAGGCATTTATGGCAGCTTACAATAAATATAACGGAATTCCCTGTACGGTAAACCCAGTATTACGAAATGTTACAATGAAAGATTGGGGATTAAGAGGCATTATATCAACTGATGGGGGTGCATTTAAGCAGCTGATGACGACTCATGCTTATTTTAATTCCTTATCTGTTGCTGCAGCCGCGTGCATTAAAGCAGGGATCACAATGTTCCTCGATGATTACAGGGCATCTGTTAAGGAGGCTCTGGCAAAAGGGATGATAACTGAACAGGAGGTTGATGAAGCTATCTACGGAAATTTTAAAGTTCTGCTTAAGTTAGGTATGCTTGATAATTCGCCGCAAAATTTATATACGAATATAGGAGTTACAGATACCATTGCTCCCTGGACCAAACAGGAAGCGCGTGATCTTGTCAGGGTAGCGACTCAAAAATCAGTCGTACTCATGAAAAATACCGACAATCTCCTTCCTCTTCAATTGGATAAGATCAAATCTGTTGCAGTTATCGGACCCTCAGCAAACTCAGTAATATCTGACTGGTATTCCGGAACTCCGCCGTACAGGATAACTATCCTGCAGGGTATTAAAAATGCCGCAGGCGAAAAGTTGATAGTCCGGTTCGCAGCCAGCAACAAGGCTGATTCGGCTGTCATAGCGGCGAAGGAGAGTGATGTTGCAATCGTATGCATCGGCAATAATCCTCTCAGTTACGGATTGGCCTGGGGACAAAACTATGTGGCCAGTGATGGAAGGGAAGAGGTAGACAGACAGGCAATTACCATCGAGCAGGAAGATCTTGTAAGGCTTGTTATGGCGGCAAATCCAAAAACTATACTCGTCATGGTATCAAGCTTCCCGTATGCGATCAACTGGTCAAAAGAACATGTACCTGCAATCTTGCATGTCAGTCAGTCGAGCCAGGAAATGGGCAATGCTCTGTCTGATGTGATTTTTGGCAAAGTAAGCCCGGCAGGGAGACTGGTCCAGACATGGATTACTTCAATCGATCAGCTGCTGCCAATCCTGGACTACAACTTAAGACATGGCAGAACCTATATGTACAAAAAGAATGAACCACTTTTCCCCTTCGGTTTTGGATTAACATATACAACATTCATTTATTCAGGACTTAAACCAGCTTCAAGTTCCCTGAAAAATAATGAGAGTGTCAATCTGGTTTTCAACCTTCGGAATAACGGGAATTTTGACAGTGATGAAGTGGCTCAACTTTATGTAAGCTTTCCTGATTCAAGGGTAGATCGCCCGGAAATTTCACTGAAAGGCTTCAAGAGAGTATTCGTCGGAAAAGGAAAGACGGTTCAGGTTTCGATTCCTCTGAATGCATCTGATCTGACATACTGGGACACTGATAAACAGGAATTTGTTCTTGAAAAGGGGACTATAAAATACTTCATTGGATCATCATCACAGGACTTAAAGCTGCAAGGAGAAGTCATCGTCAAATAGAATCCGGATCTCCCAAATACATGATAATTGTCAGGTTTATTATTCCTGTTTAACTTTCTATAATAACTTGTACAACGATATTTTTATGTTCAGTGATCTGCTGACTGGCTTTTGGCATTTCAGGAATTGGGAAATAAATGTAATTTCTAAATTATTCATATTTGCTATAATATGTTCACATATTCTATTAATTTTGCGACAAATTTTATTATATCAGGTGTAAATAGTATTAAATTGAAAAACAATAAACCAGATTTTAACAGAATTGCAGTAAAGGTTGGAAGCAATGTTATTACACAACCGGATGGTTCACTCAATGACGGAAGAATTTTACGTCTGGTGGAGGATATTGCTATTCTGTACAAACAGGGGATTGAAGTTGTACTAATCTCATCAGGAGCTGTGGCTGCAGGCCGGAGTGAAGTAGCTCCGTCAAAGAAAACAAACGTTGTAGCAGCCAAACAGATATGGGCTGCGATCGGTCAGGTCAAACTGATGTCGAGTTATCAGTTTCTGTTCGGAAAGTACGGAATTCAGGCCGGACAGCTTCTGGCAACAAAGGAGAGCTTCAGGGACCGCCGGCATTATCTGAATATGAAGAATTGTATTACAGCGATGCTTGAGAATAATGTGTTGCCGATTGTAAATGAGAATGATACAATTTCGATTAACGAACTGATGTTCACTGATAATGATGAATTGTCCGGGCTTATTTCGTCGATGATGGACTGCCGATCGCTGATCATCCTCTCTAATGTTGATGGTGTTTATAATGGTATTCCCGGAAAGAATGGCACTGAACTAATTACCAGTATTCATGATGAATCTGAGGATCTTGATAAATATATCTCCTCCGTGAAATCAGGATTCGGCAGGGGAGGAATGGTCACTAAATGTTCCATTGCCCGGAAAATTGCGTCTCAGGGCGTTGATGTTTTTATTGCGAATGGGACGCGCGATTCTATAGTATCCGATATTGTGAAGGGAAAGGATGTCCCCTATACCCATTTTGTTGCAAGCAGCAGGAAGGAAACAGGCGTGAAAAAATGGCTTTCACATTCAGATACTTTTGCAAAAGGTGCTGTAGTCATAAATAACGGAGCAAAGGACGCTCTCCTGGATGATAAGGCATCGAGCCTTTTGATGATAGGCATAACACGGATCGATGGATTTTTCAGATGCGGAGATATTGTCAGGATTGTTGATGAAAACGGAAACAATATCGGATTGGGTAAATCGCAGTACGATTCAAAAAAAGCTGAGCAGAATCTCGGGCAAAAGCTCAGTAAACCATTTATTCATTATGACTATCTGTTTATTAATGAGAAAGTTAAAGTTACATACCAGGGTTAAATGCCCATTTAATTACTAGTTTATCGTATGGATTGTGCGCCTCTGTTCAGGAAAGCAAAAAAAGCCAGCCGGGCACTAAATGTTCTGGACAGCGATGCTATTGACAAGATCCTGTTGTCGGTTGCAGAATTGGCAATAGAAAATGCAAGATTTATACTTGCTGAGAATAAGAAGGATTTGTCTTTAATGGACCCTTCAGATCCGGGATATGACCGTCTGATGCTTACTGCCGGCAGGATTATGAATATAGCAGCAGATATCAGGAAAGTTGCATCATTGCCAGATCCGAGAGGCAAAGTTCTAATGAAGAATATCAGGGACAACGGTCTTGTAATATCCAAAATATCTGTGCCGTTCGGTGTAATAGGAATTATTTATGAATCAAGGCCTAATGTCACTTTTGATGTCTTTTCGCTATGTCTGAAATCGGGGAATGCCTGTATACTTAAAGGAGGGAGTGAAGCTATAAAATCGAATACAGCTATAGCTAATCTGATCAGGGAACGGCTTTCGAAGCTGGGATTCGATCCGGATATTCTGACCCTTCTGCCTGCAGGACGTGGAGAGACTGACCAGCTGTTAAATGCACGCGAATATGTCGACCTGATAATCCCACGCGGGAGCAGGGGGCTTATTGATTATGTCAGGGAGAATGCCTCAATTCCTGTTATAGAGACCGGTGCAGGGATATGTCATACCTATTTTGATGAATTTGGAGACAGGGAGAAAGGACGCGACATTGTCAACAACGCCAAGACACGCAGGGTAAGCGTTTGTAATGCTCTCGATTGCCTTATTATTCATGAAAAGCGATTAGCTGACCTGGATTACATCGTGGGCCTCTGTGCTGATTCGAATGTTATATTATATGCGGATGAAAAAGCTTATACGGCATTGACTGGAAAGTACCCTGCAAACCTGCTTCAGAAAGCTACAAATGAGTCATTTGGTACTGAATTTCTTTCTTATAAACTGGCAGTTAAAACTGTTTACTCTTTTGAGGAGGCCATTGATCATATCTCCGACTATGGATCAAAGCACAGTGAGGCAATTATTTCCGAGAACAAAAGTAAGATTCATTTGTTCTATGACCTGATAGATGCTTCGGCAATTTATGCAAATGCTTCAACCGCATTTACTGATGGGTCCGAATTCGGACTTGGCGCAGAAGTCGGTATTTCCACTCAGAAACTACATGCTCGCGGACCAATGTCGCTGGAAGCTCTGACAACCTACAAATGGATTATTGAGGGAAACGGACAAATTAGAAAGTAAACTGTTAAAAATTAGCGCTTTATGATATTTGATTTTGAGATGATCGATTCTTTTTACAAACAGTTGAACTCACAATTATTGGAAATCAGAAAAAAAATCAAGCATCCACTGACTTTAAGCGAAAAGATACTTCTCAGCCATATCAATCCGAAAGATCAGGCAAGATCATTTAAGCGCGGAATTGACTATACAGAATTTATGCCCGACCGTGTGGCTATGCAGGACGCTACTGCACAGATGGCAATTTTACAGTTTATGATGGCGGGAAAAGATACTACTGCGGTACCTGCTTCTGTGCACTGTGATCACCTTATACTTGCTCAATCTGGCGCAGAGCCGGATCTTAAAGCCGCAGGCATAACTAATAAGGAAGTATATGATTTCCTTAGTTCCGTTTGTAACAAATATGATATTGGTTTCTGGAAACCCGGATCGGGAATAATTCACCAGATAGTTCTTGAGAATTATGCATTTCCCGGAGGGATGATGATAGGAACAGACTCACATACCCCAAATGCCGGCGGACTGGGAATGATTGCAATAGGTGTTGGCGGTGCAGATGCCGTAGATGTACTGGCAGGAATGGGGTGGGAGCTGAAATTTCCAAAACTGATAGGTATTAAGCTTACGGGAAATCTGAACGGCTGGAGTTCAGCAAAAGATATTATCCTGAAGATTTCAGGATTACTGACAGTAAAAGGTGGAACAGGCCATATTATTGAATATTTCGGCGAAGGTGCCAGGTCACTTTCATGTACCGGAAAAGCAACAATTTGTAACATGGGAGCAGAAACCGGAGCGACCTGTTCAATTTTCGGCTTTGATAAATCGATGACCGAGTACCTTATAGCTACCGGAAGAGAAGAGGTTGCTGATCTTGCCATTAAGAACAGCGATAACCTTACTGCTGACGAAGAGGTATATGCTGATCCTGCAAAATACTTTGATCAGTACCTCGAGATAAACCTTTCGGAACTGGAACCATATATCAATGGTCCTTTTACCCCTGACCTTGCAACTCCTATCTCGCATATGAAAGAAGCAGCTTTTAAGAATAAATGGCCTGTCGATGTTGAAGTGGGTCTCATAGGATCATGTACGAATTCATCGTATGAGGATCTTTCACGGGCAGCATCGGTAGTAAAAGATGCTTTAAACCATAAACTGGCTGCCAGATCTGAATTTACCGTTACCCCCGGATCTGAGCAGATCAGGGCTATTGCCGAACGTGACGGGTTCCTGCAGCTATTCAGGGAAATTGGTGGTGAGGTATTTGCAAACGCCTGTGGCCCGTGTATTGGACAGTGGGCGCGAAAAGATACTGATAGTAAGAAAGTCAATACAATTATTCATTCCTTTAACAGGAATTTCGCAAAGCGAAATGATGCAAACCCTAACACATATGCTTTCGTAGCCTCTCCCGAACTGGTAACTGCAATCGCAATTTCCGGGGACCTTACCTTTAATCCCATAACTGATACCTTGATTAATTCTGACGGGCAGGAGGTTCGCTTAGCTGAACCCAAGGGAATAAACCTGCCTCCTGACGGCTTTGGTATTGTTGATTCAGGATATCAGAAGCCTGTGCATGAAAAAAAGAAAGATAAGATAGTTATCGCTCCCGGCTCCGACAGATTGCAATTGCTCGCTCCATTTAAGGAATGGGATGGGAAAGACTTTAAAAATCTGCCATTGCTGATCAAGGCAAAAGGGAAGTGTACCACCGATCATATCTCGATGGCAGGGTACTGGTTAAAGTTCAGGGGACATCTTGAGAACATATCTGAGAATTATATGATTGGCGCCGTTAATTATTTTAATGATCAGACTAACAGTATTTTAAATCAATTAACCGGAGCATATGCAACTGTTCCGCTGTACTGCCAGAGCGTACCGTGATTCGGGTCCGGGATCAGTAGTAGCAGGAGAGGAAAATTTCGGAGAAGGATCCTCACGCGAACATGCGGCAATGGAACCAAGGTTCCTCGGTGTCAAGGTACTGCTGGTAAAATCGTTCGCCAGAATACATGAGACTAATCTCAAGAAACAGGGAGTACTTACACTGACGTTCCGGGATAAGGAAGACTATAACAAAATAAGGGAAGACGACAGGATTGACATAACCGGCCTAAATAAATTTACTGCCGGTAAGCCGTTGACTGTCACACTGAATCATGCTGACGGAACAAAAGAAAAATTCGCAGCAAACCATTCTTACAATGAAGCACAGATTGAATGGTTTAAAGCCGGAAGTGCCTTAAATATTATCAGAAAATCACACAGGAAAAATGTTATCTGAAAAAATTAAACTGATCGACGGAAAATTAATTGTACCTGAAAATCCGATTATCCCATTCATCGAAGGTGACGGCACAGGTCCCGATATCTGGAAAGCATCAGTACGTGTTTTTGATGCCGCTGTAAATAAATCTTACAACGGGAAAAGAAAAGTCATCTGGAAGGAGGTCCTTGCCGGCGAGAAAGCGTTTAAACTCACCGGTAACTGGATGCCTGAGGAGACTCTGGCAAATTTCAGGGAATATCTTGTTGGGATAAAAGGTCCGCTTACTACACCGATCGGCGAGGGAATGCGTTCATTAAATGTAGCCTTGCGACAGATGCTGGATCTCTACACCTGTTACCGGCCCGTCAGATATTTCACGGGCGTACCAAGCCCTGTAAAGAATCCTGAAAAAGTGAATATGCATATCTTCAGGGAAAATACCGAGGATATCTATGCAGGAATTGAATTTATGAATGGGAAGCCTGAAACAGACAAGGTGAAAAGATTTCTGATTGATGAAATGGGAGTCAAATCAATCAGGTTCCCTGATACATCCTCCATCGGGATCAAGCCAGTATCGGTCGAAGGTACTGAACGTCTTGTCAGGCAGGCAATCAAATATGCTATTAATAAGAAGCTTCCTTCAGTGACAATTGTTCATAAAGGGAATATTATGAAGTTTACTGAAGGATCTTTCATGAAATGGGGATATGCACTGGCCGAAAGAGAATTCGGGAAAGATGTTTTTACATGGTCGCAGCATAAGCAAATAGCTGAAAAGCAGGGGCTGAAAGTTGCGGATGAGAAGCTGAAAAATGCTGAAGCAGCCGGGAAAGTAATAATAAAAGATGTTATTGCCGATGCTTTTCTGCAGCAGATATTGACCCGTCCTGCAGAGTATTCGGTAATTGCCACATTGAATCTGAACGGTGATTATATTTCTGATGCACTCGCTGCCATTGTCGGAGGAATAGGTATCGCTCCAGGTGCAAATATAAATTTTGAAACCGGTCATGCGATATTTGAAGCAACACACGGAACTGCACCAAAATATGCCGATCAGGATAAAGTAAATCCCGGTTCGGTGATTCTTTCCGGGGCGCTGATGTTTGATTATCTGGGATGGGGCAAAGTTGCTGAAAGTATCTATGCAGGCCTTGAGCGGACAATACAAAATAAGAAGGTCACTTACGATTTTCACAGGCTGATGGAAAATGCAACTTTATTAAAAACCTCCGAATTTGCAGATGCTATAATCTCAAATATCATATCTCAAACTACTTATAAATTTTATTTCCAATGGAAGACAACAATTATTTTGCAAAGCTGGAGGAATCGGTAAGAGCTTCATGTCAGATTGAAAATGAATTATTCGAGGAATTTGAAGTGAAGCGGGGACTAAGGAACAAAGATGGTACAGGTGTCCTGGTCGGACTAACGAATATCGGTGATGTCGTTGGCTATAAAAAGGAGGATGGAAAGGTAATTGCTATTCCCGGAAAACTATTATACAGGGGAATAGATATTGAAGATATTACCAGGGGATTTCAGAAAGAGGACCGTCATGGTTTTGATGAAACGGTATACCTTCTTTTGACCGGAAATTTGCCAGACAAGAAGGAACTGGACGAATTTTCAGCGCACATGGCTTCATTGCGCGCTCTTCCTGATGATTTCGTAAAAGACATGATATTATCAATGAAAGGTAAGGATGTTCTGAATATTCTTGCCAGGTCGGTACTTGGATTGTATACGCTTGATAGACAATCCTGACAGCATCTCCCTTGATAACATGATTAAGCAATCATTAAATATAATTGCAAAGTTTCCGACAATTGTTGCATATTCATATCAGGCGCTCAGGCATCTTTATAAAGGAAGGACATTGTCAATCCGTCACCCTCAGGCTAATCTCTCGACTGCTGAAAACTTTCTTTATCTGATAAAAGGAGATTGCAAGGGATTTTCAAAGCTGGAGGCTGACTTGCTTGATCTTATGCTGGTTCTTCATGCAGAGCATGGAGGTGGAAACAATTCTACTTTTACAATGAGAGTGACAAGTTCGTCCGAAACCGATATCTATTCTTCGGTTACCTCCGCCATCGGATCATTAAAAGGACCATTGCACGGAGGAGCAAATGTAAGAGTGCTTGAGATGATGGAAGATATGAAGGTTCATGTAAAAGACTGGACTGATGAGGAGGAAGTAACAAAGCATCTTCTGAAAATACTCAATAAGAAGGCAAATGATTTTACAGGTAAGATATATGGAATCGGGCATGCCGTTTATACTATTTCTGATCCGCGCGCTGCAATCCTGAAGGCCAAAGCAAGGGAACTTGCAATTGAAAAAGGCCGTCTTGATGAGTTTGAGCTTTATTCACTTGTTGAAAGACTGACACCGGAAGTATTCAGGGTGTTTAAAGGAGAAAAATCAACAAAGGTGGTTTGCATCAATGTTGATTTTTATTCAGGCTTTGTTTATGCCTGTCTTGATATTTCAAAAGAGCTTTATACACCTCTTTTTGCAATTGCGAGGGTTTCAGGATGGTGTACACACAGGATCGAAGAACTTACTTTTTCAGCTAAAAGGATAATCAGACCTGCATTTAAAAATGTCTATGGGAAACATGAATATATTCCCTTAAATGCTAGAGAATAAAAGATGAATGAAACAATTCCCAGGTACGATGTGCTTATTGTTGGAGGGGGTGTTGTAGGTACTGCCTTGCTCTATACTTTAAGCAAATATACTGATATCAAAAACATTGGTCTGATTGAGAAATACTCCGACTTTGGTCTTGTAAACTCCGCATCCTACTAAAAACAGCCAGACGCTTCATTTCGGTGACATCGAAACCAATTACTCAATTGAGAAAGCCAGGAGTGTAAAACGAATGGCCGATATGGTGATGAAGTATCTTGAGGATGAAAAGCGTTCAGGGTCGGACCTTAGAATTTTCAGCAAATACTCCAAGATGGTTTTGGCTGTCGGTAAAACCCAGGTAGACGATCTGGCTAAAAGATTTACAGACTTCAGTCAGCTTTTCCCAAACCTGAGAATGATCAACAGAGAGGAAATCGGCAAAATTGAACCAAGGGTAGTAGAAGGAAGAGATCCCGGTCAGGAGATCCTTGCACTTGTGACAGCGGATGGGTATACTGTTGATTTTAAAAGACTTTGCCATTCCTTTGTTGATAATGCCAGGAAGGAAAATCCCGGGATAGATATTATCCTCAATACAAAACTTATTTCAATTGTCAAAAACCATGATAAATATGTTATAAGACGGACAAGGGAGAAATTCACGCTACAACTGTTGTTATTGCTGCAGGAGGACATAGTCTTATGATAGCCAAATCGATGGGTTACGGGAAAAATTTATCGATTTTGTCAATGGCCGGAAGTTTTTATACTGCTCCGAAAGTGCTGAACGGTAAGGTATATACGATACAGGTTGCCAAACTGCCTTTTGCCGCCGTTCATGGCGACCCGGAGGTACACGATGAGAATATTACCAGGTTCGGTCCAACAGCAAAACCAATATTTCAGCTGGAAAGGCATAACTGGTCAACTTTTAGCAGAGTACTGGAAGACTTTCGGGCTTGGTATTAATCCTATATTAAGCCTTTTTAATATTATTTTTGATAAGGTACTCTTCAATTATATTGTTATAAACGTACTTTACGATCTGCCGTTTATTGGTAAACGACTGTTTATTAAACAAATCAGAATGATCGTTCCTTCCTTAAACTTAATGAACTCAGATATGCCAGGGGAATCGGGGGAACCAGGCCGCAGATTGTAAATAATACCACACGGAAACTGGAAATGGGAGAGGCAAAGCTTCAGGAGATAAAATAATATTTAATATTACTCCATCTCCGGGCGCTTCCACCTGTTTAGGAAATGCCTACTCAGATACCATTCAGATAGTGGGATTTCTCGGCGATAAATATAAATTTAATAAAGAGGCTTTTGAAAAAGATCTGATGTAGTCCAAAAATCCATTAACCGCAAAGGTCGCAAAGATTCTACGCAAAGGACGCAAAGAATGATTTATAATATATTTACTTTGAGCATTTTGCACCTCCTTAGCGTACCTAACATTCACGATCCTGCTATAACCAGTAGAGCCAATCCTGCCAGATATGCAAGGAACATAAGCAAGATCAGGTTGTTAACAGATTTTGAAGCGCCTTTGAATTCCTTCCAGATAAAAACTCCCCAGAGAGCTGCAATAAGTGTGGCCCCCTGGCCTAAACCATAAGAAATCGCAAATCCGGCTTTGCCTGAAGCAATAATGCTCATCGACATTCCGATATTCCAGATAACCCCGCCCAGGATACCATTAAGATGTACATCCAAACTACCTTTGGCGTAATCTTTAAAGCTGAGAGGTTTCCCCTCAATCGGACGTTTCATTATCAGGTAGTTGAAGAGCAGATTGCTCAGGTACACTCCGACTGCAAAAAAGAACATTGCAGAATATGGAGTAAGTTTTCCGGGTTCAGGTGCTTCAAAACTTGAGACCATTGAACTTGCTACAAAACGATAAAAAAGAGCCATCAGAATACCAGCCGAAATTGAGAGCGAAATTCCTTTACCCGATACTTTCTTTAATGACAGGCTGTGTTTTTTATATGCAACGGCATCGATAATTATTGCCACTACAACCAGTGCAACACCTCCGAAAAGCAAATTAGCATTTCCATGCGGGGCAAAGACATAATTGATTATAACCCCCAATGCAAGAGCAATTCCAACACCAACCGGAAAGGCCACAGCCATACCCGCTATCGCCATAGCGGCAACAAGCAATATATTGGACGCGTTGAAAATGACGCCGCCGATCATTGCCTTCAGAATATTATGAGGATCAGCCTGCTTTATATCCTGGATAAAACCCCGTCCGCTTTCGCCCGAGCTGCCCAGAGTAAGGCCCAGCAGAATTGAAAACAGGAGAATACCCAGGGCATAGTCCCAGTAAAAGAGTTCAAACCGCCATGATTTGCCTGTCAGTTTCTGGGTATTTCCCCATGAACCCCAGCAGATCATTGTTATAATACAAAGAATAATGGCAAGTGTGTAACTTTGTGGTATGAACATTTTCTTGAAGATAAAAGATAAAAGTAAAAAGATAAAAGTTTAAATATTCTGGTTGACCGCATGGTGAATGAACTGTTTCACCAAGTTAAATAATATTATTTTTCAAAAGAGAATTTCCAGGATTCATTTTTTTTGGGTGCTGTTTTGAAAATTGTAGCGGAAGTAATATAGACCCTTGTTCCGGCTGATTCAGGCCGTTTTTCTCCTTTAACAAAAATTCTGACTTTATGGTCGCCCGGGTGCAGATTCATCACATGCCAGATGCTTACCGTATGTTGCTGATTGGCAAAATTATAATAAGTATCGATATTCCGATTGAGATTTCCGTCTACGAAGATATCAGCTTTTCCGCCATCTTTAAACCAGTTTCCTTCAATTGAAATTCCGGTTCCGTTGAAATCAATATCAAGTTCGTCACCATGCTTCTCCGCATACATAGATTGCTTGACATCTTTGTTATCTTCCTCAGAAGTTAATTCAAAGGGTTTCCAGTTTCCTTTAAAAGACCAGCCTGTGTTATCAAAAACTGAAATGGTTTTATCAAATACCACATCGGGAAAAGATACTTCAGGGTCAGTGGCAACAGGCATCTGGGTTTTAATCATGATCTTTTTATCATTAATTTTTCCGCCATCTTTAAGAATCAGATCATGCGCATATTTTTCCGTGCTGGTTACTGCTGAATTAAATGAGTAAGTAGTATTAATAAAGATCGAATCACCCATGTCTGTTACTCCGTTCTGCATTTCTGCAGGCAGACCGCTGAATCCTTTTATAACACCCAGTACAGCCATTGCATTTGATGGATTACAGTCGGAATCCTGTCCGCATCGTGTAGTGATTTCAAGAGTCTTTGCAGGATCGCCATCACCATACAATAGACCCATAACAATAAATGCTCCATTCAGCTTGGCATCAATATTGAAGGTCGACCCGGCACCACAGATATCGACATCTCCCCATTTGGTATCAAGTTCTTTCCATGCAGCTTTCCAGTCAGCGGGATATTGCTGATGAAGCTTTATTACATCATTTATGATCTTAAAATAGTCACTTTCAGCGGGGATTGATTTCAAGGCTTTCTCAATAATCTTGAGAATATCAGACTCAAAAAAAGCTTCCGAGTAGAGAGCGCCGACAAAAATTCCTCCATATACTCCATCTCCGTAGTTCATAATATGTCCTATTTTTTCAGCAATGGCTGATGCTGTATTTGGCATACCCGGGCACATAAATCCTATATAGTCAGCTTCAATCTGAAAATCGATATCATCTGCATGAATATTATATTCAGGGCTTCCGGAATCCGGTACAAAAATACTGTCATAATAATTCTTTCTGGCCTGCATATTTGCATGCCATAGCGGATAACCGGCTTTAGCGAACATCTCCTGGAATTTTTTAGCAGGTGCATCAATCCCAAACTTATCCATCGACATAAGGAATGTAAGCTGAACATAAATATCATCCTGCCACAGGCTTCCCCTGATATCAGATGGCTTCCAGTTAATGGAATCAGAAAAGATCTTATTCTGGGCCCTGAATTCTGTTGGTGCGCCATAGGTTACACCGATCATTTTGCCTGCCCAGCCGCCAGCAATTTTATCTTTGAGCACCTCCGGCTTAATTGTCCTGAAACTATCTGTGGAGGTCGTGCATGACACAATAGAAATTAATACTGCAATAAAGGCAGAAACAAAATTTTTTCTATTCATACAGGTCTTATTTAATAATGTTAAACTTAAGTTCTTAATTCGCCATTCGAATGTTCGTTGTTCTTACTTTTAACGTCATTTTCTTATTTTTTGGACATTTTCTGTAAGGGCTGATGCATCATCCTATCCTCAATAAATGCACTGATCTGAGGGACCGGCATCTTTTGTTTAACATAAACTTGGTTTCCGTCAGGGATGTTCTCCCATGAATTGCTTCCATCAGCATTTACGATAATTTTCCCGCTTACTTTGTCGAAGAATCCATCTGTTCCATAAACGCCGATAAGGACTGCCGTCTCATCCCAGCTCATTCTTCCGTCTTTATCCTCAGGTGAGAGAGGAATGCTTATTCTGAAAACATCTTTAACAGGGCTCTTTTTTATGCCGGACTGAATAAGCCTTAACCCGGTATGTATTTGTGAGCCAATCTCAAAACCCGTAAAGATAATCTCTCCGGGCCAGTTTTCGTATACATATTTTGATGCTGTGGAATCCATATGAACGTTAAATTCCTTTCCTTCCGGGAACTGTCCGGCCATGGACACTAACCTTTTTACTTTTTTTGCAACCAGCTCTTCTCCTGAAAGTGGAGATATTTTATCGGGTTTAGACTTAAGGAGGTTGTTGAGATTGGTTAAAAAACCAACGGTAATGATAGTAACACTTTTATCTGCTTCAAAGCTTAAGATTTTCCTGTAAATATTTACTGCGTCGGGTACATCATTCGTTGATTTGATAGAATGCGGATAGTCAGCAATAATTGAATCGGCCCAGTGTTGTGAAGATCCCAGATCCACTCCGGGTGTTTTCGGAGCACCGACTGGCAATTCCGGTCTTCCAAAATAGGTATTGATCACACTTATTGAAGGGGCAACCAGCACATTCTTATTGGATGAAACCGTTGCAAGTATTTCAGCCCTTCCACTATCTGCCATAGCATGAAGAAAAGCAAGGGCGCCTACGTCGTCATAATCGGGACCAAAATCTGTATCAAAAATGACCCTGACAACTTTGTAGCTTTTTCCGGAGGGCTGGTTTGTACAATTCCATGATATCAGAAGGAGTATCACAAATAATAATAAGATCTTTTTCATGACAAAAGGATTATTTGATTTCATTTCTGTAAGGTGCTGATGCCTGGGCTCCCATTCGTGTTACAGAGATTGAGGCAGCTATATTTGCAAAAAGGACAGCTTCATTAAGTTCTTTCCCTTCAGATATCGCTACTGCAAGCGCTCCATTAAATACATCACCGGCAGCAGTTGTATCAACCGGTATCACCTTTACTCCCGGAACTAACCCGGAGAAATTATCTGACTTCACAAAAGCTCCGGCTTCCCCAAGAGTAATAATTACATTTTTAACACCTCGCTCCTGAAGAACAACAGCTGCACTTTCTGCGGAAATATTGTTGTTGATTTTTATGCCTGTTAACGCTTCTGCTTCAGTCTCATTAGGTGTAATCAGCCATGTGTGCTTAAGAAGATTATCAGGCAATTTGCACGCTGGTGCAGGATTAAGGATCACTTTAATACCATGTTCCGACGCTGAAACTGCTGAAAATTCGACTGTTTCGATTGGTATCTCGAGTTGAAGGAGCAGAATCTCATATTTGCTCCCTTCAAATATTACCGGAGGAAT
This sequence comes from uncultured Bacteroidales bacterium, assembly GCA_963791065.1. Lineage (GTDB taxonomy): Bacteria > Bacteroidota > Bacteroidia > Bacteroidales > VadinHA17 > LD21. Next base: position 505,264 of record CAWBQN010000015.1, read on the forward strand.
ATCTTCAGATAAGAGGTTCCCATTAGATCCCGGAGCTACAACTATACTGTTCTCGCCGGCAGAATCGACTGTAATCAACGCAACCCCTGAAGGCAATACAGTATCCTTAACAATATACTGGGTATCAATGCCCTCTCTCATAAGTAATCCGACTGCCTGATTTCCAAATAAATCATTTCCTCTCTTGGTTATAAAAGTGATTTTTCCTCCAAGACGTGCAGCGGCTACAGCCTGATTCGCACCTTTCCCGCCAGGATTCATCAGGAAAGTTCCGCCAAGAATAGTCTCACCCGGAAGAGGGAGTTTCTCAGTTTTAATTACCATATCGGTATTGGAACTCCCAATAACAATTATTCTGCTCATCAAAATATTTTATTAGGTCATTATAATAAGGTTGTCCGTAGCTGTTTTGATCAGTCTTTGATAAACATTTATTCCCGATTTCTTGAAATACACGGATCTAATCGACAAACATTCTTTGATGAAATATTGAAGTACAATCAGAGGGACCGGCATCAGTTAATGAGTGCTGCAAGTGCTGCTCCCACAAGGCTGGATTGCTGGACCTCTGTAAATTTGTAAAACCTTTGTTTTTCTTCTTTCAGGTATTCTTTCAGGTACTTTTCAAAATATTTTCTCAGATTGTGCAGTTTATAAAATGTGGTTCCTTCGATTGTGATCAATATGGGGCGTTCTGCTGATTTTCCTTTGCCGGTCTTCAGAATTACAGCTGCAAAGTTTGCCGCAACGAGTTTTGCAGAACGGTCAATCAGACATTCGATGATTTCGATACACTTATCCCTGTCGGTCCCGTCTAACTTAAGATTATGCAAAGGACTATTGCCAGTGCCGGGTTTGGAAATGAAATTATTCACATCCTCGGATGACAATTCTGACAACGAGATCAGATCTGCAGCGGAAGCTCCGGCAAAAACGCCTTCCTTAGCAGCTGTTTTTAAAGCCATCAGGCAGAGTCCTCCAAAATATCCTCCGGCGAACATTTTTTCAAATTTGTATTCTCCAGGGTTAACAGTGGTTTTATCAAAGGCTATGTCGATATCTGATTGAGTGACCCTGCCGAAATTTCCTGATTCAACATTGATAATCTGACTTTTTGCCGGATCGAGACCCCTGACTTTCAGTATATTCCTGTTGCTTTCAATAAAGCACGTATTTGTGCCTGTGCCCAGGATATAACCAATGTATGAATCATATTCGCGACCGAAGGAAGCTGATTTTCCGGCAAGAAGTGTGGCAACTGTATCATTTAGCAGCACAATTTGTTTCTCAGCCATTCCAAGATATTCCAGCAGGTTCTTACCAATAAGCTCACCTACCACCTCGGGAGCCTGTACCTCCTTGCAAAATTGCAGAAGCTTGCCATCTTTATCCGGTAAGATCTCAGTAGGATATGAAAAACAGAATCCAATTCTGTCAGAAAGTTCTGCAATTGGTCTGACATAGTCAGCAATTGTTTCAAAGAATTCAGCTTTTGAAATTTCACCTTCCAGGCCGGGCATTTTTGCATTCATCAGGTTGCTTATTTCAAGCTTCCCCTGCACATTGAATTTAACCAGCGCTGCTCTGAAATTGGTTCCACCAGCATCAACTGCAACGACTGGTACGCCTGTAAGAAATTGATTTTCAGCTTCTATGTATGTAGGAATCATCCGGAGCGTACTACCTTTCCCCTGTAACCCTAGTGACATATCCGAAGTTAACAGATCAACTATTTGCTGGATATCAATATCAATAGATCTTATCTTATGTTCCGCAAGGAACTTTTTGCAGTCTTTCATTCGAGTTGGTATTATCAGATATCAGATGTCAAATATAAAAATATACCCTGAAAATATAAGTTTATTTTATAATATTGTGGACATCGTTCACTTATGTAATATCAATAGCCCCGATTGGCGAATTAATTAAGGACATTTTTAAATTTTCAGATATCAGATAAAAAGATGACCATAGTAAAAAATCTGGCAAAAATGATCGATCATTCAATCCTTAATCCTGCTCATACAGATGAGGATCTGGCCAAACAATGTGAGGTAGCACGGAAATATGATGTGGCTTCTGTTTGTGTAAAGCCATATGCAGTAAAGGCAGCTGTACAAATCCTGAAAGGGAGTTCAGTAAAAGTCGGCTGTGTAATCGGGTTCCCCCATGGCAACAGCTCCACCAAAGTTAAGGTATTCGAAGCCGAAGAGGCCTGTTATGATGGTGCAGATGAAATAGATATGGTAATAAATATCGGTAAGGCACTTGGTGGAGACTGGGCTTATGTTGAAAAAGAAATAAAAGCCGTAACTGACATTTGCCATAAAAATCTTGCTATTGTCAAAGTAATTTTTGAAACTGACTTTGTTACCAGAACAGAGGATAAGATCCGGCTTTGCGAAATTTGTACGCTGGCGGGAGCTGATTTTGTAAAAACATCTACCGGATATGGTTTTGTTAAACTTCCAAATGGTGATTACAATTATAAAGGAGCGACACTTTCCGATGTAGAACTGATGAGAAAGCACTCCGGACCTGCTGTCCAGGTTAAATGTGCCGGAGGAGTCCGTACTCTTGATGATCTGTTGAAAATGAAAGAGGCAGGGGCCACACGGTCAGGTGCCACTGCCACCGAGGCCATTCTGACTGAAGCAGCGAAACGCTTTGGAGAGAAATAAGCCAAACAGTCTGAAAAGTCCTTTGTGACCTTTAGTATAGACCTTAGAGAAAGTTTTTAAAACCTGAAAAAGAGCTTGAGAGCGATGCCAATTCTAGCTCCAGAGTCTGTCATGTGAACGTTTCTCATCCCACTCCGGAGTAGGATCAAAATATCCCTTTGCTTTTGGATGAAGGTGTTTCTTTACTTCTTCTTCATTAAGTTCAATTCCTAATCCCGGAGCATCCAGAGGCACATTTGCAAAACCTTTGGATATCATTGGCTGTGTGCCGGTCATTCTGACGAGGTTTCCCCACCAAGGCACATCAACCGAGTGATGTTCCAATGCAAGAAAGTTCTGAGTGGCAGCTGCACAATGGACATTAGCCATGAAACATACCGGAGAACCAGCCATATGCATTGCCATTGCCACTCCGCAATCCTCAGCATAGTCGCCGATCCTTTTTGTTTCAAGGAGTCCGCCGGAAGTACCAAGGTCAGGCTGAATAATATCAACCGCATGCAAATCCAGTAATGGTTTAAATCCTCCTTTTAGCATATAAATATCTTCTCCTGTAGCAACAGGTGTTTCAATAGCATCAGATAATGTTTTACACTGATCGGTATAGAACCATGGAACCATATCTTCAAGCCATGCCAGCCGGTATTTTTCCATTGCCCTGCCAAAGCGGATGGCATTGTTAACATCAAAATGACCAAAATGGTCGGCACTTAACGGGATTTCATAGCCGACAGCATTACGGACATCCTCGACATATTTCGTCAGTCCCTCCATCCCTTTATCGGTAATCTGTACCTGGGTGAAAGGGTGTAAGGTATTACCATACCCCATATAGTCTCTCAGGTCGTACTGTCCGGTTGCTCCATCCCAGAACTTTGTGTTAACAAGTGCGTCGGGAATATTAGCCACAACATGGATTCCCAGATCCATTTTAAGCCAGGTGAATCCCTGATCTTCAACTCTTCTCTTCATCGTCTGAGCAAATACATCAGGATCATTAGCTCCCGGAGTATCGGCATAAAGCCTGATCTTATCACGATACCTGCCTCCCAGCAATTGCCATGCAGGTACATTGTATGCTTTGCCGCACAGATCCCATAAGGCCATTTCAACAGCGCAGACCCCGCCTCCCTGCCTCCCATGATAACCATACTGCCTGATTATTTTGAACAGCATTTCGACATTGCATGGATTCAAACCCAGTATCCTGCTTTTAAGAAACAGGGCATAACGTTCATCTGCACCATCGCGTACTTCGCCAAGGCCGTAAATACCCTGATTTGTATCAAGGCGGATAATTGGTGTCCGTCCCACATTACCGAGCACTGAAACCCGCATATCGGTAATCTTCAGGTCAGAAGGACTTGAAGAACGGGGAACTGCTGCAGTAGTCTGAGCAATTGTGTCTTCAACCGATAATTTCATCATTCCGCCCAGAGCTATACCTCCCAAAGCGGCTTTTTTGAGAAAACTGCGGCGGTCATTTGATGTTGAAGGATCCGTGATTTCTGCTTTGATAGTCTCAGCTCCAGCTTTTTCCTGCTGTCTGCTTTTATCTGAGATCTGCTTTAAAAAGCTTTTCATTTCAAGTTAGTTTTTTGGATGATCTTTTTCTTAAAAACTCATTAATAGTTTCTGTCTTTAAGATAATTGTCAAGTTCTTTTTTTGACATTGGCAGTTTACCCGGGTAATTATTGAGCCAGCTCAGAAAATCTTTTTTTATCTCATCGGTCCATTGGCTATCTATCTGACCTGCAAGATATTTCTTCTCACGAAGCCGCTGATGACCGAATTCATCACGGAGCTGGGTAAATTCCGAGCTTAAAACCAGATCCTCAACCAGGCTGGCAGGAATGAAGATCACTCCGTATTTTTTGGCCAGAACAACGTCGCCGGGAAGGACCGTCGCGCGTCCAACGCGTATCGGGGCATTTATAGTGGTCAGCATCATTTGCTGAATATAAGAAGGATCTGATCCCTTAATCCATCCATTAAAACCTTTTATCTCACTCAAACCCTCCTGATCTCTTACAGATCCGAAGAAGATCACTCCCCGTTGTGATTTGGCATAGATTGAATTACCGAGATTGTCACCTATCAGAGTGCCATCGGCGATTTTGCCATAAGCATCAGCGACGTAAACATCTCCAGTTGTGAGCATATCTATCGGCCATGAATTTGTTCCCCCCTGCTGAGCCCTGTTTTCGGTTTTACCCTGCTCTTTTACCTGTTTTTCAAGGTCGGGCCGTAATGGCATATACTGAGCTGTAACAACCCTGCCGGTCATCACTTCATCAGGATGAATAATTGTCCAGTCACCCTCAAACTGGTTCAAATATCCCTTGTTTCTAAGGACACCCCAGGCCTCTTCAATCGATATTTTCTTTAATCTTTCGAGCAGTGAGTCAGATACTTTGGGCCTACCGTCCGGAAAACGATCGCCTTTCCATTCTGAGGTTAATGCCTTAATATATTCAGGTGATGAACCGACATTTTGACCATAAAAAGTGAGGCACCCCAGAAAGATGACCGATGCCAGCATAATTTTTTTATTCATAATTTTATTTTTTAAGTTGAAATGTCTATGCTTAAGTCAGGATCAGATTTTCCCTATTATTCTGACTTTTTACAAATGGGGTCTTAGAAATCGATCATTGCTTTCATTACACCGTCTCTATAATCAGCGACCAGGTCAAAGGCTTCTTTTGTTTTGGCGAAAGGGAAGCGGTGCGTAATCATATTATCAATTTTAACCGATCCGTTTTTCATCAGTTCGAGTGTCTCTTCAACACAACCGACCTGCCTTCTTATGAACTGAATAGATATCTCCCTCCGTCTGATTGTTTCTGCATTGAGGGACCATCGATCAAATTCAGGAATACCTGCAATAATTAGTTTTCCTCCGGGCTTCATGAGTTCAACAGCCTGATCAAGAGCTTCCTGCTTACCGCAACATTCAAAAACCAGATCCAGTCCGAGAGGCTCTGCCTTACTGATACTTCTGATAATATCCTCTTTATCAGGGTTCCCTGTCAGAGTAACCCCTTCCTTAGCCGCAATTTCCAGACGTTCGTCAATAATATCTGTTGAATAGATATTGTTGACGCCTTTTGCCTTTGCAGCGAGCATCACGCTCATTCCTATGGGTCCGAAGCCGAATATTCCGATATTCATGTCTTTAACACTTCCTGATTTTTTTACAGAATAGACACCAATGGCAAGTGGTTCAGATATTGCTCCATGGTCGGGATTAAGACTCTCCGCAAGAGCGAAGCAGCTTTTTTCAGGCATGACAATATATTCCATCAGGCAGCCTTCAGCTTGTCCGGGACAGCCAAGGAACCTGAGTTTCCGGCAGGTGTGATGCCTGCCGGTACGGCACTGATCGCATTCCCCGCATGGCATGGCAGGATCAATTGCGACCATATCTCCGGGCTTTACCCTTTTTACTGATTTGCCCACCTCAACAACAACCCCGGACCCTTCATGTCCCACAGTAAAAGGATACTGTACTTTTTGAGAGCCGATCCTGCCCTGTGTATAATAATGAATATCCGATCCGCATATGCCAACTGCAAGCATTCTGATTTTTACATCAGCAGGATTTTTCAGGACTGGTTCAGGAATATCCGTCATAACCATCTTTCTTATCCCGGTAAGGCTCATTGCTTTCATATTATTCGGTCTTTATAAGTCATAGCAAATATAAAAATAAACAGATGTATTACCGGTGCCTTCACAGCATTGTGGCAGAAAAGTATTCGTGCAACAATGAGCGTGCAGCGATTGTTAAAGTTAAAAGTAGTAAATTCACGACATTACAACATTCTAATACTGTTTCAAATGAGGAAAATTTACGGAATAGGAGAGACTGTTTTTGACATTATCTTTAAAAATGGGCAGCCTCAGGCAGCAAAGGCTGGCGGTGCGATGCTTAATAGCACTGTTTCTCTGGGGAGGATAGGTTTGCCTGTTTCTTTTATCAGCGAGTACGCAAGTGACAATGTCGGAAAAATAATAGATAGCTTTCTTTCAGAAAACGGTGTAGATACAAGAAGCATTGATCATTATAAGGATGGTAAAACAAAACTTGCCCTGGCTTTTCTTAATGAAAGAAATGATGCAACCTACACCTTTTATCAGGACTATCCGGAAAAAAGATTTAGCAGTGAATTGCCTCTTCTAAGGAAGGATGACATAATTCTTTGCGGCTCTATTTATGCAATTACTGATGAGATTAGGATTAAGTTCAGGGAATTGATTTACAATGCGAAAGAAAATGGTGCCATTGTGATTTATGATCCGAACTTCAGACCTACACATTCATCTGATCTTGTCAGGATGAAGCCGATGATCATTGAAAACATGAAGACAGCAACGCTGATCAGAGGCTCCAATGAGGATTTCAAAAACATATTCGGAGCAGATACACCTGATGAAACCTGGAGAATTGTACGGGAATACTGTAACTGCCTGGTCTACACTGCAAATTCTGAAGGAGTTTTTGTCAGAACTGTCAGCTATTCGGGAAAGTTTCCGGTAAAAGCTATAAAACCGGTAAGCACTATCGGTGCGGGGGATAATTTCAATGCAGGAATGATGGCTGCAATATACATGAATGAGATCAAATCAGTACAGTTGGAAAAGATGGGAGAGGAAGCATGGTCAAAAGTAGTATCTATGGGTGTGGATTTTGCAACAAATGTTTGTCTGAGTTATGAAAATTATATCTCGGAGGAATTTGCTTTAGAATTGAAAAGCAAATAGGTTTTAATATCTCTGTGGTACTCTGTGGTTCTCAGTGGCACTCTGTGTAACAAGAATTTAAGAACTGTCACAGAGGCACACAGAGTCCCGATAGCTATCGGGATCACAGAGTTACACAGAGTAAAACCGTAAAATACATTAAATTGGTTTTGCATGTGCCAGCAGATATCTCTCAGCATCAAGGGACCAGATAAAATCGTTTTTAGAAACAATTTCATGAAGGCCTGCATACAATGGTTCCTTTTTGCCCAGTTCACCAAGTCGGGACAAAGCAGTTAGCGGCATCGATATATTGGTGTAAATAAGCTTTTTACCACCCTCAATCTGAGGCAGGTTCAATGTAGTATCAACTACAGAATCAAGTCCGCCGATATGAGTTACCATTACAGCTGGATTTATCTTCCCTTCAGTCATTAATTTTAACGATTCCTTCATGTCGTCTGTATTGCCTCCGGAGGTACCAGTAATATGTGTGAATGCATAATGAACATTGTAGAAATTAATTTCAGCTTTAAATTCCGGATTAACCGGACCGGCAAAGAAGTTAAGACAACCATCAAAACCCAGGATTGCATCGCCTGTCTCAATTACCGGTTTTACCGGAGCAAAAATGAATACATCGTCAAATCCCTTATCCCCTGTAAGATCACGCAGATATTTCGCAGGATCTTTCATTTTTCCCGTGTTGACATAAATAAGTTTAACTCCCTCTTTAGCTGCCTGTTCCTCGGTAAACAGAGACGCTGCCCGCATCAGACGGTTATCATCGATATCAGTAACTGCCAGCAGTCCTGGTTTTCTCTCCTGATGCAAAGCATAATCGATAGCTCCCAGACCCATAGGACCAACACCGGCAAGGATCGCCATATTTCCGCCCTGCCTGATACCCATATTATGTTTATATGTACCCGGAGGTCTGTGATAACTGGCATGGAAAGCGCCCACGATACACGACATCGGCTCTGAAAGAGAAGCAGGGAAGAAAGCATCTCCTTCATAGGGAAGAAGACAATCGGCTTCCATTACGATGGCTGGAATTATAATGTGTGTGGCATCACCCCCGATGAACCGGTAGGAGTAACCTGGTGCATTCAAAGTACCCATCTGGTTCATTGCCGGTTGAATTGAAAATTTCTGACCTGCTTTGAATTTGTGCCGCCACCTCTTTCCGACTTCGAGCATTACTCCAGCAAACTCATGCCCGATAATTGTCGGGTTGATGTGAATATCGTCAGGAACGCGCTTATGCTCAGAGCCCTGCAGCGCTGCTTTATGTGACGACATGCATATACTGTCGGAAATTACCCTGGCAAGAATCTCATCGTCGTGTAACTCCGGCAGGTCAAATTCCTCCAGCCGAAGATCTTTTTTACCATAAATTCTAACTGCTTTAGTCTTCATAATTATTTTTTTACCACCCTTTCTATCCAAGCATAACCTGCCCACCGGTTACCGGAACAGCCTGACCGGTTTCATATTCCTGATCAATGATATATAGAAGTGCCTTCATAACATCCTCAAGCTTACAGCCTCTTTTCATAGGCACTTTATCCTCATAAAATTTTCGCACATCATCGATATTCTTTGCTCCCGGGACTTTTCCCGTTTTAAGATACTGCACGAACAAGCCAGTGTTCGGGTCGGACCATAGCGGACCCTCATAAAAATTACCGGGACAGATTGAGTTTACCTTAATCCTGAAAGGAGCAAGCTCCAATGCAAATGATTGTGTAAGACCTATGCCACCGAATTTAGCTCCTGAATAGGCAAAATTGCGGTTGCTGCCTCTTAATCCCGATTTGGAGTTTATCTGAATAATATCGGTATATGAGCCGGGTTTCTCCTGATTTTGAAGTTTCATAACCTCGGACGCATATTTTGCACAATGAAAATACCCGCTGTAATTGATCTGCGTGGTTTTATAAAATGCATCGGCATCAATCTCATCAAGACCACCTGCTTTTAATATTCCTGCATTGCTTATCATGATATCAAGTCCGCCAAATTCCCTGACAGCTGCTATGATAAGGTCTTTAACCGAGGATGCATCAGCAACATCGGTACTCACAAAAATGGCCTTATTCAGGGTTTTTTTGGCTGATAACAAACCGATGAAGTGTCTTCCTGTCTCCTCGTTAAGGTCGGCTACAATGACATTCATATTAAGCTTGAATAATGATTCAGCTATTCCAGCTCCGAATCCCTGTGCGCCTCCGGTAACGATAGCAATTTTATTATTCAGTTTATTTACCGTTCCGGTCGACTGGGTAACTTTTCTCCTGTAGTTTTCAACCTCCCATTGGTCAATAAATGCAACCTGTTCGGGGATAAGGAACTTAATTCCACCGCAGAGTGAGGCATAATGGCTGATTTTGATAAGATCCTCATACACGTCAAGGATGGCTTCGGCATTGGCATAGGTATCACCGATTGCAAAAACGCCCATATCCTTAATTACAACAATCCTTGGCAGATAGCCATATTCGCTTAAAAAGTGGGGCAACTGATATCTGAAAGAATCGAGTATTCGCTCCGCGGTCGATGATTGTTCAATGTACAGATACCTTGTTTTACAATAAACAATTATATCAGGGGTAAGTGGTAATGAGATCTTATGAAATTCCTGCTGGTTCGTATAGAACCTGGCAATGAGGGAGTTATTTCGAAACCTTACTATCCCCGGCTGGTCGCCTGATAACAGAATTCGAATAACCGGCAAGACTTTATAAAGCATCGGATTGAATGGCAGAGGTGCAATGTCAGAAACCGGAGATAATACTTCGTTAATCTTCAGGATTATCTCGTCATATATTTTTTTTATCTCTTCAATGTTATCAGCACCAACGAAGGATCCATGATTTTCAAGGAAAATGATCCGTGGATCATGCGAATATTTCCCGCGATATGAAATAATTTCAGATTCAAGCTTTTTGAAGAGAGTATAGCCGGGATCAGTGTATGGAACAAAAAGAACGCTCTCTCCAAACAGCTTCTGGGTCAGGCTCTTCGCAGTCCGGCTGCAAAGTATTCCATTCACAATTGTCGGATGCAGATGCACGATAAATTTATATTGAATTAACTCATGCAGTGAAGTTTCAACAGATGGTCTCTGATCATTTAAAGGATTGAGAATACTTCTGAATAGATCTTCCTTTACCTGTTCCTCCCTTATGACAGGGTCGTCTGAATAAATTGCTGTGGATATGGTATGAAGCTTTTGCCTGCTTAATGAAACAAGACCCTCCTCATTCAGCTCAGCGAGTGCCTGACCGCTGGCTTTTATCCAAATTGTTTCATTGTCTTTGAATGATGTGTTACCCCCGCCTGCAATAACAAAGTCCTTGTTGGATCCGTAATATTTAGATATCTCAATCAGCTCTTTAATTTCCGTCTTCATTTTGATACTTGTTTAAGAAATACTCAATAACTAACTGTCCTAGATTTGTTAATTCTCTCATCTGTTTAATACTGTGCGATCCGTCGGGCAGAACGTATCCCTGTCTGCCATCGGCTCTCAGATATTGATGTGCTGCTATAACACAGGCCCCTTCCCATGCTATTTTTTTCAGGGATTCATCAAGAGGCCTTGTACCTCTTGTAGTCACTGTAAGAGGCAGCATCTCAGGTGTATTATGCTCAGTACCAAATGTTATGATGAAACCCTTTTTATGAAAGAATTCAACAAAGTTCTTTAGAATATCATGATCATTTCTTCCAGGAATAAGTTCAATACATTCAATACCGAGAAGTTTGAGAGAATTATAAAGTTTTTCAGGGTCCGATTCAAATTCAGTATATCTACCAAGTGCATCATCAAGTAATACCGGGTAACATGGAATTCCGCCCGCTTTGATAATGATCTTTATAATTTTCCTGAGCTCGAGAAAAGTACGTTCGTCTTCTTTAACGAAAGCAGATCCCCCGCTTTTCAGGAGATTTGACCGTATCTCATTTTCAAGAGCTGCAGGATTTGATAATCCGGCCTTTGACTTTTTCCCCCCATAAAGTTTTTCAAGAAAAACAAGCTGATCATCCCGGTTTGGGCTTGAAGTGACAACCATTTCCCTGAGAGCTTTTGCAATGTGCCGCTCACGCACAAGTTCATGTGCAAATTCCCTTTTTATTTCTTTATAGGTAAGTTTCATTGCAGGCTTCTCAAGGTCTATCAGCCTGTTCAGCTTTGAAATCATGGCTCTTATCTGATTCTGACTTTCTCTTTTTACGTTCCTTAGTTGTCTTTTTTGGATCCAACCAGCCTGAAAAGGGAAATCGAGACCTTTTCCGCTGAAATAAATTCTGCCTGGATTATTAGGATCATTAATCCTGATACCTTTTTTTTGTTCTGCCTTCAGAAGTCCGATGAATTCTATATTAAATAATGGGAATATCTTATTTTCCAGACAACCTTCATGGAAGGCAGCATAACCATCTGTTACATAAAAATCATTTATCCCGAGAACTGCAATTTTTTCTGATACAGCCATTTTAAAAGCTGTATCAAGAGCTGCAAATGCACTGAATGAATACGGAGTATGAATGTGTCCGTTTGCTTCACGGTACTCAGGAAAAGAGATTCCTTTCATCTCTTTATGAAGTGCATCAAATGAGGGAAACTCAGTCAGGAAATTCTTCATTAATGGTTTTTATGTTTCGTTTCAAATTAAAGGAAAAGGTACCCTTTTATTATCTGAATAATCTTTCTAATTCAAGTATCCTGGCTTTGTCAAGAGGTCTTTTTCTGCCAGTCATTTCTGTCATAAGTGTCATCTTTGCAGCATTTTCCAGGACTTCGATCCTGTCAAATGCCTGAAGAAGGTTAGAACCGACAGTAAGGATCCCGTGATTTTCAAGTAACAGGATATCGGACCTCAGTATATTTTCTGCAGCAACTTCAGCAAGTGCAACGGATCCCATTACTGCATACCTTACGAACAAAGGATCGCCCAGTACAGCTTTGGCTTCTGCTGTAAGTTCAGTGTTAATCTTAGCTTTTATTGCCGTGAACAGAGAAGCGAATACAGGATGTGCATGAATAATTGCCAGAGCATCTTTCTTTTTCTTATAAATTGAAAGATGCATTGCAGTTTCAATTGATGGTTTCAGGTGTGGTGTAAGATTTTCGCCGAAAATGGTCATAATACCGACTTCTTTCCACCTCATTCTGCCCTTGTCAGTTGCGGTAGGGGTGATCAGTATTAGATCCCCGGGGATCCGAAGACTAATATTCCCTCCTGACGTTGTTGTGAGGCCGTGCTTATAGAGCCGTCTCATGAAACGGGCAACATCTTTTCGTTCTGACTTGTATCTATCCTGAATTTCCATTATGCTGTTTAATTAACAAGGTCAATAATACCATTTAGAATGTAACGTGGACGATAAGGGAACTGGTCTATGCCGAAACGGTCAGTTATGCCGCTAAGGACAAGCAGGGTATCAATTTCTGATTCGAGGCCGCACCTGACATCTGTATCCATCCTGTCCCCAATTACTATCGCGTCCTCTCTTTTGACAGCAAGCCGTTTAAGAGCACTGCGCATCATCAGGGGATTAGGCTTGCCTACAAAATATGCCTTCTTTCCTGAAGCGATTTCAATAGGTGCGATCAGCGCTTTTGTCGACGGGGTAATTCCAAATTCAACCGGCCCGCTTACGTCAGAATTGGTGCCAATCAGTTTTGCACCCCTGATCACAAGATTTACAGCAAGTTCAACCTTCTCAAAATTGTAGCCGTGCGTGTCACCAACAACAACATAATCAGGGTTGACATTATTTACACTATATCCGACACTGTACAATGCATGGATAAGACCGGCGTCTCCTATAATATAAGCGCTCCCGTTGGGTTTCTGATTTGAGAGAAAGCTGGCGGTTGCGAGAGCACTTGTATAAAAATGATCTTCTCCCACATTAATTCCCAGTCTTTTCATCTTCTCCTGCAATTCTTTCGGAGTCCTTTCACTGGAATTGGTCAGAAATAAGTATTTCTTGCCTGATTCTTCCAGCCAGGCCAAAAAATCAGTCACTCCCGGCAGTAGCTTATTGCCGTGGTAAATTACACCATCCATGTCTATTATAAACCCTGTTTTACCTTTGATGTTCGCTAACACGTTTTCCATATATTGTTAATTTGCGGGCAAAGATACCTATGATTTCTTTATAACTTACTTCTCCAAGGTTCGCAAATTGACTTTCGAGCGATGGGTACGAATATTTCTGTCGACCTCATCCTTTTAGTGGCATATTTTAATTTATATTTTTTAAATAACTTTCTTGTCTTCTTTCTTGTACAGCAGATGCAACATTGTCGGTAAAATGATCAGGAGGAGCGGAAGTGCGACTATGAATCCGCCTATTACAGCAATTGCGAGCGGTTGATGCATCTGTGCACCTGTACCGACACCTACAGCCAGCGGCATAAGTGCAATGATCGCTCCAAGAGCTGTCATAAGCTTTGGTCTCAAGCGGGTTGAAATTGCATAAACAAGGGATTCATCTACTGTGCCTTTCTGTCGGTTGGTGGTAAACTGCTGAAAAGTGAATATTGCATTCTCACCTATAATTCCGACTATCATAATCAATCCTGTATAGCTCCCGACATTTAATGGTGTATTTGTTACAAAAAGTGCAATCAGACTGCCGGAAATTCCAAGGACTGCTATGAAGAGGATCGAACAGGCGGCTCTGAAATCCTTGAAAAGGAATAACATAAGTGCAAACACCATGAGGCTTGATAAAATGAGTATCATAAGAAGTTCATTGAATGATTTTTGCTGATCAGCATATTCGCCTCCATATTCTATGTTGTACCCCTGGGGAAGAAATATTTTTGAGTCTATAGTTTTCTGTATTTCTTTCATAGCGGATCCCAGATCCTTATTATTCAGCCTTGCAGTAACAATAGAGACCGACTTAAGGTTATCCCTGTTGATTTCAGCAACTCCTTCCTTCAGACTGATTGTTGATAGAGTTGACAAAGGTTTGAGTTTTCCGTCGGGGAGGAATACAAATCTGTTCTTTATGTTTTCGAGACTGTTTTTAAGGCTGTTCGGATAGATCATCCGTATTGCAGTCATCTGTTCTTTTTCAAGAATGCTTCCTATAATATTTCCCTCTGTGATTGTCTGTAGCTGAAACTGAAATGATGCCGGTGAGATTTTGAACTGTGCCAGTTTTTCCTGGTCGGGTATTACTTCAATTGATGGTCCGGCAATGATAATGCCATCAAAAACGTCCTCAACGCCTTCGATCTTTTCAACTTCACCGGCGACCTTCCGGGCCAGATCATTCAGTGTCTGATGATCACTTCCAAAGATCTTGATCTCAATTGGCTGGACCGATGCCATAAGGTCACCCAGCATATCACCGATTACCTGTCCGAAATCAATCTGAAGTGCGGGTTGAGTGGCCTCAATCTTCTTGCGGATATCATCAATTACATCAACTGTGCTTCTTTTCCTGTCATCTTTTAAATGTATCAGGTAATCACCGTCATTTGGCTCTGTAATGAAAAATCCCATCTGCGCACCTGTCCTTCTTGAATAGGTAGCAACCTCAGGTATTTTCACAATTATTTTTTCAACCTCGATAAGTATCCTGTCAGTCTCTTCCAGTGAAGTTCCCGGCGGAGCTTTGTAATCGAGAACAATGGAGCCTTCATCCATTTCAGGCAGAAATCCTGTTTCGAGCCGTGGAAGGATATATATTATGCAAATTAGCAGGAACAGAACGAAAAGAATGCTGATAACGGGTTTCCGCAGAAAAAAGCTTACCCAGTTTCTCGTCTTTGTTACCCTGACTTTTGTTTTTTCCTTTTCAGGGAAAAGGGATCTTAAACCGGAAAACCAGAGATAAATTACCGGCAATCCTATCCAGGTAACAAAGAATGAACATACCAGGGTTATTATCATTGTATTTGTAAGAACATTGAAATAAGCTCCTGCCACTCCGCCCAGTAACATAAAAGGCACGAATATCACAATAGTGCTTATTGATGATCCTACCATTGAGGGCAGCAGATAGTTTACTGCCTGGTGAACGATCTGGTTTGAAGACCTGTCAGGAAATTCTTCGTGGGTCCGGTGTATCTGTTCCACCACTACAACAGCATCATCAATGATCAATCCTATAGCTGCAGCGATAGCTCCGAATGTCATTATATTCAGAGTATACCCGATACAATATAGTACGATTATCGTAAGAAGCAGTGTAACAGGAATCGTTATAAGAATTGTTGCGCTGGCCCTGAAGGACCTTAAAAACATAATTGCGACAAGAAGCGCGAGCAGCAATCCCAGCCAAAGGCTGTCGTTGACACTCTTTATTGCTTTATTTACAAAATCTGCCTGATCATAGTAAAAGGAGAGATGAACATCAGGAGGAAGAATCTTTTCAAGCTCTTTCTGCCTGGATACTACATTTTCTGAAAGCTTAATCAGGTTCGCGCTGGGCTGTTTAAGAATTGCTACCAGAAGACCCTGGCGTCCATTGGCATTTATCCTCGTATACTCAGTTCTTTCTCTGACATTGATATCAGCAACATCTTTTAGTTTTATAAGCCTTTTCCCGTCATTACGCAGAACGACATTTTCAATATCGTTAAGATTATAAAGCCCTGCATCTGTTATATTCAGATAGAGCCGGCGGTAATCGGACAGAAACCCATTTGAAGTAATAAAATGATTCTGGCTGAGCATATCCCGGATAATCTCGGGTGTTATTGAAAAACTGCTCATTTTAAGCTGATTAAGCTCAATCCAGAATTCCTTTGTTTTTCCGCCAATAACGCCAACCGATGAAACACCCTCAATCTGCGACAAAAAAGGTTTGACTGTATAAGTTGCTATCAGATTAAGCTCAATAGGCGTTTTTTTATCACTTTCAACTGTAAATCCTATCACAGGCAGAATTGAGGGATTCATCTTCTCGATCTGTATCTGGACATCAGGGGGAAGAGAATTTTTTATCTGTGAGATCCGCGATTCGAGCATCTGCTGATTGATATTAATATCTGCACCCCAGTTAAGGAAAGCAGAGATTTCACAGGTGCCTCTGCTGGTGGTGCTTCTTAATATCTTGAGATCGGGGACTTGTTTTATGGCATCTTCCAGGGGCCTGGTGACAGTGACCATCATTTTATCAACTGGCTGCTCTCCATTGTCTGCAATGACTTTTAATTTAGGGAAGGTGATTTCGGGAAATAGCGAAACCTGTATCTGTCCGTACAGAAATATCCCTCCGACGATAATAACAGCAATAATAACAGATATGGGATTTTTATATGAGAGGAAGAAATTCTTCATATTATCATTCCTTTACAATAGTGATCCTTGCTGTATCGGGAAGACCATAATTACCGGTGAGTATTACCCTGTCTGTCGGAAGAAATTCAGGTTTAGTGATCTCAATTTCATCATTATTTTCAAATCCTTTGCTTACATCGACCTTTATAGCTGTACTGTCGTTAATCAGTTTCATTACCCAGAATTCAGTCTGTGTTTCATTGCCTAATACTGCTTTTTTTGGCACGACCAAAGCATTTTCATTTCTCGATTTGATAAGGTTTACGCTTGCAATCAGGTTTCCGGGCAGACGGACAGCAGACAATGGTTTAACAACGTACCTGATTGTCTGCGATTGGATATCCATATCAGGAAGCTTACGGGAAATATTGGCGTCAATCTCCCTGCCGTCGGGAAGAATGACCTTGCAATTCCTGTTCCTTTCCACATACTTATCAAGTTCAAAGGGAACATCCATTATAAAAACCAGACTGTTTTGTTCAGATACAACAGCCATTTCGTCTCCTTCCTGTACAAAGTCACCTTTCTGATATGAGATGGAATTTATTACACCCTCCTGATGTGAGACAATGTTTATAACACCTTTAAAAGATAATGAACTATCTATCTGTGATTTTCTGTCAAGCGCCATTGCCTCCCTTGTTTTGATAGTGAAGAGCAACTGATCGGTTGAGATAAACTCCCCCGGAGCAATTAATATTTTTTCAATGGTCCCGGTTGTTGTTGCCCTGATTATATTCTTATTCATAAAAGTGGCAACAGCAGGTAATGTAACCGCCGAACTGACCGGTTTAAATGTAACAGGAACTATTGTTACCGGTGTTTTCACTTCAGTGACTTCTTCAGATGTCTTGCTTACATGCTTACAGGAAAATGATATTCCAATAATTATCAAAAGCAGGCATATAAAAAAATTAATTCTAATATGTATTGACATCAGAGTATATTTTTATTGAGTCAGGAGGAAATTTATTTCATTTATAACCTGAAGTTTTTGAACATTGATCAGGTTAATGTTTCTGTTAATAATTTTAAAGTTTTTTATAGCATTAATGTATTCTGTCATCTGAATAATACCGGCTTCAAGTTGATCTTTCAATGCTTTTACAAGTTGATCGGATGTATGAAGCTGAACAGTTGAACTGCCGTACATCTCATTTAATGACTTAAGCTCGCTCGTGAGTTGCTGCACCTGTTGAAAATACTGTTTGCGATATGTATCTTCATAATTCAACCTGCTGTTCTGGTCAAGGTCAAGTTTCTGTTTTTCAATACCTCTTTGTTTTCCGTCATAGATCGGCAGGTTGAGACTTAGACCGGCACTGTAACCAAAATGCCTGTAGAAATTCCATGGATTGCTGGTAAGGAAACCGGCATCAGCAAACCAATTAACTTTGGGTCTGTATTTTATATCAACAGCCGACTTTTCATTCTCAATCCTGATACTGTCAATTTGATAATGAAGGAATGCCGGAGATTTTAAAATATCAGGGCTGCCCTTGATATTTAGCTCAGGTTCAACCAGTTCATACCACACTGAATCATTAAGTCCGCAGAGTTGATTAAGTGAGCTGAGATCTTTTCTGTACTGGCTCTCCAGCTGTTTGATAAGTATTTCCTGTGACTGAGTTTCTACCAGTAATGCAAGATAGTCAGTCTGTTTATATACTCCGCTAGTTACAAACTGCTTAACTATTTCATTTTCTTTTTTTAAAAGTTCAAGGAAGGATTTATTGAATCTCAGGTCACTATAGCCGGAGAATGTCGTAAGGTATTGTTCAGTAATGAGCTTATTCAATTCATTGGAAGAAATCAGGGAAGAATTGTTTATCAGCTGTTTTTGAATACTGACAGAGTTATATTTATTGTCAAGTTCCTTTTTGTTTAATATATTCTGAGATACGCTGACAACGGCCGTATAATTCCCCAGATCGGTAATAATCTCATCATATCCGAAATTTCTATATGCAGGAGAGTACAGGAGTTGCGATTTTGCTTCAACAAATGGTTTCTTTGTTGCCCTGATAAGCTGACTATCGGCAATGGAAGAACTGATCTGATTTCTGTAATCTTTTAACAGAGGGCTGTTTTGAATGCCCTGGTTCAGATAAAATTCCAGGCTGCGTGTCTGGTTATGAGCAATCAGACAGATGCTGCTTAAGAAAAAAATAAGGAAGAACCGTCTGAGCATAGAAATCAGATTTCAATAATTGTGAAAATGCAATTTAATTAAAATCAGAGTCAAAGTTTGAAAAATATTCTGAACTATTATGTGTTCTGTTTATTCTATGACAAATTAAACTCCTTTTTTATTCAATTCAATTGCTTTTTCTATTGAAAAGTCCGTTTTGATCTGATGTCCTTTAAGTGGAAGTACTCCCTGGTGAATAGCATCAAGAATCCAGTCAGGCTGAGGAAAGAAATATTCTTCCATTTCATAGGCCGGTGTTATCCAGTTCCTCGATCCGACAACAACAGGAGGTGCATCGAGATAATCAAAGGCAAGCTCAGTAATAGTCTGTGCCATCTCCTTGAGGAATGATCCGCGTGATGTTGCATCACTGGTAAGCACAATCCTTCCGGTCTTTTTAACTGATTGAATGACTGGCTCGTAGTTGAATGGAACAAGTGACCTGGCATCAATGACCTCGGCATCGATTCCGTATTTTTCACGGAGCTGATCTGCTACCTTCATAACCGGATATAATGTTGCTCCGATTGAAAGAATTGTAATGTCCTTGCCTGATCTTTTTATATCCGGTTCGCCGAATGGAATCTCATAATATCCTTCCGGTACTCCTTCAGAATGAAACATTTCACCGATATCATAAATTCTCTGGCTCTCGAAAAAGATCACCGGGTCGGTTCCCTGCAATGCAGAATTCATCAGTCCTTTTGCGTCGTAGGGTGTTGCAGGGAATACCACTTTTAACCCCGGTATATGGGCGGTAAGTGAGGACCAGTCCTGGGAATGCTGAGCTCCGTATTTTGAACCTACTGAAACTCTGATTACTACCGGCATCTTAATAATGTTGCCGCTCATAGCCTGCCATTTAGGCAACTGGTTGAATACTTCATCTCCTGACCGGCCGAGAAAATCGCAATACATTATCTCTGCTATAACCCGTCCTCCGCACATTCCGTAACCAATTGCTGTACCGACAATTGCGCCTTCAGATATGGGTGAGTTAAAGAGCCTGTGATAGGGGAGTGCCTCCGTAAGTCCGCGGTATACGGCAAAGGCTCCGCCCCAGTCACGGTTTTCTTCACCCCAGGCTGCGAGTGTGGGATCCTTATAGAACCTGTCAATAACAGCTTCAAAAATACCATCGCGGAACTGAAATAATTTAGCTTTTGAAACTGGTTTTCCCTCCTTGTCCTTATAGTATCGTTCTTTGTTCTTGAGGGATCTGACACGCGGATTTTCATCAAGCGGAATAAGCACCTCAGGTGTTCCTTCGCCCATCCTGTCAACAGATCCGTTTGAAAACATCATTTCACCGATGAAATCCGGATCTTTTTTCATATTGATCCTGGGTGAAATTTCGTCATTAATACATAATCTCAGTATTTGAGTTAAAAGTTCTTTTGTCTCTCCGGCAATTTTATCAAGATGGTCCTGTTTGGCGATACCTGCAAGAACCAGCGATTTCCCGAATGCCAGAATTGAGTCTTCCTTTTGCCAGGCTTCGATCTCCTCCTTTGATCTGTACGATGAGGCGTCTGACGGGGAATGGCCGCTTATTCTGTAAGTCAGCGTATCAAGAAGTACCGGCCCCCTCTTTTCCTTTATGATCTGTTTTTTACGTTTGAATGCATCAATTACTGCAAGGGGATTATAGCCATCAATACGTTCGGCATGCATCGATTCAGGATTAATACCTGCCCCGACTCTGGCAAGAATATCAAATCCCATTGTCTCACCGCAGGTCTGGCCGCCCATGCCGTAAAGATTATTCATAAAATTAAAAATCAATGGCAGGCCGCCCCGGTATTCTCCATCCCACAGGGTCTTGTACTGATCCATTGTGGCAAAGCAGATCCCTTCCCATACCGGCCCGCAGCCCATTGATGCATCACCGATATTACAAACCACGATCCCCGGTTTCCGGTTTATTTTTTTATAAAGTGCGGCTCCGACTGAAATGTCTCCCGAACCGCCAACTATAGCATTATTTGGATAAATCCCGAATGGTGTGAAAAAAGCGTGCATGGATCCGCCAAGACCTTTATTGAAGCCATTTTCACGGGCAAAAATCTCAGCCAGCGCTCCATACAGTAAAAAATTGGTGGCTAGATCCTTTATGCTTCCCTGGAAACCTTTTTCAACAACTTTCAACGCATTTCCGCCAAAATAGTTTTTCATTATCCGGTAGAGAGTGTCTTCGTCCTGCTGATGAATGGCCGATAATCCTTTTGCAAGTATCTCACCATGGCTGCGATGTGACCCGAATATATAATCATCCACTCCAAGAGTGTAGGCCATACCTACTGCTGAAGCCTCCTGCCCGATAGATAAGTGTGCAGGCCCCGGGTGGTTATAGGGTATTCCGTTATATTCATTTGTTGTTTTAATGAGATTGAGCATGGTCTCAAATTCCCTGATGACAACCATATCGTGGTAGATCCTAATAAAATCTTCCTGACTGTAAATCTTTTTCTCTTCTTCAATCGTCTTATTGTACTGATTTACAGGAATTTTACCAAACTCAATGAATTGTGGTTTACGGACAATTTTTGGATTAATGTTCTGGCTCTTTGGCATTGTATTAAATTATTATTTTCGAACGGTACTTTGTTTTAATAATTTAAAATACTGTAGAGACAGGTCTCAGACCTGTCTCTACAGATATTGCGCGGTAATTCTCAATATCTGAAAGCTTCTATCTGATCCTTGATCTCCTTCAGGAACAACGTTGCCGGTCCGCCATCAATTGCCCTGTGATCATAAGTAAGGGAAAGACCGATATATGGTATGAACCCGAAAGTATTGTTCCCGATACTTGCCGGCCGGTTTATGATAGTGCAAACTCCCAGTATTGCAACCTGTGGCAGATTGATCACAGGAGTAAACATTTCAACACCATAATTACCCAGATTGGAAACTGTAAATGAAGCTGCCGGGCTTTGTATTAATTCGGGATTAATATTCCCTTTTTTTGCGGAATCTGCAATTGATTTCAGCTCTGCTGATAGCCTTGTGAGATCCATTTCATCTGCATTTTTCAACGCCGGGACCATAAGTCCACGTTGTGTGTCAACAGCAAGACCAAGATGTACTTTATTGAATGTTCTTATATGGTCATCAAGAAAATGGCTGTTTGCAGCAGGAAATTTCAGAAGTGCCCTTATTACACACCAGCATACCATATCGTTCAGCGTTATGTCCTGCTGACTTTTATCTGTCTGGACGTTTTTCTTTATTTTTTGTCTGGCTTCCAGAAGAGAGCGCACATCAGCGCTCATATGATGAGTTAACTGTGCTGAATTCTGAAGTGAGGAATGCATTGTCTTAGCTATGAGCTTTCTCACATTGGTGAGAGGTTGTTCTGTGAACTCCGCTCCCGATGGCGCGATTATTTTTGCAGTTCCGGTGTTGCCGGATGCGTTTTCGACATCGCGGCTTATAATCCTTCCATTGGGACCTGTCCCTGGAAGGTTCAGGTAATTAATACCTTTATTTTCAGCCATCCTTTTTGCTCTTGGAGAAATCCTGATTTTATGATCTGAGGCTGATCCACTATCTAAAGTCTTTACTGCCTCTCCAACCTCTAAAGCTCCGGGAGCGGCTAAGGGTGCTGATTCTACAGAGGCTTTATTTGAAGAAGCCAATGGATTGAAGGAGTCTGCTGCTTCTCCGGCTTTTCCAATCACTGCAATATTGACCAGCACAGGTACCTCATCGCCGTCACCAAAAAAAGTATCAAGCAGAATTCCCTCAGCTGGTGATTCCAGATCGAAGGAAGCTTTGTCGGTTTCGTATGACAAAAGTATGTCGCCAGCAGAAACCTTTTCTCCCTTCTTTTTGAACCATCTGGTTATGATGCATGTTTCGACCGACTGCCCCTGTTTTGGCATTATTACTGCTGTTGCCATCTATTGATTATGATTTAATGATGTTATAATTTTATGATGTGGTCCCTTGTGTTACTTTGTTTTTCCTTTGTGATCCCTTTGTGGTTAATTATTTTTTTTACCACTAAGTAACACGAAGGTAAACTCTAATACACGAAGGAAATTGATTTCTTTTTTCAAACTTGTTAGAATAAGTAAATTAAACTATTTCAATACTTTATAGATATCGCTATAAATCAATGCTTACAAAAATAAATTATTTAACTTGTATTTACAAGTAAAAAATTATATTTTTACAGTGAATTAGGATTATGCGAAATTTCGATCTGATTCGATCTGTTACTATTTATTTCATTTAATATCAGTTATGGTCAGCCCGAAAACCATACCACAGTACAGAAAGCTTTATGAGATACTCAGAAAGCATATCTCGGAGGGTATATATAAGGAAGGAGATCTTTTACCATCCGAGAATGAGTTATGTCAGTTATATGACATGACCCGTCCCACTGTGCGTCAGTCACTCAGCAATCTCGCCAGCGACGGGTATATCAGGAAGCATCAGGGCAAAGGGAGCATCGTTCATCACCTTCCGCATGAGATAGGGATATTATCAGTATCCGGGACCACTTCAGCAGTTGGTGACCGTAAGCTGATAACAAATATCATTGTTAAGCCTCATCTTATTCCCTGGCCGGATGATTTTATGTTTCCGCTGACGGAGCTTGAAAAAGAATCGGGTTGCATTTATATGGAGAGGGTCAGATATCTTGATGATGTCCCGATATTTTATGATATAAGCTTTATTGCCAACATAAACCTTCCAAGGATAACTGCCCGGCAGTTCGAGAACAGATCACTGTTCAGGATTCTCAGAGATTCTTACCGTGTTGAAATCAAGGGCGGCGAACAAAGGATCAAATCGATCAGACCGACACCAAAGATCAGCCGCTTATTGCATCTGGAAAAGGATCAGCCTGTTCTTCATCTTGAAAGGAAGATTGAGACTAACAATCCCGGACTTTTCCTCTACTCTTCAATCTTCTGTAATACTGAGAAATATTCAATATTCGGAAGATTTTAAGAATCTCCCCTTTCATTGGTTTGAAAAGAAAATTACTATTTTTATGCCTGATGAATTCCTGTATAGCGAATCAATTTGATAACTAATTAAGTACCAATATGAAAGATAAAAAAAGCTCATGGTCAAGACGCCAGTTCATAAACTCCGGCATTACCGGCATGGCTGGTATAATGATACTTCCAAAAATCATATCCCCGGCAAAAGGTTCCGCAGTGGCAGATATCAGGCTCGGATTTATAGGCATGGGGCAGCAGTCAATGTTTCTGCTTAACGGGTTCCTTCAGATCCCCGGCGTACAGGTTTTAGCCGGCTGTGATGTCTATGGGATCAAACGTAAAAGATTTGAAAAACGCGTCAATGCTTTCTATGCAAAAGCAGGAAAAGAAGTGAAAGTTGAAACATATGAGAAATTCGAAGATCTGCTGAGCAGATCTGATATAGACGCTGTCGTTATCGCTGTTCCTGATCACTCTCATGCAAGAATAGCCATTGCAGCATGCAAAGCCGGCAAGGATGTTTATCTTGAAAAGCCAATGACATTTACTATTAAAGAGGGTCAGGAATTGAAAAAAGCAGTTCGACAGTATAACAGGATCCTGGCAATCGGCTCACAACAGAGATCTGACTACGGATTTCAGCATGCAGTAGATCTTGTGCAGACAGGAGCTCTGGGAAAAATTACAAAAGTAAATGCATATGTAGGTGCACCTCCAAAACCGTACGATCTGCCAGAAGAGCCGATACCAGCCGGTCTTAACTGGGATCTCTGGCTGGGATCACTTCCTCAGCCGATCCATTTTAACAATCAGCTTGATCCGCCTATAACAGTTGATCCTGAAAAGAATGAACAATTCTGGGGAGCATGGCGCTGGTACAAGGAAATGGGTGGCGGTTTTACAACTGACTGGGGCGCTCATATGTTCGATATTGCACAATGGGGACTTGGCATGGATAAAAATGGTCCGGTTGAAGCCTCTCCGATAGGCGATGGAACTGAATTCATGACCTTCAAATATGCAAATGGTGTGATAATGACTTCGGAGCCATTTGATGCCAGGAAAACCAAAGGAGTAAAATTCTGGGGTGACAGCGGGTGGATTGAAGTGGCCAGAGGATATTTTAAAGCATCAGATCCGAAGTTAAATCCTGAAAAGAGGGAAGTAAACCAGGGGCCTTATGAAACAAGAATTCCACATCAGCTTAATTTTATAGAATCAGTTCGCACCAGAAAGGATCCGGTCGTCCCTGTCGAAATCGGGCATAGCAGCTGCACAGTCTGTAACCTGGGAAATATTGCCTGTTCACTAAAACGGACTGTCAAATGGGATCCGTCAACTGAAACATTTATCGATGATACGGATGGAGCGGCAACAAAACTGCTCCATTATGAATACAGAAAGGGATGGACGCTGGTGTAGAGGTAGATAAAGCATATCCTCAACATAACTCGATTTACCTCACTCACTTAAAAAGGTCCTTTGTGACCTTTGTGATCCCGAGTACTCGGGATTGAGTGCCTTTGTGGTAAAATATAAAACATTGAACCACAAAGCCGCCGGTAGGCAGGGGATCACAAAGTGCATCACTAAGGAACACAAAGGAAAAAGATGAGAAAAAGAAGTTACAAGATGGTGTCAACATGAATAACATATTTAATAAGATGTTTAGCATTAGATTTCTGGTTCTGATTGCGTTAACTTGTCTTACATTAACATTTTGCAAAACCAGCAAGAATGACCCCATTATTCTGTCAGCTCCTGCAGGAAATAGATACACCTCAATTAATAAAGACGGTGTAACTATACTCCCCAACGGCCGGTTGCTTACGCCATCAGGAAGGAACCTGGTTGTGGCTCCGCATCCTTTCGGACTCGCCTTAAGCGGTGATGGTAAGACAGCAGTTACAGCCAATTCCGGCACTCAGCCATTATCTATTTCCATTATACATAATCTGACCGGTTCACCTGATATTATACAGGTTCCTCCGGGAAACTCCGGCAATGCCGGTGTACTCGAATCTGTCTTTATGGGACTGGCAATTTCTCCGGATAACAGCAGAGTATATGTTTCCGGCGGCCAGTCTAACACTATCCTTGTATTTGATCTGTCAACCGGTCATAAGATCGACTCGGTCAATTGTTCCCTTAGTGAAAAAGGAGGTAGCTTTCCCGATGGATATATAGGTGATATGGTACTTTCCAAAGATGGTAACCACCTGTTTGCAGTGGACCAGATTAACTTCAGACTCATCATTGCCGATACTCGTCAAATGAAGGTTATTAATTCTGTTCCTGTCGGGCGTTATCCTTTTGGTGTCGCTCTTAGCCATGATGAGAAGAAGGTTTATGTTGCGAATGTCGGTATGTTCCAGTACAGTAAAATCGGCAGGATAGAAGAGCGGTCTGACTATAAGAATGCCCTTGCCTTTCCTCCATTCGGATATAATACCGAAGAGATGAAAAATGGAATCATAATTGATTCGCTTGTGGTTCCTGGTCTTGGAGATCCAAATAATGACAAAGCTTTTTCAGTCTGGGCAATTTCAATAGAGGAGCTGGAAAATCCAAAAGTCATTGCAAAAATTAAGACTGGAAACCTTGTCGGGCAGATGATTGAAGGGATCCCTGCAGTAGGCGGATCGAGCCCTAACTCACTGGTTGCAACTTCCCGGTGGATATTCGCAAGCAATGGCAATAATGATAATATAACAGTGATTGATGTAAAAAACGACTCGGTTGTTAAGGAGATCTCCCTGAAGCCTGATGAGGCTCTTAAACATTTCAGGGGCGTAATACCCTTTGGTCTGGCAGTTTCACCCGATGAGAAACAACTCTTCGTTGCCGAAGCCGGAATCAATGCAATAGGAGTGATCGATCTTCCGTCTTTCAATGTTGCCGGTCATATACCTGCGGGCTGGTTTCCTTCGAAACTGAAGATAACCCCGGATGGTAAAAATATAGTGGTTACGAATGCAAAAGGCTATGGCAGCGGACCAAATGGCGGTAAAAATTTCAAAGAGGGATGGGGAAGGAACTTACATCGGAAACCTGATGAAAGGAACCGTCTCAATAATAGGCATACCATCTGATGAAGAGCTGAAAAAGATGACTTCCAGGGTGATTGACAATAACTTTTTTAAACAGAAAGCTTCCGACCTTTCAGTGTCAAGGCGGGACAATCCTGTTCCGGTTTATGGAGGACAAAAAGAATCTCCTGTAAAACATATTGTTTTCATCTCCAAAGAAAACCGGACCTACGACGAAATTTTCGGACAGCTTAAAAATGCTGAAGGTGATGCCACAATAGCACGATATGGCCATAATGTTTCTTTTTCGAACAGGGCAAATACTTTGAGAGTTGAAGATGCTACCATAATGCCTAACCACCTCAGGCTGGCTGCGCAATTTGCTATAAGTGACAATTTCTATGTCGATTCCGATGTATCAGCCGATGGGCACAGATGGCTGGTAAATACTTATCCAAATGAATGGGTAGAGACGTGTACTCCTGCAAGTTATGGTGGTAACAGGGATTATAAGCCTGCATCAAAGGCTCCGGGAAGCCTGGGGATGAATGGCTCCGCAGGTGCTATTTATCCCGAGGATTATAATGAATCAGGTTCTATGTGGGATCATCTGGAGAGGAATAAGATTGACTTTTTTAATTTTGGCTTCAGCGTAATGTTCGAACCGGCCTTTTATGATGATTCCTACAAATATACAGGTATAAAGCAGTTTGCCAACTTTCCTGTTCCGGCTCCCATCTTCAGCAGGACTTCAAGGGAATATGCCACTTTCAATATGGCGATACCTGACCAGTTCAGGATTAGCCAGTTCATCAGGGAGTTTGACAATAAGTGGATGGGTAAAGCCAGGACCATGCCTCAGATGCTGACAGTAATAATCCCTAATGATCATGGAGCAGATGAACGTCCTCTTGCAGGTTATCCGTTCAGGGAGAGCTATATGGCGGATAACGATCTGGCAGTGGGCAGGATAGTGGAATTTCTTTCACATACTCCCTACTGGAAGGAAATGGCAATTGTTATCACCGAGGATGATGCTCAGAATGGGGTGGATCATATTGATGCCCACAGAAGCGTACTGATGGTTATTTCGCCCTATGCAAAAAAGAACTACGTTAGTAAGGTTCATTACAGTTTTGGCAGTCTCTTCAAAACATTCTGGGATATATTGGGACTTCCATACCTTAATCAATATGATGCCGGAGCCACGGACCTGTCAGATATGTTTACCGGAATCCCTGACTTTACGCCATATACGGCTTTACCCGTCGACCAAAGGATATTTGATCCGCAGAAAGCGCTTACTCCTCTTGATGAAAAGTTTGACTGGAATTCTCTGAAAGAATCTCCTGCACTTGATGATCCTAAGGAGATGGTAAAGGATCAGAAGGAAAAACCTGAATACAGGACCGGGGATCAGAAGACGAAATAAATTATATTGGTCATGCCATGGCATGACCCTACATTAACCAATGGGGATACATGTAGGGAAACGCCATGGCGTGTCCCTACGATCTGTTATAAAAAAAGAGGCTGTACAAATCTGTAACAGCCTCCCTGGTATTAGTTTGAGTAAGATTAATCTACTCTTTTAACTTTAATAGCGACCGGTCCCTTTTCTCTTTGTTCAATTTCAAATTCAACTGCCTGACCTGCCTCAAGTTCGGTATGGGAAACCTCTAAACCTGAACGGTGGATAAAGATATCCTTGTCATCTTCTGTCTGAAGGAATCCGTAACCTTTTACTCTGTCATACCATTTAACAGTACCTTTCATAGTTTTAGAATTTTTGTTACCTTACCTGTAGTTATCTCTTCTGTTTCCGCCACCGCTTCCACCTCTGCGGTCGTTGTTATCTCCACCTCTGAAATTACTTCTTCTGTCAGTTCTTTCGATGGATTCATTAACGATAATATTCCTACCGCTAACTTCAGCTCCATTTAATTCCTCGATAGCTTTTTTTGCTTCTGCATCATTCGGCATCTCAACGAAACCAAATCCTTTACTTTTCCCAGAGTATTTGTCAATAATGATTTTTGCGGATGTTACTTCGCCATACTCTTCAAAGATTTCTTTTAATTCTGCTTCATTCATTTTAAAATGAAGACTTCCTACGTAAATGTTCATAATTCAATTATTAAAGTATTTATAAAACAGGGACAAAGGTCATACTTATTTTTGAAAACAAAAAATAAATATCCATAATATATTGTATTTTAATAGCTTTTTGGCATTCAGCTCTTTATCCAAACAATAAAATAATCCCACCTTCACCTTTTGAGAGCGTATTCCTATAACACAATATTATATTATTTTGTTCGTCAGATATATTAAATTTCTATACAAATCAAAGCACACTTTGCCTTTTTCCCATTGACTTTTGTCTTGTGCCTTTAGTCCTTTGCTTTATTTCCTGTTCCTGATATAAATATGTTTAATATGGTTCTGTCCTGATTCCCTCTCATCGATCTCAAAATCGAGAGACCGTATAAGTGGTGTCAGTTTCGGAAATCCAAAATTTCTGGGATCAAAATCAGGTTGTTTTTTCAGGATCAGATTACCCACATCACCTAAATAGGCCCATCCATTTTCATCTGCAATATCTGTTATTGACGATGCAATAAGCCGCTTAACAATCAGGGCAGGTGTCTGGGAATCAGGATCTTCCTTCTTTTTCTTTTTCACAACTGGTTTTCCGCTTTTTTTCACCTCAGTAACTGTTTCAGGAGTTGCAGAAGATGATGTTATTATTTCCAGATAAATAAATTTATCACAGGCAACAATAAAAGGGTGGGGCGTTTTCCTGGCACCAATACCGATTACCTTCATCCCTGCTTCACGCAGACGAGTTGCCAGCCTGGTAAAGTCACTGTCACTTGAAACAATGCAAAACCCGTCAACCTTTCCGGAATACAAAATATCCATACCATCAATGATCAATGCGGAATCGGTCGAATTTTTACCTTTTGTATAACTATATTGCTGAATAGGCGTTATTGCATTTTCCAGGAGGACTGATTTCCAGCCCGAAATTGTCGGCTTGGTCCAGTCTCCGTAGATCCTCTTAAATGTTGGCGTTCCATACTTTGCTATCTCCTCAAGCATTCCTTTTACATTGCTGTAAGGAATATTATCGGCATCGATCAGAACAGCCAGTCGTAAATCGTTTAATGTTTGCATAATACACGGTTAAAAAAAACGCAATTTAGTCATTTTTAAATGGATGTGTTATACAATTAGTCAAACAACTGGTTTATAAGACCAATTATTCGTGCGCCTGATGCATCTTTACCATCACCACTCCATGTCGCGCCACACTGGCTGTGAATTTATCTTTAAATCTTCCAAGATCCTTTTGTCTCCAGAGGTCTCTGACAGTTTGATTACCGTTTATACCAAGATCCGTCCAGTTTGCTGTTACCTCTCTCTCATTTTCTCCCCTGTTGAACAAACCCACTGCAATTGATCCGTCCTCAAGATGTCTGATCCAGACTTCCGCATCACCAATTTTTGATGCCCTGTAGCCTGGCTTTCCAAGTGGATCCTGATCAATTTCTATCACCTCATCATTTGTAAGCAGACTCAGGGTAAATTCATCCATACGGGTAATATCACCGCTAAAAATCAATGGTGCAGCCACCATGCTCCAAAGAGATACCTGAGTGTATTGTTCATCAGGAGTCAGTGGGGTTGGAACCGTCTTCCCTTTCCAGTTGCTGAGATAGCCAAGCAGCAGATAATCCGGATCGTTCCAGCCGCCAGGTCCGGCGTAAAGATGGAGACTGTCTCTGCTGTACACATCAAATCCATCCCGGAAGAGAGCCTTCCCAATCCCTTCAAATGATCCACCCAGATCTCCGGCGGTCCGCCAGCTTTGGCCTCCTACCTTCTTGCCCCATTTCCATACATTGCCCATCCCATACTGACACAGATTAAGGACAATATCTCTTTTTTGGTTCTTGAGTATTTTACTTATAAGAATATAAGGTTTTTGAAGATCTGCCAGAGAGTCTCTGTTCCCGATATTATCATACGAACACCAGTCATATTTCAGGAAATCATATCCCCAATCCACAAACCGTTCCACATCCTGTTCCTCATGAGCGTATGCGGCTGTATGTCCCGCGCAGGTAAGGGGTCCGGGTGAGGTGTAAATGCCGGCTTTCAGGCCCTTTGAATGAATATAGCCTGTGAGAGCTTTCATATCCGGAAACCTTTTATTGGAGTTGATCATGCCATTTTCGTCCCTTGGTGCAACATTAAGTGCTGAGTCGGCCGATCCTGGCTTTGCCGACCAGCAGTCGTCAATGTTGACATACATGTAACCATGGTCCATCATTCCTGAACTTACCATGGCATCTGCTGCATCACGCATTATTTTATCAGTAACATGATTCTCCCAGACGTACCAGCTGTTCCAGCCCATGTGCGGCGTAAGAGCAAGCTTATCACCGCAAACTATTTTAAGATCTCTTTCAGCTGAACCAAGCTTATTCGTTACTCTCAAGGTAGTATTATATTCTCCGGGCCTGTCAATGGCCCCTTTAATCTGACCGGTTTCCGGATCACATTTGAGTCCGGTGGGGAGATTCAAAACCTCATATTTCATTGGTCTTTTTCCTGTTGCAGGTATTGTAAACAGGAATGATGACCCCGGTCTCACTCCAAAAATTTTAGCTCCGTTAATCCTTGGTTCAGGCCCGGGTTTTGGAGTCAGAATGATCTTTGACTCCTGGGAACTTGCTATGAATACTCCGGAGAAGAGGAGAATAGTCAAAAAAAGTGATCTCTTCGTCATTGTTATTAGTTTGTCAGAATTAAAATAAAAATTTTTGTATTAATGACATTTTAAATTAAGGTTATGTCATTCACTTCATTTTTCCTGTCATTTCAATAATTTTCAGGCGGAGGATTGTCGTTTGCCCGAGTAGCTTTTCATCGAAAAAGTATTCTCCTTCACCGCCATAATGTATCATAATTTGATTGAGACCTGTTATTTTCTGATCGTTATCCGTAACAATAGAAATGTTTCCATAACCGATGACGCTTTTGTATCTCATGCCCCAGTCGCATCCCCTTTTCCCGCCATAAATCTGATGATCCGTATCCATTTCAAAACAGACATAGCTGTTCCGGCGTATCATATCGAGTTTTCTCCCCTCATTTGCACAATGGAAAAAGAGTGTTTGTTCAGGTTTATTTATGTAGCCGAAATTCAAAGTCACTATATAGGGGATGTTATCATTTGAAAGAGCTATCCTGCATACGTCGGCCTTATGTATTATTTCTTCCAGTTCCC
Source organism: uncultured Bacteroidales bacterium (assembly GCA_963791065.1). Lineage (GTDB taxonomy): Bacteria > Bacteroidota > Bacteroidia > Bacteroidales > VadinHA17 > LD21. The sequence goes on from CAWBQN010000015.1 coordinate 537,495, forward strand.
CGATACCCGGGATCTCTCGGTCATTTCGTCTCATTTGGTCCGTTTTAAAAGTTTAATGCGCTCATATACAGGACACTGAGGGCTATGGGCTCCAGGCAGATAACCGGTGCTCATTAAAAACTCCCTGACGATTTCACCTCCTGTGAACTTAAAGGTCCTTTTAAAAACTTTTGTCCATTCTTCTACAGTGCTCGTTTTTTCCGAATATAGATCCAGCCACTTCCTGAAGGAACCGGCTTCTGCCCTGATCTTTAGAATTATTTTCGCATTTTCAATAGCAGCATTTATTTTTAACCTGTTTCTGATTATTCCCTGATCGGACATCAAACGCTGAATATCTTTTTCTCCGTAATTGGCAACTTTATCAACCTGGTAGTTATCAAAGGCCCTACGGAAATTAGCCTGCTTCTTAAGGATGAGTATCCAGTTAAGTCCGGCCTGATTAATTTCAAACATAAGTCTCTCAAAAAGCTCGTCATCCTTTTCAATCGGGAATCCATAGTGATTATCATGGTACTCTTTATGGAGCGACAGTTGGTCACCTGTGATTGTGGTTATATATTCGCAATATGTCATAAGCATTATTTATTACTTTATTCGTCGCAATTTGTTTATTGAATCTCAAAAAATATTCAATAAAAATAAAGAATTTTATTAACTTTGCATCCACTCTGAAAAAGGGTAATTAAACACTAATCAAAACAATTGATATGGGAAAAGGTGACAAAAAAACTAGACGTGGTAAAATTATACTTGGCTCTTATGGTGTAAGACGTCCCAGAAAAAGAAATGACAAACCGGAGATAAAACCAGCTAAAACTATCCTTGTTAAGGAACCGAAAGATAAAAAGCCTGTAAGAGAAAAGAAGGAGGCCAAAGAAATATCAGCTGTAAAGGAAGTCAAAGAGACAAAAGCAAAAGAAATCCAGGAAGTCAAGGAAGTCAAAGCAGTCAGGGAAGTTAAAGAAGTAAAGGAAGTAAAGGAAGTCAAGGAAGTCAAGGAAGGCAAGGAAGGCAAGGAAGTCAAGGAAATTAAAGAAGCCGGGGAAGCTAAGGAAGCGAAGCCAGCTGTTAAGGCTAAGGAGACCAAAACTGTAAAGGAGAAAAGCGATGTTAAGCCTCCCAAAGCTGCAAAAGACAAGAAAGAAACTAAGGAAGTAAAATCAGATAAAGAACCCAAACCTAAAAAAGAGAAGAAGAGCTAAAGCATTGGATGAAAATATTCTTTGAAGGTATTATTCTTAAAACCTGGTCCATAACTGATGCCGGGCAACTTGTTTTAATTGCTGATAATAAAAAAATAGCCGACAATATCCGTGACGGGCTGCCATCTCCCTATACATTGAAAGATGCTCTGGAGTGGCTCAATTTAATATTACCCGAAAACAATCCTCCACGTTTTTTTGCTATTGAATCTGACAGACAACTTGTCGGAAATATAGGACTGGTTTCCAAAACAAACATCTACAGAAAAAACCTGGAAATAGGTTTTTTCATTTCCGAGAATTGGTGGGGTAAAGGTATTGCCACCAGGGCCATAAAAGCCGCTACCTCATATGCCTTCACTAATTTCGATATTGTGAGAATGTACGCCGAGGTATTTTCTGATAATCCAGGCTCGCGAAGAGCACTTGAGAAGGCAGGATTCAGACTTGAGGCCACTCTCAGGAAAAGTATCATCAAGAATGAGGTTATTAAGGATAGTTGTATCTATTCAATGTTGAAAGAGGATTTTAAACCATTTGATGTGAAGATTAAGGTCTAGCTTGATGAAAGATTCATAAACCTCAACCTCAGTCTCAGTCTCATCCTCAGCCTCTTCTGACAATCAGCCATTTATAATCATCAGGATCGATGACAGCATTAATGATCACAGGCTCGTTTACCGAAAGTGCTTCAATTGTCGCTTTTCTCATGCCTTCAAGGGAATCAGCTCTCAGAACTTTAATGCCAAGGAAGATATCAGAACCAAACAGGTCATTCTGATATAACAGAGTACCATAAGCCGGCAATTCCTTCCATGATTGTTTTATTTTAATCAGGTTTAGCTCGCCATCTGAAAACACAACAACAATAACAGGCAGGTTGTATCTTTTCATTGTTATTATCTCACCGGCCATCATCAGGAACCCGCCGTCACCTGTGATACAGACTACTGTAGCATCCGGGTCATTCAATTGTGCTGCCATAGCTGCCGGAATGCCAAAACCCATTGATGACCAGCCATTTGTCATAATAAGTTTTCCTTTGTCGCGGGTATCCCAGAACTGTCCGATGAGATGAAGATGTGAACCAACATCTGAAGTAAGAATTGAGTCCTCAGGCAATTCTTCCTGGAGGATCTTAAGTGCAGCAGCCGGTCCAAAGTGACTCGTAAAACCATTATAGACAGATGCCATCTCATCACGCAGGCCTTTAATCAGTGTCCCTTCAAAGATCAGAGATCCCCTGCTTAGATTATTAAGTACAGCAAACCATTCGTCAGCCGGTCCAATAAATTGAGTGACATCGGATTTTGAAGGCATATCTGTTTCCCTGATATCGAAATGAAGCAGAGGCAGGTTGGGCATCCACGATTCATAATTAAATTCAACAGGGTCGTAACCTATCCCAATAACAAGATCAGACTTTTCATAAATGTCTTCAAGATAATCGCTGAGTGAATGAAACAGAACGCCGGCGAAGCACGGATGATCCCGTGGAATGATTCCCTTTGCCATTGGAGTAATTATCACCGGCATCTTAAAGATATCGAGGAATTGCAGAAGCTTATCCTTCAGGTTGAGCCGGGCAGCAGTAAGCCCGACAGCCAGAAGGGGCCTCCGGGATTTTTCAAGCAACGAGATTACCTTTTGGATGTTATTCTGGAAATAGACCTTTTCGGGAATATATCCACCGGATGTACCAATATTTATCTCAATATCAGAGATATCAGAAGGCAGTCCAATGTGCACAGGACCCGGGTATGAATCCTGACTGATCCTGAATGCCGATTCCATTACTTCCTTTACATTATCACGATTCATCCTGTATGTCGCTTTTGTCAGAGGCTCAAACAGCTTCTGATGGTCGATATTCATCTGTGTTGTACGGCGGAGCATCTTTTCATCCATTTCACTGGTGAAGACAATAACAGGTGACCTGTCAAGTAAAGCGCCACCCACGCCGGTTGACAAGTTGGTGGCTCCTGGACCGAATGTAGCGTGGCATACCCCAGGAATGCCTGTCAATCTGGCTGTTACATCTGCCATGATCCCTGCAGATGCCTCATTTGATGTGAGAATAAACTCGATACCAGCATTTCTGAATGCTTCCATGTATGGTATAGAGGGCCCCCCGGGGATGCCGAATACGTACCTGACACCATGGATAAATAATTCATTCGCAATATATTCTGCAATAGTCATTTGTCAAGATTTGAATTGATATCAAAATTATTAAAATCTGCGAATATCAGCGTGATCTGCGGGAATCGATTTTTTTTCTGATATTTGATGCCAAATTATTTTTGATTGAACAGTAAAGGCAACACTATCTTCTGGGCAATTATTGCCTGTCTGTTATGGTCCACTGCCTATGCGGGAATTAAGCTTGGCTTGCAATTTGATACGCCTTTCCATTTTGCCGGGATCCGCTTCATCATTTCCGGATTGATAATTCTGCCATTCACAGTCAAGCCCGAAAAATACTGGAGCATGATCAGTAAACACTGGAAGGTGGTAGTTTGGGTTACTGCCTTGCAGATTGTTGTTAATTATTCGTTGTTTTATCAGGGACTAAACCTGGTTCCCGGTGCTCTCGGAGCAGTTATTTATGGTGCCCAACCTCTGATTATTGCTGTTGTCGCGGCTATTTTTCATAAAGATGACAGGCTTACCAGGAAAAAAATTATCACAATTATTTTCGGCATATCAGGAGTTGTTCTTATAAGTGTCGGGAGACAGGCGTTCAGGCTGGGAACAATTATTGAACTTCTGGGCGTACTGATGATCCTGTCAGGATCTGTTGCAACCGGATTGAGTAATGTGATCATTTCCTTAAGGACCAAAGATCTTAATCCGTTTGTTCTTAGCTCATCTTCCCTGTTTGCTGGCGGTGTGATACTATTTCTGATCTCGATTCCTATTGAGGGAGCACCAAAAAGAACATTTCCGGTTCAATATTGGATGGTTTTGTCGTGGTTAAGCTTTATGGCAGCGGCAGCTTTTTCAATATGGTATAAACTTCTGCAGCGATCTGGTGTTAGAGTATCGGAACTGAATCTCTGGAAGTTCATTACACCGGTCACCGGAGCTGTGCTAAGCTGGTTACTTGTACCAAATGAACATCCTGAGTGGCTTACAATTTCAGGTATGGTTATTATAACTGTTTCATTGATAGTGTATTATTGGAATACAAAGAAGATCGCTCCGGCCTAAATAACTGACTTCATTCATGAAAAGCAGACTCATAGTCTTTGGATACTATATATTATTCTGGTTGTCATTTTTTTTCATGGCAAGGGTATTTTTTATTCTTTTTCAGTATCATTCTTCTTTCCAGTACAGCATTGGCGATCTTTTGGGTACCTTCTGGCATGGCGCCAAACTTGATATTTCCACGACAGCTTACTTTCTGATCTTACCGCTGTTGGCGGCAATCCCGGGAATATATTTCAGCGGCAGCTGGTTCAGGATATTTATCAGGTGGTATTCATATTTTGCGATCCTCATTTCATCGATAATTATTGTAGCAGACGCTAATCTCTATTCCTACTGGGGCTTCCGGATGGATTTTACACCCATGTTATATCTTAAAACACCTGAGGAGGCAATGGCTTCGGTAAGCACACTTAAGATCTTTCTCTTTTTATTGACCATTGGCCTGATGGTCTCATCAGTTGTCTTTATATATAATAAACTGATTGATAAACTATTCAGTAAATTAAATCGGGTCAGGTACTGGCTTCCGGCTGTTCTCTTTTTCATGATTCTCCTGGCTGCTCTTATCATACCAATACGGGGTGGGTTTGGAGTCGCTCCAATAAATGCCGGTAGTGTCTATTTCAGTGACAAGATGTTCCTGAATCATACTGCAATTAATTCAGTATGGAATGTCGGTTGCTCTGCTTTTGCCCAGAATCCTGTGAAGAATCCTTACGTGTTTGGTGACCTCTCAAAAGCAGTAACAGTAGTTGATTCGCTTACATTAAAAAAAGGAGTTCCTGAAAAAGTATTAAACACCTCAAAACCTGATATAATAATAATCGTGCTTGAAAGTTTCAGTGGTTACCTGATCGGCCCCCTCGGAGGAGACTCCACTGTTACACCTGAATTTAACAGGTATGCAAGGGAAGGTATACTTTTTTCCGGATTCTATGCATCAGGAACAAGAACTGACAAAGCGATGCCTGCAATACTCGATGGCTATCCTGCCCAGCCTGCTCAGTCCATAATAAAAGAACCCAAAAAGAGTCAGTCTTTGCCAAGCCTGATTAAGATTCTTATTGATAAAGGGTACCACAGTTCGTTCTGGTATGGCGGGGAAATTGACTTTGCAAATTTTAAATCATTCGTTATCAGCTCAGGCTTTCACAATATAATTACCAGGAATAATTTTGATCCGGTCAATTATAATTCCAAATGGGGTGTTCACGATCATGTTCTTTTTCAGGCTCTTAAGGACAGTATGAAGAGTGTAAGGGAACCATTTATTAAAGTTGTTCTTACTTTATCGAGCCATGAGCCCTTTGATGTTCCGATGGAAACGGTCTTTAAAGGTTCGGATATCATGGAAAAATACAAAAATTCAATTTATTATACTGACAGGACCATCGGGTCATTCCTCGATTGGGCGAAAGGTACCCAGTGGTGGAATAATACGCTTATTGTACTGGTGGCCGATCATGCTGCAAGAATTTACGGTGATATGCCTAATTATAAGCAGAATGTATTTAAAATTCCGATGTTATGGGTTGGCGGAGCATTATCGCGGCATGGCATGAGAGTTGAGAAACTTGGCACCCAGGTCGACATTCCGACTACAATATTGGATCAGCTTGGAATTACCGGGGATTTCCCTTTCGGGAAAGACCTGTTATCCGACAAATCCAAATCGTTCGCGTTTTATACCTACAATGAAGGATTCGGATTTATTACCGACAGTTCTGCTGCAGGCTTTGATTTGAAAAGCAAAATGCCGGTATTACTGGAGGGAAAGGATCCTGAATCGGCCGTAAATAAGGGGAAAGCTATGCTTCAGGTATTGTTCGATGATTATATTAAAAGATAATCAGGGCTTAAAACGAATACAAGTGATATATAGACACAGTAGATACAGGTCTCAGACCTGTATCTACATAAAGAACAGGAAATTTTAATGACTATTACACAGGGGTTGTTGGAAAATGTAATTTATGACTGGTTTTTCCTTTGTGTTCCTTCGCGCAGATCCTTTGTGGTTCAATGTTTTAGATTTTACCACAAAGGTGCTCAAAGGTTTACACTAAGGTCTCAAAGGACTTTTTCAACAGCCCATCTCTAACAGAGGACTCTAATGACTGTATTTCTTCTTCTTGTCTTTCCGTCCGAATTTGCTGTCTCTTTTATAATCTCTGCTTTTGTTATCTGATCTGCCCTGGTTCCTCTTTTCAGGTTTCCTGTCGGACCATTTTGCAGGTCTTTTTCCCGGATAATCACCCTGTCTTGATTTATCGGTTTTTTCCTGGGCGATTTCCACTGCAACTCTTCTGTCCATAAAGGTAGCATTGCTTAATGCTCCTATGAGTTCGTCAGCATAACCAGCCTCTACTTCAAAGAAGGAAAAAGTTTTCAGAAGATCGATTTTACCGATCGGTACTTTTCTTCCTTTGGTATTTGTATTAACAAGTTCGATAAGTTGTTCAGGGTAAAAGCCATCCGACTTGCCAAGATTGATGAATAGTCTTGTGTAATTGCCCGGGTATTGTTCACGTGGTGTCCTTCTTCCAGATCTTCCGAATTCTCCTTCTTTTTCAGCAACAGGCGATATCAGATCTTCCCCGTGACGGTAATCATCAAGAAAACGGTTAAATTCGAGTGAAACAATTCTTTTAAGGAGTTCTTCCCTGTCAAGACCGGCAAGTTTTTCCTTAATCTCGGGCAAAAATTTTTCAATTTCCTGGTGGTCCGTGACTACATTCTCTAGCTTCCTGACCCAGTTATAAAGCTGTTTACCGCAAATCTCTGTTCCCGTTGGAATAGGGATCGCCTTAAAAGGCTTTTTCACCATTCGCTCAATCTGCTGAAGTACATGTCTTTCTCTGAGATGAACAAGAGAGATCGATATTCCTGTTTTCCCGGCCCTTCCTGTACGTCCGCTTCTATGGGTATATACCTCGGTATCATCGGGAAGGCTGTAATTAATGATGTGTGTCAGGTCATCAACATCAAGTCCGCGGGCTGCAACATCCGTCGCAACAAGCAGTTGAAGGTTTTTTATCCTGAACTTCTGCATTACTGCATCACGTTGCATCTGTGACAGATCACCATGCAGCGCATCGGCGTTATAGCCGTCATCAATCAGCTTTGAAGCTACCTCCTGCGTTTCTTTTCTGGTACGGCAAAAAACTATTCCATATATGTCCGGTTCAAAATCAGCAATGCGCTTGAGCACTTTGTACTTATCTTTTGCATGGATAAGGTAATAAGCATGACTTACATTGTCGGCAGAAGAATTTTTTGTGCCAATTGTGATTTCAACCGGTTTATCCATGTATTTCCTTGCAATCGATGAAATCTCTTTCGACATGGTAGCTGAAAATAATAGCGTCCTTCGACCATCCGGGACCTCTTCAAGTATCTCATTTATACTGTCGAGGAAACCCATATTAAGCATCTCATCAGCTTCATCGAGGATCACTGTTGTTACAGCCGAAAGCTTTGCCGCTCCTCTGCCGATAAGGTCAATAAGCCTTCCCGGCGTTGCAACAATAATATGAACTCCTTTTTTTAAGCTTCTTATCTGGTTGTCAATACTTGCGCCTCCGTATACGGCCAGGATTTTTAGCTTTCCGGTGAATCTGGCATAATCTGTCAGATCGGCGGTAATCTGCATACACAATTCGCGTGTAGGACAAAGTATAAGTGCCTGGGTATAACTGGTTTCTGTATCTGTAGCCTGAACGAGTGGCAGCCCGAAAGCTGCTGTTTTGCCTGTCCCGGTTTGTGCCAGGGCAATAATATCCACCTCACCGCCCAGCATTAACGGAATAACTTTTTCCTGCACGGGCATGGGGTTTTCAAATCCCAGCTCCTGAATAGCTTTCAGGATACCGGGAGTGAATCCCATATCTTCAAAATTTGTCATTATTTTATTTTATGATGTGGTTCCGGGAGCGATGGATTTGTTATCCCGGCCGAAATGAACTCAAATGCAGACTGGGCAAAATGCTTAACAACGCTTCGTGGAAATCACTTTGTTAATTAGGGTGCGAAGATAAGAAAAATATCCGGCTAAAATAATTTTATAATTACTTCTCCAATATACCATTAAATAACAAGTAATTACATAAATTTGTAATTATGGATTCAGGACCGGTAAAAATATATTCCGCGGATAATACTCCCCGGTTAAGGTATATTGCAGGTATAATCCTTGGAGACATTCTTGGATTAAACTGGGAAGTAATTACTGACAAGCGAAAGCTTGGGAAGCATCCGGTCATTAATTACTCCACTGATAAATTATCAGGTTCATTTAAAATCACTCCTGATCCTCTTTTATTCGAAAGTGGAATAAGCTCCAGGGAGATAACAATGGGTGAATGGAAAGGGTTGCCTGTATTTTTCGAAACCGGGTCTGATGCTGATCTCCCATTTGATATTTTTGCAGCCTCTTTTTTTCTTATAAGCAGGTATGAGGAGTATCTCAAATTTACACCTGATGAACACGGAAGATTTCCATCTTCCGCCTCTGTCGCCTTTAAAAATGGTTTTCTGGGGAGGCCGGTTGTCGATCTGTGGGCAAAAGAACTGGCAAAAGCATTTCTCAAACGGTTCCCGGTTCTTGTTTTCAGGCGGAATGATTTTAAGGCTCTCATGACAATTGACACTGATCAGCCTTTTGCCTATCATGGAAAGAATATTTTCAGAACAATCGGAGGCTTTTTTCATGACAAAAACAGGAAACCTGTTAGTATGGGTACCCGGTACCGGATTATCAGGAATGAGAAAAAAGATCCTTTCGATGTCTTCGATTATATGATTGAAGCTGTTGAGATGAGTGGTACTGATACAAGGTTTTTCTTTCCAGTAGGTGACCATTCCAGGTTTGACGTAAATCCATCCTGGAAAAATGATGAGTACCGCAGTCTGATTCTTAAGATAGCTGACAAGTTCCCGGTTGGTCTTCATCCATCATTTAATGCGGGGGGAGACGGATCACGTATAAATACTGAAGCAAAACGCCTTAAGTCAATAATCGGAAAAGATATCAGTTTCAGCCGTTTCCATTTTTTAAGATTGTTTATGCCCCGTTCATATAATAATATTCTTAATGCAGGTATCTCTGAAGATTATTCTATGGGTTATCCTGAGGAACCCGGATTCCGGGCAAGTATAGCTCGTCCCTATTGCTTCTATGATATATCGGAAGAAAAGCAGACCTCCCTGAAGATCGTGCCGTTCCAGGTTATGGATGGGACCTTTTTCGATTATAAAAAACACGATCCGGAAATGTCGAAGGAAGTCATTTTGAAGCTCATAAATGAAGCCAGAAATGTCGGAGGGCTTTTTGTCAGTATCTGGCATAATACATCCTTGCTTGATAATGAGGAATGGAGAGGTTGGCGGGGAGTTTTTGAATTCATTATCAAAAACCAGAAGCCATGATTGTATATCATAAAAATAACGAGATAGACCGCGAACAGTGGGACAATTGTATCCGGAGTACCCCTGGTGCAAAACCTTATGCATATTCATGGTACCTTGATATAATGGCTCCGGGATGGCAGGCGCTTGTGGATGACGATTATGATTCGGTCTTTCCTGTACCCGGGTTCAGCCGTTTCGGTCTTCAGTATATTGCCACGCCGGTTTTCCTTCAGCAGCTGGGCGCTTTTTCTCCTGATAAGCCGCCATCCAGGGCTATCATTGAGTTTCTTGAATATATGCCTGACTTCTTCAGGTTCATCGATTTGTGCATCGGACAGAAAGTTGATTATAACGGATATAAAGTTTCAGAAAAAGTAAATTTTGAACTTGATCTGTCAAAACCGTATGAGACAACTCTCAAAAATTTTTCTGCCCACTGCAACCGGAATATTGAAGCCTCATCCAGAAAATCCCCGGAACTCGTTACTGATATCACCCCTGATGAGATCATAAATCTTTTCATACTGAATAAAGGCAAGGATATAAATGGTATCAAAGTACGCGATTATCAGCGTCTTAAGAATCTTATGAATTTCTGTATCATAAATAAGAAAGGAAGGCTGATTGGTGTAAGAGAATACAGGAAAAAACTGATATTCGGGATTTTCCTTGTTGAGATCCGGGGGAATAAGACTATACTGTTCATTGTAAACACGCCACGAAGCAGGGAAAGACGAATTGGATATTTTGTTATCAATGAATTAATAAAGACCTATTCCTCGACAAGAACAATACTCGATTTTGCCGGTTCATCAATACCTTCAGTTGCTTCATTTGTTGAATCATTCGGATGTATGAGAGTGCCTTTTTACCGTCTTTACAGAAACAGGCTGTTCTGGCCGCTGCGGATGTTTAAATAAAGGCTCAAAGGTGCAATGGCGCAACGGCGGAATGGCTTGACGGCTTAAAGGCGCAACGCTTCAAAGCAAAAGTTCCATCTCCTGATCGTTGATAACGGCCCTGAGTTCGCCATTCTCACATTTAAGTGTACGGGCAGCGAATTTCTTGAGCATGGTATAATTGTGCGTGGCGACAATTACAGCTCTGCCGGTCTTACTTATATCGGTAAGCAGCCTAAGGATACCTTCGGAAGTTTCCGGGTCAAGATTTCCGGTAGGTTCATCGGCCAGTATAATTTCAGGATCGTTCAGAAGAGCCCTTCCTATTACAACACGTTGCTGTTCACCTCCTGAGAGCTGGTGAGGCATCTTATAACCTTTCAGTCCGAGTCCGACTTTTTCCAGGACTTCACCGATACGCATGTCAATCTCAAGCTTATTTTTCCAGCCTGTTGCCTTAAGAACAAACTCCAGGTTCTCATTAACCGTCCTGTCTGTAAGCAACTGAAAATCCTGAAAGACAATTCCGATTTTCCGGCGAAGGTAAGGAACTTCTTTTTTCTTAATTTTTGACAGATCATACCCGGCAACAAGTCCTGTCCCCTCTTTTAATGGTATCTGGGCATTCAGTGTTTTGATAAGGCTCGATTTGCCGCTGCCAACCCTGCCGACCAGATATACAAACTCCCCCTTTCCGACGCGAAGATTAACTTTTGAGAGTACCAGATGATTCTGCTGCCATATGGAACAGTCTGTAAGTTCAATGATAACATCCAATGGAAGATTCTCCTGCATTTAGGGCGATTTAAAGTGCAAAATAAGGAAAGAATTGATAATTAACCTTTATATGTTAATAAAATGAGTAATAAAGGCCGGAAGCCGGCGTTTTATAATTGTAATTTTACGGTTAATTAAAAAAAACTGGTTTTTATTATATGTGGCTTATATTTAAGGTGTTATGCTTAATATTCCTGAATTCAGCCATAATCTGCGTTTTTTTGCTTAGAGCCAAATAAAATAAGTTATGAACAGAAACAAGCTCATTTTAATATTAAGTTTTCTCCCGATATTCCTGTTGCCTGTGACATCCCAGGTTCCATTTACCAGCAGTGATATTGGTTCAGAATTTTACAGGGGAATGGAATTATTCAATAAAGAAAAATATCCGGCTTCAATAAGACTTTTTGACTCATTCATCAGGAACGGAGATAAATCCAACCTTCTTCTGGTTGCAGATGCAGAATATTACAGCGCTATTGCGGCGTTAAAACTTTTTAATTCTGATGCGGAATACAGGATGCTCATGTTCATTTATTCCCATCCTGAAAGTCCAAGGATCAATGATGCCAGACTAGAATTGGGTAATTATTTTTATCAGAACAAAAACTACAGGAAAGCTGCAGTCTATTATGAATCTGTGAACAGGCAGGAATTGAAATCGGACCAGCTTGCAGAGTATTTTTTCAGGTTCGGCTATTCTCTGTATATAAAGGGAGATCAGAGCAGGGCTCTGCTGATGTTTTCTGAAATAAAAGATATTGACACTGAATATACTCCTCCTGCAGTTTATTATTATTCCCAGATAGCATATGAACAGAAAATGTATCAGACTGCTATGGAAGGGTTTATGCGACTTAAAGATGATGAAACTTTCGGAGCTATTGTTCCATTCTATATTGTCCAGATCCTCTACATGGAGAAAGACTATGACGGAATTCTGTCGATGGCACCCGATCTTCTTAAATCAGCAGGAAAAACAAGGTCTATTGAACTTTACAGGTTTATCGGGGATGCCTATTACAGTAAGGAGAATTATAAGGAAGCATTGCCATACCTTGAAAAATATTCAACCGGAGCAAAAGCCAGCGGACGAGAGGATAAATATGAGCTTGGGTATTGTTATTATAAGACCGGGGATATTGATAAAGCAATTAAGATATTTCTGGAAGTAGGGGCAAAGAGCGATATTCTCAGCCAGAATATCTGGAATATCCTTGGTGACTGCTACCTGCAAAAGGGTGATAAGAATCGTGCACGGTTAGCTTTCGGTCAGGCTTCGGCTCTTACTTATGATAAGAAAATAAGGGAAGAATCACTTTACAACTTTGCAAAACTTACATACGAAACAGCCTATTCGCCTTTTGGGGAAGCTATTGCAGCATTCCAGGAATATATTGACCTGTATCCAGGTTCAAAAAGAATACAGGAAGTTTATGACTATCTCGTAGGTACTTTGATGCAGATAAAAAACTATAAAGCAGCCCTGGCCGCTCTCGATAAAATTGGCAATAAGGACAGCAGACTTGAAGAAGCATATCAGAAAGTAGCCTTTTTCAGGGGTCTTGAGCTCTTCAAAAATCTTGAGTTTGAAGCTTCTATTGATATGTTCGACAAATCCCTCAAATATGAAAAATACAGCATGCAGATCAGGGCAAGGTCTGTTTACTGGCGGGGTGAAGCAAATTACAGGCTTGGTCATTATGATCAGGCAAAAGAAGACTATTCGTTATTTATGGGATTGCCAGGTTCGTCTGCCTTAAGCGAATTCAGTCTTATAAGATACAATCTTGGATATACCTGCTATAACCTGAAAGACTATCCAGGCGCATTAAGCAATTTTAAGTCTTTTGAATCCGGTACTGCAAATATTAAGCCTGAGGTTCTTGCTGATGTCAGGAACAGAATTGCCGACTGTTATTATGTTGCAACAAGCTATAATTCTGCAATAACATATTATGACAAAGTAATTGACTACAAAAATCTGGATGCCGATTATGCCATGTTCCAGAAAGGATTTTGCCTGGGCCTTATAAATGATACCCGCGGCAAAGTTGAAGTTCTGACATCGCTGTTGAAGACATATCCTTCTTCTGCACTTGTTCCGAATGCCATCTTTGAGCGTGGAAGGGCTTACCTGGTGCTCGAGGATTACAGCAGAGGAGAGGCCGACTTCAACTCGGTTATCTCAAATTATTCCGGCAGCTCTTTTGTTCCCCGATCCATTGTTCAGCTGGGGCTTCTCTACTATAACCTGGGAGAAAATGAAAAAGCCATTGCTGAATACAAAAAAGTCATAGAGACCTTCAAATCGACCCCGGAAGCCAGGGATGCAATGACGGGACTGAGAAATACCTATGTGGATATGAATGAAGTGGATACTTATTTTGCATATGTAAAGACTCTCGACGGATACGGCGATATAAATATGGCCCAGAAAGACTCTCTCCTTTATATGTCAGGTGAAAATCTGTTTATGAGCGGCAAATACGATAAAGCTACCGATGTACTGAAAAACTATTTAAGTGAATTTCCTGATGGCAGCTTCAGGCAGAATGCACAATATTATCTTGCTGAATGTCTGAGATCTGCAGGTAAGACCGATGAAGCTCTTAAACTATATATTGAAGTATCGGATGAACCAAATAATCAATTTCTGGAGCAATCGCTGATTGAAGCCTCAGGAATGCTGTTTGAGAAAGAAGATTTTACCTCCTCACTGGGATATTACGAGAAACTTGAGAAGGTTTCATCTACTGATGCCAACAGACTTTTAGCTCTTAAAGGACAGCTCAGGTCAGCATACCAGGCTGGGGATGCCCAGAAAACCATTGCTGCAGCCGGTAAGATCAACAACATGCCAAATATACCGGAGGAGCTTACAAGGGAAGCTACCTTCATGAGCGCAAAAGCAAACTATAGTCTTAATAATTTTGATGATGCTCTCAGAGATTTCAGAAAGGTAGCGACAGAAGTCACGAGTGCGCAGGGTTCAGAATCAAAATACAGGGTAGCTGAGCTTCTTTATAAAAAAGACAGAACTGCTGAGGCTGAAAAAATAATTACTGAGTTCATCGATCAGAAATCGCCGCATCAGTACTGGATGGCAAGAGTCTTTCTTCTTCTTGCAGACATAAGCATAAAAAAGGGTGATTCCCTGCAGGCCCGTGCCACTCTTCAGGGACTGAAAGACAATTACTCCATTGATAACGATGGAATACTCGATGAGGTAAAAGCCAAATTAAACTCGCTTGACGAGATCAAAACAGATACTGTTAAGAACGAAAGATTGCAGGACAGTATTAGACTGAAATAAAATTGACAAGAAATTGATTTGACATGATAAAAAGACATCTTAGTATACCGGTCCTTATAATTTTCTCTTTATTTCCGCTAAATGGCCAGATAAAGAAACAGGAAACCGGACTTAAAAGGGAGGTTACCTTGTATAATCCGTACAAGCCATCTCTTCCGGAAGCTAAAAAGAGGAGTTTCCTTCCTGATATGAACGATACAACAAAGGTCAGACCAGACTTCCGCTATGATGTATTAGCCACACCATTTCTGCCGGA
Source organism: uncultured Bacteroidales bacterium (assembly GCA_963791065.1). Classification (GTDB taxonomy): domain Bacteria; phylum Bacteroidota; class Bacteroidia; order Bacteroidales; family VadinHA17; genus LD21. Next base: position 552,573 of record CAWBQN010000015.1, read on the forward strand.
ATATACTATCAGCCCTATTAAGGCAGCTGCATTGCTGCCAGATCCATTGGCTAAGCTCTACAAAAGCTATCTAAAGATTGGCATTGGAAATTATTTCACACCATTGGCTGAACTGAGTATTACCAACCAACGATCGAAGAAAGGATCAATTGGTTTTTATGCAAGACATTTCTCATCAAATGGAAACTTAGTGATTGAAAACGGCAGTAAGGGTTTTGCTGGCTATATGGATAATGACGCCTCACTTTTTGGCCGCAGACTTTTTAAAAAAAATACTCTTGAAGGATCGCTGGACTATAGTGAGAAGACCCGGCATGCCTATGGCTATTCTCCCACCTTCATAGACTATAATCCATCTCATAGTAAGACAAGACTTGTTTATACCAATTTGGATGCAAAGGCCTCATTTGCTTCAGTAAATTTAGATTCTACCGAGTTCTCCTATGACTTTCATGGCTCCTTTAACTACTTTACTTCTGAAAAGAACAGGTACCAGCGTAAGGTTTCTGTCTCCGGTATAATGTCTAAGTCATTTTATGAATTCTATGTTGGTTCCGGATTAAATTTCGACTCATATCACTTTTCTGATTTTCTCAAGACTCCGGCACAATATGTTGCTTCCATAAGCCCCTTCCTTAAGAAGAGCTCGGAAGAGTGGAACTTTAAACTTGGTCTTCAGGCACTGCTGGAAAAGGATAACACCGCTTTTACGAGGCTGCACGTTTATCCGGATGTTAATTTCGGCTTCAATATTGTCCCTTCTTATCTGAACTTTTTTGCAGGATTATCGGGGAAACTGGAGAGAAACGAACCGTCGAAAGTCATTCTGGAAAATCCATTCCTGAACCCGGACGGGAGTCTTTATAAACTTCCCAGTACGAGTCACGACATTATTGTTTTAGCCGGATTAAAAGGAAATACCGGTCTGGGAGGAAATTACATACTATCCGGATCATATTCGCTTATAAGAAATATGCTCTTTTATTCCAACATAGTCATTCCTGATACGCTGAATCCGCAAAGAGGAAACTATTTTTCAGCTCTTACTGACGATGTTCAGCTTTTGAATGTGCATGCAGAGATGAATGGACCTGTAAATGATGAACTATCCTTTTATGGTGTGGCAAATCTGTATAATTATACCATGTCAAAATATCAGTTCCCATGGAATAAACCCGGCTGGGATGGTAAGTTAGGATTAAAGTATAATCTGAGGGAAAAGATTATTGCAGGGATGGAGATAAGTGTTCAGGGCAAGCGAAAGCTGGTTGTGAACGGCGAGTATCTGTTACCGGTTGTAACACTTCCTGTGGAACATGCTGTGATATTTGAGATGCCGGCCCATTTCAATTTAAATCTCAGTGCGGAGTATCGTTACTCTAAAATTCTCTCCTTCTGGACCAAGCTTAATAATATCTCGTATAGAAGATATACCGAATGGGCCTATTATCCAACAGAAGGGTTCATGTTCATGGTAGGTTTTACCTATAGCTTGTAGTTAAACTCCTCTGCCGCTTCGCGGCAGAAACAAAAGAGGGTCCAACTCCCAGAGAAATACCCCTCTGTCGCTTCGCGACATCTCCCCTAAAGGGGCGAAAACTCTCGTATGTTAAGTCGAATTACACTTTTGGCAGGGATAAAAATTTAGTGTTAATTTCTTCTTCAAAAATGTGCATATTTTTAACATTTTCTTAAAGAAAAAACAATTAAAAATCCGTATATTTGTATCGATAATTAATAATCATAATATCAATAATTTATATTAGAAAAAGTAAGGTTGATTCTGATGACTGGAAACAGCATAAATTATATCCGGATTTCATTACAAAAAAACAAGTTTGAGATAGTAAAAATGGAGTCAAATTTACATGAGTGACTCCTGCTGATATTTTTATTATGATTATTTATAACTGAGATTAAAAAAGAATTTGATTTAATAGGAAAATAATGAGTGAGCAAGAAAAAAAGTTGCAGGACAGTAAAGATTACTCAGCAGATAATATCCAGGTGCTTGAAGGTCTCGAAGCAGTAAGAAAAAGACCCGCAATGTATATAGGGGATATTGGCGTTAAAGGATTACATCATCTTGTATATGAGGTAATTGATAACTCCATTGATGAGGCAATAACAGGTTTTTGCACTAAGATAGAAGTCGTAATTCATGAAGATGGATCTATAACTGTTACGGATGATGGAAGAGGTATCCCGACCGGGATGATGGAAAAAGAGAAGAAATCTGCCCTGGAGGTGGTAATGACCGTACTTCATGCAGGGGGGAAATTCGATAAAGATTCCTATAAGGTTTCAGGTGGTCTCCATGGTGTAGGAGTATCATGTGTGAATGCACTTTCGGCGCAGCTCTCGGCTGTAATTATGAGGGAAGGTCAAATCTACAGGCAGCAATATGAAAAAGGAAAGCCTGTGACACCAGTAGAGGTTATTGGCGAGTCGGACAAATCAGGGACCACCATAACCTTTAAGCCGGATGGTACGATCTTTCAGACTACTGAATTCAATTTCGAGATTCTCTCAGCCCGTCTCCGCGAGCTGGCATTTCTCAACAAAGGGATACTTCTGACTATTCAGGATAAGAGAGAGCTGACCGATGATGGTAATGGCGGCACTGCACGCTATGAAGAGTTTCGCTCTCAGCAGGGGCTGAAAGAATTTGTTGAATATCTTGATGCAAACCGGGAAAGACTTATTGAAAAGATCATCCATATAACATATGATAAAACGGAGATCCCGGTTGAAATTGCCCTTCAATACAATAACTCATTTTCAGAGAATGTACATTCGTATGTGAATAATATTAACACTATTGAGGGAGGAACACATCTTGCAGGATTCAGAAGAGGGCTTACCCGGACTCTGAAAAAGTATGCGGAAGATTCAGGTGCTACTTCAAAACTGAAATTTGATATCAATGGTGATGATTTCAGAGAAGGACTCACAGCGATAATCTCCGTTAAAGTCGCTGAACCGCAGTTTGAGGGTCAGACCAAGACCAAACTTGGGAACTCTGAAGTAATGGGAGCCGTCGATCAGGCTGTGAGTACAATGCTCACAAACTATCTTGAAGAGAATCCTAAGGATGCCAGGATAATTGTTCAGAAAGTAATCCTTGCGGCAACTGCCCGTCATGCAGCACGTAAAGCAAGAGAACTGGTCCAGCGTAAGAACGTGCTGTCAGGGTCGGGACTTCCCGGCAAACTGGCAGATTGTGCCGACAGGGATCCTGCAAATTGTGAGATATATCTTGTTGAGGGTGATTCGGCAGGCGGAACAGCAAAGCAGGGACGGGATCGTGGTTTCCAGGCAATCCTGCCATTAAGAGGGAAAATACTGAATGTCGAAAAAGCAATGCAGCACAGAATATATGAGAGCGAAGAAATAAAAAATATCTTCACTGCACTTGGCGTCAATATCGGGACCGAGGATGACAGCAAGGCACTCAACATCGATGGCCTTCGATATCATAAAATCATTATCATGACCGATGCCGACGTGGATGGTTCTCATATTACGACACTTATAATGACCTTTTTCTTCAGATATATGCAGGATCTTATTAAAGGCGGCAATATCTACATAGCCACACCACCGCTTTACCTGATCAAAAAGGGTAAAACTGAGCGTTACTGCTGGACGGAAGAGGAGCGGGAGCTCGCTGTTCAGGAACTGGGCCAGGGAAAAGAATCCTCAGTGGGTGTTCAGAGATACAAAGGTCTTGGTGAGATGAATGCCGAGCAGCTATGGTCAACAACAATGAATCCGGAAACGCGGACCCTTAGACAGGTAACAATAGAAAGTGCCGCAGAAGCAGATCATATCTTCTCCATGCTTATGGGTGATGAAGTGCCACCACGGAGAGAATTTATTGAAACACATGCAAAGTACGCTAAGATTGATGTGTAAAATTAGGTGAGAATGGAACTTTGCAGTTATTATTTTTTGCTTATTTGTGATCTTAGTGTCAGACCTTTGCGTGCTTTGCGGTTAATGGATTTTGTTTTTTAGACTCCCAGCACTTTTCGTTTTATTACAACTGCATTATCCATACAAACCTCACTGCAGCAGAAACATCTTATGCACTTACTGTCGGTCAGATGGATATGTGTCTTGTCGGATGGCAAGGGTAATATTGCCTGAACAGGACAAATATTTACACATTTCCGGCACCCGGAACAGTTTTCATGAATAAAGACGGGCCTTCTTTCAAGCTTTTTCAGGAATTTAATCCTTTTCAATAAAAACTTTGCGGCAATATTATTAGTCGTTGAGACAGGGATCTTCATGAACCCCTTTTTCACAATCGTGCTCATTTCCGGTCCATCATATATAATATCATCCTCTGACTGAAGCCAGTTTTTCCTGAAAAAGGCTGCCCTTGTTGTCGGTATAAGCAATGGTTCATAACCGGCAATCCGGCTTCCAATGATATCAACGATGAGTGGATTTGTCGAACCAAGCAATAATCCTATCTTGACAGGAAATCCCCGGCCAGGCCCAGGACCCTCCATCCCCATTATGGCATCCATCAGGAAATAATCGGGAGTGACAGCCTCATTCAGATCGACCAGAAACTCTCCGAATTTACTCCTGTCCTGGTGCAAGGCATGCTGTTTCGCCTTATTGAAGCCAGGCACAATGCCAAGTGTGTTTTTTATCGCACCTGTAAAATATACCAGATCGTGGTTTTTGAATTTTGGCAGGGAGATGATGAGATCTGCTTCATCCGTAACAGCCGCAACTCTTATTTTTCCTTTTCTAAGGGATTTCTCTGCGGGGTCAGACATGAAGTCAATCCATTTAGCTCCGGTAGTCTGACATACCTTATATATACCTGATTTCTCACCCTTGAACTTCTGTGAATGCACGGCAGGAGAATCTCCGATGAGTACAACAGCTCCTTCTGACTGCAGAAAACGGACCATTGCTTCCACCACAACCGGATGGGTGCTTATACATTTTGCCGGGTCAGCATCTGTCAGAATATTCGGTTTTACAAGAACTTTTTTGCCCCTGACATCAGGTCCACCGGTCTTTTTATAAATATCGGAGATCATTTCATAGACCTCATGAAGATCATAATCATTGCATCTTCTTACTGCTATCTTATTATTCATCGCTGATATCTTCAAAAAATGCAAATATAGACATTGCTGTCACAACACATGCTTAATTTTTTGATATCAATTCTCTGAATATATCTTCAATTGCCGATGTAATATTTTTCGATGGGCCGGTATAATTATTAATGATGATGCTGAAAGCCATATTTTTCCCCGATAAAGTAGTAAAATACCCTGCGAAGCTTCTTACCCTGGTCATGGAACCACTTTTTGCCTTAAGCCGCAAATCGAAGAGAGGATCTGTAAAATAGCTTTTAAGTGTTCCGTTTTCTCCCGGATCTGGTATTGAAGCATAATATTCAGGGAAGTGCTTACCCTTGTTCTTCATGTATACGAGAAGATGTACAAGTTCCCTGGTATTGATAGCATCAAGAGGTGAAAGTCCGCTTCCATCCTCTATAAACATACCATTTGTACTTATTCCCGAATTATTTAGAAATTCATTTACTACTTCAATCCCGGATGACGTTGATCCATTGTTTTTGAACTTTTTTCCAAGCTCCTTAATCAGATGTTCTGCAAAAAGATTTACACTTTCATGATTTAATACCTTAATTATGTCTGTCAGGGGGGGTGAGCTGGTCTCTGTGATCTGAACAGTCTTCTTCACACCTGGTTTTTGTTCTAATCTTATTGTGGTCGGCTTTCCGGAAATTCTGATCTTTTCCGCTTTAAGTCTTTCAGTCACCATTTTTGCCAAAATAAGAGGCGGATCCGTAATTGAAGCTTTCAGAATAAAATCCTCCTGATTTACAGGAATACTTCCCGAGAGCCATCCATTTGTACTATAAGGCGCTGCAAAAACATAACCTTCATCATCAGTGCCGGAGGCAATGAGAAAATTTGATAAATCGGACCTGCACTCTGCCGGTACCATACCTATTTCTGAAGGAATGGTGCTGTCGGCCAATGTTTTAAAATGAATTTCGTAAGTGTTGTCGAATACCGATAATCCGTAGACACCCGATCCGTAATAATTACCTGCATCTTCCCAGAGCCATTTAGCCGGTACAGGCAAATAATCATAATACGAGTCATCTGTAATAACCCGGCCCCTGATTCTTTTGATCCCTAGTTTCCTGATTTCAGTAATCCAGTTAAGTATGAAGTCCTGGTAATGTTCTGAAAAGTATTTTGAACCCAATGCGGGGTCACCGCCACCAAGAATGACAATATCTCCTTTCAGTCTTCCCCATCTTTTATTCAGTTTTCCGGTGTAACCAATCCTGGTTTTGAAAGTATAATCCGGTCCAAGCAGCTCAAGAGCGGCAGCTGATGTAATGAGCTTCATTATGGAAGCCGGTATCAGGCTATTTCCTGAATTATATTCCATTACGACTTTTCCTGTCTCAGCATCCTCAACATACATAGAAACAGATGCATGCATCAAAGATGAATCGTCGGGAAAGGATTGATCTGACTGCTCCCGTGAATAGTTTTTCTCCTGGGACCAGGATATAATTGTCAGGCAACTTAGTGAGATGACAAAGAAAAATATCTTCATTTCAGAGTTGGTTTGTTTTGCTCGAGTGTTGATAATAATCCGCATGCAGCCTGAATATCGACTCCCCGGCTGGCCCTTATTGTTGTCAGCACTCCTTTTGCATTAAGCGCCTCTTTGAAATTAATTATATTTCCCAGGTCAGGACTATAGAATTCAGAGCCCGGAATAGGGTGAAAACGAATTATATTAATGCGGCATTTTATCCCGTTGAGAATCTTCACAAGCTCTTTTACATGGTCCGGGGTATCATTGACTCCTTTGAAGAGTATGTATTCAAATGAGACTCTCCTCTGACTGTTAAAATCAAAATTCCGAATTATATCCAGAACTTCCCTGACAGTATTTGTGCGTTGAACGGGCATAAGTTTTCGCCTTTCGTCATCGAAGGGCGAATGCAGACTTACAGCAAGATGGCAGCGGCTTTTTTCAAGAAACTCCTTTATCCCTGCAATTAAGCCTACAGTGCTTACAGTGATGCGTTTAGGGCTCCATGCATATCCCCATTCACTTGTCATGATCTCAAGACTCTTAAGTACCTCTGTAGTATTGTCTAATGGTTCCCCCATGCCCATATAGACCATATTTGTTATGCTTTTGAACCCGGGCAGGCTTCTGAACTGGTTAAGAATCTCATTTGAGGATAGATTTCCCTGGAATCCCTGCTTGCCGGTCATGCAGAAGATACATCCCATTTTGCAGCCTGCCTGTGATGAAACACATATTGTGGCACGATCTTCATCGGGAATGTAGGCTGTCTCTATAAATTTGTCATTCAGGACTTTAAAAAGGTATTTTTTTGTTCCGTCAGAACTACTTGATTCTTTTACAGGAGCAGAAAGACCTATTTCATAATCAACATTCAGAAGCTCCCTGGTCTTTTTTGACAGGTTGGACATCTCATCAATTGATTGAATTTCCTTTTTATAAAGCCAGTCAGATAACTGTTTAGCAGCAAAGCCTGGCAAACCGATCCTTTTAGTCACCACAATCAGCTCATTTATAGTCTTGCCGTAGAGTTTTTCCTTCTGCATAACTTTAAGGCGTCAGGCAACAGGCCTGAGGCGCCAGGATCTAATAGTTAATTATAACTTCCTCAAATTTTATCAATTAATCTTTTTTCTAATGTCTATTCTCCTCTGATATATGATGCCTGATGCCTGATGCCTCTTACACGCTGACAGTCTATATGTCAATTTGTCCTGACAGGATTGAAGCATTGGCAATTATAACCTGACCTGCTTCATAATATTTGTTAAATACTATTGTATTCAGTGTTAAAGTGTCGTTAAATGTTCGTAATTTACTGAAGATCATTCCAAAAATGCATGATCTTTGTAAAACAAAAATTCATGAAAACGGTTATAAAGATATTAAACTTTTGTGAAGTCAGAATAAAGGACCCTGACTGCAGCGAAAGGAGAAATTAATTAAAAAAAAAAGCTATGAAAGGTAAGTATTTATTAGGTGCATTGTTTATGGCTCTCCTGGGAGCGATAATAGCATTATTAGCGTATAACAAATTAATGCCGGCACCTTCAGTGGCAGCTTCGAAGAAGGATAGTGCCAATGTTGAATTGCAAAATGCCAGGGCCTATCTCACTTCTCTTCAGACACGGGAAGGACAGATAGATTTCACGTACGCTGCTGAACAGACTGTTCATGGTGTAGTTCATGTTCATGTAAAAATGGTGGGGACATCAGAGAATCCAATTATGGACTGGTTCTATGGTGACAGGTCTTCAAAGCCGCGGGAGGTAAGTGGCTATGGATCGGGTGTTATCATTTCAAGTGATGGATATATTATTACCAACAACCATGTTGTTGAAAATGCTGAATCGGTGGATGTTACTCTAAATGATAACAGGACTTTCACAGCCAAGGTAATAGGCCGGGATCCTGGATCTGATATTGCGTTGATTAAAATAAAAGCGGACAATTTACCCTATATAAAATACGGTGATTCTGATAATCTGAAACTTGGTGAATGGGTACTTGCCGTAGGCAATCCATTCAACCTTACTTCTACTGTTACAGCCGGTATTGTAAGCGCCAAAGGAAGGAGCCTGAATTTAAATGAAGGACCATATACAATTGAATCATATATACAGACAGATGCTGCTCTTAATATGGGTAACAGCGGAGGCGCTCTGGTTGATACCAAGGGCTTGCTGGTAGGTATAACATCTGCAATTATTTCACCGAATGGCGCTTATTCCGGCAACTCGTTTGCCATTCCTGTAACAATCGTGAAAAAGGTTGTCGATGATCTTAAGAAATTTGGGGAAGTTCAGAGAGCACTCATCGGAGTAAATATTCAGCCTGTTGAGTCGGCTGATGCTGATAAATATAACCTTCCTGCTGTGAAGGGCATATTAATTACCGGGGTTACACCTGATGGTGCTGCGAAGGAAGCTGGTCTTAAGGCTAATGATGTTATTGTGAAGTTTGACGGTGCTGATGTAAACACTGTTTCTGAGTTGCAGGAACATGTTGGAGAAAAGAGGCCCGGAGACAGAGCTGAAATAACCTATTACAGGAACGGAAAAGAGAACACTGTGTCATTGGTTATGAAGAACATGGCTGGAAATACAAAAGTTGTCACTGCCAGCATGGAAGAAGCAAGTGATATGGTTTTTGGAGCAAGATTAGTGCCTCTGAACTCAGATGACAAAAGCTCTCTGAATATTGATTATGGAGTAAAAGTCCAGGAGATCAATAGCGGGAAGTTCAGGGATATCGGAATGGCACGGGGATATATAATTCTGAGCATTAATGGTAAAAAAGTTAAAACTCCCCAGGATGTCAGGGACCTTACAGATAATGGAAAGACTCTGAAATCAATTGAAGGTATCCTGCCGGACGGTACTGAATTTAATTATACGTTTGGCAAATAGCTGCAGAATTACATAATACACTATTATTCAGGGGATTTATGAAAATAAATCCCCTTCTCACAACAATAGTGAATTATTTTTGTTATTAGATATAAAAGCAATATCTTTGCGGAAATTTTTTGGGAGGTATAATGAGACAGCTAAAGATTACCAAATCCATAACAAACAGAGAGAGTGCTTCACTCGACAAATATTTGCAGGAGATTGGTAAGGAAGAGTTGATATCGGTAGAAGAAGAAGTTGAATTGGCTCAACGGATAAAGAAGGGCGACAGAGCTGCTCTAGAGAAACTCACCAAAGCAAATTTACGTTTTGTTGTTTCTGTTGCAAAACAATATCAAAACCAGGGACTTAGTCTTCCAGATCTAATCAACGAAGGTAATTTAGGCCTTATCAAGGCTGCTGAAAAGTTTGATGAAACACGTGGTTTCAAGTTTATTTCGTATGCTGTATGGTGGATAAGACAATCTATTCTCCAGGCACTTGCGGAACAATCAAGGATCGTAAGATTACCATTGAACCAGGTTGGCTCGCTGAATAAGATAAATAAGGCATTCTCGAAATTTGAACAGGAGAACGAACGAACGCCTTCACCTGAGGAACTTGCTGATGTGCTTGAACTGCCAAAGGAAAAGGTTACTGACACGCTGAAAGTATCAGGACGGCATGTTTCCGTCGATGCTCCTTTTATAGAAGGAGAGGATAACAGTTTACTCGATGTTCTGACAAATTCCGATTCCCCGGTAGCCGATAAGCTTCTGATGGACGAATCCCTTTCAAGGGAGATCTACAGGGCTCTTGCCACACTTACTGAAAGAGAAAGGGACATCATCAGGTTTTTCTTCGGTATCGGATGCCAGGAAATGACTCTTGAAGAAATAGGTGAAAAATTTGGGCTTACCCGAGAACGGGTGCGTCAGATTAAAGAAAAAGCTATCAGAAGGCTGCGACACACATCACGTAGCAGATTATTAAAAGGATATTTAGGTTAGATATAACCGGATAATAATGCAAAAGGCGCTTCGAACGGGGCGCCTTTTCTTTATATACTACTCTGTGGTACTCTGTGTATCCTCTGTGAACCTCTGTGTAACAAAATGTTAAGAACTTACACAGAGTTGCACAGAGAAGCACAGAGATTCACAGAGAATTCTTTGCGACCTTTACAGACGGTTAATGGATTTCATTTTTGTAAATTGGTAAACTTTTTATAGAGGAAACAAATGGACTTCAAACTAATATCCGATTTTCAGCCGACCGGCGATCAGCCGGAGGCAATAAGCCAACTTGTTGCCGGACTAGAAAAAGGGGTGCCGTTTCAGACACTTCTCGGGGTAACCGGTTCCGGTAAAACATTTACAATTGCCAATGTGATTGAGAAAGTCAACCGCCCGGTTCTTGTCCTGAGTCATAACAAAACTCTGGCTGCCCAGCTCTATGGTGAGTTCAAACAGTTTTTCCCCGAAAACAGGGTGGAATACTTTGTATCTTATTATGATTATTATCAGCCCGAAGCATACCTTCCGGTATCTGATACCTATATCGAAAAAGACCTTTCAATAAATGAAGAGATTGAAAAACTACGTCTCAGCGCCACCTCATCATTACTTTCAGGACGGAATGACGTGATAGTGGTCTCTTCGGTTTCCTGCATCTACGGCATTGGCAATCCCGATGATTTTCATTCCAATACCGTTCATATCAGAAAGGGACAGATGATTGGCAGAAACCTTCTGCTGAGAAAACTTGTCGACAGCCTCTATTCAAGGAACGAACTTGAATTCAAGCATGGGACCTTCAGGGTCAGAGGTGATACTATCGATATCTTTCCGGCTTATGCAGATATAGCTGTAAGGGTGGTCTTTTTCGGAGACCAGATCGAAGAACTAAATACATTTGACCCTGTCAGCGGAAACAGACTGGAAATTCTGAATGAATATATCGTATACCCTGCGAATATTTTCGTTACGACAAGGGAAAGGATCAACCTGGCTGTCAGCGATATTCAGGACGATATGGTTCGCCAGGTTACATATTTCAACGATATTGGTAAAAGAGAAGAGGCAAAAAGACTTGAACAGAGGGTGTTGTATGATCTGGAGATGATAAAAGAGCTTGGCTACTGCAGCGGGATTGAAAATTATTCACGATATTTTGACGGAAGAAAGCCGGGAACCAGGCCATTTTGCCTGCTTGATTATTTTCCACATAACTTCATTACTGTAATTGATGAAAGCCATGTGAGCGTGCCCCAGATAAGGGCTATGTTCGGTGGTGATCACTCGAGGAAGCAGACACTGGTTGAATATGGATTCAGGTTACCTGCAGCTCTTGATAACAGACCTATGAGGATTGAGGAGTTCGAATCCCTTACAGGTCAGACAATCTTTGTCAGTGCCACTCCTGCTGATTATGAGCTTGAAAAAAGTGAAGGTGTATTTGTTGATCAGGTGATAAGACCGACCGGGCTGCTCGATCCGCCGATCGAGGTTCGTCCCAGCCTGAACCAGATTGATAACCTGATGGGGGAGATCCGTTCGAGGGCTAGAAAGGGAGAGAGAACACTTGTAACCACAATTACCAAACGCATGGCTGAAGAGCTTTCTTCTTATCTGATAAAATATGATATTAAGTGCAGCTATATTCATTCGGATATAGATACACTTGATCGCATCGATATTATGGAGGAACTGCGTACAGGATCCATTGACGTGCTTGTAGGAGTTAATCTCCTCAGGGAGGGACTCGACCTTCCTGAAGTTTCACTAGTTGCTATCCTGGATGCTGATAAGGAAGGATTTCTGAGATCATCGAGATCACTTACCCAAACCGCCGGCAGAGCTGCGCGTAATCTGAACGGGAAAGTAATTATGTATGCTGATGTGACCACCCGCAGCATGAAACAGACTATAGATGAAACAAACAGGCGCAGAAGCAAACAGCTGAAGTACAATGAAGAGATGGATATAACTCCTGCTCAGATAACCAGGAAAACCGGATCGGCCCTGAGTGGGTTAGGAAGGAAAGGAGCCGCGATAAAAGCATACATTGAACCAGACAGACCTGATATTGCAGCTGATCCTGTTGTAAAATATATGAACAGGGAGGCATTGGAAAAGGCCATAGAGAAATCAAGAAAGGGTATGGAGAAAGCTGCCTCAGAGCTGGATTTCATTGAAGCAGCAAGATTCAGGGATGAAATGGCTGATCTGCAGAATATTCTCAGAGGTAAAATGTAGCCCTCTGGCCTCTGTGCGGCCATAACCCTAAAGGGCATAGCCGTCATCTTAAGTTTCACAGCCTCTTTAGCTTTGGGAATGAAAGAGATACTGGATAAAAAAGTTTCACTTCCTTCAAAAGCTAATCTTTCATAACAATTCAATTTAAGTCCGTTGCAGAAAGAGAGAAGGAGATCCCTCGCGCTACTACTAATGACAACATTTATTATGTTGCTTATTTAAAGATACTTAACTCAAAATAGCAGGAGATTGATGGATTGTATTTATTCAGCCCCGTTAGGGGCATAATAAATTAAAGCAGGGCAACGCCCTGCATATTAAGACACCTAAGCTTAATGAGCCCCGTAGTGGGCGAAATAACTCCAGACCAGGACACCAAACTATTTTATATACTTTGAACAAGATTTCGTAAATTTGGTAAAATGGAATAATTATGCCATAATCATTTGTTCAAATCTATGTTCACATTGTTTTTCATACAAAAGACAATGTAAGGGTTATAAAGGAAGACATTGAAAATGAGTTATACTCTTATCTTGGAGGAATTCTTAAGAATTATAAATCAATCCCTTTAAAAATAGGTGAAACCTCTGACCATATTCACATTCTATGCACACTTCCGAAGACCATGGCTCTGGCTGATCTGGCAGAAGAGGTCAAAAAGAGTTCATCTAAGTGGATAAAAACTAAGGGAATACTTTACAGCAACTTCTATTGGCAGGATGGTTATGGTGGATTTTCACTCAGTAATTCAGGTGTTGGAGCAGTAAAAAGGTATATATTGAACCAAAAGAAACATCATGAAAAAGTTTCCTTTATGGATGAATCTAAGAACCTATTGGAAGCATATGGGATTCCTTATGAAGACCGTTATCTCTGATGTTTTATTTCGCTCCTACGGAGCTTGATAAGTTTTGTTGATGTTCAAAATCGGGCTACGCCCGATTTTAAAATATATAAGGCCTACGGCCTTTTTTATATTTGTATATCTTTCAAAAGAAAGAGTTAGATCGTAATTCTACAAAACATCTTTAGTTGTCAATATAACGGATGTGCAAATTTTTTGAATAAAAACTCGGGATTACAGGTATGTCCCACAAAATAACCTGTCATCCCGAATTCCGACAAATCGGACCTTGCGGAGGTTTGGATAATTTTTTATTTTCGGTCGATCAACCCGTCTACATATTTTGCAATTGCTATAGAAGAAGTCAGACCCGGGGATTCCATACCGATCAGATTTATAAATCCCGGGTAACCTCTGGCGGTCTCTTCCATAATATAGAAATCTCTCAGGGGCTCGCCGGGCTTCTGGATCTTTGGCCGTATCCCTGCCATTTCAGGGGCAATATCATCAAACTCCAGGAAAGGCAGAAATTTTCTGGCTGATTTGTAGAACGCCTCCTGCTTTGATACGGTTAATTTGTAATCATAAATATTTGATTCAAGATATTTTACATCCGGACCGAGTTTCACCCCGCCACCCATATCAACCGTTACATGAATTCCAATGCCTTCCATATTAGTATGAGGAACAGGATAGACAAGTCTTTTAATCAAACGGTTCTTCGGAGGATTTATCCTGAAATACTCACCCTTGCAAAACATTATTTTCAGTCTGTCATCAGAGATACCCACCATTTCAGAAACCTTATCTGATGTAAGTCCTGCAGAATTGATAACGATTCCCGAAGTGAACTGGTAATCATTTTTATCTGAATCGAGAAGGCTGATTTTGTAGCCGTTTTGGATCTGGTTTATACCGGTAACCTCGCTGCCATAAACAATCTGACAACCATTATTAATTGCATTTGTCTCATATTGTTTCATAAGAGAATGAGAATCAACAATTCCCGTGGAGGGCGAATAAAGAGCTTTCAATGCGAAGATGTTCGGTTCCAGTTCAGCAATCTTTTCTCTTCCAATGAATGTCAGATCACCTACACCATTTTTGATAGCAGTGAGCCTTATACCTTCAATGACCTTTATCTCCTCTTCAGATGTTGCAACTATCAGTTTGCCGCAGTTATTATAGGGTACGTTGTACCTTTTGCAGTAATCGTAAAGCAGCCATTTCCCTTCAATACAGAGTTTGGCTTTCAGGCTGTCCTTTGTATAATAAATTCCGGCATGAATGACTTCGCTGTTCCGGCTGCTGGTCTCCTGTCCGAATGTGGTATGTTTTTCGATCAGAAAGACATTTTTATGCTCTTGCGATAACTTTTCTGCTATAGCCAGACCAATTACACCTGCGCCAATTATCGTTATATCTGCGTCCATCAGTAGAATACTTATATTTCTTTAGATTATGGAGAATCAAAGCTGTTAAAAATAATTGAAAAAACTTATAACTTTAGATGCTTTTAATCAGGCTTATGAAGAGTAAATCAATCTGTCTGTTTCTGATTTTATCTGTGGCATTTTTAAACAGATGCAGGAATATTACTAACACTGAGACACTTACTCTTGTTGCAGAAAACAATATTGTAAATTCAGTCATTGACAGTATGAGTTCAATGTCATTGGGTAACGGTCATTTTATTTTTTCAACCGACATAACAGGTCTCCAGACTTTTCCCGATTTCTATTCAGATGGCACTCCTTTGATAACCTGGTCAGATTGGAGCGGGGTTACTGAAAATACACCAGGAAGGAATTCTTATCGTTATCAGCTGGGTACGATAGGTTTAAGGATCTTAAAGAAAAATGGGAAGGAAATATCAGTCAATGACATCGGAGTGCCGGTACAAATCCTCAATATGTCTGCAGGGGAAATAGATAGCAGGTTCAGTATTGAAGATATTCCGGTACACCTTAAGACTGTTTGCCATCCTGACTATGATATTATTTCAGTTAAAATTATTTCAGATCTGATCGGGAAGAGACGGCTGAGCATTAAAATCGATTTTTCAGATAGGATTCCGTCATTCCCGGGTACAAGTTACGGTTCTTCCCGGATGAACACGACGGAGGTTGTATCGGATACTAATAACCTGTTGATATTCGACAGAAGCCGGAACAATGATAAATATAAAGTTATGATTTGGCTCAATGATGCGCATGTGATAAATATTTCACAAAATATTTATTATCTTGAACCTGACGGGTCAGATTCGACTTATTCTTTTTCGTGTCAGTTTCTAAATAATCCTGAAGATGGCAGAATTCAGGATTTTGGGGAAACAGAGACAGCAAGCAGAGATAGCTGGGAAAAATTCTGGAGTACAATTGGCAATACAGATCTCAGGAAAATCAAAGGAGCTCAGAGTAAACAGCTTACTGCTGATTTGATTCGTTCCTTATACTATAAAAGACTTCATTCTTTTCTCAATGAGAAGTAGAAACTGATACAGGACCTTTTCTTATAAAATTAATAACTTAGTGTAACTTTACGTAAATGTTAAAGACTATGAATACAATAATTCTCCTTCTTTGTCTTGTGGCATGTTCCACACAAAAAAATGAGCCGGACTGGAAACTGGTATGGTCCGATGAGTTCAATTATACCGGTTTACCTGATTCCTCAAACTGGGGCAATGAAGAAGGTTTCATCAGAAATAATGAGCTACAGTATTATACCAGGCAGCGAATTGAAAATTCCAGGGTTGTGGACGGGAACCTGTTGATCATTGGAAGAAAGGAGTCATATAAAAATGCAAACTATACCTCTGCCAGCCTTGTAACTGATGGTAAGCACAGCTGGACTTACGGAAAAGTTGAGGCAAGGATGAAATTGCCAAAGGGACAGGGAATGTGGCCGGCATTCTGGATGCTGGGTCAGAATATTCATACCGTGGGCTGGCCTGAATGCGGAGAAATTGACATTATGGAACATATTAATAATGAAGAGCTTCTGCATGGAACCCTGCACTGGTTCAATGGTAAGCATGTTTCCTCAGGAGGTACGACACCCTGTGATGTCACAAAATTCCATACTTACTCGATCGAATGGGATAGAGATGCTGTCAGATTGCTGCTGGATGGTAACAAATACCAGGAAGTAAATATAAAAGATGGAATTAATAATACCGGGGCATTCCATAAACCTCAGTATATCATACTAAATCTCGCAATTGGCGGAGACTGGCCAAAAAATCCTGATGCAACTTCTGTATTTCCTGATACAGTGTATGTTGATTATGTACGGGTTTATCAAAGAAGCAGTAACTAAGGCATTTATTCAACCTCACGTTATCGGGGTGTTGAAAAAGCTAATAAATGGCTAATTTTTCCTTTGTGTTCCTTAGTGATGTACTTTGTGATCCTTTGTGGTTCAATGGTTTATATTCCATATATGCCTGTTACCCTTTAATTGCGTAATTATTGATCTATAGTTTTTTCGTTTGAATAGATCCATTTTAGACCATCATAGACAGTCGGAAATGGAACATGCCCCTCTTCATCATATACCTTGCGTTTCACTATTACGCTTGCCGGAACCGTCTGTTTGAATAATTCCAGGAACTGGTCCCCTCGTTTTGTTATTGCTCCATCCGGATCGTTTGTGTCCAGTTTACCATTACCTACAAATAAGTACTTTTTTCCAAGGGATCGGAGCTGACTGTTGCTTTTCAATTCATTATCAAAAAGCACTGCGAGACTTTCTTTGTACAATCCAAAACTACCCAGAATATAGGCATCAAATAAATCAGGTTGTTCCAGGAAGGAATAAAGTGCAAAAAGAGAGCTTAAAGACTGACCGCTCAGGATCCTGAAGCCATTGGTTCTGTAATTCCTGTTGACAAATGGAATCAGCTCAGTACTAATGAATTGAATAAAGATGTTTGCTTTCTGATCTGGTAACATATCACGATATCTGTCAGTGTTCTCAATTCCAATAATTATGGGTTCCGGAGCATCATCAGTCATATCAGAAAGGTAATCAGCAGCCGAGGATGCCTGCAGGAAGTTGTCTTTATCCCCGTCGAGTTTAAAAAGAACCGGATAAGTCTTTTCCGATTTTTTGTAGTCATCCGGAAGACTTACCAGCACGATCCTTTCTTCACGAAGTACTTCTGAATGGATCTTTATATAGTTCCCAATTGTGACAGAACCGTTGGCTTCTTGAGCTGGCAACGGATTCACCCCTGAATAATAAAGAATAAGCGATAAGAAGATACTGATTTTTGAGTGTGACAAGAATTTTATTTCCATATTCTTTCGCTTTTGATAATTTCAGAGTTTTATAGTTGGCCATTTGGATTATCTCCGGGTAGCTTTACGTGCCGAAATTAAATTCCTGACTTTTAATTTCAGATATTCATTGGTGAATGGTTTGGTTATATAATCATCTGCCCCTGTCTGGAAGCCCTTCAGGCTTCCCTCAGCATCATCACTGGCAGTAAGCAGGATAACAGGTATATGGCTGGTTCGCTTATCATTTTTCAATAAAGTGCATAATTCATATCCATCAATTCCGGGCATCATTACATCGCTGATAATTAAATCGGGAATATGTTTATAAGCAGCATTAATACCTTCATGTCCATCTTTTGACAGAACTACATTAAATTCAGGTTTCAATAAAAAGGTAATAAAAAATCTCAGTTCCCGGTTGTCTTCAATTAACAATACAGTCTTATTGTTCAGATCCTCTGACTCCGTATCGATCGGATCAACACCTTTTTCATTCAACCGACTGCTATCCATTGGGATATCAATTCTATCCGCTGTATCATTAATATTACATTCATCAACCGTAATTGCGCCTTTCACTTTTGTACCATATTTATCTCTGTTTTTTTTCATGATCCATCCTATGGTTTTCCATCACCATTAATGAACGACTAATGTAAGTAAATTATTTAAAGATTGCCCTGGAAAATCTGTGGTGTTTACTCCTCTGCCGGTTTCAGGAAGTCACCATCGATGATCAATAGTTTTACTCCATCTATAGTTGCAGAGCGGTGAGAACTGAGATCATCAGACACAACATAGGTCATTCCTTTTGTCAGAATGAATTCTCTGCCATCTTCCATTTCACTCACAAAATCCCCATCCAGGCAATGGACGATATGTCCTTTCTGACACCAGTGATCAGCAAGATATCCTTTTGAATATTCGACAATCCGGATCCTTAAACCCTGGAACTGAATTGTCTGCCAGGATGCTGATCCCTTGTGTCCTTCATGTTGTGTTCTGGGAATCATTGACCAGTCTATGGATTGGAATGGGATATTTTTTTGAGAGTCTGACATAGGGATTTAATAGATGGTAAATATTTAAACAATTTGTGATATAAATTTAGTATTTATTTATTTATTGAAAGCTCAGGAGCTGCAGAGCAGTAAATCTTTCACTGAAAGGAAATACAACTGAACCCGAATTTTTCAGATGAAATTAGTGTAGTTGCCCGGTTATTTCAATGGTATTTATTATCTTTATTATGTTTCCGATCGTTGAAAGTCAGAAAAAATGTCGTATAAATAGGAATATCAGTTCATTATTTATACTATTTCCATGTGACTGACCATGCCGGAGGTGTAAGGAAAGCTAACAAAACCTGGCTTCGTCAAAGCAAAGAAATATGAAACAGATAATGATTTTTTAATCTGTAAATTTTAGTATAAATTTACATATGTCTTAGTGCTGTTTTATTTTCTCGCTGTATGTATAAGAAGATTATTCTGAAAAGGATTTTCCATCGTGACAAACAAAGAATTCTGATCTCGTTCACGTATAATGCTGAACTCACAACGTTAGTGAAACAGGTTGGAGGAAGTACCTATAGCGATACATATAAAAGCTGGTATATTGATGATAATGAAGAAACTCTGAAGGAGGTGATACATATTTTCAGGGGGAAGGCAGAAATAGATATTTCTGATCTGGCAAAAGCATTTACCGGGAGAACAAATAAAGTTAATTTTGACAAACAAGGATCTTCAGATGGGCGCGTAAACGTGAATACAGGATTAAACGCAGAACAAAAGGTTGAATCCGAAGACGAAATGATCCCGGGTGAGGCGACTATCAGAAAAGTAATTGGATCGCGCCATTTCAATGCGGTCGAATTCAGGATCGACGAACGCTTTGGAAAGCTGGCTATCAGGTTTACAGGTTATTATGATAAGGATTGGATAAGAGAAATTACATCATTTGGAGCCTATTCATATGATGAATCAAATCAGGAGTTTCTATTGCCGTGGTCGGTTATGACAGGTGATTCTCTTTCGGATTATTTTGCATCACGAGGGGTTGAAGTGAATGTGATCAAGTCGGTTCCCACGGAAGCGATTAAAAGTGCCAGAGATGAAATGGGGGCCGAAATCAGGAGCAGAATTCTTGGGGCCAAGGCCCTGTCGGGTCTGGATTTGATGCGCAGGTATCTTGATGAAGTCCGGTACAGTAAAAGGACCAATGATACTTATCTGGCTCTTCTTGAGTTATTCTTTAAATATTTTCATGAAAAAGATCCGCTGGAGATATCTATGGAGGAGGTATCGGAATTTGTTTACGAATTTATTGTAAACAACAGTTATTCAGCATCGTATCAAAACCAGATGATCTCTGCCATTAAGAGGTTTTACAGGATATCAGGAAGAAAAAAAATTGATCTTCAGATCATTGAACGGCCAAGGCGGAGCCGACCATTACCAAAAGTTTTCTCAAAAGAAGAAGTGAAAAGAATATTGAATTCAGCCAGAAATACAAAGCACAAGTTATTATTATGGATGATTTACTCATGTGGTTTAAGGAGATCGGAAGTTACCAACATCCTTTTAGCTGATCTTGACCGTGACAGGAGTGTTTTGCATATAAGGGAAGGGAAGGGCCGGGTTGACCGTATTGTTCCGGTTTCGTCAAAAGTATGGGATAAGCTTGATGAGTATGTTGACGGTTTTAAGCCGGTGAAATATCTTTTCGAGGGACAGTCAGGCGGAAGATATTCTGTTGAGAGTGTATACAGGGTTTTCAAGGCTGCGTTAAACAAGGCGGGGATCAGGAAGGAAGTCGGGGTACATAGTCTAAGGCATAGTTATGCGACGCATCTTCATGAATCAGGTTTGGATATCCGGTACATCCAGGAATTGTTAGGTCACAAGAGTACGAGGACAACAGAAATTTATACCCATGTAAGTCGTCGTAATCTGATCCAGGTACGCAGCCCGATTGAGGACATAGATGTTAAGTAGGTGGCACAGAGCACCAGCCTTCGCCAAGGCTACGGCTGGCAAAGCAGGGCACCAGCCTTCGCCAAGGCTACGGCTGGCAAAGCAGGGCACAGGGAAAGAAGAAGCGAAATTTGAGCCTCCTTCGCTAAAGCTTCGGAGGCTAAAAGGTGAGAGCCTCCTTGCTAGAGCTTCGGAGGCTAAAAGAGGTAACTGGTAAACATCAAAGGATCTGGTGATGAGAAAATTGCAATATTTGGTAAAGATATCATTGCTTTTCTCAGGTGCATTTAACCAGATATTTAATATATTGGTAGCAATAAAAACAGTTATGTACAAAAGAGGTAATAAACATACAGCTATCTACCTTGCTGGTATCGTAACATGCAAAAATGCTAATGCAATAAGAGAGTTATGCTTAAGCATCAGCTGCTTACGAGACAGATTTATTCTAATATTAAAAGCCACACTATGACAAAAATTCAAATCAAAATTTTGGTAATTCTTTTAACTTTTAGTCAGCTAAATCAAGAAATCCTTGGACAGGCCTCGGATTTGACAATAATTGAAGGATCAATTGGAATAATTACAACTAGCTCTAAATACAAATTTGGTGACACAATTTCCATTCTTAATGATCAGGGACATTTTCTTAAGCCCATTGTCATTACGAATGAGTATCAAATATTGGATGCTAGAGTAATTTCAATAAATAATGATTATTATAGAATTCGCCTTTCAGATTCAACTAATTGCTATCTATCAAAATTAAATCCTTTAATACTATTTCAGACATGGGAAGAACATATTCTTAGCGTCTTTTCAGTTAGTTTTAGTATAACTGAAAACCCTATAAGAAAAAATCCATCATCAAGTTCAGATAAAATACCGTACGAAAAAGATCGAATTCTATTTGCCAGAAAAAATTAAAGGCGATTGGCTCCAGGTTAAATGGGGTTCAGATAAAAATTGGAATCATGGTTGGATTAAATGGAAGAAGAACAATAAATTACTAATCGAACTCTTCTATTTCGCTTGACAATTTCCTATTCCAAGATTAAAAAAATAAGTGCCTAAGCATAACTCGGACGGTTTAATTAATTGCCTTCCGCCAGCCCAGACAGCTTTGTAACCAGCCCCAAAAGTCTATGCGAGTAAATTCTGTTCCATTTATTAAATTCTGTGGCACCCGGACAGTTTCGTCTCCCGGGACAAAGTCAGTTGGGCTGCGGGCCGACGCGCTGGTGCCATGTTTTTTGCTCGCCACCTAGACTGTTTCATCGTGACCCGAACTCACTACCGTTACCCGGACTTGGTACCGTCTAGACAATTTCACCGTGACCCTTGACCTCTCGGCCATCTACCAGGACTGGCAAAAAACAAGGCACCGCGACGCAGACGGCAACTAATTAAACCGCCGGGCCGTTATAAAAAATGCGGCGGCTGATATGTACATTCGGCTTCCCGCACTGCAAGTAATAAAATTTATTCATGACAAGACACATTTTTACCATTTATCAGTTTTACCGCGACACGCAAATGCCCAGCCGAATACTTTGCCGACGCGCATATAAAAAATTGGCACTCGCGCCACTGCCATTTATTAAACTTCGTTATCTGGACTAATTATTCATACATTATAAAACTTGTACCGCGACACTCGAGCTGGCCAATTTTTTATGCCAACCCTGATGCCTTGCAAATGATCTTTGATGAGACAGATTCTGCTGGACGATAAAGCCATTTGCAAGGGCGCACTTTTTATAACGGCACTTTATATAATTTTTTACAACTGGACAGTTTCTGTGCCATTATAAAGTTGCCTCATTTATAAAATTCAGTATAACTTGACAAATTATTCTCATCTACCAGGACTTTTGGATTATCGCCAGACCTTTAAATTGCGCACTTTTTATAACTCGGACGGTTTAATTAATTGCCTTCGCCAGCCCGGACAGCTTTGTAATCAGCCCTTAAAGTCTATGAGAAAATTTACCGTTTATTAAATTTCTGCACCGGACTGTTTCATCTACCGGGACAAAGTCATTGGGCTGCCGGCCGACGCACTGGCGCCACATTTTTTGCTCGTCATCTAGACTATTTCATCGTGACACGAAACTTTTCAGCCGTCTACCTGGACTTGGTACCGTCTAGACAATTTACCGTGACACGAAACTTCTCGCCATCTACCGGGACTGGCAAAAAACGTGTCACCGCGACACGGACGCCAACTAATTAAACCGCCGGGCCGTTATAGGCATAGTCAGTACCACTGCCAAGACTCTAACAACATAACTACGCTTACAGAACGAAATCTAGCTTATACATATTAAGATTATTGACAACCAGACTTAAAATATTTTCACAATATCGAACAATTCAAAGATAAAAAGTATTGGAGACTAGAAATTATAAATGCGATATTGACTCTTAATATCAGACAATAACTTCAAATTAGATTCGTAAGACCATTGATGAATTCAAGCTAAAAATTGGATAATCAAAGATTGAAACTGACAAGTAATTAAGAGACATATAAGGGAATATTTGAATCTCTGATCAAGTATTATTGAATCATATCCATTTTCAAATGTTACTCTAGTAAACTAGATGTTAGTATATACAATTGGATATATATACTAATACAGAAGATAATTCAAGACTTTTATTCTCAATGACCAGGTAGAATGAAAATATTATAATTAACGAGATTAAAAGATAGCCAAGTTTAATTAAATCAAAATGGATTCGAGTTGAATCTTGTTACAATCGATAATTATGAAGTAAAGTATTTGTAAGGAATTACTTAATTCATAAGAGATCACAATCAATTGCATTGGAAACATGACTTCTAAATGGAAATAACTAACTGGATCCGAAGACTGAAAACATATTAGAGCATAAATAGTTGACAATTGGACATCATACAGTTTTAAAATTAACCCCAACTGCTAACTCGGACGGTTTAATTAAGTGCCTTCGCCAACCCGGACAGCTTCAGCAGTCAACCCTAAAAGTCTATGAGAGAAAAATTGTTCCGTTTATTAAATTCTGTGCACCGCGACTGTTTCGTCTCCCGGGAAGCTCTATGTGGGTTGGCGGCCGACGCGCTGGTGCCTTGTTTTTTGCTCGCCACCTAGACTATTTCACCGTGACACGAAACTTCACTGCCGTCTATCGGGACTTGGTACCGTTTCGCAGCTTCACCGTGACCCTAAGCTTCTCCGCCATCTACCGGGACTGGCAAAAAACAAGGCACCGCGACGCAGACGGCACCTAATCAAACCGCCGGGCCGTTAGGTAACACGTCAATGGTCTGATTAAACAATACTGTGGTTATAGCCGGGACAACTCCATTTACTCATTGTGGACTGGAAGACTAATTTGATAGCAATCAATCGTGTCTTTTTCCTCTAAAAAGCTGGTATTTCCGAGACAAATTTGCAAAGTAATAAACCATGCGTGACATTTTCTGCCACCTAGACAATTTAATAAACGCATTATTTAAGATTCGGTTTTAATTAAGTAGCCTTCCAAGCACCAGGAAGTTATATAATAATACCTACATCTGTCCTCTTAAATATATGTTGCCATTTATAAAGTTCTGTGGAAACTGGAAAGTTTCGTCTACCTGAAAGCATATTAGTCGCTGTCGGCCGAAGAGATGGTGACTTATTTTTTGCTAGTCATCTCGGCAGTATTCATTGTGACACTTAATATCCAACAATTATACCGGGACTGGTGACGATCTCGACAATTAAATCTTACACGAAAGCTTCTGACGATTTACCGGACTGGCAAAAAATGCGGCACGCTGACAGGGAGACGGACCTAATCGAACCGACCGAAGTCGTAAACTATTAAGGAGTCGGAGATACATTTGATTGTAAGCGCAAGTAAACGTCAATTTTGTCTAAATAAATCAATGTATATGAGACATTTATGTATCAAAACCATAAGAGTATTATTTTTCTTGTGCATTATTGGTAATACCTTAAAAGCTCAATCAAAGGTTATTCGAGCAACTCTAGCTCCAATTAAAAATATCACTCTAGAATTTCCGGATAGTATATCCGTTAGGCGGATAAGGTCTATACTTTAAGTACAATTTGGAGCGAGATCAAATATAATTTTGTAAACATCGATCATCTGAATTTTAATCCGGATAGTCTATATAAAGCTACTATTCCTCTAATAATCGCTACAAAGAATGACATTGCTTATTATGACATATTAAAGCGGTTTATTTGCGCATTTGGAGATGGACATACACAATTATTGAACGAATCCTATTCATGGAATGATTACTTTGATTATATACCGACAGTAATAAAAGAATTTAAAAACGAGTATTATTTTACCTCCATAAGAAAGAAATCCGGAATAGACACCACTCTTCTTGGAGCTAAAATCTTTGAAATAGAAGGTATTCCAGCAATTAAATATATAGAAGAGAATTATTTTCCAACTATAGCTGCCTCAACTTTACAGCATAAGTACTTTCAGGCAACTGGTAGAATTGGTCAAGGTATTAAAGGTTCCTATTTCGAAGGAAAAGCAAAAAAAAGAAATGGAGAAATAGTTAAATTTTCAATACAGCGCAATGGAGAGACAGCAAGAACAACGTCTGATGAATATTGGCAGTTGCAACCCCGGAATAAAAGGCTGGCAATAAGTTTGGATTGGAAAGAAAGCATTGCAGTTCTTAAAATTAACACCTTCGAGGAGAAGATTATTCCCGAACTTGATTCTCTCATGAAGATTGTAAACGGTCATGCAAAAGGATTAATAATTGATTTAAGAAATAATGGCGGAGGCGATACTCAACTGCGTGGGATCTCCAGAAATATTTAACTAAAGGAGATTATTTTCTAAGTTTTGGTTCGCAGACCAGAATTAATAATGGTTATGGTAAGTCCCAGGGCAACTATCGCAGGGAATATGAGGATTATTTTTTAGATAAAGCTTACACAACAAATAAACCAGATACAATATATGTGGAGAAATCATTTAAAAGGATAAATTGTCCTGTTGTCGTTCTAATCAGCAAATTCACTTTTTCATCATGTGAAGACTTTTTGGTCAATATTTACGAGTTACCCCATAGACCGCTTCTTATAGGGGAGAAGACAGGAGGATCAACTGGTGCTCCTTTGGTGCTTTTCAATTTACCAAATGAAACTACTGCGAGAATATGTACTGTGCGAATTCTATTTCCCTACAGCATGAAGCCATTCGTTGGTACAGGAATATCTCCTGATATTGAGGTAAAGGAGGATATAGAAGATTATATAAGTGGAGAAGATGTTGTTTTGAATAGGGCACTTCAGTCTTTGACAAATGAATAGTTGACTATTTGTAACTAATGTGATAGAACCTTTTCAAGTAAGAATAAAAAAAACTCACTATAACTTGACAATTTCAAAACCCAACACCTAACTCGGACGGTTTAATTAATTGCCTTCGCCAGCGCCAGGACAGATTTGTAATCAATCCCCAAAATCTATGCCCTTAAACTCTGTTACCATTTATTAAATTCTGTGGCACCCGGACAGTTTCGTCTACCGGGACAGCATCATTGGCGCTGTCGGCCGACGCGCTGGTGCCTTGTTTTTTGCTCGTCACCGAGACTATTTCATCGTGACACGAAACTTCACAGCCGTCTATCTGGACTTGGTACCATTTAGCAGCTTCACCGTGACCCTAGGCTTCACTGCCATCTACCGGGACTGGCAAAAAACTCGGCACCGCGACGCAGACGGCACCTAATTAAACCGCCGGGCCGTTAGTGCATTCAAGCTCGCGACTGACTCCCATGACAGATATCCTTGACAAATCACGTCAACTATAGACAGGTAAGCTATTAATCAATTAATTTCACCTAAATGACAACATTAGTAGAATAAAAAATTCACTCAAATTTTTATCAAGACAGTACCAGATGGATTTAGATCGGAAATTGTTATTAAGACTGACAAAGAAACATTAGTCTATGAAGATGTATCTTACAATACTTATTCTGAACTAAAAAATATTAACAATAGGATAGCTGTTAAAGAATTCAGAAGAAACGAAATAGAATTTAAACGAGTATATCACTATTACTCATCAGAATTACAACGATTTCTTGAAAAATAAGTTGGTAAAGTATATTCATTCTTACTGATATATCGGAATGGGAGCCATTCAAGATAAATAGCAATTAGATAAATGCAGATCAATCGACTTAAGAATAATCATTACTTGTCGACACTTTAGATATCGACCATAAGATTAATAATAAAACACTACCACTAACTCGGACGGTTTAATTAAGTGCCTTCCGCCAACCCAGGACAGATTTGTAACCAGCCCCAAAATCTATGCTCGAAAACTTCTGTTCCATTTATAAAATACTGTGGCACCCGGACAGTTTCGTCTCCCGGGACAGCATCTTTGGGTTGGCGGGCCGACGCGCTGGTGCCTTGTTTTTTGCTCGTCACCGAGACTATTTCATCGTGACACGAAACTTCACTGCCATCTATCTGGACTTGGTACCGTCTCGCAGTTTCACCGTGACCCGAAGCTTCACTGCCATCTACCGGGACTGGCAAAAAACACGGCACCGCGACGCAGACGGCACCTAATCAAACCGCCGGGCCGTTAGTGTTCATCTCACAGACAACGAGACAGTATAAGTCGGACTAGTACAAAATCGTATATGGTATGATTTTTGCAATGATTATATAGTCACTGAAGGAAGTAATTGATCTAAATGCTTTGAGAATGATAACGAAATATTCTATTAATTATTACAACCTTTTTATTACTCCTAATTATTTTCATGTGATAAGGAGAAAAGTGAAGAAATAGTACGCAGGAAAAAGATCCTTGTTTTGACAGCTAGCTATATGAACAAAATATAAAAATAACATTTGCACTGATAATTGCCCTGGGGTAATTGGGTGTGATGGAAAGACTTATTGTAACAGTTGTTATGCGTTACGAGAGAGGATAAGAGTAAATCCTTGACCTAGACTGATCGACATTAAATTTTAAAAACACGAAACACTAACTCGGACGGTTTAATTAAGTGCCTTCGCCAGCGCCAGGACAGATTTGTAATCAACCCCAACATCTATGCCCTTAAACTCTGTTCCATTTATAAAATCCTGTGGCACCCGGACAGTTTCGTCTACCGGGACAGCATCATTGGCGCTGTCGGCCGACGCGCTGGTGCCTTGTTTTTTGCTCGCCATCTAGACTATTTCATCGTGACCCGAAACTCACAACCCTTACCCGGACTTGGTACCGTTTAACAGTTTCATCGTGACCCTTGGCTTCGCAGCCGTCTACCGGGACTGGCAAAAAACACGGCACCGCGACGCAGACGGCACCTAATTAAACCGCCGGGCCGTTAGGTGCAATAATTCCGACAACCCATAATCTGAAATGATCTACTCAAAGACTTCAAACGTCATTCTAACTTTTACATTTCTGACACTTTTATCTAGTGGATGTAAACAGTCATAAGCTAAAATTACTTTTAAACGTCAATCAAGACAGTTATGCAAACTGTTTGTAACGATTTTTTAAGTCAATGTGGAATAAATACTATTAGCAATTCAATGACTTATTATGACATTGAGACTTGCGATGTATGAATAGTTAGTGTCGTCGCTTTCATAAATGGGAAACTTAGGATGAGCAAGAATTAAATCGACTATATATTTGAACACTCTCGACGAAGTATTGACATATGAAAGAATTGACAAATGCAAATTACAACCATATTTGTAAATGCTTTAAAAAAGTACAAATTAAAATCAATTGGTAAAGTATTTAGATGACTGACTTGTTAGACTTGGAGTATGATCTGGATGAGTTACGTTATTCATAAGACAATACTTACAGACTTAAAAAGGACTATTGAATATTTAATTGTAAAGCAGTTAAACTCAATTGGAGCATATTATAACACATGACTGAAATTAAATATTACTAGCTCCTAACTCGGACGGTTTAATTAAGTGCCTTCCGCCAGCCCAGGACAGTTTCTAATCCGTCCCAAAATCTATGAGAGAAAAATTTAAGTCCATCTATTAAATTCTGTGGCAACCGGACAGTTTCGTCTCCCGGGACAGCATCTATTGGGCTGGCGGCCGACGCGCTGGTGCCTTGTTTTTTGCTCGTCACCGAGACTATTTCATCGTGACACGAAACTTCACTGCCATCTATCTGGACTTGGTACCGTTTCGCAGTTTCACCGTGACCCTAGCTTCGCTGCCATCTACCGGGACTGGCAAAAAACAAGTCACCGCGACACAGACGGCACCTAATTAAACCGCCGGGCCGTTAGCTGCCAGGCTGTGACCACAAATCCCTGACTGCCAACGCACAAGCAAGAGTTTTGCAGCCCATCCCTGCAACCTTCCCTTCGCTGCAAAACACATGCTTTTTTGCATGCCCGGACTCCGTGAGTGACTAGAAAACTTTGTCATAAACTGACAAATCTTTTTAATAAGCCTAGGTATTAGTATTCTTGTCAATTTTGTAATCCCTTGACTAATCCTGCCTAGATTTTTTGACTTTATCTTATAACAATAACACACATTATAAGATAAACGCTTGACATAATCAAAACTGCACCAAATATATATATTCAATTAAATTGATTAGATTAGTTTATGATTTGATTGTCAGAATTCTTAAAAATAAAAGCACCGATGGATTATAAAATTATTAGTGTCGAATCAAAAAAAGGAGGAGTTGGAAAAACAACAGCAGCTCTAAATCTTGCCAGATTACTGCTTGATAATAATTACATTGTTTTACTTATTGATATTGATATAACTGGTACAAATATCACGGACACACTTGGCTCCTCCTATTGGAATGAAAAGATAAATTCCATTCTCTTTAAAAAGGAACCTGTAAATCTTTTAAAACTTTATCAAGATTTTTTCATGAAGGGAAATCAATTACCTTCTTGGTCGTACGGATCTGATAATAATAAAAAAGCAAATTTCTCTTTATTCAAGGATCAAATAAATATTATCGGTTCTGAAATATACAATCATTCAAAAAAGGTTAATGATAAAAAACAAGAAAACCTAATTTGTAATCCGAGTATTCTTTTTGATGAACTGCATTCATTCTGGTTCGTTGAATTTCTAAAATCTTTGTGTGATTCTTTTGCTAATAAGGCTGACAGTGTTAGAACTGCAATTGTTTTTGATAATTCCCCTGGCTTTGTAGGCATAAATCCAGCTATTCAGGATTGGCTTTCTGATCTTGGTCCAATAAGAAGTAAATTTCTAACAGTATCTTCTCTTGACAGACAAGATTTGATTTCATGCAGTAAATCAATTGAAGAGTTGCATTTAAAATTTGATTCGAAATATTTAGCAGCGCGAAAATACAGTGAAATGATAAATGATAACGATCAAAAAATTGAATTTGATTTAGAGGGCCAGTCAAAGGATTTTTTCATGCGAATCATGTCAGATAGCGTTGATGCTGAAACCAAAGATTATTATAACAATTTGTTAGATATTGGAGAAAAATTTATACACGCCCCGAGTTTGTATCAGTCAATTATCATTAATAAGGTGCCTAAAGAAATCAAAACCAAATCTTTTACTTATGATTTTGGAAGCATCTGGAATTCAACTGAAGATTTAATTATTTTGAGAAAACTTTTAGATAACAATCAGAAAAGTATCCAGAAGCATTTTGTCTATTTTGATGAAAATATTAATTTCCAATTTGTAGAGTCCTCTCTAGTAAAAACAAATAGTAGGGGGAGAAACTATAATTTCAAGAGCTTAATTAAATTCATTGATAATGCTCAAACCTTAGTTCATAAAAACTCAAATTCTAGAAGATTCTCTGAGAATTATGATGAAGGATTTGAAAGTTTTTCACTTATACAAAAAAACTTAAATAAGTATCAAGGAAAACTTTATGAATTAATTGAAAAACTAAAAGTAAATAATCTTCAAAATATAATCAGATTAATCGATTCGGATTGGTACCCTAAAACTCCTTTTGAAAATTTGCAACAATATTTTGCTGAATCAGTTAACAATAGTGGATTTCACAAGATTGATTTTGAATTAATTTACGATGAAGAGTATGAGGTAAAATATCATCAATATAAAGAATTATTCCATAAGATTCAAAGTAGATTAGAAAACCAGAAATTCAGAACTAGCCATTTTGAAAATATAACTTACAACTATTCTTATCAAGCGGTAATCTATCTAACATTGTCCCCATTCAATGCAGAACTTGCTATGTTTGAGGAATTTACTGATATATTTACGTCCATCCTATTGATACAATCAGAGCGAATTGAAAGAGCTAAGACAATTGAATTAGAAAACTTTTCTTTTACCAAGTTCTTAGCTAGCGAAAATATTGAGGCTCAGGACATGGAGATGATATATCATAAAAGTGACTTAAAAATGTTTAATATACGACACCGTAATAGAGAGTTATATATTGTAGATTTTTATCATGCATTTTGTAAGGCCCAAGCTAGATTACTAGACTTAGACAGTGACTTTGATTTCCTATTATTCATTATTAAAAAGTCAATTATTGAAACAGTCGAAAATGAAAAAGTCTTTTTCCCTTATATTCGAGATATATTAACAAAAGTAATCGATGAAAAGTCAATTTCTCAAACCAATGCCAGAGATGAAGCAAAAAAGGGATTCATCAGTGCTAATTATATGACGGAATTCCAGAACGTCCTTAAATATATTTCTAAAGAATGGGGGATATTATAATGGACTTTAACTTAGAGGATTACTTAGCATATTCCAATAATCAAAATTACTTTCCTAAGAATATTTTTCCATACATAAGTATCAATAAGACTAAGTATAATAAATTAGAGAAAGTTCAATTTCAAAATAAAAATTCAATAAGAAATGCTTTTATTGAGTTGCAAAAAAGGGTTGGGGACTCTTATTTTCAAAAAGTATATCCTTCTCAAAGTTCTGCTCTAAATTTTTCACAAAGATCATTCCCTCCTTATAAATTTCTTTTGCCAGAAGTATTAGCTGATGATTGGCTTTCAATTGTAGATTGGCATAAAAAGTATAGTAGAGATCATGCTTTTCATCAACCATTAACTGCATATACTATTCATAAACTACTTGGTGGAGGCGTGTCAAGTCAATCTTTTAAAATTGGAAAAGACAATTTGTTAGATTTATGTGTTACAAATATTTTAAAATGGGAGAAGACAATCTACATTAAGGAGTATTTGTTAGACCTTGGAATAAATATCAAAAACGATATATTTAAAGACAATATTATTGGTCGAACTTTTTGGAAAAATAGTTTTTTTGAAATAGCCTTAGTCGCTGGAATATTCCATGACATTGGTTACCCTTGGCAATATATAAATAGGCTTAACGATAATTTAAATTCAGCTGATTTTTCTTCAAACAATTCTCAGACAAATGCTGAGCATATATACAATTGTTTTAAAATGCGGCTGATTCTATATCCATTTAATGGTTATAGGTCTCTAAATAGGAATACTCCATGTAATTGGGATTCAGAGTTATTAGAATTAATCTCTTCTGCTTTATCCAAGACACATGGTTTCCCGGGTGCACTTGGTTTTTTATATCTTAATGATTTTATCAGGGAATTCCCTCCAAAGAAAGAGCTCCCTTTTCATCAATTCAGCGTTGACTGGGCTTCAGTTGCTATAATGATGCACGATTTTAAAAGTATTTATCATGGCTGCAATAATGATTCCCCTCCTGAAAATAAACATATGAGATTAGAATTTGACAGAGATCCTTTATCATGTATTATAACATTGGCTGATGTGTTAGAAGAATTTGAGCGACCTAATGTTGAATTCCAGTATAAAGATTTGACTAGTAAAAATTTTAAATATTTAAGTAATTGCACATCAACCGGCATATTATTTAAAAACGGAGAATTAAATATAACTTATAAATATAAAACACAGAGAGCTGTTACAGAAAAGCGTGCCTTTATGAAAAATGACGAATTGGACTATTTCGACCCTGAGAACGGGTATCTCGATTTATCTAGTATCGGAATTAAGAAAGTAAAAATTTCAGCTGAAATTGAATAGTATTGAATATAATTAGTTATGAATTTTGAGGAAGAAGATAAGTGGGAATATATAAACCAACTTGATGACGAATTGCTACTTGGTGGAGTAGTTTTGTCAGAATGGACAACATTATTAGCAAAAGATTCGGAAACAGCTTATTGCTCGGGGGCATACTTGTCGTCGATACTATCATCTCAAGCTGCAATTGAAAGTCATTTAAGGTATGACTATTTTTATTCTGTAGATACTAAAGGATGGTCTTTTTTTGAATTAATTGAAAAATCTGACCTTGTTGATGATCTTAAATGTGAACTAAATATCTTAAGGAAGTTCAGAAATAAATGGATTCATGTCAATGATCCCTCAAATGATGAAGATTTACTTGAAAGGCCAAAATATTATGAAAATGAGCTTGCTGACTTTTCCACAGTGACGATCAGAACGATGTTGAAAATTTTATACAGTAATCCATATATCTAGAAAACAATGGATATCAAAACTGATCTGAGTCTTACATACGATAATATTATATTTCCTCTGAAAGTGGAATTTATTGATCAAAATAGCGAATTTCTTAAAGATGTGATTACGTTAGGATCAAAGCATTCTAATACTTTGGGATTTATGCCTATTGGTGGTTTTATAGACCATGCTAAGAAAAAGTGGATAATCATTGCCCATAAGGACAATGTGTTATTAGGATATCTCCTATTCAGACTTGGCTTGAAAAATTCTAAAATAAGCATTGTCCATTTATGTGTTAATCCTGAACAAAGGGGAAATCAGATTTCATCAAAATTGCTTGATGTGTTAAAAAATAAATACTATAACTCATTTGCAGGAATTGTTTTAAGTTGTCGTAAAGATTATACAGAAGCAAACCGACTTTGGGAACGCTATGGATTCGTAAGTAAAAAGGAAATTCGAAGTCGGAGTAATGATGAAAAATATTTAATTAAGTGGTGGTATGATTTTAACCAGACAGATCTGTTTAACTACTATGAACAGACCTCACAAAAATTACGTGTACTTCTTGATGCCAATGTAATTATTAAACTTCGAGATAATCATATAGTGGAACATGATGAAGTCAAAGCATTATTAGCAGATTGGCTTTCAGATGAAGTGGAATATTATTTTGCACCTGAATTTTACAATGAAATAAATCGTGATCCGAAAAGAGAAAGAGCCGAAAGTACTAGAAAGTTTATTCGATTAAACTTTAAAGAAGCCCGATTGAACAAAGAAGAATGCTCCAAAATTAGAGAAGAATTAATAAAAATTTTACCAGGTACGACTGAGAACGATAATTCTGATAGAAAGCAACTTGCAGAATGTGCATCATCTGGGATTGAATACTTTATTACTGGTGATGGTCCGATTTTATCAAAGCGAACTGAAATTCAAGAAATGTTTGACATAACAATTCTGAGTCCATTAGAATTTATTTTAGAAATCGATAAAATAACCAGCACAATTAGTTACCATCCTTCTCGTTTAGCAGGTGCTATTCAGATTACCAAAAAGGTTGATAATAAAGAGATTGAAAAGCTTATTGATAAGTTTTTGGTAAAGAGACAATCGGAATCAAAACATGACTTTAAGAATATAGTAACAAAGGTCCTTCAAAATCTAAAAACAAGTAATATTAAAATAGTTACTTGTCCAGAAAATGGTGATTTGGCTTTTTGGGGGTATATTCTACAGTCAACCTCAGTTGAAGTCCCATTTTTCCGTTTTGCAGAAAACAGTCTTTCCCAGACTTTATTTGCCCAATTAGTAGCAGAGATTATAAACCTTGCCATCGACAATGAAAAACCCTTTATAGAAATAACCGATAATTATTTATGTGAATATCAGGAACAAATTCTTTCCGATTTAGGTTTTGTTAAAATATCATCGTCATGGCATAAAATTGCAATAAAGGGTTTGCTTAACAGCACAGAATTAATTCAAAAATTTCCTTTCATTGGGAACTATTTTGGTGTAGATATTTTTGATAAAATTAATCAATTAGAGAACAGCGAGTTAAGGACAAAGTTGCTTTTAGAAATTGAACGCAAGCTTTTTCCATTGAAGTTTTCAGATTTAGATATACCATGTTATATTATTCCAATTAAGCCTTTCTGGGCAAGCCAATTATTTGATAGGTATATCTCGGATAGTACAATTTTTGGAGCAAAACCTGAGAAAATTTGGAACCGAGAAAACGTCTATTATAGGAATGTCAAACCTGTGACTGAAATAGTTCCTGCCCGAATCCTGTGGTATGCAAGTTCTGAAAAAGACTTCCTACGTCAAAAAGCCATTGTCGGAACGTCATATCTTGATAACGTATCAATAGATCTTGTAAAGAAGCAATACAATAAATTTAAAAAGTATGGCATTTATGAGTGGAAAGATCTATATAAACTTGCTAATTTGAGTATAAATAATCCAGTAAAAGCTCTTAAATTTAGTGACACTGAGGTTTTTAAAAATATTCTTCCATTGTCAAAGATTACAGAAATCTTATTGTCCAATAACCGTAAAAGGAATACTTTTACTTCACCATTAGAAGTGAACAATGAAGTATTCAATGATGTTTACAAATTAAGTCTAGAATAAATTATATGTCCAAATTCCTATTTATCTCTAGCAATACATC
>CAWBQN010000016.1:0-108661 GCA_963791065.1 uncultured Bacteroidales bacterium
AATGCAGTAAAGGGAGGTATAGATGGTTTAATATCGTTAACTGAATGCAGGAATGTTACTATTGACGGTATCATATTATTCAACAGTAAAACCTGGGATGTGGTTCCTTCTCTGTGTGACAGTGTGAGTATCAGCAATATAAAAATCATTAGTGATAACAATTCGGATGATGGCATCGACATTGTAAGTACAAGAAACATCCTTGTTGCGAATAGTTTTATCCGTACAAAAGATGACTGCATAGCCATTAAAAGCTTTGCAAAACCTCTGTCTGTATCAGGTCCAACGAATCAAAGAGAACAGGTTTTCGGGAAACTTTCAGAAGGTCCCTTTTATCCTGTTGACGGCGTTATGGTAAAAAACTGCGTCTTCTGGAATGCAGCCTGGGGCAATGCGTTGGAGATAGGTTTTGAACTGTCAGGAGATATCAGCAATGTTAGTTTT
Source organism: uncultured Bacteroidales bacterium (assembly GCA_963791065.1). Classification (GTDB taxonomy): domain Bacteria; phylum Bacteroidota; class Bacteroidia; order Bacteroidales; family VadinHA17; genus LD21. Next base: position 445 of record CAWBQN010000016.1, read on the forward strand.
ATAGACAATGACATAATACGGGTCGAAGGAGGCGCTGCCTTCAGTGTTCATAATGCAAGAAGAGGAGTTGTAAGCAAAATACTTGTCGATAATCTCAGGGTAGAATGCGCTGACCAGAAATTATTCGATCTGGCCATCTTCCGTTCTATTTATTCTGAAGATGGCACCGGTGATAAAAATGAGATCAGGCGGCTTTACCTGAATGGAATATGGGATAATGTACTCAGTGTTTCAGACAGGGAAAGTGAGAATCATTCAAAATTCAGGGGTCATATAAAAGATATAATTCTGAAAAATGTCAGTGTGGTGGATGGTCCGTTCCCTTTTTCGGTTTTCTACGGAGCAGATAAAGATCATCTTGTTGAAAATGTTACTATAGAAGGATTGTCCGTTTATGGAAAATATATCAGGGATATTTCCAGGTGCGAAGCTATATCTTGAAAACACTAAGAACATTATTCTCAGGTAATTTATTGTATTTGTTAATTAAGCCAGTTTGAGCCTTATTAATGAGGTGGTTACCTGTAATTAATCAATATTTCATGTACCGTTGGCAGCGTTGTTTTAAAATCAGCATACAGTGAGTTTTCGATTTTTGACATTGTAAAACCGGCCGGTTTGCCGTCAACAGAAACTGAGATCACGCCTGTACAATTCTGTGGAAGCAATATATGATTGCTTATCTCTTTTCCGCTTCCTGTAATTTTTATCCCGATTTCCTTTTTTGTTGGATTATGATGATATTGATAAGCCATATAGGCTCCGGATGCTGCTAATTGAACAGTTACATTTACAGAATCGACACCTGCGGAGGTCCACCTTGGTGAAAATTTCACCTTATCATATGCGAGTCCTGAATTTTTAACACCTGCCAGACCCTCAACCAGAGCTGCCATTCCATTTGCTGCAGCCCAGTTATCAGGCCCTCCGAATGATTCCCCTTTTGGTTTAATATAGTGCTTTTGATTCGCAAGGGTAATTCCCAGAACTGCATAGATCCCTCCTTCCAGCGGGGCATCGAAAATCAGTTTGGCAATTGTCTTTTTTGGATAAGGATTGTCAATAACAGCCCAGCATACTCCTACTTTGGTGCTACGGGGGTTTGGACCGCTCCATGCAACACCGGCATTTTCATTTTCCAGACTGGAAAACCACCAGTTTGTAACCTCTTTTCCTTTAAAAATGTAGCGCGATTCCACGCTTCCGTCAGCATAAACAAACCGTATTGCACCTGCAACATTATCAGGTATATTATCAGATGAAGAATGCAACAGATAAACCGCAGCAGCCGAATCGTTTACAGGAATTTCTATCTGGACAGGAAAGCCCTTCTTAGTGGATACAGCAACAACAGCCCGGCGTTGGTTTTTCTCAGGATCTATGACATCGAATGGTATATTGTGAAAGAGTTGCGATCCGACAGGAAGACCCCTCATATCGTTACCGGAAGATTGCCCGGCATCCATCCATGTGAAAACACCCTTCCCGCCTTTATCCCAGATATCCATATTAGCCCTGGCGCTGATATCGATCTTTTTAAATTTTGGTTCGGGCGGAGCAGGAGGGAATGATCCGGTATAAGCGAACCAGAGTCTGTTCCCATATTTTTTTATAATCATAAGCATGGTATCCATAATTCCGGAAGCATACTTCTCATATCCGTTTTCATAAGCTCCTCTTGCCATTTCTCCCATTGCATGTCCGGCCATACCACCGTTCATATACTGCCATTTGACATCATGATGATTAAATCCCTTTTCAAACGGAGGGTAAATTGAATACCATTCACCCGGAGAACCGGCAGGAAGTTTTGTCCTTAGGTCGAGGTATGTTTTGATGATAGCTACATTCATATCATGGGTCAGCCCCCTGTTAAGGGAATACATATTTCCCTGCGAAATCTGTGATTTTTCATCAACTCCCAGTTTCCTTATTACAGGGGATCCTCATCAATAAAATGGGTGAAATACTTCCCGTTCCAGGACAGGGCGATAAGCTTCTCCAGAATTTCGTTACCACGGACCCTGTATTTTTTTGCTTTCTCAAGGAGGCCTGAAAAATCAAACATTTCAGCAAGCTGCTGACACGCTTCAAAATATCCGGTATTATCCCCGAAGAAAATCCCATACTTGGTTTTTCCGGGTACGACAACCATTGTCGGACTGAGTGGTGCCGGAGGTGTATATTCATCATCAACCTGAAAGTCCCATGAATCAATGCAGTACGGACGTTTGAGGAGATGAAAACGCTTTGACCAGTGAAGAGTATCAGTTACACAGAAATCGAGAGCTCTGGCAGCGCAATCCAAATTGTTTTTCATCCATTCATTATCTGCACTTGCTTTCCAGTGCTGGTAAATCATATTTACAAAATTGTATTCAACATGGTTCTCGTTTGGCTGACGTACAAACCAGGCGCCACTGTCGCGGTTAAAATATCCGAGATAAGTATAGGCTGTTTCATAATAATGATAATCACCCTTATCGGGCTGAACGAAACTCCAGATCATACCATCGGGTTTTTGTTTTTCCCTTAAAAGATCGACCAGGTCGCGGCTATAAGGGCTGAAATACTGCATCCCTCTCATGGTATTATTATTGTCGAGCACCCAGTTCACGAAGTAACGATAGGTCCTTCCATTCCATTTCAGTTCCTCATAGCCTGTGGGGGAGTAGACCAGCATGCCATTGTATAATAAATTGAATAGCTCAGAGGTTTTTCCTCCATCCGATATGCTTGTCTGCGCTTCAACATTAAATGTTGTACTTGAGGTCTGATTTCCTTTTGAATCAAACAGTCTTGCTGTGTGCATACCCGGTGCACCTCCGGCAAAGAAGCTTTGACTGCCGGAAACATGAGTTTTCAGATATTCAACCCCTTTCCCGTCGGTGATAGAAATATATCCTGACGGTTGACAAACAACTACAAGTTCATCAAGCGGACGAACCACTGATGTTTGCTGAAGAACAACTATCTGTGCCTGGTCCTGACTGTTCGCCGGGAATGCAACAAGGGATACAAACAGGAGTAATGATAGCTCCTGTATCCACTTCAAAATGATATTGGATTTCATGGATGCAATGTACTGATCAATTAAATAAATCTAAGCTTTAAGGTTTCACTTAATTAAAACCTGCTTTACCTTCCGTAAATATTCATTAGAATTAGATAAGTCCGGAAAAAAATGCTCCGGACTTATTTCTAACAGGTTATTATTCCTGAAAATTCGCTTCCCTGTCAGGCTAATTTAATAACCATCATTCTGGGTTACATTGGTATTAGCTGATGTCTCACTCAATGGTATCGGGAACAGAAGGTTTTTGGCAGTAAAAAATGAAGCATCAAAATTCACTGCATCTGAAACAACTCCCCAGCAATTTTCAAGGATGGAACCAGTATCAGGTTGCGAAGGTACCCAGGTTGAAATATTAATCCAACCGGCTTTTTGCCAGCGTTTCATATCGACCAGACGATGATCTTCCTCCCCGCATAGTTCTCTCATGCGTTCGTCCATAATAGCTTGTCTGTCAACCGAGGCTAAAGCTGCAGGAATTGCTGAAACTATACCATCAATCGATGAATTCCTTGCTCTTTCTCTTACGTCATTTACCTGAGCTAATGCAGAAGCTGCATCACCGGTTTCCAGGTAAGCTTCGGCAACCAGCAATTTAACATCGGCAAAACGAAGTATTCTTGGATTGGTTGTGGTGGGAGCCGATCCATAACCGTTTTTACCGTAAGTATCTCTTGCGGGGTATTTGATGCCTTTACTATGGTCAGCAGGATCATTGTATATTGCCGGGCGCATGTATTTATGGAAAACGAAACCGGTGGGATAGCCGCTTCCGACGAACCACAACAGGTCCCTGTTATATTTATCCATATAATTGCCGACAGTATCCATACATTCTGTAAACCGGGGATCCCTGTTATCAAATTTGCTGATGAGTTTTTGGGTAGGGATCATGGGCTGGTTCCATGTCCAGAATACGCCGCCACCCATATCGAAGAAGACAAAGCACGCACCCTGACGCCCGATGTTTCCTCCAAAGTCATTGTCAAGCCAGACAAGATCGCCGCTGGAAGCATCACCAGCCTGGTACTCGAAAAGTGATTCTTTGTTATTTTCAGTGGTTCCGTCAAAATTGTCTCCGTATTTTACACCCTCGATAGTAGTAATACTCTGGTCGATTTTATTAAATGCGGTGATGGCGTTCTGATAATCCTGGGTTTTTGTATCCCCATAATCTGCCCTGATGGTATAGAGCTTAACCAGCATTCCTTCAACAGTATTATACGTTATACGTCCCAGATTATTATTATCCCATTGTTTTTTATCGGCCAGAAGTACTTCGGCTTTTAATATATCGGTAATGGCAGAGTCGAGAGCCTGCAACCCCGAAGTTTCTGCTGTATAAATAGCCGGATCGCTGACACTGGTTATCCGTTTGGTAATCAGAGGAGGTTTTCCCCAGTTGATCCATAGTTTGTAAAAAGCGTAACCCCTCAGGAAATAGCATTCACCCTTGTGAGCATCCATTAAGCCGGGCGTGGTGTAGAGATCTTTATGGGATTCTATAATATCCAGCATAGTGTTGGCCCTGTTTACCAGGCGCATTAAAACGTTCCAGTAGTTGTTTACCAATCCGTGTGAAGGATTAAATCCTTTAAAATTATCCAGGTCATTGTTGCTTCCCCCGGCATTTTGAGTGAACGCATCATCGGGCAGGATATATAAGGGATATACGCAGCCCATAGCAGCAAATGAGTATAAGTCTGTCATTTGTGCATAGACACCTCTGATTCCTCTGTCAAGCATTTGTTCGCTGCTGAAGAATTGACCTTCAACCTGTTTAGTGGCCTGAACATCCAGATTCTCCTTATTGCAGGATAACATGGATCCCAGAGACAGGACTAAAATGCTGTATATTAAGTATTTTGTTTTTTTCATAATAATAAATTTTAATAGTAAGTACCTGATTTCTAAAATCTGGCGTTTATGCCAAAATTGATAACATAAGGCATAATATTTGCACCGTCGGGATTCAGATCGGGCCATTTCGTAATTGTAAGAATATTATTGGCCCCGACATACACCCGCATATAGCTGATTGAATTTCCAAGAAAATCATAAAAAGATTTTGGTAAAGTATACCCAATTTGTATGTCCTGCATACGGAGATATGATCTGCTTTTTTTATCTCTGTCTGAACTTCTCATATTGGAATTCGGATCGCTGTAAACGTTGCGGGGGAGCCAGGAAGAAAGATTATCAGGTGTCCATGAATTAAGTGCGCTCACGAGAGTATTATTGCTTCTTGATCCCATTCCGGTAAGACCGTCCCAATGGCCATGAATTCCGCCAACTCCATTAAAAAGAGCTGCGAAATCAACTCCTTTCCAGCTTAAACCTAAATTCAGGCCGTAGTAAAAGGGTGGAATATTGTTCCAGAGGTAAGTCTGGTCATAACTATCAAGTTTTCCATCGGCACCCGGTGTCTCATAAATGAAGTCACCTGTGGCAGCCCCGTTAATATCCTTAAACCAGGCATCTCCGGCTACTACTTTCTGACTGCGGCCATTATCTGTTACGGCTGCCTCATGTTCATCGGCCTCGGCTTGTGTCTGATATATACCTCCAAACTTATATCCTCTTTCATATCCTATGGGTTTTCCTTCTTCGATCCAGCCGACATTCGTAACAAAATATCTCAAATGGTTATAGGTCTTTTCCACATTGTTTTTGACTGTCGTCAGGTTACCGCCGATAGTATATCTCAGATCGCCAAAGATCCCTTCATAGTTTAATACCATTTCGACTCCCCTGTTACTTACTTTGGCAAGGTTGACAAAAGGTGTGTTCTTATAACCCAGGCTTGGTGGCAGGTTAATCTGCTGAATAATACCATCGGTTAATTTGTAGTAATATTCGAATGAACCGGATAGTCCTTTAGATAAGGCAAAATCGATACCGAAATTGTTTGTAGTGGTTTTTTCCCAGGTAAGGGAAGGGTTTGCCATATCGGTAATAGCGGCGCCGGCACCCCAGATTCCTTGTCCGTCGGTAGAATATCCCCATGAATATGCAGGATTAGGATTAACAACATAAGCCCAGGCCAGATCACGGACTTCCATATTGCCTAAGGAACCCCTGGCAATCCGTAGCTTTAAATCGTTGATCCACGAAACGTTTTCCAAAAATGGTTCATCACTAATTCGCCATGCAGCCGATATTCCGGGAAATGTTCCCCATTGATGTTCCTTCGCGAATTTTGAACTTCCGTCGCGACGAACAGTAATATCCAGGTAATATTTCGATTTATAAATATAACTCAGACGTCCCAGATAACCCTGTAATGCGTTTCGCTCGAGATCAGTCTGCAGGTTTGTGTTTTTATCCTCCATATTGCCAACATAACGCAGACCCGGATCGAGAGTCAACATGGCATAACCTGTTCCCAGTACACTATAAAAATTGTACTTCTGGTCCATCGCGTTGAAGAGCAGGTCTATATGATGTTCCCCGATAGCCTTTACATAATTTACAGAGAACTCTTTTACCAGGTTGAAGTTCTCCGAAAGATTATCTGACTCAGAACCTACAGCATTTGGAAAATTTACTGCCTGACTTTGTGATGTTCCATATGAAAACTGCCAACCGGCATAATCTGTAAAAACATTTGACTTGCGTTTATAGTAGTCTCCGCTCAATGTACCTTTAAATGTCAGCCCTAATAATGGTGTAATTTCTATATAGGCAGATCCCAGATTGCGGAATTCACCGTATGTATTATCAATTGTAGACAATGCGCCCAAAACATTAGGTTTCGGGTCACTCGCCCATTTGCCCGGGGTTCCTGTCAGTCCGTCACTATTAATAGTAACTGTGCTTGCATACCCAAGGTACCCTTCCGGGTCATATATCGGTTGCCATGGTGAAACTTGTGAAAGATTCGACAAGTCAAAACCTTCGATTGTATTATCTCTCCCGTTAACATACGACAGACGATAATTTGCGCCAAGCTTCAACCATTTATTAATCTGAGAATTGATATTGGATGACAAGGAATAGCGCTCCATGGTTTTCGACAACAACATACCATCATTGCTGGCATAACCGGCTGATAATGAATAGGTGCTTTTTTCTGTCCCACCGCTTAAACGTAAATTGTATTCCTGCGTTTTTGCATTCTGATTAAGTCCGGCTTTCTGCCAGTTATATGTTTGCGGTGATGAACCTACGTAATTAGTGGCAGCAGGGTTTAATTCGTTCCATAGGGTTTGATCGTTGCCGATCGTTGAATTTGCCAGATAAGCATCCTGCTTAAACTTGATCAGTTGTGCGCTGTTCATCATTTTATAAGTATTGGCAAGATTCTGAACCCCATACCGTGCATTTAATTCAAGTAATGGTTTGCCAATTTTACCTTGTTTTGTGGTTATAAGAATTACTCCGTTTGCAGCACGGACTCCATAAACTGCAGCGGAGGCAGCATCTTTCAGAACGGATATTGATTCAATATCGTTGGGATCTATTAAGGTCATGATGTTGACATTTCCTCTCAGGGTGCCAAAACGGCCATCCGCAAGCGCATCTGCTCCGGCACCTATTTCCGTAACCGGTATTCCGTCAATTACATAAATCGGATCGGCTACTCCCCAGGTATTTACACCCCTGATCCTGACTGTCGGCCGGGCAAGCGGATCTCCTGTAGCTCCCGAGACCTGTACTCCGGCCATCCTTCCCATCATTGAATATTCGGCCGAAGTGTTGACACTTTTTGAAATATCTTTTGAACTTACTGTTGAAATTGAAGTAGTGACATCTTTTTTTGATCGTGATCCGTATCCAATTACAACAACTTCGTCCAGTAACTTTGATTCCTCTATGAGCTTAACATCAAGTACGGAACCTGCAGTAACAGGAATCTCCTGCGATATGTACCCGATAAAGGAGAATGTGATGGTTGCATTCGTTTGTGGCAGAGCTATAGAGTACTTGCCGATAGCATCAGTAAATGTTCCGATGGTCGATCCCTTGACTACCACATTCACCCCGGGAACGGGGGCACCTGTTTTTGCATCGGTAATTATTCCGGTGACAACCTTCTGTTGTATCATACCTTTGGGAGCAATTACAATCAGGTTGTTTTCGAGCACTTTATAATCAGCATTAGACGATACTAAAAGGCTTGTAAGCACTTCTTCAACATTTTTATCAGTTCCTTCCATGGTAACCTTCCGGCTCAGATCAAGAAAATCTTCATTATAAAAGAAGCGGATATCGGTGTTTTTTTCGATATCATCGAGCACCTCTTTAACGCTCATCTCTCTATAATTAAAAGAAATCCGGGTATTTTGGGAGTAAACTGAAGCCGAAACCTGTATCATTCCAAGAAAGCAAAGAATTACAGATAGTTTCATGGCCAGTAGGTAGGTTTTAAATTCGGGATTTTTCTCCCGGATGGTTGGTTTTGTAAAATTTATCATAATTTTGTAAAGTTTAAGGGTTTAACGATTCTGCCTGACCTGTGTTTAATAAGTTGGCAGAAGACTGAAAAATCTGATAACGTGGGAGACTGGCAGGTCTCCCATTTTATTTGAGCAGTTATGGTGACCGGTTATTCATGGCGTTGATCTGTTAATTCCAGGCATATTTTAATTAATTAGTTTTTAATGGTTTATGGTATTTAGTATTTTGACTGCTATTCTCATAAAACAGTACCTGGTTATGATTGATTTCGAACCTGATCGGGGCAGCAAGACACATAGCATTAAGGACCTGTTCAAGGGATTCTTCCTTCAACGTCCCTGTAAATTTGTAGCTCTGAAGCACACTGTCCCTGAATATTATTGAAATATCATAACGCCGTTCGAGTATCGGTGCCAGTTTAGCCAGTTTTTCACTCTTAAATATCCAGCGGCTGTCTTTCCAGGATGTAGTTAGCTTCGTATCTGCCATATTTTCAACAACTAACGGTACAGTTTTGGTTTTTTCAGGAGTTTCATTTATGGCAATCTGAGGCTTTTGAACCGTATTATTTATACTAATGTTTTTATTGCTTTTAACATAGACGGCTTTCTGATTTGGCTTAAGAAAAACCGGGGCCAAATCAGTCTTAATCTTCGAATCACCAAATGCATCAATGCGTACCTCACCCTTTTCAAGAGTAGTTTCAATAACACCTTCATCATCGTATGCCTTTACATTAAAAGCTGTTCCAAGCGCTGTAATTGTCACATCTGAGGTCTTTACCCTGAAGGGCATATCTGGATTTTTAGCAACAACAAAATAAGCTTCCCCTTCAAGAAAAAGATCCCTGCCCGCATTTCCAAAATTGCTCTGATACCTGAGTTTTGTTCCTGAATTCAGCCAAACCGTACTGCCATCAGTAAGAGTAATAAATGAACGTGATCCTTTCGGTGCAAATGCTTCGAAATAAGCAATTTCAGATTTTTTTTCTGGTGTTCTGAAAATAAAAAAACCAGCAACTCCCAAAGCAACAATTAAAAACACTGCTGCTGCAACCCTGGTAAGGACAGATACACGAATCGTGAACACAGGTTTTGGCATCGGTCTCTTATCATTTACTGCAATTTTTTCAAGCAGATTTGTCCAGGCCTGATTAGTGTCTGTATTCGTATTGCAAAGCTGGCTGGAAGCATACCATATTGTTCCAAGTTCACGGAAATAACGTCTGTTCTCCTCATTTTCACCGAGCCAGCCAATCAGCTTGTCAGCCTGTATCTGGGTCAGTTGATTAGTATAGTAACTCTCAATTGCTTCACTTAATAAATCTGAAATCTGTTCTTCTTTCATACAAGTAGTTCTATATATAATGACACAAACATTTATCATTGGTATTACACGAGGAGGGAATTTTCTTTAAAAACCAGACGCGAGGATTGCCTGCTAGTTAGGGAGAAATTCCTTTAAAAGGACATGAAGCTTCAGCAGTGCCCTGTAAATCTGAACTTTTACAGTGTTCTCTGAGATTCCAAGCTTCTCGGCAATTTCCTTATGCGACAGCTCTTCAGTCCGGCTCAGAACAAAGATCTTTCGGCATTCAACTGGCAATTGTTCAATACTCTGCTCAATCCTGATACTCAATTCTGCTATATTGATTCCCATTAGGGGATCTGTCGATAAATCAGGTGGTATAAGGATATTTAACTGGTTTATAGTTTCAGCATTCAATTCCGAAAACTGTTTATGCTTTCGTGTCAGGTAATTAATGCAATGATTATGCACAGTCTGGTAGAGGTAACCTGAAACGGAAGTCACAATTACAAGTTTTTCAGGCAATTCCCACATCCTGACAAATATATCCATTACAAGGTCTTCAGCAGTTGTCTCACTATGTACAATATTCCTTGCATATTTGCATAAGCAGGGATAATAGCTCTTGAACAGAAACTCAAATGACTTTTTATCACCTTCTTTAATCGATTCTACCAAGTACTGTTCGGCCAGGTTTAACATGAAGGAATGAATTTGTAATTTCCCCCAAGGTTCAGGTTATTCAATTCGCATTCTGAAATTTAGAATAAATCTTCATAACATGCAAATACTTTGGTCAGATAACTTGACTCATTTTAGAACCCGAATTTGGTTAATCCCGGATTTAATATCAAAAATAAATACAGATAAGTCATCAGTTCAGTTTGCCACTGCTGATGACTTATCCAACCTAAATCCTGACTATTTGCGCCCCTTCAACTAAGATTAAATAAGACCGAATTGATGCCTAACCAGTTTTATAATACTTACCCGGGATTATCAATGCCTTAAAATAATTCCTGAATAGTTGAGTTCCGGCATTCAATCTTTCCTATTTATTCATATGACACATTTTCGTGTCTGACTAATTACAATGAGAATCAATAATTATTTTACGGAATATTTGCTTGGACACAATGTGTTTTTCTCATTACATTTGTCAATTTTAAAAATTGAGAACTTTTTCAAAACATTAACATCTCCATTTATTGAATAAATATGAGGTCAAATTTGTAGTTTTGAGAGTTACACAAAGGAAACCCGAACAAAAATAATCAGCAGCCATGAAAAGAAAAGAAGTGGCTCGAAATTGAATATGAAAAATATCTTTAATCAGAATATAGCAAAAGAGGATTATTAACGTGTCAGATAAAATCATAGTTTCAGGTATTGGTTGCTGTCTGGTAGACTTGTTATATACTGACATAGATTTCAGAGGCGATAAGATCCATCCGTATCTGTCAAATAAGCGTGGTGATGGAGGCCTGATTCCGGGACATCTTGTATTTCAGGAAGAATTTGAAAAATACAGTGGTGGCTCTTTCGATTTGGCTTTAAACAAGATAACAGGAGGAAGGACATATAAAAATATAAATATTGGAGGTCCATCTATTGTATCACTGATAAATCTGGCACAACTTGCTGATAAAGAATATTGTGAAGTACATTTCTATGGACGCGGGGGAAATGATGAGTTAGGTCAATACCTTATTGCATCACTTAAAAAAACACCTGTGGTGCTGAAGGATTTTAAACTTATCAATAAACGAACACCTTCGACCGTCGTACTATCCGATCCATCTTACGATAGCTATCATGGAGAACGGATATTTCTAAACTCAATCGGCGCAGCATGGGATTATTTTCCGCATGAATTAAATGATGAATTCTTTGATTCAGATATTACGGCTTTCGGAGGAACAGCACTTGTACCGCGGATGCATGATAATATGAACGCTCTACTGAAGAAGGCCAAATCAAAAGGATGTACTACAATCGTTAATACAGTATTTGATTTCAGGAACGAAAAAGAAAATCCTTCAAAAAAATGGCCTTTGGGTGAGAGTGAGGAAAGTTACAGATACATTGATCTTCTGATTGCTGATAAGGAAGAAGCTTTACGTTTAAGCGGCAAAAAGGATACAAACAATGCAATTCGATTTTTCATAAATAAAAAGGTCTCATCGTTAATCATTACTAATGGGAGGAACAATATTTTGACCTATTCAGATGGTCGTTTTTTTAATAAATCAGGATTAAGAGAAATGCCAATTTCACAAAAAATAAGTGATCAGCTGAAGAATGCACAGGCTGGAGATACTACCGGTTGTGGCGATAATTTTGTTGGAGGAGTCATGGCATCAATAGTGACGCAATTATCACAAGGTGTCAACCATCCTGATCTGGAGGAAGCATGTAGTTGGGGGATAGTTTCGGGTGGTTTCGCGTGTTTTTATTTAGGAGGTACCTATTTTGAAGAAAATCCTGGTGAAAAACTGGAGAGAATTAAACCTTATTATGAATTCTATAAAAAGCAGATATCGTATTGATTACCGGAAAATAGTGATTTTCGGAGCTGGCAAGATTGGGAGGTCATTTATTGGGCAGCTTTTCGGAATTGGCGGTTATAAAATTGTATTTGTCGATATCAATCCGGACATTGTTGCAAGACTTAACAAAGAGAAAAGTTACAAAGTTATAATCAGGGGAGAAAAAGAAGAGGAGATTGTTGTTCAAAATGTACAGGCAATTTCCGTCTCTGACAAACAAAAAGCAATAGAGGCTGTTTCGACTGCTGGAATACTTGCTGTTTCAGTCGGCAAGAATGCCCTTGATGCAGTTGTACCTGTTATTGCTTCGGGTCTGGAACTGAGGTACAGTCGCAATCTAAATTGCCCTCTTGACATCATTATTGCTGAAAACATGAGAGCAGCAGGAGATTTTATGAGAGAGCAACTGATAAGATACCTCCCGGCTGAGTTTCCCTTTGAAAAACTGGTAGGATTGGTAGAAACCAGCATTGGCAAAATGGTCCCGATCATGGCTCAGGCTGAATTAGAGAAAGATCCGCTGATGATTTATGCAGAACCCTATAATACTTTGATACTTGATAGAAAAGGGTTCAAATCACAAATCCCTGATATTAAGGGACTATCTCCAAAAGACAATATAAAAGCCTGGGTCGACTGTAAAGCTTTTATTCATAACCTTGGTCATGCCACAGCTGCATATTATGGCTTTTACCGGCATCCGGAGGATGTTTACTTATACGAGGTGCTGGAAGATAATGAGGTTTTTAATTTTACCAGAAACGTGATGCTTCAATCAGCAGATATTCTTAAAGCATCCTATCCTTTGGATTTTGCAGATGGATACCTTGCTGATCATATTGATGACCTGATTTTTAGATTCCGTAACCGGGCTTTGAAGGATACTTTATTCCGGGTAGGTCATGACCTTATCCGAAAGCTTGGAACTGACGATAGGTTTATGGGATCAATACACATGGCAATGCAATACAATATGCCTTATGACTTTTTACTGAATGCAATGTCGTATGGATTATGTTTCGAGGCAAGAGATGAGAAGGGTAATTTATTTCCCACAGATCATGCATTCATGAAGTCACTTTCACAGAATTTTGAATCAACTTTGACAAATGAGCTGGACCTTGACCCGGTTTCTGACAAGTTTATAATACAGGAACTAAAAAAACAGTACGGAAAAATTATTCTGTCCGGCAAAATCCAGACCTAATCGCATATAGCTGGCCCGATACACACGGGTAAAAGAACAGGTGCCTAATTTGAAGAATATGACCTCAATACAAATTTAAATCCTATGAATAAGGTCAACGCGACTTCTTCAATGAAAACCTTTAGCTATCTTAGTATCAGGACAAATACACCTAAACTACTTGCGGCCCATCTTACATAAAATATACAATAGATTGATAATAAGATAATTATGAAAACTTTCATTATTTACTTCATATTTATGCCACTGCTGACTTTGTTAAATCTGAATATCCGGGCACAGGATACAGCATCTGTTCCAATACGTCTGGCTATTGCAGGCGCTACCCATGGACATATTGCATTTATTCTTGGAAGGAAACCAAAACCTGATTTTAAACTTGTCGGGATATATGAACCCGATCGGGAATTGGCGTTGCGATATGCGAAAATGTATCATTTCAACATTAACCTGATCTATGATAATCTTGAAAACATGCTTGATCATGTAAAACCTGAAGCGGTCGTTGCATTCGGTTCAATATACCAGCATACCGCTGTAGTTGAGGCATGTGCACCCAGAGGGATCCATGTGATGGTTGAAAAACCTCTTGCTACAAATGTGGCGGATGCTGTAAAAATGGAGGAACTTGCGGATAAGTTCCATATATATTTGCTTACAGATTATGAAACATCATGGTATCCGACAACAGCTAAATCCTTTCAGCTTGTTAACGACAGTAATTTTATAGGAAACATAAGAAAAGTCGTAATTCATGACGGACATCAGGGACCAAAAGAAATTGGTGTAAATAAGGAATTTCTTGATTGGCTGACCGATCCTGTTCAAAATGGAGGAGGTGCATTAATCGATTTTGGCTGCTATGGTGCAAATCTAATGACCTATTTAAAGAAAGGGCAGGAACCTCTGTCTGTGACAGCTGTTACCAGGCACTTTAAACCAGACATTTACCCGAAGGTAGATGACGAGGCAACGATAATTGTCAGCTATCCCGACGCCCAGTGTATAATACAAGCTTCATGGAACTGGCCGTTTGGCAGGAAGGATATGGAAATATATGGCGAAACGGGTTACGTTATTGCAGTGAACAATAATACATTGCGGTTTAGGATAAGTAGTATGGATGCCGAACGTACTATCCAGGTTACCGCAAAGGATATACATGTATATGAAGATCCGTTCTCATATTTTGCAGATGTTATCAAAGGGAGGATAAAGATGACAAAATATGATCCTTATTCACCTGAAAACAATTTAATTGTTGTGAAAATTTTAGAAGCAGCAAGAAACTCATCTGCGACTGGTAAAACTGTAATGTTTAATAAATAATTTAAGGTATCTGCTGATATAGAAATAGTAAAAATGAAAGAACTTAACCAGACCGTCGGGAATTATCGTTACAGGATACTTGCTTTGGTTTTTATGGCTACGACTCTCAACTACTTCGACCGGAGTATTGTTGGAGTAATGGCTCCCACCCTGCAAAAACTTTTTGTCTGGTCAAATAAAGATTATGCAGCAATAATGGTGTCATTCAAAATCGCTTATGGAGCAGGCTTATTATTCATGGGAGGTGCAATTGACAGGCTTGGCACTAAAATCGGATACACTCTTTCAATTGCTATATGGAGCCTGTTCGGCATGTTGCATGCCGCCATAAGGCCTGCCTTCAGTTTAATAGGGTTTATAGTTGCACGTTTTGGCCTGGGAATTGGTGAGTCGGGTAATTTTCCTGCAGCAATTAAAACTGTGGCAGAATGGTTCCCGAAAAAAGATCGTGCCTTTGCTACCGGCATTTTTGATGCTTCAACCAGCATCGGTGCAATATTAGCTCCTTTCATTGTTGGCGCTGTTGTTTCCGTTGAAGGGCATAACTGGCAATTGCCTTTTCTTTTCACAGGGGCAGTGAGTGCTTTATGGATTTATTTATGGATGAGAACATATCAGAAACCGGAGGTCCATCCAAAGCTTTCAGCGAAAGAGTTAGCTTACATTAACAGTGATTCAGAAGAAGAATCAACCGAAAAAATCCCATGGTTCAAACTATTGCCAAAGAGAGAAACATGGGCGTTTGCTTTAACAACTATAACGGATGGTGTCTGGTGGTTTTACCTTTTCTGGGGTGCAAAATTTCTTGCAGACCAATTTGGAGTTGACATAAAAAACATTGGGATTCCCTTTTTGATAATCTTCATAATGGCTGATGCCGGAAGTCTGACGGGAGGATATATTTCAGGTGCATTAATAAAAAAGGGATGGTCGATAAACAAAGCCAGAAAAATAACGATGCTGGTTTGTGCTATCATTATTTTGCCGGTAACCCTGGTTCCTGTTGTTGCCAGTAAATGGGTTGCAGTGTTTTTAATTGGTCTTGCTGCAGCAGGACATCAGTCCTGGTCGATTAATGGGTATACGCTTGTTCCGGATGTTTTCCCGAAGAAGGCTGTTGCATCTGTAATAGGAATAGGTAAAATGGTTGGTGTAGTATTCGCAATAATTGCTGATATTGCATTAGGAGCCGTGCTCGATACTGCTAATAATTCGGGTTATTTCTGGGCATTTCTGATCTCAGGATTTTCATATCTGATTCTTATTGGATTTGTACATTTACTAATGCCGAAAATGACGCCTTTGGATGACAATCTGAATTATATTACACGAAAAATATAATAATTGATTTTCTAGCTTCTTAGTACAGATTGTTATTTCTACCTTTACATTAACAATCGCCTGGAATACAAAGAATAATATTTAATAAAGTATACATCATGGCTAAAAATGAGTTATCCCGCAGAAAATTTATTGGTAAAACAGCAGCAGGACTGGTCGGAGCTGCGGTAACGTCAGGCGCTTCTTCATTAAGTGCAGCTTCATATAACCGGATTATCGGAGCAAATGATCGGATAAACATTGGATTTCTTGGATGCGGAGGACGCAGCAGCGATCATCAAAGGATGGTAAAGACTTCGGAGAAAGACAAAAATCTGGGTGTTGTTGCTGTATGTGATATCTGGAAGAATAATATGGAAAAGGCTGCAGCAAACTGCAAAAAACTCTTCGGCACTGATGTAAAACAGTTTAAATATTCCGAAGAGCTGCTGAAGATGAAGGAACTTGATGGAGTAATGATTGCCACAGGAGATTTTCAGCATGCAAAAATTTTAGCTGAAGTTGTCGGAGCAGGTAAAGATTGTTATTGTGAAAAACCTATGGCAATCGATGTGGATGATGCCAAACTTGCCAGAAGTGCTGTCCTGGCTTCATCGCAGGTTGTACAGATGGGGTCACAATGGGTAAGCGATCCAATACAGAAAAAAGTGAGGGAAATAGTTCTTTCAGGGAAACTTGGTCAGATCACAAAAATTGAACAGGTCTGGAATGATAACGGACCACGCTGGCATGAACCGAAAGATCCTGATGTTGCTGCGATAAGGGAGGAGGACACCGACTGGAAAAGATGGCTGCTGGGAAAGCCTTATGTCCCGTTCGATCCCTGGAAATATTTTGAATTCAGGATATTCCGCGATTACTCAGGTGGCATCACATCCCAGTGGATGAGCCATGGCGCAGGCCTGGTCCATTTTTATACTAATACTGCGATCCCCGATTCAATGGTAGCAAACGGAGGGATTTTCGGCTGGCCCGACATACGTCAGAATCCCGATACTTTTCAGGCCCTATCAACTTATGACGATGCGAAGCTCTTATATTCCTATACCTCAAATTATGCAAACAAGTTTGGTGATTACACATGTATCCGCGGAAAAGATGGAACCTTATTTGCACACGGAGGAGAAGGAAGCGCACGCTGGTTTCTGATACCCGAACACCAGTCTCTTCCCGGGGGCTTTGATTTTTATGAGGGGATGAAAGAGACAATAAATAAAGGGAAAGCTGAAATAGTAACAGCTCCGGAGTACGGGATGAAGCTCGGGCCGATTTACCTTAGCGATGAAAATAAGTATCACCTCGACAACTGGATTGATTGTATGCGAAACAGGAGTATTGTGCCGAACGGCAGTATCCATACAGGTTTCTGGCATTCAATTGCAACAATAATGGCAACACGGGCTTACCGTGAAGGTAAGAAACTATACTGGGACCGCACCAGGGAAGAGATAGTGGACCATCCTGTTATTGGTTAATATTTACAAAACAGATATTTAGATCATTGAATGATTTAAATTACAGGCGTATTTTGATTCAGAATCACAGCTCACTGAGAATATGTTACATATTTTGATACTTTATATATGTATTGTTTCTAAAATCTGGCAAAGTACGAATACTAATGCCGGTGAACTGTCTATTTATCCCGGAGAAAGAACAGATAGCCTGCCTCATGTTCTGCCGGCAAACCATTCGGACCTGACAGCAGCCAGGCTGAAGCTGGAAGCTGCAATGAAATTTGGAGAGAACAGGTTAACTGATAACCTGAAGGAGTGGGAAGCGTACAGGCCACAGCTCAAAAATGAGATCATAAATAACTCAGGTGTAATTGTTGATCATGAATTGCCATTAAACATAAAAGAAACTTTCAAAACTCAGTTGGATGGCTATACTGTCAAAAATATTGCTTTCCAGACACGGAAAGGAATATATGAGACTGCTAATCTTTACATTCCTGATGGACCAGGGCCATTCCCTGCCGTGATAAATATCCCCGGGCATTGGGATAAGGCCAAGCTTGATACAAGCGGGCCACAGGCAGTCGGCCATAGTCTGGCTTTAAATGGCTATGTATGCCTGACTGTCGATCCATGGGGCTCGGGAGAAAGGACCACAATCCATGGTATTTTTGAAGATCATGGAGATGAGAACAGTCTCGGATCATCTTTAATGAATATCGGAGAATCTTTAATAGGCATTGAGATTTCGGATAATATACGAGGAATAGATCTCCTGTGTTCACTGCCTTATGTTGATCACGCCAAAATAGGAGCAACCGGAGCCAGTGGAGGCGGTAGTCAGACTATATGGCTATCGGCCCTGGATGAACGGGTTAAAGCGACCATGCTTGTTGTAAGTGCAGGTACCTTTGAATCTCATGTAATGGGATCACCGTGTATTTGCGAGGTTATGTATAATGCTTTAAATTTTACGGAAGAATCAGGGGTCCTTGCTCTGATAGCACCAAGAGCCTTAAAGATGTGCAATCATGAGAAAGATGAAATTCCGGCATTTTTGCCTTCCCAGATGTTGCGTAGTTACAATAATGCCAGGCAGGTATTCAGATTGTATGGGGCGGAAAAACAAATTACTTATCAGTTATTCAATCTTCATCATGGTTATATGAAAGAAGATAGGGAAGCTCTTCTGGGATGGCTTGACCTTCATCTGAAAGGGGTTGGTAACGGCACTCCAAAAAAAGAAAAACCGTTTCATCAGCTTAAGGAGGACCAGTTAATGGTATATCCAAAAGGACACAGGGATCCCAATGTCAAAGGTACAGTTGAATATTGTATTAAAAAAGGTAATGCGCTGAGAACAGGTTTTCTGAATTCCCGTTCATTTGATGCAGAGTTAAAAAGAAAGGAATTGAGAGGTATCCTTGGGATTAGCCAAAAATCAAATTTGATAGAAGTTCACAGATTCTCAATTACAGACCAGTGGAACAGGATAGCTTTAGAGACTTCTGATAATAAGTTCATTCCTGTTTTGTTACGTACACCGGCAGCCGGTTCCGACGAATTTGTAATTGTTGTCAACCCGGAGGGGAAAGATAAAATAACATCTGACCAGATCAATGAAATCATAAATGAAGGGAAAGGACTGGTTATCGTAGATCTTTCAGGGACCGGTGAAATTTCAGGAACTTATCCGGGATCGGGATATGGATGGGGTAAGCTGCGGGTTGTCTCAAGATCGGAGCTGTGGTTCGGAAGAACCATTATAGGCGAATGGGTAAAGGAGCTTAATACAGTAATCGGATTTTTATGCACCGAATATAAAGGGTGTAAAGTGGGTATTGATGGCAGCAGGGAAGCCGGATTGGCCGGATTGTTCCTGAGTGCAACTGAAGGTAATGTTGATAATCTTACTTTACGAAATGTTCCTGTAAGTTATCTTTTTGATACCCGTCAGGGAATTGACTACTTCAGCATGGGCATCCACATCCCCGGTTTTCTTAAATGGGGAGATATTTCGCTGGCAACTGCTCTTTCCTGCAAAAAGGTTCTGTTTATTAATCCCGTGACTATGTCAGGAAATGCTGTATCTGGAGAGAAACTGAATGCTGTGAAAGCTGAGTTTCAAAACCTAAGAATCCTGTGTCATCAGTCTGGAAAGATAGTTTTTAAATGAGAATAAATCCCACTATCTCCATGCACCCTGCGAATTCGAATCTCTTTTGTTTGCAATTTGCATTGAATCGGACGTTTAATGATCTTAACTGTTAAAGAAATTGCAGACTTTATCGAAAACCATATTGAAATTCTCATCCACTGTTTGTGATTCTGAACTATTCAAAGGGAAAGGATTTTCATGTGTATAATTGCAATTAAAATCCAGTTCTTCAACTTTGATATTAATATTTCGTAAAGCACCCTTCAGGGTATTAATTATTTCAAAAGTCGGTATAACGGAATCTCTTTTTAACGAAATTGCATAAACCTGTTTTTCAACAGATTTGAATAACCCTTCCCGGAATTCCCTCATTTTTTGATAATCGAGCATTGAATGAAATACTTTCCCTTCAATATGATTACCGTTTATATAATGATTCAATCTCTGATCTTTCTTTAAAAAGCTCTCAAAGTGCTCCACAAGGAAAGAGTAAAGTGCGACATTTGTTTCACTGTCTAAAATGTACTTCGAAACGGGAGATAAACGGTTAAAGACCGCTCCGCTGCAGAATAAACAGACTTTTGAATCCCTGAAATAGTTTTCATGGTTTGACAATTTTAAAATCTCCGCGAGAAAACCTCCAATTGAGTAAGCAAAAATATCAGAAGTCAGATCCTTACTTATAAGTTCATGCTTATCATCCTTGCAGAATTTAACAAACTGTATAAGATCATAATATGTTTGCAGACCCGACCAGATAAATCTTTGAGGCATGGAATGAAGTCTCATACTGATAGCTACATTAGACAAAGTAGATTTAATAATATTCGGAAATCTCTTCTTCCTTTTTTCACTTAATTCGAACATCTTCCTCTTTTCACTCCATTGAAGGGGGGCCCGTTGCATATGAAAAGCTATCGGGAAAAATATAACAGCATTACCTGTCCTTTCGCAGATAGCTTTGCCCCACGGTAAATATTTATCCCAGTTCTTTTCATTAAATCCATGAAAGAGAAAAATAACCTTATTGGCCCTTTTATTATCTATTGGCTTTATCATGAAATAGCTGAAGGTCCTGTTTTCTTCCACACAGACATCTTTTATATGGACATCTTCCTGGATCGTTCCAATGTCATTGTAATATGAAGAAAAATCATTAAACTCCATATTATGGATATTACAATGATAATCCTCTTTTCCCGGAAGCAGGTCATAGGCCAGAGAAGTGAATTCATGCCGGGATATTTCATAGTCTTCAAACTCCGTTTTTGTCTTAACAGACGAAAAAATCTCTTTTAATTTTAAAAAGCTATCAGTGTAATTCATTTCATGTAAAAAGATTCAGATGTTAAATTTAAGAAGGTTTTATCGATTTTAATCCATTCATCATGTTTTGCATATCAATGAAATATTCTAAATTCGACTAAGATTTAAATCAGAGTAAATGATAAACAAATCTTTATCAAGAAGAGAATTCGTAAGGATTATAACCGGAGGAACCGCTGCGGTGCTTATCTCCTTTAATTCTGCCTGCAGGAACAAAATCAGTCAGTGGCGCTATCTCAATGAAGACGAAATCGGCCTGCTTGATGCAATTGTTGAACAGATCATCCCTTCAGATGACTTCCCTGGAGGGAAATGGGCCAATGTGTCAAATTTTATCGATAAGCAACTTGATACCTATTACAGGAAACACCAGCTTGCATATCGTGAGGGTCTTGCTGCTTTTGAAAAAACTGTGATTCAGATGCAAGGTAAAAAATTTGCAGATCTTCCATTCGCAGAACAGACTGCAGTGCTGGAAAAGATGGAGAATGGAGAATTCTCAGGAGATTATTGGAAAAGTCACCCAGCTGCTGATTTCTTTGATCTGGTAAGACAGCATGCTTTACAGGGTTTTTATGGCAGCCCGCTTCATGGAGGAAACAGAGGATATATCAGCTATCGCATGCTCGGACTTGATTATCCGAATGTAATCGGACAAAACAGGTACAATGATCTAAGCTGGCAAAAATACAACCCTAAATCCCTTGAAAATGTCAAATAAACATGTTAATGCTGTTGTAATAGGTGCAGGAGCCGGGGGTGGAGTAGTTGCAAAGGAACTTGCAACCGGTGGTCTGACAGTTGTCCTGTTCGAACGCGGAAGATGGCATAGCTACGACGAACATGGGGACGACGAGCTCACCTCTCAAAGGACTTTCCCTCTCAAATGTGGTTATGGCCCTGATAATGAGCGCAACTGGAGGATGGCTCCTGATGGAAAGAATGGATGGATAAAGGTTTTCCCTAACGACTGGAGCTACGGAAATAATGCGGCCTGTGTTGGCAGCGGAACAGTCAGTTACGGAGCAATGGCCTGGAGATTCCAGCCTGAGGACTTTCAGCTTAAAACGAAATATGGTGCTGTCCCGGGAAGCACACTCGATGACTGGCCTTTGAGCTATGATGAAATGGAACCCTGTTATGAGAAGGCTGAGTATGAGTTAGGAGTATCCGGAGATCCTTCAAACGATCCTTACGTACCGCCCAGAAGAAATCCTTATCCTATGCCCGGATTTTCATATAGCCGGGAAGGTATCATTCTGGAAAAAGCTGCAAAAAGACTGGGTTTGCATCCATTTCCAATTCCAATGCTGCGAAACTCAGTGCCTTATAACGGCCGGCCGGCATGTATCCGGATGCGGACATGTGTTGGTTTTGCCTGTCCTGTCGGAGCCAAAGCCGGAACGCAGAATACTGTTATTCCAGTTGCATTAAAGACTGGAAATTGTGAGCTTAGGATAAACTGTATGGTCAGCGAAATAATAGTCGACGACAAGGGTAAAGCGAAAGGAATCAGATATTTTGATACAGACAACAAACCTCAGGAACAAACCTCTGACCTGGTTGTTGTGTCAGCTTCCGCAAGCGAAACAGCAAGACTTCTTCTCAATTCAAAATCGAAACTGTTTCCAAAGGGAGCAGGCAATAATAATGGCTGGGTGGGTAAGAATATCCAGGACCACGCATACACAGGTGCGTATGGACTTTTTGAGGATGAAGTGTATGATGATGTAGGACCAGGTGCCTGCATTGCAGTAAATGACTTTAATCACCGCATTCCTGATATTATCGGAGGCGGAGTATTATGTAACGAATTTATCCGGATGCCTTATCAGTTCACATCAATACGTCCTTCAGGCAGCAGGATGTGGGGAAAGGATCATAAGGATTTTCAGAAGAGGAATTTTAAGAGACACATTGGAGTACATGGACCCGTGCAGGAAATGCCGGTGTTTGGCAGAATGGTTGAAGTGGATCCTGTTGTTAAGGATTTCTGGGGAATACCTGTTGCGCGGATCAGTGGTTTCAGACATGATAATGATATTAAAGTTGCACGTTTTCTTGCTGATAAAGCAGAAAAATGGCTGGAGGAGGCAGGGGCCATACAGACATGGAAGACTATTCCCGGAAAGCAGAGTACACCCGGCCAGCATCAGAGCGGGACGTGTCGCATGGGGAAGGATCCTAAGACCTCCGTAACCAACAGATATGGCCAATTACATGAAATCGATAATATCTTCATTGCCGATGGCAGCCTTCATGTAACCAACGGCGGTTATAACCCCGCTCTTACTATATTGTCTCTTGGTTATTGGGTTGGAGGCCATATCAAAGAGATGTGGAAGGGGACCAATATGAAGAGTTGAACTCTTGTCTCATCTCTGAATTTTGAATTTAAAAGAATACCTGGTCAAATGAAAAAGATATTTATTATAAGTTCGATTCTACTCTTGCTGGTAGCGGCATTATTTTTCTCTTATTCCAGATGGAATGCAGCTTCCCCATCTAAAACCTGTGCAAATTGTCATGAAATTTCGAATTCGGTCGACCTTTGGACAGGGTCGGCTCACAGGAACATAGCCTGCAAGGATTGTCATGGTACCGCTCTTAGTGAAGGCTTCCACAGTCTGAAAGAAAAGGGAGCAATGCTTTTTCATCATAGCAGCAAAATAAGACCAGAGGATATAAGGATCACAGAAGATCAACGACTGGTGTTAATGAAAAGGTGTACAGGATGTCATCAGTCTGAGTTTGCCAAATGGAATTCAGGCGGGCACGCGATGAACTATTCAGAAGTATTTCTAAATGCTGCCCATAACAAAGCCGAAGCAATATATGACGATTGCCTGCGATGCCATGGTATGTTTTTTGACAAGGGAACCGTTTCTGATATTGTCGGACCACTTGATACTGCCGGCCCCTGGACATTGAAGAATGTGAGCCTGGCAGATCGTCCGGCAATTCCATGTTTCAGCTGCCACCAGGTGCATCAGCCGGGTAATCCCCGAATAAGGCAGAATCTGGAAACACCCGGGTCACTCCATTATACAAGGAAGAATGAAACTCTCACTTCATTCTATTACAGGCGGGATACAATGTACTTTCCAGTTTTATTGCTTACTCCTCCTGAGATAAATTACGGGGCAATACCTGTCAAGATTTCAAAGGATCCTAATCAGAGCTTGTGTATTCAATGCCATTCACCCAATGCTTTCAATATGGGAGGTACAGATGATGACCGTACACCTCGGGGAGTCCATGAAGGAATAAGCTGCCTGGCATGTCATGATCCGCATTCCAACTCAGCAATAGCCTCCTGTAGGAATTGCCACCCTGCCATTTCCAACTGCAAGCTGGATGTAGAGAAGATGGAAACTACTTATAAGGACCAAACGAGCAAAAATAATATTCATTTTGTAGCATGTACAGACTGCCATGTTAAGGGAAGGCCGTCAATAATTGTACAATAATTGTCCGCTCCAACCATTTAAATTTAATATGATCTTGCCTCCGCTAACGCGAAATGGTTTTAAATCGAATATTACGGTTTTGACACAGGCCATCATGCAAATTTCGTCGTTTTTTAACGAAAGTCTGATTAATCGCCGGGGTGGGTCAGAGTACACCACTTCCCGGGATCCTACCAATTTTATTATCCAGCTATTCCCACTGCAGCATGATGCCCCAAATTTGATCTGCAGAGAATCACCTGTTATCTTAGCATCTGAAATAAAAGATGGATCGTTTGGATAAGTATTAAATGCTTTGTCATCAATTATAACTTGTTTCTCTGTGGAAGGAATTTTATCAACCTTTTTACAAGAGTCAGAACCAATGATCAATAGAACAAGGAGAAGTAATACTGTATGATTTTTTTTCATTTGGCTATGTTTATGATAGGTTATTCGGTTAGTATCCAATGCACAAAAAGTGTTCCATTTCTTATCGAAGATTATTTAAACTCAATGTTGATTTCCAAAATCTCCGAGACACTTCCTGTGCGAACAGGAATACTCAGATCCTGGTGTCCGGGCATTATTGCATCCTGAACGCCGCAGGACACAAAAAGATGGGTATTATTGTATTTTTTATAACCCCATGCTATATCATATTCTGCATCAGTAATATAATTAAGTGGCCAGATTTGCCCGTTATGGGTATGACCTGATAATTGAACATCAATATTGTTTCTGCTTGTTTCTCCAAGGCAATACGGCGCATGATCGAGGAGTATTACGGGAAGATCTTTTGTCCTGAACTTTAAAAGCGAATCGATTGGTCTTTTTTCATTATTGCCCCGGTATTTTAGTCCGATAATACTGATCTTGTTTTCCAGTTCTATCAATGAATCTGACATAATTGTAATCCCCAGGCGTTTATTGAAATCAATTTTATCCGTCACATTTCGTCCTGGCAGATCATGGTTTCCTCTCACGGAATATATGCCATCATTTGCTTTTATATCTTTCAATATTTCAATAAATTCATTAAGTTTTTCCTCGTTTGTATTTCCATAGGTTTCGACAATATCGCCCGGCAAAAAGATAATATCTGGTTCTTCCGAGCGCACTCTTTCAACAAGTTTTTTAAGAAAGAGGCGGCTTGTAATGTTTTTTAAATGAAGATCTGAAACACTTATAACTTTTAGTGAATTAAGGGTGGAGGATTTTTTGTGTACGGTTATATAATATTTGCTAATAACAGGGTTGTTATTGATATGAGTCCCGATTACCAAAATGCTGACTCCACATACGATAGTAAAATATATTGCGGCAAGTAGAAAGGTTTTGTTCTTAAGAATATTATCAGGTACAATCCTTATTAACCTGTTAATTAACAACAGGATATGCACGCTAAGAATAATAAGGAATACATAGAATATAAAAATTGTATAATAACCAATGACCAAATTCAAATAAGTAAAAGATAATAATTTTAGATTTCCATAGACATAAAGTATATGCCCGGATGAATCTATAAATGGCAAAAGGCAGGCAAGGATTACTATAGATATCAGTATAGTTTTAGCAATTTTAATGTTTCCAAAGGTCTTATGGATTAAATTATAGCAATAAATATGTGTAAACAGGTAAAAAAGCAGAGCGGAGAATAAATAAATATTAAAAGTAAAAACTGTGAGTAAATAGATGGTGCTGATAATTATTACCGGATAGAGCTTTCTCGTATGAAAAGCTGTGGCATTGAATTTCGGGGAAAATGAAAGCCTTCATCTTTATTTTCCAGTTAAGAACAAACCTGATCAGCAGAGCAGATAGCGTAAGGAAAAGAAAATATAAGGATAACGCTACTATATGCCTTAATACTGGTGACGGCATCAGATGAGGATAATTTGAACCCCAAAAGTGAGCAATTGAATCTAGAAGAAGCACTATTGCAAAACCGAAGACCAGACCAGGAATTACCGGAATGATTGCCAATAATTTCTTTTCTCTGGCCCAAAGATTACTGGCTATTATAAAACCGGCGATGGCAGGTCCTCCAATTATAGCCGTAATGAACAATTGTTTAGGACTATAAAGTCCGGATTTAACAGGATTTTCTTGTTCTGTGATTATGTCCATTATGAGCTATTTGCCGTCATGAATTCTTACTTTTTCTTAATGATCTTGTTATTATCAAATTCTTCTTGATATTCAATCATATCATTCCTGTCATAACGGATCCAGGATCCATGTTTTTTATTGTTCTTGAAATTTGCGATCTGCCAAAGTTGTCCTGTTTCCCGGTAAAAAATCCATTCACCTTCCATCAGGTTATTGATGAAAGGTCCCTGAGCTTTGACTTTACCATTCTTAAAGTAATAGATAAGCTTATCACCAATCATTTCATAAATTGGCTGGCCGTTTGCATAAAGTTTCTTTTCCAGCATATTTTAAATTTAATTCATGTCAGGTATAAAATTGGCCATGATTTTGTAATGCTTATCAAATTTACAAAACTGGTTCATTAAAAAGAGAAATTGTATTTATTTATTTCCGGATCAGATTCATTTCAAATGTTTAAATGGCTAAAGATCAGAAATATGACTTCCATAATTTATTGAATTACTTTTTTTTATTTCCTGAATGGATTGAAATAATTTGGAAGTTTAAACGATTAAGTATATCTTGGAATAGTTCCACGGATTGTTCTTGGGGCATTAATCATAAAGTACCTTAAAAAACCGGATGATAGAGGTGTCATCGCTGTAATACAGGAAAACCCCTATATACAGTTTTTTATTGGAATGAAGGAATTTACTACACAGCCCGTGTTTGATCCTTCAAATCTACATCCTAAAATGTTAATTAAATGCATTTTGTATTTTGATACCCTCAGGTACAAATTCCTTATTTAATCCCTTTTCAGTCGGTTTCAATTCTATGAGCATCGCCGATTTAGGAGCAATCTGAAAAATAAAACTATCGCCTTTTAAGTACACTCCCATTGGCTTGAATTCTCCAGTACTTATTTCAGACAATTCATACTTCGAACCTTTAGTTAAGCCAATCAATTCCGTTAAAGGAATACTTCCCCAATGAGTATTAGGGAATGGATTAAAAACAAATATAAACCCATTATCATCCTTGATATGCGTGGTACCGTCAATACCATCTTTACGGCATGGTTGACCAAATATATCTATGCGATCATGGAGATAATTTAAGTTTTTCGAGGCCCATGCTTTCCAGTATCGCATTAATTTAAATATCTCATCAGCTTCCTTATCTGTATTAAATCCTATCCAATCACAAAGGCCGGCATGTGTGCTTGCGCTCATACATGACAACAAAGAATATAGATGCCCGTTTTTTTCTTCTTTGAAATTGATCTGGGCCATATTCATATAGGTTGGAATAAATCGGTAATTATGATTGAACCAATGTTGAAATCGTAAATCATCGGCTGCTGACATCTCCGGAGGTGCCTGGGAATTATTCTCATAAGCATTCTCCTGGCTATTTAAGCCTTTAAGTGACCATGGCCCCGCTTCTTTTAATCCCCAATATATTTGTAAAAAAAGAAGTGGATAGCGATTTCTAATCTTTTGTATAAGCCCTGTAACGTTTCGGTATTGTTGAAACTCACAATTGCCGGGTTCGTGTCCGTGTGTAGTTGCATAACATATCGATGGACGACGTACCCAATCATTGTCCCATTCCCAACCATATAATTTGCAGGAGTCAATAGCACTACAAATTAACCGGTAGAACCAGTCTTCATATTCATTATTGGCATGACAGTTATGAGTTATTGTTGCAGGATTATTTTCTTTTGGTTGTACTTTCCAATCCGGCCTGTCAATTCTGTAATGGCGATTGGTTGAATTAGGTTCGCAAAAACTGCACATCGAAAGATTACGAGATTGAGCATAGGAAGTTACTTTTCTAATTTCATCATTTAACGGGAACCCTGCACTTTCTCCAATACTATCAATTACTGGACATGGCTTTATATAACCTACCCATCCAACCCAAACAGAAGCAATTTCAAACATATCCAAGCATCTGCTTTGTTTAATATTATCAATCAGATTACAATAAGCTTTTGCCTCCGATGGCCCAATTCTTTCCTGCAAATCCCTATTAGCCCACCATGTATTAAGCCAAATAAAATAACCATTCCATGGTATTTTCTGTTCGGGAAGATAATCTTGCATGACCTGCTGCATTATATGAACTTCTCCCCAATCCATCTCTTCCTGTACTGTGGAAAGAATTCTGGGTTTCCAATGTAATTCTTTCCTGCAGATATAACCCGTCTTCTTGTAAGCAGCCAAAAACATTACAGGTAATTGAAGAACTTCTCCTGGTTTTAGGCGGTAATTGGTCTCATAAGAAAGTGCGACATGATTCTTTGAAAGTTCAGCGTTAAAGTATGGATATTTAAGTCCTGAACAAAGCCCACCTTTTTCATCACGCATGAATACATTAATAGCAGTTTGATACAAACTTGGTTTTTCTGTTTGTGTATTTTTTTCAGAACCAGGGTCCGCACTTGTCATATTATCGTCGTGAAAAACAACAGATTGGAATGGTTTAGCGAAACTTAAATCACAATCTTTAACGCTATTCACAATTATATCCCCATTACTTACATTCTTAATTGATAATTTACGGTCAAAATATGAACGATCGGCCGGAAAGATATAAGTCCAACTCACATCTAATCCCGAAGCCTGACCTTCGAAGGTGCATGAATCTCTTGATCGGGACACAATCTTAGTCACCAAAGTAGAGAGATCGATTTTTGTATTTCCGATTATTATCCAACCATTATCGGAAATAATACGATAATTATCCCCTGTAGTACGATTTTTTATACTAACCAAACGGCCTGTAGAAACATTAATTTTACCGCTGATTCCGGAAGCCAAAAATTCGAATTGCTTTGGGGCTGATAGTCCAATTTTTGGATACAGCATGAGAAATAAAAAAACCACAACTGTTAGTCTTGTTTTCACTTAGTTTCAAAGTTTTATAATATCCTGTTTTTCTATAAGCACTGATACTTTTTTATTTATTAACCATGTTATAAACTTAATGAAAATATCTATGCTATCTCACCCTAAACTCTTCCCAATTTGTTAGCTGGTATTTGTTTTCACCAATATTTTGAATAAACCCTGGCTCTTTTAAAATGTTCATATAAATCCTTGACTTCTAAGCGTTCCACTATAATTCACCTCCTGCACCATTCCCATCCAGATTGAATTGAAAGGGAGTTTGTTGTCTTCGATGAATATTTATCAATCTCTGCCAGTAACGGTTTGCATTTCGATATTGAATCCAATTCGGTTCACTGATGTTTAATTTATAATACAACATTTAGTAATATCCAATTCTGTCTTAATACTCTTATTCAGAAAAAAGGCAGTTCCCCTACTAAGAAGAACCGCTTTTTACCCTAAACAACTAACCTTAACCTATGAATTGCCAGGATTACATCAATAAAGGAATGCTCAACAATCTTCGTCAATTTCGTATATTAAATGTTTTCCAGCCTCACTCTAATTCCATTTTAATTCAATATATAGTATATATCCACTTCTGGCAAGGTACACCTACCTTCAAAAAAGAATAGAATAATATTTTCTGCAATTTGGTGAATTATGACCGAGCACAAGGTATAGTGTCAGGCGGCTTTGCTTGTTTTATATTGGGGGAACTTATTTTGAAGAAAAAATTGGTGAAAAACGAGCCAGAATTAATCCTTATTATGAATCCTATAGGAAACAGATATCAGATAGATACTCGTAAAATTGTACTTCTCCCGAGCGTGCTTTACCATTATGTGGAAGTTATGACCCTAGAAACAACACCATGCTACGCTTTAGAATTTTTTTAAATTAAGTGCCTGTTTCTAAAAGCAATTCCCGAACCGGATTTAAGATATTTTTCGAATTCAAATGCTTTGTATTTATCTTAAATGCTATATAAGTATTTACAGAACACAGGGGTTTTATCTTTAGTATAGTGAACTTTATCTATTATGGTCATAGATTCTACGATTAATATTATTTGTACAACCGATATAATTGATCCACCGAACATAGTAAGATGTATACATACTACATATTTTCCATTTTAAGTAATATTGATACTAAAACAGCGAGTATATACAAATTTATGAAAAAACTTGGACTGCGTCCACCGAGCCCGGAATAGATTCAGCAATCAAATTAGTACAAAAGAAAAGCCCTCCTTCGCTAAAGCTATTTTTTTTCTTTTAGTGGACTGCGTCCACCGTAGCCCGGAGATAGATTTAGCGAATCAAATTCAGTATAAATAGAAAAGCCCTCCGTCGCTAAAGCTAATTTATTTTTCTTTTGGTGGACTGCGTCCACCGTAGCCCGGAGAAGCTTTAGCGATCAAATTTGTTAAAAAAGAAAGGCCCTCCTTCGCTAAAGCTTCGGAGGGCGAAGGTGGAGCTGCGGGGAGTCGAACCCCGGTCCAAACATGGAAATCATATGCTTTCTACATGCTTATCTCTGCTTGATTTTCGTGACCGGTCAGCTGCAGAACAACCTAACCTGCCCTTATTTCCTGTTTGTTTCGCCGTCGGGCCGGAACAACCTTCAGACTAGCCCCGGATTGCGTGCGTCTCCGTATCGGGTTGGATCAGGGCTTGACCGCCCGGGAAACGTCTCGTCCCAACACATGTGCCGGGAGATTATGCCTTTCGGCGTAAAGTGCTTAAGCTACTGTTATTCGCTTATGCTGCGAGAGCGTAATTGTTTTCGCCTTTTATTGTTTTGTGACACTGTTTAAGCGACGCGCCACCACACGCTGCATGCTTACATAACATCCCTCATGCTGTCAAAACCATGTCAGCCCCGGATGAATGTAATGCAAAATTACTAATATTTAATGGCAATCAGAAATATTGGACCGGAGGACCAAACAGTTAAAATGATTAATTTTATCTCATTGCTTTAACATGAATACTTTATTATATACTATTTTTGAAAATAGTATGCTGTTCACCTGCATATAAATTTTTGCAGCTATTTAATCAATCAGACTTGGAAATAACTTCAAAATACCCTTCATCATGAAAAACCTGATTAAAATTCTGTTTGCTATGGTAATCATAACGGTTGCATGCTCTAACGATAAACCTGTAACAGTAGTCTCTGTTGAAGGAGGTAAAGTTGAAGGTGTCGTTGAGAATAATATTACTGTTTTTAAAGGCATTCCTTTTGCACAGCCTCCTGTAGGCGACCTGAGGTGGAAAGCGCCTCAGCCGGTTAAAAAGTGGGAAGGTGTCCTGAAAGCCGATAAATTTGGTCCGGCATGCCCGCAGATGAAGTTTAATTATCCCGGGATGACGCCTCCGGCAACCTCCGAGGATTGCCTCTATCTTAACGTATGGACTCCGGCAAAAAGCTCAGGGGAAAGATTACCGGTAATGGTATGGATCTACGGAGGCGGTTTTGCTTTGGGAGCTACTTCAGCGCCTGTTTATAGCGGAGAACAACTAGCAAACCTCGGTGTCATTATAGTCAGCATAGCCTATCGTGTTGGACCCTTGGGTTTTATGGCTCATCCGGAGCTGACTGCAGAAGCTTCAAACAAGGTTTCAGGAAACTACGGGCTTCTCGATCAGATTGAAGGATTGAAATGGGTTCAGAAAAATATAAGAGCTTTCGGTGGTGATCCTTTAAAAGTTACAATCTTTGGAGAATCTGCCGGTGCCGAATCCGTTAGCATGCTTGCAGCCTCACCTCTCACAAGTGGACTCTTCCGTGGCGCTATAAGTGAGAGCGGCGGCTCATTCAGTCCGGTTAAATCTGCTCGGGAACCTGATTGTATGCAGCTTCTTGCAGGTGCTGAAAAGACTGGTGAGGAATTCATGAAAAGGATGGGAGCTAATAATCTCGAAGAACTAAGGAAAATATCTCCTGATAAATGGATCGATGATCCTTTAGCACAAATGGGGGGCTTCTGGCCAGTTGTAGATGGATATGTAATAGCAGGCGATCAATACAAACTGTATTCTGAAGGAAAATATAATGACGTTGCGGTGATGATCGGAACAAATTCTGATGAAGGCTCCATGTTTGCCAAGCCGGTTCCCGCTGATCAATATCTGCAATATGCGGCTGCACATTTCGGACCTGTATCCGATAAAATTTTAAAATTATATCCTGTAGATTCACTGACAGGAACTTATCGTCCACTTGCAGATCTTTTCCGTGATGCTGTATTTGCCTGGCCTTCATGGAGCTGGGCAAAACTGCAGACAAAGACAGGGAAATCCAAAGTATTTGTCTACTACTTCGACGAATTCAATAAGGAACCGATGTTCCCGGGTGCTCCAATGCCAGCCGGAGCGTCCCATGCTTCCGAACTCGTATATGTTTTCGGACATCTCGGCCAGAACCCCAATGTCAAAGTGACTGATGAACAAAGATCATTATCAGAGCAAATGATGAAATACTGGACAAACTTTGCGAAAAAACTTGATCCGAATGGTGAAGGGTTGCCACAATGGCCTGTATTTGCAGAAGACAAGCCAACGACTTTATATCTTCAGGGTACTCCTCATGTAGGTCCCATACCAAATCTTGATAAGCTGAGAGGAATGGATGAATATTTCGCCTGGAAAAGAAATTCAGATTAATACAGCGATTTAATGAATTATGGATAAGAATCTTAAGGTTGGTATTTTGCGGGAAACAAAGAACCCGCCCGACAGACGGGTGCCTCTTACACCTCCACAGATAGTGGCTCTTGAAGAGCTATATCCGGATGTTGAATTTTTCGTTCAGCCAAGTGATTACAGGTGCTATTCAAATGAAGAATATGAATACCTCGATATCCCTTTGAAGGAGGACCTTCAGGGAATGTGATATTCTGATGGGCGTTAAAGAGGTCGATAAAAGAACTTTCATCCCGGAAAAAACCTACCTGTTCTTCGCGCATGTTGCAAAGAAACAGCCTCATAATCTCGACATGTTCAGGGCAATGGCTGAAAAAAATGTCAGCTTCATTGATTTTGAGTACCTGACAGGTGATAAAGGTCAGCGAGTCGTGGCGTTTGGTCGTCACGCGGGGATCGTAGGAGCATATAACGGGTTAAGAGCCAGGGGAATAAAAACTAATAAGTTTAAACTTAAACCAGCTTACCAGTGCCATGATCTTGATGAAATGTGGGCGGGACTGAGACTTATTGAACTTAAGAAAGGACTAAAGATCCTGATAACCGGAGATGGTCGTGTGTCTAACGGAGCAATTGAAACACTGGGTGTTGCCAATGTAGTACAGGTAGATCCGCATGATTACCTGGAAAGGGAATTTGATGTACCGGTTTTTTGTCAGATCAGACCCGAAGATTATGTAAGAAATAAGTCTGGTCAGAAATTCAGATTCAGCCATTTTTCTAAATCTCCGCAGGAATATGAATCGACATTCCTGCCTTATACTAAGGTGACCGATATCCTGATAACCGGTCATTTCTGGGACCCGAGATCCCCGGTATTTTTTACGCGGGAAGATATGAAAAAACCTGATTTCAGGATTTCGGTGATCGCCGACATCAGCTGTGATATAAACGGACCAATTCCTTCTACGCTTCGTGCAACAACAATATCGGATCCCTTTTATGCCTATAATCCTTTTCTGGAAAAAGAAGAACCTGCATTTTCGAAACAGACAAATATCACTGTGATGTCAATTGATAATCTGCCTGGTGAGCTGCCCCGGGATGCATCTCACGAATTTGGCAAGATGCTGATGGGAAATGTTCTGCACGATCTGCTGACTGAAATAGCAAGCCCGATGATCGACCGGGCAACAATTCTAAAGAATGGGGTACTGACCGCCAGGTATAATTACCTTAATGATTATCTCAATGGATTATAAAGGGTTTAGTTCAGGAAAAAGATGAAGATAATTTCACTGGGTCCTGCATATCCTTACCGCGGAGGACTGGCATCATTTAATGACCGTCTTGCACAGCAATTTACTTCTGAAGGACATGATATTGAGATATTTACATTCAGTCTACAATATCCTGAATTGCTTTTCCCGGGAAAGACCCAGTATACTGATGGTCTGCCTCCCGAGGGTATTATGATAAGCCGGAGAATAAATTCGGTAAATCCTTTTAACTGGATTGTGACCGGATTAAAAATCAGGAAACAGAAACCCGAAATTCTTCTGATACGGTTTTGGCTTCCTTTCATGGGTCCATGTTTTGGAACAATTGCAAGGATCGCAAAATCTAATGGACATACCCGTGTGATCTGTATTTTTGATAATGTGATCCCTCACGAAAAACGAACCGGTGACAAACTCTTTACAAGATACTTCACAAATAGCATAAATGGTGCTATAGTAATGTCGCAGACTGTTCTGGATGAACTTGCTGCATTCCGTAAAGGAATTCCTGTAAAGCTCTCTCCTCATCCATTATTCGATAACTATGGTTCACCGGTAGGAAGAGATGAAGCGATGACCTTTCTAAAGCTGGATGCGTGATACATTCATACCTGTTTATTTTTCGGATTTATCAGAGCATATAAAGGACTTGATCTGCTGATTGAGGCTTTTTCCGACACAAGACTGAGAAACAGAAAATTAAAACTCCTGGTTGCAGGGGAATTTTATGAAGATATTGATCCCTATAAACAACTAATTAAAAGGAACAAACTTGAAAATGAGGTAATTATCTTTGATCATTTTATTAAGGATAATGAGGTTCCTTTTTTCTTCAGTGTAGCCGATCTTGTTGTTCAGCCATATAAAACGGCTACCCAAAGCGGCGTTACGCAGATTGCATATTATTTTGAAAAGCCGATGCTGGTGACGGATGTCGGCGGACTGAGGGAAATTGTTCCTGACGGCAGATGCGGATATGTTGTTAAACCTGAACCTGAACTCATAGCAGAGGCAATAATCGATTTCTTTGAAAATGACAGAAAAGCGCAGTTTACAGAAGGAGTGAAGCAGGAAAAAGAGAAATTCTCATGGGATAAAATGACTGCCTCCATTTTAAATGTATATGGAAAGTGTCGGCATTATTCAACAAAATCATAGTCAAATTTAAATGTTCTTCAATTTCCGTTGGCTTCAGCCAACGGATACAGAATATCAAACAGAAAGGCTTTAGCCCAATTGCGATTTATTGGACTAAAGTCCTTGTCAGCGAGGAGATTAACTGACCGTCGGTTAAAAGACGGCAGATGGTTAGCTAACTCCCTCACAATTTTGCCATTACATTTGCAAGTTAAAACCGACAGCTATTGAGATTGCATCATCTCAGATATTCACCTTATCCTTAATCAGATAACTATTCCGTTCCGGGGAATTTCTGTTTATAAGCTCACCAAGGAATCCTGTAAGAAAGAGCAATGATCCTATTATCATTACAGTAAGGGCAATGTAAAAGTAAGGTGTTGTAGTTACAAGTGGCGCTCTGAGATGATGGGCAACAAAAACCAGCTTTCTTATGCCCAGAAAGCCCGCCATTGCAAAGCCGATAAGGAACATAAGGGTACCCAGAGAACCAAAGAGATGCATGGGGTTTTGCCGAACCGTGTTATAAAGCCAATAGTCAGAAGATCGAGATAGCCCTTAATGAATCTGTCAAACCCATATTTTGTGACTCCGTACTTTCTGGGCCGGTGTTCAACAATTTTCTCCCCGATATTCCTGAATCCGGCTTCCTTTGCCAGCATCGGTATATACCTGTGCATCTCCCCGAATACCTCTATACTCTTCACAACTTCCAGCCTGTATGCTTTTAGTCCGCAGTTAAAGTCATGTAAGTTTTATCCCTGATGACCATCTTGCCGTTCCATTATAGATCTTACTCGTGAAACGCTTTACAAATGGATCATACCTCTTCTTCTTCCAGCCTGATACCAGGTCGAATCCCTCATCCTGGATCATTTTAAAGAGTCCGGGTATTTCATCAGGACTATCCTGCAGATCTGAATCCATAGTAATAACAACATCGCCTGAAGCTTCACCAAAACCTGTATGCAAAGCAGCTGCTTTTCCATAGTGCCTTCTGAACCGGCAGGCCTTTACGAAATGATCTTTTACAGCAACCGACATAATCCTGCTCCATGATGAATCGGTACTCCCGTCATCTATAAAGATTATCTCAAATGACAGTTTGTCAACTAAGCATACCTTTTTTATCCAATCAGTCAGTTCCTGAATTGATTCTTCTTCATTATAAACCGGTATAACAACCGACAGATCCATCAGAGTCTGAATTCAGTTTAGTTTTCAGGCGTATCTACAAGCGGATTTCCTTCTTTCTTAATAAAGACACTGTCCAGAAGAGAATAGATCACTCCTGCGAACATGGTACCAAAAATAGAAACGATTACCATAACTCCAGGTTTCATAATTTTTGCTGAGAATGCCATACCTGCATCAATCGTAGCCTGAGGGAGCCCTTTTTTCACCATTGCATCTTCAGATATTGCCAGTGATTTTTTTACTAATTCCGGATCAATAACTGCCCATAGAATATATGTATAGATTGCCATAATTATTGAAACATAGACGAAGATAACTACGCCTGCTCCAACTGCCTGGCCATAGGTTATCTGACCATGCATAAAATTATCACGATAAGATTTCAGCAGAAAGTAAAGAAGAATTAATTGAATTGGAATGTTGATATACCCCGCCGTTTTGTTCAGCGTAAGGTCAAGAAAATATAATACGAGAGAAACTGCGATTCCTGCCAGAGCTAATATCAGGCCATTTGTTAAGTTAGCTTTCCATACATTAACTTTTTCTTCCATGATGTAGATTATTTGATTCTTTAATTGGTAAATGATTAACAACAAATATAATGTAAAAATATCTGACTATCAGGAATCTTAGAAAACGAATTATTGATTTTCTTCGTTTATCACGGCCTCAAAGGGAGCGATGAAAATCAATTTACTCCCCAGATTATTTTGCAGGCTTCCCTATTTATCGTACTTTTATGCGGGGTAAGTCTTATACGACCAGCTCCTGCTGAACTCCCCCAGGATCGGAAGGTAGCAAGGGCAGGCAGTTGTAGCGGTGCGATATAAGTAGCTTACCCTTTTTTTATAGCCTGGAGTGTTGTTACTTTTTAATCTTTGTGAACCTTAGAGTTAACCTTTGTGTTCCTTAGTGGTAAAAAATGAAATCTATTTAAACACAAAGGGACACAAAGTACTCACAAAGGCACACTAAGGGTAGCTCTAGATCAATTATGTTTATCCGTATTTACAACGAGAATCCAAACCCGAAGCATATCAGGCAGGTAGTTGACATGCTGGAAAGCGGTGGCATCATAATATATCCAACTGATACTGTCTACGCTATGGGTTGCGATATCCTGGCAACAAGGTCAATAGAAAAAATAGCCCGTTTTAAAGGATTAAATCCCAGAAATCCGGAGCTTTCCCTTATATTCCATGATATGAGTCAGCTTTCAGAATATACAATAATCAGGGATAATACTCTCTTTAAGCTCCTGAAGAGAAATCTTCCCGGCCCATTTACATTTATTGTTCAGGCAAATAATCAGATCCCAAAACTTTTTAAAAACAAGAAAAAGACAGTTGGTATCAGGATACCCGATAATACTATCGCACTTGAACTGGTCAAAGAACTGGGACGTCCAATTATCACGACTTCAATACACGATCCGGATGAAGTGATTGAATATACTACTGATCCTGAATTGATCTACGAGAAATATCGTGATTTTGCAGACATTGTGATAGATGGAGGTTTTGGAAGGAACGAAGCATCTACAGTCGTCGAATGTACAGGCGATGAGATAGAAGTCTTAAGGCAGGGACCAGGTGTTCTCGAATTATAAAGATCAGTGCCTGTAGAAATTCCTGCTGAACAGAATCATAACTGTCAGCAGTTCAAGCCGGCCTAATAACATCATTAGCGAAAGAAACCATTTCCCAACCATCGGCAATGCAGAATAATTGGTAAACGGTCCGAAAGTTCCGATACCCGGACCAATATTGCCAAGCATTGAGGCAGAGGTACTGAATGAAGTGATTATGTCAAATCCCATGAATGAGATTACAAACGCCCCAAAGCACATTATGAAAAAATATAATGTTATGAATACCAGTAGATTATAAATATTTGTTTGTGGTATTACCCTTTTATCAAGATGTACCGGTATATATGCAGCAGGATGAATCAGTCTTTTTAATTCCTGCCGGCTGTTTTTTGTTATCAGCAGCAGTCTGACAATCTTAATGCCTCCACTGGTTGATCCCGCCGTACCGCCGGTAAACATAAGGATGAAAAGGATTATCAGGATTATATTACCCCATAAATTATGGTCCTGTGTATAAAAACCTGTGGTTGTTATTATGGATATTACATGGAATGCACCATCAAGTAAGGCTCTGCTTAATGAAAATCCCGATTTAAAATAAAGAATCGAGGAGACTAATGCTACAAAGACAATGCAGATAAAGGAGTAAAAGACAAACTCATTATTGCCTATTATTTTTTTGAAGTTGCCTTTAAGACCAAAATATATCATAGTCATGTTAGTTCCTGCAATAAACATGAAGACCGTCACAATAATCATAATATATGGAGAGGAAAAGGCGGCCATTCCATTATTACGGGTCGAAAATCCGCCTGTGGATAAGGTAGAAAATGAATGGCAGATTGCATCAAAAAATGGCATTCCTCCAAGGATCAGCAAAATGATTTCTGAAAGAGTTAATAAGAAATAGATAGAAACCAGACGTTTGGCAGCCCCTTTTATCCTGGGGTTGATCTTGTCAGTTGGCTGGCCCGAGAATTCAATTGCAGCAATCTGGATATTAAATGATTTGAATACAGGTATTACAGAAAGAGAGATAAATATTATGCCTATTCCTCCCAGCCATTGTGTAAGACTTCTCCAGAAAAGGATCCCATGAGGCATAGATTCAATATTTGTAAGAATTGTGCTCCCGGTGGTGGTAAAACCCGACATTGACTCAAAAAAGGCATCACCAAAGCTCTTTATTGAGCCGCTCAAAAGGAAAGGTAATGTTCCAAACAAGCTGAAAACAAGCCAGATACCTGTAACTATAATGTATCCTTCCTTATTTCCGTAGATTTTTTCTTCATTCCTTAGAGGTGTGAAAACCAGCACACCTGTGACAATTGCAATCAGCGCAGAGATGCAAAAAGAAATTGCCGCATTTTCATGGTACAAAAAAGAAACGGCTGCAGAAACAAGCATGAACAATCCTTCAACAATGAGCAGCAGGCTGAAAGCCCGGGCTATTATTCTGAAGTTGATCATAAACAGTTAGGTAAAGTATTTAGATATCTTCTCGTAGGCTGATGGCAAAGTAAATACTACAACCTTATCGTTGGCATTTAAAATTGTATCACCGGTTGCAATGAATGGTTCACCATCTCTGGTTCCGCCTCCTACGATTGCATCTTTGGGGAAATCCATACTGCGGAGAGTACCCTTTGTTATTTTTGCGTTTACGGGAACATTGAATTCGATAACTTCTGCATCGGTGCCGGTCATATACTTAACCTGAGTCACATTAGGATTTGTTGTATGTCTGAATATCCTGCTGGCGGCAGATATCTTTTTATTGATGATAGTATCAATCCCGGTATTCTCGGCGAGATTAATAAATTCCATGTTTTCAACTTCAGCAATTGTCTTTTTCACCCCCATCCTTTTTGCTAGCAGACACGATAGAATATTTGTTTCAGAATTGCCTGTTACTGCCACAAAAGCATCCATTTGTGTAATCCCTTCCTGTTCAAGCAGTTCAACATTTCTTCCATCGCCATTAATAACCAGGGTATTATCGAGGATTTCTGCCAGATCCTGACATTTTTCAATACTCGAATCAATCAGCTTGACCTCGCAGGTCTTCTGCAAATATAATGCAACATGTTTACCGATCCGGCTGCCTCCAAGAATCATAATGCTTTTAGCTTCAAAATTCTCCTTCCCCGAAGTTTTCATCATTTCATCAATTCCTTCGTGGGTTGAAATAACGAATACCACATCTCCGAGCTGAAACTGTTCGTTCCCTCTTGGAATAATTGTTATTGCGTTCCTTTTGATTGCAACAGCCCGGTATTTGTCAGTCTTTCGGCTTATAGAAATTTCCTGGAGACTTTTGTTCAGTATAGGAGCGTTCTTATCGAGTTTCTGGACATACATTGCAAGCTTGCCCCCCGAAAATTCCATAAATTCCGTTGAACCCGTTTCATGAAGGAGTCCCAGAACCTCACGAGCCGCAATAAGTTCAGGATAAATAAGAGAATCTATTCCAATTGATTTGAAGAACTCCACTGTTGAGGGTTCAAGATAGTCGAGATTATCAATCCTCGCAATCGTTTTAATTGCACCAAATCTTTTGGCAAGTATTGCAGCTGTAATATTTGTGTCTTCAAAATGGGTTACAGCAATAAAAAGGTCAGTCTTTTTACGTAATGAATCTTTAAGTATTTTAACTGAAGTAGCAGAACCTTCATGCGTCAGAACATCCAGAGAACTATCTATCGGTTTAAGCCGGGATTCTTCTGAATCGATGAGAATAATTTCATGATTTTCATTCGATAACATCTTGGCAAGATGTGTTCCTACCTCACCAGCTCCTGCAATTACAATTCTCATTTAAAATTTTTTGAAAAAACATGACAAAATAAGAGATAAATCCCTTAATACTCAAGTTTTTTACGACTTTTATTTACTAACCGGTCATAGCCTTTTAATAAACGCTCCGGACTTTCTGACAAAATGAATTGAGTCACCACTGACAGAACGAAGCTGGGAAGGAATTCGAAAACCAGGTGTCGCTTTTGATGAAACGATAATAGTACCGGGAACTCTTGTAAATTTTAAATCAGATGCAATTTTTGGTTTAAAACCCGTCAGGATCAGAATATCAGGAGAAAACCTGTCACAGATATTATCACTAAGACTATTTGTAATGAGTATCTTTCTTCCGCTTGTATTAAGATAGTATGAACCGTTTATTAAAGAAGTTGATTTCAATCTGAGTCCCATTGTGGCGCAGTGTCTTTTTACCTCAGGTAAGACCACTGATGTATCTGAAAACAGATTAAGAATTTTTCCGGTCCTGATGCCAACAGTGGTTGAGCCGACAGTATTGTACACTATCAGTTCATTCGATGATTTTGAAGAAAACTCACTAAGTGTACCAGAAAGAACAAACAGGATAAGAAATAGGAGAGGATAATAAAGAGGAATCGATCTCTTCTTTAAAAGCCAATAGCTGAACAGAAAGATCGTACAGGTAAGTAATATACATCCGGATGTTGTTAAACCTATTCCTTCAATAGTCGAATATGGTAATGAAGCCGCCCTGAAGGTTAACCACTCGGTAAGTCCGGTAAGATAATTAAGTAGCATGGCTAATAATTGAGAAAGAAAATGAATAGGGAAAAACATCGGTACTAAACATCCTGTAATGATCAGCAAATTCGAGACCGGTACTATTGTAATATTCGCAAGTATGAAGTAAGTGGGGAACCTGTTAAAAAGCATAATAGTGAGAGGGAGTGTTCCTGCCTGAGCTGTAATTGTTACGGCAGCAGATTGCCAGATCTTGTCAGCGAGCCAGTTCTTAAACAGCAGGAGCATGTAAAAGTCATAGTAGAAGCAGATGATATAGATCACTGCAGAATATGAAAGAAGGAATCCTGCGTCAAATATGACTGAGGGTCTGAAAATGATCAGAAAGCAGGCTGAGGCGAGTACGGAGTTTATACCATTTGCGGGTCTCTTAATCAGTTTTCCTGCCTGAAGAAATGAAAACATCAGAGTCGCTCTCAAAACAGACGGCGTGAGCCCCGTTACAAAAGCAAACGACCATAGGATAAGAATTGCAATTACAATCCTGAGAACATTGAATCTCTTCTTCATGAAAAACAGGAGATTAAGCACAAACAGGCTCAGTATTATGGCATGGAGCCCTGATACTGCCATTATATGCATAACACCTGCTTTAATGAAGCTGAGTTTCTGTTCAGGATCAAGCATACTCTTCTGCCCCAGTGTTATAGCTGCAACTAGAGCAAGTCTTTCGCCCTCGATTCCGCGCTCCCTGAACATGCCGATAATTCTTTCCCTTGTAATCAAAGCTCTGTGAATCAGCTTTCTATGGACAGGAATAACGCGTCTGACAATATCACTGCTTCTGGTAAACGCATAATACCTGATCCCCTGGTTCTCCATGAAGAACCTGTAATTGAATTCATTCGGATTTGCCCTGTTGACAATTTCCAGGGGCGTACACCTGATTATCAGCATATCTCCCGGCAGCAATGAAGCAACAGAGGGATCTTTTTTATTATAAAGTAAGATGGATCCTTTAACAGGTTCTGAACTGTATCCCGTAATGGCCCTGTTAAGTTTGATGACTAACCTGTAACTATTCTCTTTTTCTTCAGGATAATCGGATAGGGTACCTGCGAATATCGTTTTTTCAGCTCTTAGAGTTGATAAACTGTTTTTTTCATTTGTATAAAGCAGCAGGCCGGTTAAGAATAGAGAGAATGTAAGGGTTAACCCAAAGATCAGGTTGACCTGAAATTTATTGAAGAAAATACTGGCTGAAAAACCTGAAATAATTATACAACCGGCCAGTAACAGGAATACAGTATCCGGTTTGATATAAAGGCCTGAGATAATTCCGACACACAATGGCAGGCCGATACGCAGAAACGGAATTTCTTTATGTAGCACAGTCTGCAGCTAATGAGACTGTATAAAGTTATGAAAAAGTTTGGAGTGGTAATTCTAATTTCCGTGGGTAATTAATTAAATCTGAATAGTAGTGACATTTTGTTCTGAAACAGATATAAATAAGAAGTGGCATCTCCTGATGCCATTTCAAATAACCCATTTTAGACCGGCTAAAACTTGAATTAATAACCAGGAGTTGACATAACTGCGTTAACAACTACACTCCCTGTCATCATACTATGAATACTGCAATGGTATGGGAATGAACCGGCTGTTTGAAATGTATAGCTATAAGTTCCGTTACTGCCAATACTTCCGCTGTTGAAAAGACCATTATCACTCGTAACGGTATGTGCAATAGCATCTTTATTGGTCCATGTTACTGTAGTACCTGCATTAACTGTAATTGTGGCGGGATTAAAAGCCATATTTTGAATCAGGACCTCATTGGCAGCTGGTCCGCCAGTCCCATTTGTATTACCACCTGTTCCATACATATTATTCATTGCACTTTTAGAACAACTGTTTGAAATGATAAGAATCGCAGCAGCAATAGCGATTCCGATAAAATACCTGCTTTTGGAAACGACTGATTTTTTCATAATGAGTAATTTTAATTTAGACTAATTCTAAATAAGCAAATTACGTGCCAATAAATTTAAGTAGTAAAATTAGTAAGCAGAGTATTTGCCACCTTTATAGCTTGTTCCGCAAAGCGGGAGGGGGTGGAGGTCTCAGAGACCTATTTAATCTTCTGTCCCTGCAGAATAGTCTTATAGCTGGCTTCAAATTTGCCTTTGCTGATAGCCAGCAGTTTGCTTTTAAGGAGCCTTCTTCTGAGCGGGCTCACTTTATCGGTGAAAAGTATACCCTCGGTATGATCATACTCGTGCTGTATTATCCTTGCTTTATAGCCGTCAAAGACTTCATCATGGTGTTCCCAGTTTTCGTCATAATAGCTTATACGGATATGTGATTCACGCATAACCTCTTCTCTCAGATTCGGAATGCTCAGGCATCCTTCATTCATAGGCTGCAGTTCTCCGCATCTTTCAGAAATATTAGCATTTATAAACACTTTCTTGAATTCGGCCAATGAAGGATCATCTTCAGCCACGGGCTTGGCATCGATCACAAATATTCTTATTGATTTTCCAATCTGGGGTGCCGCAAGACCCATTCCTTCAGAATGATACATTGTTTCAAATAGATCTTCAACCAGTTGATTAAGTTCCTGATAATCTTTTTTAATTTCCACTGCTACTTTTCGTAACACCGGATGTCCATATATGACAATTGGATAAGTCATTCCTGTTTGGTATTTTCTTTTTTATTAGATCTGTTATCCAGAAAAGACTGGAGGATAATAGAAGCACTTATTTTATCGATCATCGATTTATTCTGTCTGTCTTTTTTTTTCACTCCGCCCTCAATCATTGCCCTCAAAGCCATCTTCGATGTAAACCTTTCGTCGGCAAGATAAATATGTATACCGGGGTATGCTTTTTTTAGTTTTTTTATAAATGGATTAATATAACTAACAGATGCACTCGGATTGTTGTTCACCTGTACAGGATACCCTATCACAAAAGCCTCCACC
Organism: uncultured Bacteroidales bacterium; assembly: GCA_963791065.1. Classification (GTDB taxonomy): domain Bacteria; phylum Bacteroidota; class Bacteroidia; order Bacteroidales; family VadinHA17; genus LD21. The sequence goes on from CAWBQN010000016.1 coordinate 45,414, forward strand.
TCATTTCCTTCCAGATAATTTTTTATAAAAATTTCAAACTCAGGCCCATTGACCGTGGTCAGAGGCGATGCAAACATCTGCATCGGATCAGTAACAGCCAGTCCGATCCTTTTTAATCCGTAATCTATTCCAATAATTCTACCCATAATTTAATCAGGGAGCAAAAGTACGAATTATTATTAAAAAGTAGAGACGCCCAACCTGGGCGTCTCTACAACATTATTCTTTAAAACCTGTTATTCAGTTTTAATTTCCTCCTGGGCTGCAAAATCCATAGCCGCAAGCCGCTGATATGATTTGTATCTCCATTTTGAATTCTCTTCGGCAGCTTTAAAAAGAATATCAGCTTCGCCCGGAAATGCTTTCATCAGAGAGGTATATCTCACTTCTGACTTCAGGAAATCCTGGAATTTGGTCCAGTCAGGTTCCTTCGAATCCAGAGTGAAAGGATTTTTTCCTTCCGCTTCAAGCTGGGGATTAAACCTGTAGAGATGCCAGTAACCGGCTTCAACTGCATGTTTTGTCTCAAGCTGAGATTTGCCCATACCTTCCCTTAAACCATGGTTTATACAAGGTGCATAGGCAATTATGAGTGAAGGTCCATGGAAAGCTTCTGCCTCTTTAATGGCCTTTAAATACTGTGCATTGCTTGCACCCATTGCAACCTGAGCCACATAAACATAGCCATAACTCATTGCCATCATGCCCAGGTCCTTTTTACGTATTTTTTTACCTGATGCGGCAAATTTTGCAACAGCTCCTGCCGGCGTTGACTTGGATGCCTGGCCCCCGGTATTGGAATAAACCTCCGTATCGAGTACAAGAATATTTACGTCCTCTCCTGAAGCTATGACATGATCAAGACCTCCATAGCCAATATCATATGCCCAGCCGTCACCACCGAAGATCCAGTGCGATTTCTTAACCAGGTATTGCTTCAGACTGAGTATCTCTTTAGCGACCTCTGATTTTTCTTTACCGCATGCTTCAATTACTTTTTCAGATGCTGTCTTTGAAGCTGCTGCATTATCCTTATCCTTAAGCCATTCTTCAAAAATGGCTTTGGTTTCACTGCTTACAGCGCTATCTTTAATCGCACTTTTCATACGGAGTGCAATGCGGTCCCTTAGCTTGGAAGCTCCGAGGGACAAACCAAGCCCGTACTCAGCATTATCTTCAAACAATGAATTAGCCCATGCAGGTCCCTGACCTTTATTATTATGAGTATAAGGTGTGGAAGGAGCAGAGCCGCCATAGATCGAAGAGCATCCTGTTGCATTGGATACAATCATTCTGTCTCCAAAAAGTTGTGTTATCGCTTTGATATAAGGTGTTTCGCCGCATCCGGCACAAGCTCCGGAAAATTCGAAAAGTGGCTGTGCAAACTGACTATTCTTTACATTAACAAATCTGTCAACAACATTATCTTTATAGCCGACTTTTTCATGCATATATGTCCAGCGCGGGGCCTCTTCGATCTGTGATTCAAGAGGCTTCATTATCAATGCTTTATTTTTTGAGGGACAAACTTCGGCACAGTTACCGCAGCCGGTACAATCAAGCACACTGACCTGCATTCTGAACTGATATTGTTTGAGAACTCCCGGGATGCCCTGGATCGTTTCCGTGCCTGAAGGAGCATTTGCAGCCTCGTCAGCTGTTAAAAGGAACGGACGAATAACAGCATGAGGACAAACATAGGAGCACTGGTTGCACTGAATACATTCCTTCGGTTGCCATTCGGGTACATTGACTGCAATCCCGCGTTTTTCATACTGTGAAGTACCGGATGGGAAAGTCCCGTCTTCCCTGCCGCTAAACGCACTTACAGGAAGATCGTCACCTTTCATAAAGTTTATAGGCTCCATGACTTCACGAATGAAATCAGGAATGTTCCGTGAATCGGTTTTCTTTTTAATTTTGATGTCTGCCCATTCCGGGGGGATTTCAACCTTTATAACATTACCCCCTTTATCCACGGCTGCATTATTCATTTTTACAACCTCTTCACCTTTTTTACCATAGCTTTTATAGATTGCCTTTTTCATCTCCGCTTCTGCCTTTTCGTAAGGAATTACGTTTGCTACTTTAAAAAAGGCTGCCTGCATTATTGTATTGGTGCGGTTTCCGAGTCCGAGTTCCTCTGCAATCAGAGTGGCATTAATTATATAAAAGTTAATATTGTTTTCAGCCATATATTTCTTCATATGGTCAGGGAGACGATTCTTCGTTTCCTCAGCATCCCAGATGGAGTTAAGCAGAAAAGTTCCGTTTTTCTTCAGACCTTTTAGCATATCATATTTGTCAAGGTAAGACGGCACATGACATGCTACAAAGTCAGGTGTATTGACAAGGTAGGGTGAACCGATAGGCTTATCGCCAAAACGCAGGTGCGAGGTAGTAATACCACCCGATTTTTTTGAATCATATGCGAAATACGCCTGGCAATATTTGTCTGTGGAATCACCAATAATCTTAATTGAATTTTTATTTGCGCCAACAGTACCGTCAGATCCCAGTCCATAGAATTTTGCAGAATAAGTACCCGGCAATGCAACATGAATGTCGGGAAGTATAGGAAGCGATTTGAAGGTAACATCATCCACAATGCCAACAGAGAACTGGTTCATCGGTTCATTCAGTTTCATGTTCTCAAAAACAGAGAGGACCATGCTTGGCGTAGTATCTTTCGAGCTCAGTCCGTAACGTCCGCCAACAATCACGGGTCTATCCTGCCTGTCATAAAACATCTCCTTAAGATCGAGGTAGAGAGGTTCTCCATTGGAACCCGACTCTTTTGTCCTGTCAAGAACAGATATTTTCTTTACAGATTTCGGGAAAACATCAAAGAAGTATTTTGACGAGAACGGGCGATAAAGATGAACACTTATTAAACCGACTTTTTCACCTTTTGCTCTCAGATAATCGATTGTTTCCCTGGTAGTTTCGGTAATTGAACCCATGGCAATGATAATATTTTCTGCATCGGGAGCGCCATAATAGTTAAAGGGTTTATAGTCGCGTCCGGTAAGTTTGTTTATTTCAGACATGTAAGTATTAACAATATCCGGAATAGGTTCATAAAACTTATTGATTGATTCTTTTGCCTGGAAAAAGATGTCAGGATTTTGAGCTGTACCTCTTGTTACAGGATGCTCCGGATTCAGAGCATTTTCACGGAATCTTGCCAGGGCCTTGATATCAATTAACTTCTTCAGGTCATCCATTTCGAGAGTTTCAATTTTCTGAACTTCGGCAGAGGAACGGAACCCGTCAAAGAAATGCATAAAAGGGATCCTTGATTTAATTGCCGAAAGGTGGGCTACACCAGCAAGGTCCATTATCTCCTGTACACTTCCGCTGGCCAGCATAGCGAAGCCGGTCTGACGTGTGGCATAAATATCACTGTGATCACCGAAGATTGAAAGAGCATGAGCTGCTACTGCACGTGCGCTGACATGAAATACTCCGGGAAGAAGTTCTCCAGCAATCTTGTACATGTTAGGTATCATCAGAAGCAAGCCCTGTGAGCAGGTAAATGTTGAACAAAGGGCTCCAGTCTGCAAAGCGCCATGCAACGCGCCGGCAGCTCCGGCCTCAGATTGCATTTCTACTACTTTAACCTGTTCCCCGAAAATGTTTTTCAATCCGTTGGCAGCCCATTCATCAATGAATTCTGCCATGGTAGAAGATGGTGTGATAGGATATATGCAAGCAACCTCGCTAAACATATATGCAACATGCGCAGCGGCTTGATTGCCGTCGCATGTTATAAATTTTTTAGTTGCCATTGTTATATAAGTGAATTAAATGAATGTTTAAAAAGACGGTGCAAAAATATAAAAAAATTGTATTAATTATCCACCGTTCATGGAAATCAGAAATTCTTCATTTGACTTGGCCTGGAGCAGCCTGTCGCGAAGAAATTCCATGGCTTCAACCGAGTTCATATCGGTGAGGAAATTCCGGAGAACCCAGATCTTTTGGAGTATGTTTTTATTCAGAAGAAGATCTTCCCTTCTTGTGCTTGACGCAGGAATATCTATTGAAGGGAATATTCTGCGGTTTGAAAGTTTGCGGTCGAGCTGCAGTTCCATATTTCCTGTTCCTTTAAACTCTTCAAAAATGACATCATCCATTTTTGATCCTGTTTCAGTAAGAGCTGTAGCAAGAATTGTAAGTGACCCGCCATTTTCAATGTTACGTGCGGCACCGAAAAATCTCTTTGGTTTATGCAGCGCATTGGAGTCAACTCCTCCTGACAGGACTTTTCCGGAGGCCGGCGCTGTGGTATTGAAAGCTCTTGCAAGACGCGTTATAGAGTCAAGAAGAATTACTACATCGTGACCGCACTCAACGAGACGTTTAGCTTTTTCGAGAACAATATTTGCAACGCGGCAATGGCGTTCTGCAGGTTCGTCAAATGTCGAGGCTATAACTTCAGCCTTGACATTCCTGGCCATATCTGTAACCTCCTCGGGCCTTTCGTCAATAAGCAGTATCATAAGGTAGACCTCAGGATGATATTTTGCTATTGCATTTGCAATCTCCTGAAGCAGAATGGTTTTTCCGGTTTTTGGCTGGGCCACGATCAACCCGCGTTGTCCCTTGCCTATAGGGGTGAACATATCAATTACCCTTACTGATAAAGATCCTTCTCCGGGCTGGCATAAGGTAAATTTCTCATCCGGGAATAGTGGTGTAAGAAAATCGAATGGTACCCTGTCGCGTATGAAATCAGGACTTCTTCCATTGATCTCATCAACTTTAATCAGAGGAAAATATTTTTCACCTTCCTTAGGCGGACGAATAGATCCTTTTATAGTATCACCTGTTTTAAGTCCAAAGAGTTTGATCTGAGATTGCGAAACATATATATCGTCGGGCGAATTCAGATAATTATAGTCAGGGGATCTTAGAAAACCATATCCGTCAGGCATGATTTCAAGAACACCCGTATTATATATAATGCCTTCAAAATCATAAGGTCTCTCTTTTTTTTCTTCTCTTACAGGGATATTTTCATGTACAATCTCTTTTACAGGCGGATCAACAATTATATCACCAAAATAAGTATCAGTTGAGGGTTTGGGTTCGTCTATCGGAAGATCTCCGTTTAGAGCGGGAATAGAATTATCTATCACAGGCTCAGGAACAGGCTCAATCCTTGGTTTCTCAAATCTATTGCCCTGTGGACTGTTAGACCTTTCTGTTCTCTCCAGTTTTTCTTCATGCTTCTCGTCAATCTTCCATTTAGGAGCTTTTCTGTTATCACGCAGCTGCTCCGGTCTTTTGAACAGATCAGATTTAGTGTCAGCAGATTCCGGCTTTTTATTCTGCTCCTGCCAATCCCCCTGTCGGGGCTCTGGTCTTTTAACTCCATCAGGTGAAACAGACATCACAGATTCTATCGGTCTGCTTACCACAGGTTTTAGTGTCCTCGGACGTTTGCCTCTCCTCAAAGATGAATCAGCCTCAGTGTTACTGACTTCTGAAGGAGGCGGTACTGCCGGGGCTTCAACTTTAGGTGGAGTATTGTTATCTGTGGCTTCAATGGCCTGCTGGTCAAGGATTTTGTAAATTAAATCCTGCTTTTTCAAAGATTCTGCTTTTTTTATATTAAGTTCCTTTGCTATATCTTTTAACTCGGGAAGCAGTTTCTTACTCAACTCAAGAATGTCGTACATATTGTAATGTTAAATGGAATATAAGAGATTTTAAAGATTTTGTTGGAAACACGGGTCAAGATATGAAGATGAACCCGAGGGATTATGCATCTACTACTTCACATATCCGAAATGCCGCTGCAATATTAATTAAAATTGCTAATATATTTTCAAATAAATGCTATCAAAAATGCAACGGACAAAATCAAATTATTTAATAATTTGATATTCAGTATGTAAAAATAACGCTGCAATTTACTAAAAAACTATTATTTATCAAAAAATAATTTGCATATTGTTTCGTAAAGTAGCTTTTTTTTACTAAAATTGTACCTATTGCCTGAAACTTCGCCGAAAAACTAAATATTGACCAGCTAATGCGTCAGCTCAAGATAACAAAACAGGTTACCAATCGTGACACGCCATCGCTGGATAAATATCTCCAGGAAATTGGTAGGGTCGATCTTATTTCACCTGAGGAAGAAGTTGTCCTGGCCAGGAGAATTAAATCAGGTGAGACCGAGGCCCTGCGAAAACTTGTGAAAGCGAATCTTCGTTTTGTGGTTTCAGTGGCAAAGCAATACCAAAATCAGGGAATTAGCCTGCCTGATCTGATCAATGAAGGAAATCTTGGTTTGATGAAAGCTGCTCAGCGCTTTGACGAGACCAGGGGGTTCAAATTCATCTCTTATGCCGTATGGTGGATACGTCAGGCAATTCTTCAGGCTCTTGCCGAACAGGCCAGGATAGTCAGGCTGCCAGTTAACAAGATTGGGTCAATTAACAGGATAAACAGGGCATTCGCACGTCTTGAACAGGAATATGAAAGGGAACCATCCTCACAGGAGATCGCCGAGATACTCGAGATGATACCTGAAGAGGTTAAAGACGCCTTGAAAACAAACGGACGGACCGTCAGCATGGATGCTCCTATCAGCTCTGAAGAAGATAATAATATGTACGATGTATTACAAAGCGCTGATACACCCAGTCCTGATAAAAACCTCATTAACGAATCTCTCGCTTATGAGATAGAAAGAGCACTCAGCACGCTGTCTCCGCGTGAGTCGAAAGTCCTTAAGTTATATTTTGGTTTAGGAATGAAACATCCCTATACACTCGAGGAGATAGGCGAGGAGTTGAGCCTCACCAGGGAACGGGTAAGACAAATTAAAGAAAAAGCTATCAAAAGGATCCAGTTTACTACACGTTGCAGGATACTAAAATCGTACCTCGGATAATTATTTGTTCTTCTCCCCGATAAAAGATCTCATATGGACCATCTTGTTTCACCCTCCCTGCTGGCTGCAAATTTTGGCAATCTTGATAATGAAGTTAGAATGATAAACAGAAGCGAGGCCGACTGGCTTCATCTCGATATCATGGATGGAGTTTTTGTACCAAATATATCTTTCGGATTCCCGGTTATCAAGGCTGTAAAAAAGGTTGCAACAAAACCTCTCGATGTTCACTTGATGATTGTAGATCCCGACCGGTATCTTAATAATTTCAGTGAAGCCGGGGCCAATAACCTTACTGTTCAGTATGAAGCATGTATCCATCTGAACCGGACAGTCACAGAAATACGCAACCTTGGCATGAAAGCCGGCGTTGCCCTGAACCCGCATACGCCTGTCTCATTTCTTAAGAATATTCTTACCTCGATCGACATGGTCCTTATAATGACAGTCAATCCCGGTTTTGGGGGACAGATCTTTATCATGGAGAGCTATAATAAGATTTCCGAACTTCGTAAAATGATTGACTCAGGTGGTTATAGCGTTTTAATTGAAGTAGATGGCGGCATTGATACTTCAAATGCTGCGAGGCTCATTGAATCGGGGGTTGATGTTCTAGTAGCCGGCAGCTCAGTATTTAATTCCAAGGATCCTATGGATACGATCAGGATATTGAAAAGATTACGGTAATCGGAAGACCCCTCACAGCTGGCGCCGATTTGTAATCGGTGCCAAAACCAGGGGCATCACAGCTGGCGCCGATTTGTAATCGGTGCCAAAACCAAGACAGCTGGCGCCGATTTGTAATCGGTGCCAAACCCGAGGGCATCTTTAGCACGGATTACAAATCCGCGCTAGCGGAGGGCATCTTTAGCACGGATTACAAATCCGCGCTAGCGGAGGTCCCAGTTACCTGGTCGGATATATACTTAATAATCTCCTTAACCTGTTCCGGCTGAAACCACCTGATATTTTTATCCCTGCTCCACCACGTCATCTGTCGTTTCGCATACCTGCGGCTATTCCTTTTAATAAGCTCAACCGCTTTCTCAACAGTTATCTTCCCGTCAAACATATCGAAAAATTCCTTGTAGCCTACGCTATTAAGAGCATTAAGGTCTCTGAACCTGTAGAGCCCACGGGCCTCATCTTCAAGACCAAGTCTTATCATTTCATCGACCCGTGAATTAATTCTTTTATAGAGAACTTCCCGTGGCAGCTCAAGTCCGATTTTTATAATTCCGAAATTCCGGGTCTTCTTTTGCTTCTTAAGAAATGAGGAGTAGGGTTTACCGGCTGTTTCACAAATTTCCAGAGCTCTGATTATTCTTTTGTAGTTTTTAAGATCGACTCTTGCATAATGTTCAGGATCGAGCAATTTTAACGCAGCACGCAAGCCTTCTATTCCCTCTTCCCGGTATCTGACAATATATTTTTCTCTAATGGCAGGATCAACATCAGGTATGTCGTCAATACCATAGCAAACGGAATCGATGTACATAGCAGAACCGCCTGACATCAGTGCCAGGCTACTTCTGGAGAACAGCCCTGGAAGAAGATCAAGAACGTCCCTCTCAAAAAGACTCGAACTGTAGTGATCTTCTACCGATAAAAATTTAACAAAATGGTGCTTTATTTTTTTGAGCTGTATATCGGAAGGTACAGCTGTGCCGATACTCATCTCCGTGTAAAACTGCCTGGAGTCAGCTGAAATAATTTCACAATTAAAATGACTGGCAATATCAATGGAGATATCCGTTTTGCCGACCCCGGTCGGACCAAGCAAAACTATAAGGAAATTATTCATTGAAAATTGTTCGCTTCGAAGATTATTCTTCGTCCTCGTTCAGGTTTTCTATGTTTTCGAAATCCGGCAGCGTTTCTTCATCATCTCCGTTGAGGAAGAGATCATCCACTTCAGGTTCATCTTCATCTTCATCATCCGAAACTACAATATTATTGTATAGTTTTCGCGAAGTTCCTCCAAAAATCACCTGTTTGGGGGGGATTCCTTTCGAATTTGTACAGGAGGGATATTCACGACCTTCAATTTCTTTTGCTTCACCGGTATATTCAACAAACAGGGATCGTTCATTAAAAAAATCGAAAACATATAATAATTTTTGGTTCTTGCGAAATATAATGTCTTCCAGAACTGCAACTTCCATCGTCGACGAACCAGTACCCATATCAAAAAGCGTGAATTCTTCCTCTTTCTCCCAATTGTCTGTTGCCATAAAAAATGAAGCCATCTGGGATTTATCAAACTCCAGTTCATCCTGTATCTGAGTGTGAAAATCCATTAAGGTGTGTGTGTCAAGAAACTCAAATTCCCTGACAAATGACTCATCTTCATCTGATAACACTACAAATTTGTAAACCATAATATGTATTAATTCGATGGGTGCAATATAATATTTTTTAGATTACAATATTCCGGCTAATTTTTTTTTTAGAAGAAATTCTATTGTGTCTGTTCCATCGGCATAATCCCATAGATGAGGCAACTGGACTTTGCCAAAAGGAATATTATGTCTGCTTACTATGCATTGAATATTTTCTTTTAGGAACTCTGTTTGCTGTTTTACAGCATATTGAGAATCGTAATATTCAAAATAAAGAACAGAAACGGGAGAGGAAATTCTGTTGTCTTCCTTAATTAAGAGATAACCTGTATCGGAAAAAGCTTCCTTATTGACGAGGAAAACAGCTTTATTAAAATCGTAATTGTTAGCATATTTTGAATTTTTTATAACATTCCTGTTTGATTCCCAGAAGTGTGAAACTGACATTAAATCATATTCTTTCGGTATATACACCTTTGAAACATTCCTGCAGCCAAGTCCAAAATATGAAAAAATATCCTCCCCCAGTGCTTCAAGTTCATCATTCGATTCATTTCCTTCAATAATCGCGATACTGTTCCTGTTTTTCCGTATTATATTCGGATATTTACCAAAATAGTAATCAAAGTACCTGGAACTGTTATCACTGCCGGTGGCTATTACTGCGTCGAAATCAGTCAGGGCTCCATCAGTAAATTTAATTTTGTCCTTGAATCCGTTATTAATTGAGCACAGTAGATTACTGATATAGATAATCAATTCAGGATCTTTTGAGCTTGTTTTCGCAATCAGACTATTCCCGGTCAAAAGCACTGAAAGAAAATCATGAAATCCTACCAGCGGTATATTACCGGCCATTATTACTCCGACTTTTAAGGGAGTTGTCTGCAAATGAAAAGCGGGATACGAATTTGTCCATCTGACCAGGTTGTCTTCAGTGAGTTCGTTTGCAATTGCAGATATCGCTCTCCTGACATTTTCCGGTGTGAACCATGCATTATGTTTATACTGATTGTTAATAAATGTATCGAGGAGGGCCGGTCGTGACCGGTCCCAGTGGTTGTCAGGTCATTGCGTTCCAGAGAGTTCCGCAGAGACTCACCGAGAAGTGCAAATGATTTGATTCTTTCCTCAAGTTCCATAATTGCAGAGTTACAGGCTGCAAATTTACGGAAATTGCTTTAGGAACAGCAGGTGTGTTGGTATATTGTAAGAGGATGTCTCAAAAGCATAAATTGAAGCACTGATTTCTCTGTGTCACTCTGTGTCTTCTCTGTGACTCTCTGTGTAACAAATAATTAAGAACTTACACAGAGACCACTGAGTATCCACAGAGTTTCACAGAGAACCTTTGAGACAGCCTCCTACACAAATAATTTACTTCAAGTTGCAGTATTGTTTATTTTAATTTGAATTCAATTGGTATCGCATACCAGACTGGTACATTAGTTCCTTTTAGTTTGCCTGGCGTGAATTTAGGCAAAGTACTGACGACCCTAACAGCCTCAATGTCCAGTGAAGCACTTACACCTTTTAATATAGAAACATCAGAAACGGTACCATCTTTGCCGACCATGAAACGGGTGATAACTTTTCCCTGAATACCACTGATTTTTGCATCTTTTGGATAATGCGTGCTATCAGCAATATACTTTAGCAATGCGGCATTACCTCCGGGGAAAACCGGCATTTTATCAACCTTCTGATAGGCACCGTCTTTCATGCCTGTTTCGGTTTTCTGACCTGAAGCATTCAGAGAAAAAAGGGTCAGGGTCTCGAAATGGTTATTGGAACTGCCAATAAGAGTTTTGGGTTCACTGATTTCATAAACGTTCTAATTGATTTCATAATAATCTTGTTTTTTAGTTGTTTGCGTAGAGACCAGGTCTCAGGACCTCTCCTTGTATTTAATTCTGGTATCTGAATTCAAAGATACAACGAAAATATTAGTTATACAACTAAATTAATTAAATTAAATAGAAAATTATATTGTTTTATACGATTTAAATGTAAAAGATGTGTCTCAAAAGTTCTCTCTCAAATATTTACCACCTAAATCCTCCAGGCCTGCCTGGCCGGGGAGCGGCAGGGGGACTTATTGAATATCAGGATGAGTTTCACATCCCCCTTGGGGGGCTCTGATCTTTCATCACATCTTTTTTATTACATCCCAGCTATAGAGAGAAGGAGATCCCTCATTCCTCAAAACCTCCGCAAAGCTCCGATTTGTTGGAATTCGGGATGACAGGTTATTTTGTGGGACATAAAGGAGGAAGAAACGGCGATTCGCGAGTGAAATACTTCATGAATAAAATGTCGCTGCGAATCGCCGTTTCTTCCCTCCTGCTAATCAACTACATACCTGTCATCCCGAGCGCCAGCGAGGGATCTCCTTCTCACTTTCTGCAAAGGATTTAAATTGAAATGTGATGAAAGATGAGTGGGAGGCTTGGGGATAAAAAAGCAACTTTTGAGACACCCTCCTACACTGCAATTATAGATTATGTCGTCTATACTATTATCATTTCAGTGTGAATGCAATAGGTACCATATACCAGACCGGGACTGCTTTCCCTCCCTGTCTGCCAGGCTGGAATGCCGGAAGCATCCTGACAACTCTCACTGCTTCCGCATCGAGATCAGGGTTGACTCCCTTAATGACACTTATAAGGCTTACTTCACCCCTGGCAGTCACGCAGAACCTTACAATAACTTTTCCCTGTATATTCTGGTCTTTAGCAGATTCAGGATAATTAGTATTCTTACCGATAAATTTTAGAAGAGCAGGATCTCCTCCCGGGAACATCGGCATCTCCTCAACGGCTACGAACGGATCCGGCTCGAATCCGAACGTGTCATTGTCTTTTTCTGACTTTGCAGTTTCATTCGATTTAGGAGTAGGTGGAGGAGGTGGTGGAGGTGGAATAATATATGAATCAGATTCTGATAATATATTTTGAGTTAATATGCCAGGAATCAAGTGTTTAACAGAGGAATCAGGGATTCCGTTATAGGCAGATATAGCAACAAGAACAACTCCGATAATCGGCAGCACTATCAGTATCTTGGCATTTGCTATAGCTGAGGTCCGTTTTTTTGTCATCATGACCATCCTTTTTTTAATAAGCGAAGGATTAGAAAAGCTGTTTGTCAGATTGAATGCTCCGGATTTGAAAACCTGGCTTAAGAGCAGACTCTGGTAATTGACTATTGAGACGCCTGAGTTCAGACAATCCTGATCAGCCTGATATTCATGGATAGCACGTAACGACCTGTTGAAAAGGTAGATGACCGGATTGAACCACTGAAATGCCTTAATGAATTCAATAAAAATGATATCAATGAAATGATTCTGTTTAAGGTGATTTTGTTCATGCCTGATGATCTCTCCGGCATCTTCATCGCTTAGTCTGGCATTAATGAAAATATATCCCATCGCTGAGAAGCCCGATGTATTGAACCCACGGAACCTGATTATCCGGTTTTCTTCATTTCTATTACGAATTATAAGGAACAGAAGATTAATAAGATCAGTAAACAATTTAAAAATGAAAATTGAAGCAGTAATAAGGTAGACCTTATAAATAGTTTGCAGGATTCCTGTTGAAGCTCCTGCGTTTAGTTCATATATTGATCCTTTATTTGCAGTAATAAAGACTTCGGAAAGCAGCCTTCCGAAAAACTGGATGTTCCAGGGCTCGTTAGTTTTCAGAGTGATGAACGGTAATATCAGCGCAGAAAGCAATGACAGGAGAATATATGCCCTGTTGCGGCCATAGGAAGTATCACGGCTTAACATTAATGAGTATACAAGATAAAAGGCAACCATGTAGACTGCAACTTTTACCACATATATGAACAAGGTATTCATTACTTGATCCTTTGCTTTTTAACTTCCCCTTCCATAATTTTCATTATCTCTTCCATCTCCTTAACAGAAATACTCTTCTCCCTCGCAAAAAAGCTCACCATCTTTTCAAAGGAGTTTGAAAAATAGTCATGCACAAACGTACTTAGATGCGATTTGGAATAGTCGTTTTTTGACACAATTGGGAAGTACTCATGCGTCCTGCCATAGGCTTTATGAGAAACAAAACCTTTATCCTGTAATATCCTGACGATCGTACTCACTGTATTATACGCCGGTTTTGGTTCATCAAAATGTTCAAGTATCTCTTTTACAAAACCCTTTTTTATCTTCCAAAGGACCTGCATCACTTCCTCTTCAGCTCTGGTTAAATCTCTCATATCCGATGTATTATAATTTACTTTGTCTGTTTACACTTAAAGCTGAACAAAGTTACAACGAATAAGTTAGTTATGCAACTAAAAGACAATGAATTTTACCCCGGAAAACAATTTTTGCAGTAACAAAAGGATTAACAGGAAATTATGGTCGTTTCATAAATTCCTAATTATTCAAATATTAAAAATTCAGTTTTCAGCAATAGGAAAAAAAGTGTACTTTTAGTTTTTTATTAATGACTTTCAGCCGGAGATATTATAAATGAAGAAAAGCATATTAAAGATAGCCATTTTTAAGGAGAATCTGAAGATTTCCTTCAGGGCTATCAGATCAAATAAGTTAAGGGCAATTTTGACAATTTGTATTATAGCAGTGGGGATAATGGCTCTTGTAGGGATCCTGACAACGATTGATGCTATAAAATCCTCTCTTACAAATCAGTTTACAATGATGGGAGCCAACTCATTCACTATTACTTCCCGCGGAATGAATATTCAGGTCGGCAATGATAGAAACAGAACTAAAAATTACTCAAGGATTTCATTCAGGGAAGCTGAGGAGTTCAAAAATCGCTTTCAGGAAGCAGCTTTCGTTTCAATTTCTTTTAATGCATCAGGTTTATCGACAGTTAAATATGGATCGGAAAAAACTAATCCCAATGTGAGTCTTATCGGATCGGATGAGAACCAGCTTACAGTGGCAGGCTATGAGATTGAGACAGGCAGAAATTTCAGTGCTGATGAAATACAGTCGATACGGCATAATGTGATAATCGGATCAGATATTGTAAAGGATCTCTTTGGTTCAGGCATAGATCCTCTGGGACAAGAGATTACTGTTGCCGGTATGAAGCTGACGGTTACGGGAGTTCTGAAAACAAAAGGTTCAGGTTTTGGTAATCCCGACAGGGTTTGTTTTATGCCTATTACAACAGCCCGTCAGTATTTTTCGCGGCCCAATATGACCTTCAATATTACAATCATGCCCATAAATGCCGTAAATCTTGATGTTATGACCGGAGAGGCAGAGGCTGTTTTCAGAACTGTGCGCAATCTTAATCCCAAAGATGAATCGGATTTCAATATTTCAAAAAGCGACAATATTGTCAATATGCTTCTCAAAAACATCAGATTTGTAACACTTGCTGCCACGATTATAGGTATTGTAACATTATTCGGAGCTGCAGTAGGCCTTATGAATATTATGCTTGTATCCGTCACTGAACGGACCCGGGAAATAGGTGTGAGGAAAGCTATAGGGGCAAAGACACAGACCATCAAATACCAGTTCCTGTTTGAATCGATAATGATTGGTCAGCTGGGTGGTTTTTTTGGCATTATACTTGGTATTCTTCTGGGGAATCTGGTTGCCTCGATGATGAAGTCAAGCTTTATCATTCCCTGGATCTGGGTAATAACCGGAATTGTTGTTTGTTTTATAGTTGGCGTCGTTTCAGGATATGCTCCCGCTGTCAGAGCTGCGAATATAGATCCTATTGAAGCTTTAAGATATGAATAAAATATCAGAATATGGAAAAATTTGTAATTCAGGAAGAACTAAAAAACTGTCCGGGCATTGCTTATTATCCCGATTCAAACAAGCTTGAACTTGTTGGACGATCCATCCCTGAAAATCCCGAGCTTATCTTCCGGCGACTGGAAGAATGGTTAACTCTTCATTTTGAAAAGAACAACGGATTGGAAGTGCATATTCAACTCGAATATATAAACAGCGGTTCCTCAAAGTACCTTTATGAGATCTTAAAAAGACTGACCGGTTACGGAAGGTCCGGAAAGACAGTTAAAATGAAATGGCTCTATGAAGAAGACGACGAAGGGATGCTGGAGCTCGGAGAACATTACCGTGATACAGCTGGTATTCCGCTGGAAATTAATATGATAGTATAAAATCAGAAGGGACGCTGCACGCAACGTCCCTTCTTGTATATGGTAAGGACGTTGTATGCAACGTCCAATGTCTTATTTTACCGTGCTCATATGAGCTACGAGATCGAGGAGTTTACAGGAGTAAGCCCACTCATTATCATACCAGGCCACAATCTTAACAAAGTTATCATTAAGAGAAATACCTGCACCTGCATCAAAGATTGATGTACGCGGATCACCTATAAAGTCGCTGGAAACAACTGCATCTTCAGTATATCCGAGGATTCCTTTGAGGGGACCGTCAGCAGCAGCCTTCATGGCTTTCTTTATATCATCGTAGGTGGCAGCTTTTTCAAGACGGCAGGTGAGGTCAACAACCGAAACGTTAAGTGTCGGAACCCTGAATGACATACCGGTAAGTTTTCCCTTCAACTCCGGGATAACTTTGGTTACAGCCTTAGCTGCGCCGGTAGATGATGGAATAATGTTGCCGGCAGCTGCACGGCCGCCTCTCCAGTCCTTTTTAGATGGACCATCGACTGTTTTCTGTGTAGCAGTTGTTGAATGGACAGTTGTCATGAGACCTTCAAGAATCCCGAAATTGTCGTGAAGTACTTTTGTAACCGGAGCAAGGCAGTTTGTTGTGCATGAGGCATTGGATACAAACTGCATATCTGCTTTGTATTTAGTGTGATTTACACCCATAACAAACATCGGGGTATCATCTTTGGAGGGAGCTGACATAACTACATGCTTGGCACCGGCAGTGATATGACCCATTGCGCTTTCCTTTGTCAGAAAAAGACCTGTGGATTCAATTACATACTCAGCGCCAACCTCATTCCATTTCAGGTTTGCAGGATCTTTCTCGGAAGTTATGCGTATACTCTGACCATTTACAATAAGTTTGCCGTCCTTAACTTCAACTTTTCCGTCAAATGTACCGTGAATGGTGTCGTAACGAAGCATATAAGCAATATATTCCACTTCGAGGAGATCGTTTATTCCAACTATTTCCATATCGTTCCTCTTCATGGCAGCCCTGAAGGCCAGTCGGCCGATCCTGCCAAAACCGTTGATACCTACTTTAATTTTTGACATTTCTGTTTCATTAATTAGTTAATAAATTTGATTCACAAAATTAGTATTTTACTTGGAAATGTCAAGAGCAATATAAGATCATTGACTCCTTTTTCTCCTGAAGATATTTGAAAGCTTATTTGATTCAGGATCAAGAGGGTCAAGTATTATACCGAACCTGTAACTCACGAACAGTGAGAAAAACAAAGCTTTGTTGCCTGAACCTGACATTATCGGGATCTTCACAGGAAAAGCATTTAACTGACCACCTACTTCTATTGCGTGAATTACCTTGTCAAGCTTACTGTATTCAAAATTGAACCCTGCTTTAGCGTATAAACCCGGCATCACCTTTATTTCATTCAGTCCCCTGGTGAAAGAGGCTTTACTGTAAATATCCTGTGGCGAAACGATTGAAGCAGGATCAAATTTTTCCTCAATTATTTCATAAGAATTGCCGGTAAGAAGGTGCACTACCCTGTAGTAGATGGGTTTGTAGATAGCCAGGACCGGCCCTGCAGAATAGAAATACCTGACAGCTATTCCACCCAGATCAGCTTTTTTGAAAAGCTCATGCTGACGCCCGAGACCGGCTCTTACGTAAAAAGTTGAATTTAGCTTACCAAAAATGTAAGAGCCCTGTGTGAACAGACTTGACTGTTTGTATTCTTTAACAAGCTTAGGATAGCCAGCGTCAAACTCAAGCAGATTTTTATTTCTAAAATCTATTCTTTTAGCAGCCCGGTAACTGATTCCTGCACCATCAGTATTGAGAAGTATGGCAAACGATTTTTCGTTACGGAAAAAAACCTTCTGTTGTTCATTTAATTCACCCTGCGCATACAACGTAATTGTACCTAATAAAATTATTACCGCCAGTATGAGCAGCCTTTTCATAATTTTGCTAACTTATAAAAATGGATGTACCGGAAGAACAATTCTGAGTTTAAACATTCTTTCCTGGCTGCTCAGTATTGGCTCTCGTATGACCTTTCGAATAAGCCGGGCAGTCCTTCTTATTGCATGAACTGAAAACGAGGGCAGTAACAAAAGTAACAAGGAATATAACAGCAATCTTTTTCATAGTGGTTCAATAATATTAATGTACAAAAATAAACTTTTACTTTTAATAACAATCTTTATACCAAAATTAATATTAAACGGAATAAATGAAGGCGTATTATAATTTATTTGTCAACATTTTGACCTTCTGTTTGATTTCATACACCAATGTATAAAAACAATGCATGAAAACGAGTAGAGACGTCCAATTTGGGCGTCACTACATAGGTAAATTGATCCTACATTTTTTTTGCATTTTTTTCATCTTGAAGTCAGACAAACTGTTAACTTTAACAAGTTTTAATTGAATCTTCTCAGGGAAAATGAATTTAAGGAATCGTTTACGTCACGCTTTTGGAAAACGAAGATCTAATCTATGGCTTATTCTTACCGGAGTCATAATCACTCTGATAGTTCTGAAATCAGGTAATGCATTAGTAACCTATACTTCTTCAGATAAATATTGTGTCTCATGCCATATTCATCCAATAGCTGATCAGAGCTGGAAGCTATCTTCACATTATAATGATCGCACTGGTAGTATTGTGCATTGTGTTGATTGTCACCTTCCGCCAAAGGACCATTTCGGATACCTCTATGCCAAAGCCAAACATGGTTCAAAAGATATATATGGGTATATCTTCAAGGACAGTGCAAAAATTAACTGGGATGAAATAAAAATTCTTGATAACGCTAAAGGTTATGTATATGAGAAATCATGTAAGGAATGTCATCAGAATCTTTTCCCTGTTAAGCTATCCGTCGATGGGAGCAATGCTCATTTGCTCTATACAAATTCAAAGGATCCTTTAACCTGTATGAACTGTCATCTCGATGTAGGACATTATGATAAGAATGCACTGCATGCCCACAATACTAATTTTGGTGTAACTGTAACGGTTAATCAGGCTGAGTATACCGAACCGGCCAAGGTTGTGAAATTTGAGAACTTCACAGAAAAGATACCCGGATCAAGTGTTTCTTTTGAGATGGTTGCAATTCCGGGTGGTAACTTTATAATGGGTAGTCCTGAAAATGAACCTCTTCGTAAATCTGATGAAGGTCCTCAACGCAAAGTCACGCTTTCAAGATACTGGATAGCTAAAACAGAGGTAACCTGGGATGAATATCTTGCATTTTTCAGAGCAACAGGTTCTCAGGGAAGAACTGAAGGACAGGTAGTAACGAAAAAGAATGTCGATGCCATTAGCGGGGCAACGCCGCCATGGGGAGCTCCCGATCAGGGATGGGGAAAAGCTTCCAGACCGGCTATTACTATGACATGGCACGCAGCAGCTGTTTATTGCCAATGGTTGTCAAAAGTAACTGGTAAAAAGTACAGGTTACCTACTGAAGCTGAATGGGAATATGCCTGCAGGGCCGAAACCGAAACTCCTTATTTCTTCCCGGGTAATCCTAAAAAATTTACTTCAAAGGGTTTGATCAGAAAGCTCTTTGGTCCTGATACTGCTGCAATTGCATCAAGAGTGGTTTATGTAGTAAATAGTAATTTAAAAACTAAAGAACCACAATCAGTCAAAGCAAATCCATTCGGCTTAAAGAACATGTCGGGCAACGTTGCCGAGTTCTGTCTCGATTACTATTCGCCCGACGCTTATAAATCGGATACTGCAAAGTTAAATCCGACTGGACCTGCAGATGGTCAGGAACATGTTATAAGGGGTGGCTCCTTCAAAAGCGATGCGAAGGATGTCAGAAGTGCTGCACGCGATTTTACCAAAACAAAAGCGTGGCTTGTCACAGATCCCCAGATGCCAAAAAGTATTTGGTGGTACTCCGATTGTATTGATGTCGGATTCAGGGTTGTTTGTGAAGCAGACAGCACAATTGGAAATTAGAAAAATATTTTAACTCGAAAATATATGCAGAATCTTGACAGGAGAAAATTCATTGGTAAAACTGCGCTTGCAGGTCTCGCTTTAGCCGGAGCAGGTGCAATAATTACATCATGTAAAAGAACACCTACAAATGAAGCCCTCGGCCTGCCTCCGATTCTCCAGGGAGCCCCCAGGGGTAAAAAGCTAAGGGCAGGTCTGGTCGGAGCGGGAGCAAGAGGTACCGGTGCAGCAATAAATTTTATAAGTGCCGGCCCCGATCTTGAGATCATTGCTCTTGCGGACGTTTTTCAGGACAAAATAGATGCCTGCCGTGAAAGGTTTGCATCGTTTAAGTTACCTATCCCTGCTGAAAATTGTTTCACCGGATTCGACGGATATAAGAAGCTTATGGCTATTCCGGATGTTGATGTCGTTATCCTGGCAACACCATGCAAATTCAGGCCTGAACATTTCCTTGAAGCAATCAATACAAATAAACATGTCTTCATGGAAAAGCCCTTGGCAGTAGATCCTGTCGGCATCAGATCGATAATTGCTACTTCAAGAAAAGCCGCTGCAATAGGATTGTGTGTTGTAACAGGTACTCAGAGACGTCACCAGGAAGACTACATAGAAACATATAAACAGGTTGTAAGTGGTGCAATTGGAAAGATAACAGGTGCAAAAGCATTCTGGAACCAGGATCATGTATGGTTCCGGGAACGTGAAAAAGGTTGGGATGACATGACTTATATGATACGTAACTGGAACAATTTCTGCTGGTTGTGCGGTGATTTTATTCTTGATACACATGTGCATAATATCGATGTCATAAACTGGTTTTTAGGTAAGCACCCTGAAAAAGCGATTGGGTACGGTGGTCGTGCACGGCGGGTAACCGGTGATCAGTATGACTTCTTCAGTGTAGATTTCGATTATGGTCTGGGAGTAAGTTCACATAGTATGTGCCGGGAAATTGACAGTTGTTCGAACGGAACAGGAGAACTTATTATCGGAACAGAAGGATATACTAACTGTAATAATAAGATATGGGATCTGAATGGTAAATTGAAGTGGGAATTTGAATATCCGAAAGATGAAAATGGAAACCAGACACAAACCATTAAAATTCCGGCCTACGTTCAGGAACATATGCACCTTGTTGAAGCTATTCGTACCGGACATTATGTGAACGAAGGCGAACAGACCGCCTTATCGACATTAACTGCAATTATGGGAAGGACATCAGCCTATACAGGCCGAACCATTACCTGGGACGATATTTTTAAATCAGATATGGACCTTGGTCCTAAAAAGATTGAATTTGGTTCTGTCGATATGGTCTTCGAGACACCAATCCCAGGCACACCTGTAGCAATGTAATGAATGATTCATAATTAATTAATCTGATATGGCAAATAAATCATCGAGAAGAGATTTCGTAAAAAAGTCAGCAGCAGTGGTTGCAGGTACTTTTGTACTTCCTCAGATCATACCTTCATCAGCCTTTGGAATGGGAGGAAAAGTTGCGCCAAGCGATCGTATTGTTATTGGTTCAATAGGTCTGGGATCGCAAGGCACCAGTAATCTGAATGATTTTTTGAAACTCAAGTCACCTCTGCAGTTTGTAGCAGTGTGTGATGTTGATTCAAAACATCTGGCAAATGCCAAAGAGATAATCGACACTGCAAACAAGAATAAAGATTGCCGTACATATGGCGATTATCGTGAGTTCCTTGAAAAAGAAAAGTTAGATGCAGTCTCAATTGCCCTGCCGGATCACTGGCATGGAATAATTTACTCAGCTGCCGCAAACAAGAAACTAGATATCTATGGAGAAAAACCGATATGCCGTACCATTAAAGATGGTCAGACCATTGTCAGTGCAGTAAAAAAGAATAATATAATCTGGCAGACAGGAAGCTGGCAGCGCTCTCTGGCAAATTTCCATCACGGAGCTGAACTGGCGATAAATGGGAGAGCAGGTAAGATAAAATATATTGAAGTGGGCCTTCCCGACGGAAACAAAGGAATCGGGACTCCACCTGTTCAGGAGGTTCCTGCTCAACTCGACTGGGAAATGTGGCTTGGCCCTGCACTGAAGGTGCCTTACCGAGGCGTTTCACATTGGGACTGGCGATGGATCCTTGATTATTCCGGGGGTCAGCTGACAGACTGGGCCGGACACCACATCGATATTGCAAACTGGGGAGCTGGTCTTGAGCATACAGGTCCGGTTGAAATTTCCGGAGCCGGGGTTTATCCATTCGAAGGAATTTTCAATGTTCCGGTTGAATATGACTTTCTGTGCAAGTATGCCAATGGAATTGAGATGAGGGTCGCAAATGCTTCCAGACTTCCCCTTGGTATGGGAACAACCTGGCATGGAGATCTGGGTTGGATACATGTCGACCGTGGAGATATAATTACTTCCTCAGATCCGAAGATCCTTAATGAAGTCATAGGCGAAAATGAGATCCATCTTTATAAAAGCGATAACCACTGGCAGAATTTCGTTGATTGTGTTAAATCGCGAAAACCTGCAATTGCTCCTGTGGAGGTGGCTTACAGGGCCATCTCAGTTGCTTTACTCGGGGAAATTGGCATGACAACAGGGCAGACAATTAAATGGGATCCGGAAAAAGAAGAAATAATCGGCAACCCGGTAGCTGCACGTCTATTAAGCCGGCCGTATCGTAATCCCTGGACATTACCAACAGTCTAATCAGAAAAAATATGAAAAAACAATATTTGCTTTTAATAGTTGCAGCAGGTTTACTTTCTTTCTTAGCTTCATGTAAGAATGAGAACGGCTATAAAACATTGATTATAACAGGTCAGAATAATCATAACTGGAAGGCGAGTTCTCCGGTTCTGAAACAGATTCTCGACGAAACCGGTTTGTTTACATCCCAGATTATGATCACTCCTGATAAAGGCGGTGATATGAAATCGTTCGATCCCGATTTTTCAAAGTATAAACTTGTTGTTTTAGATTATAATGGCGATTCATGGTCAGAGAAAACGAATGCCGCTTTCGTGGAATATGTGAAAAACGGAGGCGGAGTCGTAATATACCATGCTGCTGACAATTCTTTTCCTTCATGGAAGGAATATAACGAAATGACTGGCCTTGGGGGGTGGGGAGACCGCAATCAGAAGGATGGACCATATGTATACTATAAGAGTGATAAGCTCGTCATAGATACATCCGCAGGAATCGGCGGTTCTCACGGCAAAAGAAGAGAGTTCCTGGTTCGGACGCGGATAACAGATCATCCTATAACAAGAGGCCTTCCCGTCGAATGGTGGCATGGGAATGATGAATTGTACAGTCAGCTGCGTGGCCCTGCAAAGAATATGCAGATCCTGGCAACTGCTTTTGCTGATAGTGCAGCTGGCGGAGGCACCATGAGAGATGAGCCGGTTCTTATGACAATAACTTACGGGAAAGGACGCATCTTTCATACTACATTGGGTCATGCTGATGAAGGTGGTGGTCCTTCGATGCATTGTGCCGGATTCATTATCACTCTTCAGAGAGGCGCTGAATGGGCGGTTACGGGTGAAGTAACTCAAAAAGTCCCCTGGGATTTCCCCAACGTGGCAGGAGTGGTGCTTCGTCCTGACTTTAAAGAGATTACTCTCGATGAAGCATTTGCCAATATAGGAAACTATGAAATTGCAAAAAGCACCAAATACCTTTCATGCATCCAGAGTCATATCCGCGATCTTAAAGGCGACGAGACGGGAAAATTAAACATTGAAAAAATGATGGTGAAGATCCTTGACAGCAAGGAGGCTACAACAGATTCAAAGAAACTATTGCTTCGTGAACTGAGCTGGATGGGATCAGATTATTCGGTACCGGCTATAAAGAATCTGGTTTCAAACGCTGACCTGAAGGATGAAGCTGAATATGCACTTTCAAGGTTACAAACTAAATAGTAAAGCTCTGTGGTCCTCTGTGGCCCCTCTGTGTTTCTCTGTGTAACTGAGTTGATTAAAAATAAGAACTTACACAGAGCTCCACAGAGTCCCGATAGCAATCGGGATCACAGAGCTACACAGAGAAAAAACAATAATAAACAGAATGTTTTCACTGGTAATACCCATATTTAACGAAGAGAAAGTGATAGATGAACTTGTTAAAAGGACCATCTTATCTATTGAGTCTTTTATTCAGGATTATGAGGTTATTTTTGTTGACGACGGCAGCACTGATGAGAGTCTTGCAAAAATATTATCATGGCAAAAGAAAAACAGCAGGATTAAAATCCTGTCGCTGTCGAAGAACTTTGGACATCAGGCCGCTTATACTGCCGGACTTGAACACTCCACCGGTGATCTGGTAGCTATGATGGATGGAGATCTTCAGGACCCCCCGGAGCTGCTCGCCACTATGTACAAAATGATCAATGATGAGGGATATGATCTTGTAAGCGGGAAAAGGACAGGAAGGAAAGGCAAACATGACCGGGACCTTTATGCCGTTTTGTTTCATTTTCTGTTTAAATGTATTGGTGATATTAAAAACATGGAGAATTCAGGAAATTACTCCATGATGAGGCGTGAAACTGTTGATGCCTTGCTATCGATGAAAGAAAAAGTCAGATACCTTCCCGGTCTGCGCACCTTCATCGGATTCAGACAGGGATATGTAGAATTTGTAAGAGATGACCGTTTTAAAGGTGTTCCTAAGATGAGTATTAGTAAACTGTTAACCCTGGCAACAGATGCCATCTTCTCCTTTTCAAGATTCCCGATTCGTTTTTGCCTGATATTAGGATTGATCGGGACCCTGGTTTTTCTTGGTGCGGGTATTTATGTTCTGATTGCCA
The DNA here is from genome assembly GCA_963791065.1 of uncultured Bacteroidales bacterium. GTDB lineage: Bacteria > Bacteroidota > Bacteroidia > Bacteroidales > VadinHA17 > LD21. Next base: position 69,616 of record CAWBQN010000016.1, read on the forward strand.
AAGTATGCGGATTTGCAGTAATTGGATGGTCTTCAACACTTTTGAGCATCTATTTTCTAGGCTCTATTCAATTGGTATTCATGGGAATCCTTGGCGAGTACGTTTACAGGAACTATAAAGAATCGCAAAACCGGCCGCTTTACTTTATCAAAAAATTCTATGATGGTGGCCCGGAGAAATGATGAATGAGACAAGATTTAAATATATCTTTTATTTTTTCTCTGTAGTTCTCCTAGTTTTGATGTTGCTGTTAAGTAAGAACGCTGGCATCACCTGTGATGAAGTGCTTCATTATGACCATTCAGTTTCAGTCTATAACTACTTTGCATCCCGTGGCACAGATCAGTCCGCACTTAATACTCCGGTCACCAATCTGAAGTATTATGGGCAATCGTACGATAATATTGTCACAATACTGATCAAATGGTTTGACATTCAGGATGTTTACGGTTTCCGCCATCTGATGAGCAGCATTGTGGGATGGCTGGTAATTTTTGTGACTGCTCTTTTTGCTGTCTGGCTGGCAGATTACAGGACAGGGATTCTGACTCTTGTCCTGTTTGCAGTTTCACCGACCTTCATCGGCCACACGCAGAACAACCTGAAAGACATCCCATTCGCGCTTGGTTATATTTCAGGTATATTCTTCATGCTCAAATTTATGGTTTCAGGCAGGAAAAACTCTTACAGTGACATAATATTTCTGACTTTAAGCATAGCATTTACAATAAGTATCCGGGCTGGTGGATTATTATCGATCTGCTATCTTTTCTTCTTCTTTTTCATATTCTATTTTTTCAGGTACCTCAGGGAAAAAAAGGCCGATATCATTGAAATCAGAACAAAATTTATATGGATTTGCTGCATCGCAGTCGTTTCCTGGTTCTTAAGCATTTTATTGTGGCCATATGCCCTTCAGAGCCCGGTAAGGAATGTAATTGAATCATACCGTATAATGGCTCATTTCCCTTCAACCTTTCGGCAAATATTTGAAGGTAAGGTTGAATGGTCCGATTATATGCCCTGGTATTATCTGCCCAAATCAATGTTAATCACAATACCTTTTATTGTATTAACCGGACTGATATTATCCTTCTTTTTTATACGCAGAAAATCAGATGCCGGAAAAACACTGCTTTATGGATTTGTGGTATTTACAGTTTTATTCCCGATTGTTTTCGTAGTATACGAGAAATCAAACCTGTATTCTTCCTGGAGACAATTTCTTTTCCTTTATCCGGGAATAATATTGCTGGCTTCGACAGGTTATCGTCATCTGTATATTTATTTAAAAAGCAGATATCTGCGATGGGTTTTAGTAGCAGCTCTGTTTCTGCTTTCATTCCATCCTCTGAAATTCATGTTAAACAATCCCCGGTTCTATTATTTATATTATAATCAGATTGTAGGAGGATTGAAGGGAGCCTATTCAAATTATGAGACAGATTATTATTATGTGAGTCAGACTCCTGCATCCCACTGGTTGATTGATTACCTGGCAAAGAAAGGTGCGGAAGGCAAAATTAAAGTTAAGGCAACTTATTCTGTCAAGTGGCTGTTCCGTAATCATCCGGAAGTTGAAACATCTTATTTCAGGTATGAAGAGAGAAGCCAGTACGACTGGGATTATGCAATTGTAGCTAACAGGTATATTCCTCCATTCCAGTTGAGAAATAAAATCTGGCCGCCTGTAAATACCATCCATACGGTTTATGCCGGTAATGTCCCGGTATGTGCTGTCATTGAACGGAGATCGAAAGATGATTATGCCGGTTATGTAGCATTAAGTGAAGGCAGAAATAAAGAGGCAATCGGTTACTTTGAAAATGCTTTAAAATTTGATGATAAGGATGAAATGATTTTTTATAATTTTGCAGCAGCTTTGTACGACGATGGACAGTATCAGAAAGCCGATTCACTTTTGAAAAGAGGGTTAGAGATAAATCCCGATTTTGAGCCGATCCTTATGTACCTTGGAAATATAGCCAGGTCACATAACAAAAATGATGAAGCAATAAGCTACTATGAAAGAGTTATTAAAGCCAATAGAAAATATTTTGAAGCTTATGTCGGATTGTCTGAACTATTGATAGAAAGTGATGTGATGAGGGCACGCAGATTGCTGACAACCTGCCTTGACATGAATCCCAGGTATAAGCAGGCAATTGTCGCACTTGCTGATACATACAGGCGCTCGAACCCGGATATAGCTAAAAAATATGATGATCTGGCAAATACAATTAGGTAGAAACCTTTGTGAACCTTAGAGATCCCTTTGAGTTCCTTAGTGGTAAAAAATGTAACATTTAAACACAAAGGACTCAAAGTAAAACACTTAGTAACACAAAGGAATAAAGGTGAACACATTAAAAAAATATATTCTAATCAATTAATTAGTAAATGTTTAAGTAATGAAAAAATCAATTTTAGTGTTTTCAATGGTTATGCTTCTTATCGTGAGTGGTTTCAATATGGCTGCAGGGCAGCAGAAGCCAAAATCAAAGAAAGATACAGTTAACATGGATACCGATGCCAAGCCGACATATTATTATCCGGTTGAGGATGATAAGAAAGGGAAGAGTTCCGCATCTACAATTGCAATTATTGTTGGAGCTGTGGTTATAGTTGGGGCAGCAGGATTTTTCCTTCTCAAAAAGAAAAAATAGTTAATACCTGTCCAATCAGCCTGCTGATTGGTTCGAAAATGGATAAGCTTAAAATATCCACTGCTCAGTTTGAAAACCGGAGTGGTGACAAGGAATTCAATCTGGGGAGAATCGAATATCTGGCGCACAAGGCCGCAAGTGAAGGTTCTCACGCTATTGCTTTTCATGAATGTTCAATTACGGGATATTCATTTGCCCGGCATCTTTCGAGAGATGAAATGACAGCTCTGGCTGAACCTGTACCTGATGGACCCAGCACTAAAAGGCTTCAGGAAATCGCATTAAGCAATAATATCTTTGTCCTTGCGGGATTATTCGAGATAGACGTGGAGAAGAATTTATACAAGACGTATATATGTGTTGACAAGAATGGATTAGTTGCAAGTTTCAGGAAGTTGCACCCGTTTATCAATTCCTGCCTTACTCCCGGCAACAGGTACTGTGTGTTCGATCTTCTTGGCTGGAAATGCGGTATCCTGATCTGTTACGATAACAATATTATAGAAAATGTCAGGGCGACCACTCTTCTCGGAGCTGAAATCATTTTTATGCCGCATGTTACTATGTGCACTCCATCAACACGTCCCGGAGCAGGATTTGTTGATCCGAAATTATGGGAAAACAGGGAGACTGACCCGACATCTCTGCGTTTGGAATTTGACGGTATGAAAGGAAGAGAGTGGCTTATGAAATGGCTTCCGTCGAGGGCCTACGATAATGGGATATATGTTGTATTTTCCAATCCTGTTGGGATGGATGATGACCAGCTGAAGAATGGGTGTTCAATGATAATAGATCCTTTTGGGGATATACTGGCTGAATGCAGGAACCTGGGTGATGATTTTGTTACAGCAACACTTACGCGTGAAAAACTTACTGCCTCCGGAGGGTATCGTTACACCAAAGCCCGCAGACCCGATCTTTATAAAGACATAATAGGCCAGCCTCATACATCGGAACAAAAAGTGATCTGGCTTGATACCCCGCCTCACCCAGACAAGACTATCTAGCAAGCTGAAATCCAACTCACCCCCGGGTGTTGTAAAAGTCCCAATTTAACCGCAAAGCACGCTAAGGAACTGCAAAGTGCGCAAAGTCAAGATATTATAAATCAGTTCTTTGCGTCCTTTGCGTAGTCCCGAGTACTCGAAGCAAATTGCGCCTTTGCGTCTTTGCGAGAAAATAATTATAGTTTAATCCAGATATTCCCTCCCTTATTTGAATCAACAACTGAGTGTATAAATTTCATTCCCCGTACCCCATCATGAACAGTTGGAAACTCCCCGGGGGTAAATTTCTCACCCCTTATTGATTTTGCTGTGCCTTTATAAATATTGGCAAGAGCTTCATAAATTCCTTCGGGGTGACCTGATGGCATAGTATGACTGGCCTCTGCAAGCTTATCGTTGTATCCGTGAGCCGGCTTGAATATTTTTGTCGGTTCGGAATCACTTAGCATATAAAGATAATTCGGGTTCTCCTGGCCCCACTTGAGACTGGCTTTTGATCCATAGACCGCTATTGTCAGACCATTTTCTACTCCTCCGCAAACCTGACTGGCTCTTATGACTCCTTTAAGATATTTGCTGAATCGCAATAAAACAGTACCATCCAGGTCAAGGGCTATATCCTCTTTAACAGGATTAAGATCGGAAAGCACCTCCTTTATTTCCAGTCCTGTGGTATATTCAATGAGATTAAAGGCATGTACGCCAATATCACCCATACAGCTGCTGGCTCCGGCATGTTTAGGATCGAGTCTCCATACTCCGGTTATCCTGCTTTCTGTCCCGTGAATTATAGAATTTATCCATCCCTGGTAATATTGAGCGTCAATACGCTGGATAGTTCCGAGCAGTCCTTTTGAGATAATGTCTCTCATTTGTCTTATCATAGGATACCCGGTGTAGGTGTGAGCTAATGCGAAAGTCAGCTTTTTATCTGCAACCAGTTTTTCAAGTTCCTCTGCTTCACCGACCGTAATTGTCATAGGCTTTTCACAAACCAAATGAAATCCTGCGTTAAGAAGGCTTTTGGCAAAGTGAAAGTGCAGTGCATTGGGCGTAACTATCGCTACAACCTCCATACGCTCATCATGGGGTATAGCAGATTCTGATTTTATCAGGTCATCCACGCTTTTATAACACCGTTCAGGTCTTATTCCTTCATTTTTAGCAAACTCTTTGCTTCTTTCGTAGTCTGCATCAAAGACTCCACCGACAAGTTCGAAGTCGTTACATATCCTTGAAGCACGACGATGTGCGTCACCGATGAAGGCTCCAATGCCGCCACCGATCATTCCCATTTTAATTTTTTTCATAACAAATACTTTTATCTTTTAACTTTCTTTGACCACCGAAGCTTTAGCGAATGTGGTTGTCTTTTATACTCTTAAAAATGCGTTTTCCAGATTTTTTACCCCCTAAATTCCCCATGGGACTTTAACTTTCTGAAGGTATAAAGTCCCTCTCCCCTGGGGGAGGGATTTAGGGTGAGGTAAAATCCCAAATGGGGGGTTGGGAGTTTATACATGTTTTCTCTTCCAGATATGCAGGAAGGTAAAAGCAATTATCAGCACAGCCGGTACAAATGCTACAAATCTTAAGGTATGCTCTCCGCCTGTTAGCTGAGCTGCCGCCCATGCTGTTGCATCTTTAGTTCCCTCAAGTGCGGTTCTTAATACTTCAACTGTCTGTGCGGCTGGAACGGCAGCCAATGTTTGAGCATCGAAAATTGCACCAAGAACCGGTTGTGCAATTGCCCCGCCGAGAAAACCGATTCCCCCCATTATAGCCAGTCCAAGCGCACCGCTTTGAGGGATATTCTCCGATACAAATCCCAGCATTGATGGCCAGAAGAAGGCCACACCCAGGGCAAAAATTCCTGCAGATGCAAATACCATTGCACCGCTTGTATAGCCCATAAGTATACATCCTGTGAAGGCAAGGATTGAAGATGTCAGCAGAACGACAGTGGATTTAAAATTATGTATAAGGGTACCTCCAAACTGGCGTGTAAGCGCCATTATACCGGATATCCAGACCAAAAGGAGTATAGGATTATGTGATACATTTGCCAGCAGGGCAGCGATCCACTGGTTTGTGCCCAGCTCGGTGCCCCCGGTAAGAACCATACAGCAAGCCATAAAAATGAATAATGGACTAACACATGCTTTTAACATGTCTTTGTAGCTGAAACCTGAAACAACTCGTTCGGTCTGTGGAAAAGTTTTGTTCAAGAACATATATCCGTACGCAAAAGTTGGAAGCAGCATTACGGCCATTGCATAGCGCCAGTTTAAAAGTCCGACCTTGTTGAATAGAAAGACAACCAGTCCTCCAATGACAATTCCTGTCGGGAACCAGGCGTGAAACCGGTTAAGCCTCCGGGTTTTCTGATCAGTATACATGCTGGTTATCAATGGATTGCATGCCGCCTCGACACTTCCATTCGCAATTCCGATCAGCAATGTGGAAATGAAAAGGGACCAGAATCCTGTTGCAATTATTGTAAGAATTATCCCTGCGACATGGCAGAAGAAAGCAATTGAAATGATCCTTCCCAGACCAATGACATCAACAAGCGGTCCACCGAATACCATTGCCAGAGTAAAGCCCCAGAAGGCTGTCCCTACGATCCATCCGACTTCGGTATGGGTGAGGTTGAATTCAGTTGCCCATGCTTGTACAAATGAACCCCTTGTAGCAAAGGCCAGCGCCGTTACGACTAATGCAACGCAACTTGCATTAAATAGTTGAGTTTTTCTGATAGTCTCCATCTTGAGATTGTTGGTTTTAATTAGTTTTCGTGTTACAATTTAATTCCTGTAAATTTATTTTTTTTCGAATGCGGCGTCAAAGGCAATATTTGAAGATGGGAAATCAACTTTCCTGACAAACTCACAAGCTTCTTTTGCACCCGATTCCCTGTCCATGCCGCTGTCTTCCCACTCAACCGATAATGGTCCTTTATAGTTGATCCTGTTGAGAGCCCGTATGATTTCTTCAAAGACAATATCGCCATGACCAAGACTTCGGAAATCCCAGAAGCGTCCTGGTGTGCCGAATTCAGTGTGACCGCCGAAGACGCCTGCTTCTGTCGGTACTTTTGACCATCCCACATCTTTCATATGAACATGAAAAATCTTATCTGCAAACATGTGGATAAACTTCACATAGTCAACTCCCTGGTAACCAAAGTGAGAGGGATCAAAATTAAAACCAAAGGAAGAATGATTATTAATAGCTTTCAGTGTCCTCCGGGCTGAAGCTATATCGAATGCTATTTCTGTGGGATGAGCCTCCAGCGCAAACTGGACACCGAGGGCGTTGAATTTGTCAAGGATTGGTATCCACCTGGCCGCAAAATCTTCATACCCTTTGTCAATCATTGCTGGAGTAACCGGTGGAAAGGAGTAGAGGAGGGGCCATACTGGAACTTCCTGTAAAGCCGGTGACAATATTTACGCCCAGTCTTTTAGCAGCTTCTGCGGTGCTGATCATCTCTTTAGCCGCCCTTTGCCGGACACCTTCAGGATCTCCGTCACCCCATACATGGCCAGGCAGAATATTCTTGTGTCTTTCATCAATCCTGTCACAAACAGACTGTCCTACCAGGTGGTTAGCAATTGCGAATACTTTAAGTCCGTACCGTGCAAGTATCTCCTTCCTTTTATGACAGTATGCTTCGTCGGCTTTATTTACCTCAAAATGATCTCCCCAGCATGCTAATTCCAATCCATCATAACCAAATGATTTAGCCTTCTGGCACAGTGTCTCAAACGGCATATCTGCCCATTGACCTGTAAAAAGTGTAACTGGTCTGCTCATAGTTAAATAAATTAAATTCCATAACAAGTATAAAAAACTATCTAATGAAAAACAATTATAATTGTCTGCAATTCTTTCTTTTACAAAACAGGAACTCTTCCCGGTGTCCATGGTGCTTTTATGGCATCTAGCTGTTTGTCGAGATTCTGAAGATCCTGGCCTGCTTTTTTGACCCTATCAAGGATTGGCGGAAACTCAACCTTCAGGATATCCATCTGCTGCTTTGCAGTGGTCGTGATATCCCCGCTTGTACCATAACTTGCTGAAGCCATATTACTTAATCTTTGGGCTAGCGGCATTTCCATAGGAGGAAGCTCTTCATCGCTGGCTTTTGCCTCAGGACCGTTAATGATTAACAATAAATTATGAAGCTCATCATTGATCCTCGCAGCTTCTTTCATCATTTCAGGGGTAGCTTCAGGGGACTGATGAATAACCTGTAAAACAGCATTATTTTTATCTGAAAGTTCGTCTAAATAGCTTATAGTGCCATACATGCTTCTTGCCAAATCTGATGCCTGTCCGATCCAGGCATATTTTGCCTTGATGTCGGTGGAAGTAAAGGTTGCAAGATTAAGGGGCTTGCAATTGAATGGAACAGGAGCTGCAAGGTCCCTTATTTCACCCTTAGAATACATTGAAAGAGATACTTTATAGGTCCCTGGCATTACCTGAATTCCGCTTCTTCTCACTGAACCTGTACTCAACGGATCATATTTTGCCGTTTTTACAGGTCTGATTCCTTCGTAGGTAAAGTTCCAGGTAATCCTGTTAACTCCCTTATCAGCCGATTTGTACATTTTTTTTATAATAAGGCCATTCTCATCAGTGACAGTAAAAATCAGGTAAGGTTTTATTTCTCTTGCTTCAGCATCTAGGGCAGCTAAAGTTGGCTGAGGTATAGGTTCTCCTTTTTTGAACAGCTCTTTTTCTTTTTCCTGTCTGATTGCTTTTGCTGTCTTGGGGACATCTTTCACATAATAAGTAAAGGTAGCTCCGAACTCCGGATTTGGTGCTTTGAAATATGTTGATCCCTGATTATCAAACCCATTTGATTGTACATACATTTTTGCATCATTTATCGGGAAAATGTAACCATCCTTAATGAGCATTTCTTTTTTGAAATTCCGCAGGGGAGAATAGTCGTCAAGAATATAGAATCCTCTTCCAAAGGTAGCAAGGACAAGATCACATTCACGTTCCTGCAATGCAATATCACGTACTGCTATTGTTGGCAACCCTGTTTTCAACTCAATCCATTCATCGCCGCCATCAACACTGAAATAGAATCCGAATTCTGATCCTGCAAAGAGGAGGTTGGGATTGATATTATCCTGCTGGATTGTATGGATCGTACCATTTGCCGGAAGCCCTTTTGTCAGATTTGTCCAGGTTTTGCCCTTATCGGAACTTTTAAGTATATAGGGTTTAAAATCATCGCTCAGCATATTATTAAAAGTAGCATATACAACATTTTCATTGAACTTATCAGGAAGTATATCACTCACATAAGTGTATTCTGGTATTCCAGGAAAAGTTGTATATTTTGTCCAGTTTTTTCCTCCGTCCTCAGTGACGGAGATAACCCCGTCGTCAGTTCCGGCATAAATAAGATCTTTCTTTGCATTCGATTCTGCCAGGGAAACAACCAGGCCCCAGAGTGATGTTGAGACATCCTTTGCCACTGCATCAATGCTCCAGTATTTTCCCATTACCTTGAACTTGTTGCGATCCTCATTTCTTGAAAGATCTTCAGATATTACTTCCCAGCTCCGGCCGCGGTCATCGCTTCTGAAAACTTTATTCGCTGCCATATATATCCTGTCTCTCTTGTGAGGGCTTATTATAAGCGGAGTATCCCAATACCAGCGGTAGGTCTTTTCACCTTCTCGCGGAACAGGTCTGATATCCATTGCCTCTTCACTTTTCTTATCCCAGAGCGCGGCATTTCCATACTGAGATTCTGTATAGACGATATTTTCATCAACAGGATCAACAGCAACCCAGAAACCGTCACCACCGACTGTTACCTTCCACTCTGCATTTACTACGCCGTCCCTGCTGATATTGCGTGATGGGCCACCCATTGAGTTGTTATCCTGGGTACCGCCATAAATATTGTAAAATGGAAGGGCATTATCTATGCAGACCCTGTAAAATTGTGAGACCGGCAGATTTGATTTAAATATGTAGTTTTTGCCTTCATCATAAGATTCATAGATACCGCCGTCACCACCTATATAGAAATGTTTCGCATCTGTGGGATCTATCCATAAAGCATGATCATCTACATGTCTCTGATTATTCCCCATATTAGCCCAGGTTTTTCCGGCATCGATGGTTACTTTTGAAACTGTTTCAAGGCTGTAAACCTTATCGACATTTTTGGGATCGCAATAGATCTCATTGAAATATTGTCCGCTTGAAGCATAGGAGCTCATTTTTTCCCACGATACTCCTCTGTTGACAGTCCTGTAAAAACCACTTGCCTCGTCTGCAGCTTCCATTATGATATATAGTACATCAGGGTCTACCGGCGAAATTGCCAGGCCCATGCCTCCGATATCCACTGAGGGAAGACCTTTCATTATCTTGTCCCAGGTTTTGCCTGCATCTTTCGACTTATAGACAGCCGATTCAGGCCCGCCTCCGATCTTTGTATATACGTGCCGTCTTCTCTGCTCGGATGTTGCATAAACTACATCCGGGTTGCGTGGATCCAATACCACATTATTCACCCCGGTGTTTTCGCTGATATTCAGTACTTTATTCCAGGTCTTTCCGCCATCGGAAGTTTTGTACAATCCACGATCTCCGCCGGGTCCCCAAATAGACCCTTCGGCTGCGACATAAACAACATCAGTATTACGTGGATCAACAGCTATCATCCCGATTTGTCTGGATTCCTTCAGCCCCATATTTTTCCAGGTAGCTCCTGCATCTTCTGTTTTATAGATACCGTCACCATAACCAAGCTGACGCTGATGAGTGTTTTCACCTGTCCCTGCCCATACAACTGAAGGGTTTTCAGGATCTATAGCCAGGCATCCTATTGCATAGGCTCCGTATTTATCAAATACCGGGGTCCATGATGTGCCGTTATTCGTCGTTTTCCAGATATTACCTGCTCCGACTCCAACATAAATCTCTGAATGATTTTTAGGATTTACCGCAAAATCGGATATTCTGCCCGAAGCCCAGGCAGGACCTATACTCCTGAATGACAATCCTTTGAAAACATTGACCAGTACTGTATCCTTCTTCTCTGGTTCTTTGCCTGACTCTTTTTTCTTTTGAGCGGTCAAAGGATTAATGCAGATAAAAAATCCGAGGAGCAGCAGTAATAAATGAAGTTTTTTCATGTAAATATTTTTTATGGATTAGGGTTCTTAGATTCATGCTAAGATATGAAAAACCTTTACTCATGCTCCCTGTTTTTAATTGATTTTGCTTACTTTGTATTATATTCTTTAATCAAAAAAAATGACAAATTTTCCGGGAGAGCTTCTATACCGCAGATCAATAAGGAAGTATACTTCAGAACCTGTTGACGATAAGCTTCTTAATGAACTTCTTGTTATGGGATGCCGTTCCTCAACCACAGGCAACATGCAGGTTTATAGCATTATAATTACTACGGATTTAAAAAAGAAAAATGAACTTGCTCCTTTTCATTTTAATCAGTCAATGATCACCGAAGCTCCTGTAGTTCTGACATTCTGTGCTGATTTTAACAGGTTTAATAAATGGTGCCGTGAAAGAAAAGCCGAACCAGGGTATGATAATTTTCTTTCATTCATGACCGGAGCTATCGATGCACTTCTCGTGGCACAGACCGTGTGTATTGCGGCCGAATCAAAGGGACTGGGAATTTGTTATCTTGGAACTACAACCTACAACGCACATAAAATAATCGAAGCATTAAAGCTTCCCGGAGGGGTTGTTCCTGTTACTACAGTTACAATAGGATGGCCCGCAGAAAGACCTGACCAGGTAGACAGACTGCCACTTGAAGCAATTATTCATAAAGAGACCTATAAAGATTATACAAGGGAGGATATTGACAGGTACTACAGATCGAAAGAGGAGAGACCAGACTCTCAACAATTTGTGAATGAGAATAATAAAGAAACCCTTGCCCAGGTTTTTACAGATGTGCGGTATAAAAAAGCCGATAATATTTATTTCTCAAAGATACTTCTGCAGGTACTGAAGGATCAGGGGTTTATGGAACAATAAAACTGTGGCATTCCTCTGTGACAAGCGACCCCTGATCCCCCAGGGGGGCTTACCAAAGAAGGTAATTAAGAATATTGAACAAACGAATGATGAACGCAGAACTAAGTTCTTCTTAATTCTGATTTCAAATGTTCAATATTCATAATTCGAAAAGTCCCCCTTGGGGGATTTAGGGGTAAAACAATGAAAAGAGTAATGATTTATTCTTAGTCATGGAGTAAGGTAATATTACAGCGTTCACTTTTTCATTTTCTCCGGATAGGGTGGCCGTACCGGTGTTTCAGGAGGATTTTTAGCCAGTTCCTGAAGTGCCACCTCGATTGCTTTATCAAGCTGGGGATCTTTTCCATTTATCACATCTGCTGGCCACTGCTCAACCTCAATGTCGGGAGCAACGCCCACATTCTCTACGACAAAACCGTCTTTTGTCCAGATAGCAACATTCGGTGCGGTGACTGATCCTCCATCAATGAATTCAGGGAAACCCAAAATACCAACCAGTCCGCCCCAGGTACGTTTGCCTACAAGTGTTCCCACTTTAAATTTTCTGAACATCCAGGGCAGCATATCACCTCCCGAGCCGGCTGTTTCATCAATGATCATGACTTTCGGACCCTGTATGGATGCACTTGGTGATTTGAGATCAGCTCCATACCTCATATTCCAGTAAGCCTGCAAAGGTCGTTGAAGGATATCGATATAATAATCAGCCAGCGAACCTCCTCCATTGAATCTTTCATCGACTATAATCGCTTTCCTGTTGGCCTGGGGGAAGAAATATCTCTTAAAGTATTCATGTCCGGCATTTGAAGTGTTTGGTACATAAACATATGCAACCTGGCCATTTGTGGCCTCGGTGACCCTCCTAAGGTTTCCTTCAACCCAGTCGCGGTTTCTTAATGAATATTCATTGGCAATGGGAACAACTTTGACAACTCTTGAACCTGAATACTCAGGCTTGTCATTGATTGTAAGTTCAACAATTTCACCGGCTGTGTTCTCGAAAAAGCTGAAAAAGTCTTTACCGGCAGTCACATCTTTTCCATTTACCGCAAGTATGTACTCTCCGGTTTTGATGTTTAAACCCGGTTCCGTAAGAGGAGATTTCAGATCAGGGTTCCAGTTCAGACCGCTATAGATCTTAGCTATCCGGTACCTGTTTTCTGAAACAGCGTAGTCTGCGCCGAGCAGACCACCAATGACAGGCTGAAGAGGATGTAGTCTGTCGCCGGGAGAGGTTATCCGGTGATGTCCAACTCCTAGTTCACTGCACATCCATTGGATAAGCCTGTTCAGGTCACTTCTGCATGCAAGATCAGGCAGAAACTTTGCATATTTGATTTTCATTGCTTTCCAATCAACTCCGTGCATGCCGGGATCGTAGAAGTAGTCACGGTTAACCCGCCATGCTTCATCGAAAATGTCGGGCCATTCAGCTGCCGGATCAATTTTTACAGTAATTGACGAGGTTCCCAGAATACCCTTTCCCGACTCAGGTTTTTTACCTGTAGTGGTTATTCCAACCACCTCTCCTTTTGAATAGAGCATCTTCTTCCTGTCTGCTGATACGATATAGTTATCAAGTTCCATTACCTCATTGTCTTTCCTTTCCTTCAGATCGAACATGTGCAATACAGAGGTCTCAGAAGGATCTGATGGCTTTATTATATATAAGATTTCACCTGTAGACCCGATACCCAGATCTGAATAGTTGCCTGCCCTGACCGGAATACTTACAATTCTGCCGGTAATGCCGGAAATTTCAATATTTACAACTTTAGGTTTTTCAGGAGAAGGAGCGGGAGTCCCGGATTCTTTCTTTCCTGATTTCTCCTTTTCTGCAGGTTTCTCGGGTTCCTTCTTTGCCTGTTTTACGCCTTCCTCATCACTCTCTTTCGCAAAAGGTGATGCGATATCATTTCGAAGTGTAACCAGGTAAATAGAATTCGTCATCCTCATATCCTCATTGGAAAGATCGAACCAGTTTACAACCGGGCCGGCATCAGTTGATGCTAAGAAATACAGATATTCACCGTTCGGATCAAATACCGGATCAGATGCATCGCTCATCCCATCGGTAACGGCAAATGAAGTTTGCTTATCGACCGAGTAAAGATATACGGCCCTGAAATTTGTTTTCAGCAGTTTTGTATAGAGCATCCATTTTGAGTCTGATGACCAGTCTCCAAAGATTTGCCTGAAAGCTGAAGGGCCATATATGTCGTCAGAATCAATTTTATTTATTGTGCCAGACTCAATATCAAGCAGATACAGGTTTCTTCCATTATCTGAATATGTAATTTTCTTGCTGTCAGGCGACCAGACCGGGAAAGCATAAAAACCAGTACCATTCAGTTTAAATGATTTAGCATCACCTTTTCCATCCTGCGATTTGATGTCCAGAGTGTATTCACCGGAAGCATCGGAAAAGTAAGCTATAGATTTACCATCAGGTGACCACGATGGATATTTCTCATGAATACTTGTTGTAAGTGTAATATTTCGGGGATCACCCTTTTCGGCAGGCACTGTGATAATATCTCCCCTGAAATCGAATACTGCTCTTGTTCCGGTTGGTGATATACCAGCTGATCTGATGTAGTTAAAACCCTTGACAAATCTTGGCCTGAGTTCAAGGAGGTCAGCTGCGACCGGGATGGTAAGTTTTCTTTGAATATTCGATGCAATATCATAGATGTGAAGGTATCCTTCCTGTTCTAAAATAATCTTCCCATTCATGGCTGAGGCTCTAAGAATCGGGAAATCATCAAAGAATGTAAGCTGAGTTACCTCTTTTGATCCCTGATCGAAGGAAAACAGATTAAATTCACCATTCCTGTCGCTGATAAAAAATATTTTGCCCGATAACCACATAGGATCAGCATCATTACAACCTCCCTGAGGCTGAGGAATTTTTAAAACAGAATGATCTGCAAATGAATAAAGCCATATATTAGAAATAGTGCCTCCTCTGTAGTGCTTCCACTCAAGGTACTGAGGTGGGAGCGGAGTATACGCCATATACTTGCCATCGGGGGAATAGGAAGCTGACCATGCATTGGGGATATCGAGTTTTTCAGGGGATCCGCCGGATAATCCTATTGTAAACAGCTGAAGGTATCGTGCTGAAAATACTGAACGCTGCGAGGCAAAAAGAACACTCTTTCCATCAGGAGTGAATCCGCGTACCAGGTCTGCTCCAGGGTGCCACGTTAGCCGGGTTGGGATGCCTCCTTCAACTGGAATGGTAAATACGTCAGTATTCCCGTCATACTGTGCACTGAAGGCAATTAAGTTACCATCCGGTGAGAAATGGGGATCCGATTCAATTCCTTCATCCACAGTGAGTCTGCGCGGATCCGAACCGTCAGGATTGGCTATCCACAGATCCTCTGCATAGATGAAAGCAATATGATTAGCGCTGATTGCCGGCTGGGCCAGCATACGTGTGTCATTAGTGTTTATTCCTGATACTCTTTCAGGAACAAATAACAGGAGCGAAAGCATCAAAAGCAAAAGCAAGGAAAATTTTTTCATAGAGGCTAATTTTTTTGAAATAAATGGAAATGCTTTGGAATATCTTGGAATAACTTGAAATAACGCCCTCAACCTTCAGCTCTTCTGAAACTGTGATGAGCTCCGGCTTGCTGAACCGGAGTAATTACAAGCTCATTGATGCATACTCGATACGGAAGCGTTGCACAGTAATAGATTGCATCAGCAATATCTCCTGCAGTAAGAGCATCAAACCCTTTATATACATTTTTAGCTTTTTGAATATCACCTTTGAAACGGACTAGTGAAAATTCTGTCTCTGCCATACCCGGGGCAATTAGAGTTACTTTAATATTATGCTTCAGCATATCTATTCTCATAGCCTTAGAAAGAGTATCAACAGCAGATTTTGAAGCACAATAAACATTGCCATTTTCATAAGTTTCTTTGCCTGCAATTGAACCAATATTGAAGATGTGTCCCTTATTCCGTGCGACCATAAGCGGTGCAACTGCCCTTGTAATATAGAGTAAGCCTTTTACATTCGTATCGATCATCCTGTCCCAGTCATCCGTGTTTCCGTCCTGGATATGTTCAAAACCGGCAGCAAGACCTGCATTATTTACCAGTATATCGATCGCCTTCCATTCCTCCGGAAGATTTCCGATTATCGTATTAACTTCATCCTTATCCCTTACGTCAAAATTTAATGAAAGGACTTGAATATTACGATGAGCACCTAGTTCCTTTTCAAGTGCAGTAAGCAACTCTTTTCTCCGTCCGGTAATAATGATATTATACCCGTTCCCGGCAAATTTTTCCGCAATCGCTTTTCCAAAACCTGAGGTCGCTCCTGTGATCATTACTATTTTGTTCATATTTATTGCATTTGTTTATCGTTATGTAAAAATAGAAATAATTTCTGACCAATGTACTCACCTCTTTAATGGCTGTCGAAAAAGCCATTTTAACCTCAAAGCACGCTAAGGAGGCGCATTGTGCGCCTAAACCGACTTAAGTATATGTTATTATAGACTATCTTTCAAATAATTCTATCTTTGGGTTTTGAAAAAATAATGGGAAATCAGTATGCGAGCCTGAATGAGGAAAAAAAAGCTGCAGTTGAGTCGATGTTTGATTCAATTGCATGGAGGTACGATTTCCTTAACCATTTTCTCTCTTTTAATTTTGACCGTTTATGGCGAAAGAGAGCCATTGATATAATATCCAAATCTTATAAATCGCCTAATATCCTTGATGTTGCAACAGGGACCGGCGATCTGGCAATTGCTGCTATGAGGCTTAGGCCTTTAAGGATCACAGGAATTGATATATCAGATAAAATGCTCTCAATCGGTCGTGATAAAATTAATCGGAAAGGGTTCTCCGGAACAATTGATCTTATATCTGGCGATTCAGAGGAAATACCTTTTGATGATAATGTTTTTGATGTTGCGATGGTAGCATTTGGAGTAAGAAATTTCGCTGATCCGCTTAAAGGTCTGTCGGAAATGCATCGGGTGATTCGTCAAGGTGGCATGATTTTGGTGCTTGAATTTTCAAAGCCTTCAGGTTTTCCTTTCAGATTTATTTATAATTTTTATTTCAAAAATATTCTTCCTCTTTTCGGGAGACTTTTTTCAAGAGATAAAGCCGCCTACAGATATTTGCCGGATTCAGTGATGAAATTTCCTGATAATGAGGATTTCCTCAAATTGATGACACAGGCCGGATACTTAGATACGCATCAGGTAAAACTTACAGGTGGGGTGGCAAGTATATATACAGGTATCAAAAGATCGATGCAATAATTGGAATTCAAACGAGTTTACTATCTTGTAACTAATTCAAAAATTTCAAAGAGGATTGAAACAAAAAGCTGCTTATTCAATTTTATTTATTTTCTTTCTTCTGCATAATCTCAGTTTGTCGGGTCAGAAGCAGAAACCTAAGAATGAATCATGGTATGATGAGAAGCTTATTCATTTTGGATTCAGCCTGGGATTTAACGCAATGGATTTCAATATTACTCCTGCACAACAATACTATCAGAAAGATTCACTATATCCTGAAGTAAGTACCCTCAATCCGGGTATTAATATTCAGATTGTCACTGATCTGAGACCAGCCGACCATCTGGATATCAGATTTCTTCCCGGGGTGTCTTTCGGGCAACGGGTAATAAAATTTTATAAAAACGGTGTGCTTGTTAATGATCAGCAGAGGCTGGAATCATCGTTCCTTGAATTTCCGCTGTTGCTTAAATTCAAAGGCGACAGAATGAATAATGTAAGGCCCTATGTTATCGGCGGGTTCAATTTCAGGTATGATCTGGCAGGCAAGAAGGAATTTGACGAAGCAAAACCCATCTATATAAGGATTAAACGTCCAGATCTTTACTACGAACTGGGGGCAGGAATGGATTTTTACCTGACATACTTTAAGCTCTCTGTTGAGCTCAAGATGTCAAACGGCCTGGGGAACGTAATTGTACAGGAAGCAGCCCCGGGGCATCCTCAGTATTTTAATGCTATCGAAAAAATCAAATCACAGATCTGGGTTCTTGCATTTCATTTTGAATAGGAATGGTTAAACAGGTTCAGATTAATCTTACACCTGCTGCAGCAGCTGATGATGTGGCAATCAGAAAAATTGCCGCATCACTGGCTGGAGTTGAACTTTCCGGTGTCATTGGACTTAGAATCATCAAAAGATCGGTTGATGCAAGAAAAAAAAACATAAGGGTAAACCTGACTGTTGAACTTTTTTTCGGGGAAGATTCATCTATCACGGAGATAGCTCCATTTTTGCATGCAGACGTTTCTCTTAAACCGGAGGTCCTGATTGTCGGAGCCGGGCCGGCAGGTCTCTTTGCCGCATTGCGATTGATTGAACTGGGTTTGCGGCCGGTGATTATCGAACGAGGCAAAGACGTGTCTTCACGAAAAAAAGATATCGCCCTGATAAGTCGCGAACAGCTAGTTAACCCCGATAGCAACTATTGCTTTGGAGAAGGAGGTGCCGGAACCTATTCTGACGGGAAGCTGTATACAAGATCTAAAAAAAGAGGTGATAATACAAGAGTTCTGGAATTGCTTTGTCTTCATGGTGCAAATGAAAATATAATGTATGAGGCCCATCCTCATCTTGGCACTGACAAGCTTCCCGGGATAATTTCTGAAATCAGGAAATCAATACTCGGTGCAGGCGGGTTGTTCATTCTTGAAAAGAAAGTTACAGATCTGTTAGTTGAAGGCAATTCAATCAAAGGAGTTGTAACCTCAGATAATGAAAAGTTCAGTTCACCGAATGTAATTCTCGCTACCGGGCATTCTGCAAGGGATATTTATGATATCTGCAAAAATAGGGGCATAGAGCTTGAGATGAAATCGTTCGCCATGGGGGTAAGAGTAGAGCATCCTCAGGAGTTAATAGACAGGATTCAATATCATGGAAACTCACGCGGGGAATTATTTGCCTGCTTCATCTTATTATCTTGCAAAACAGATTGATGGCAGAGGAGTTTACTCTTTTTGTATGTGCCCGGGTGGTTTCATTGTACCTTCTGCAACTGCGCAGGAAGAAGTGGTAGTTAATGGAATGTCTCCTTCAGGACGGAACTCACCATATGCCAATTCCGGAATTGTGGTTGAGATCAGACCTGAGGATCTTTCAAAATATGCGGGTTTTGGAGAGATGGCAGGCATTGAGTTTCAAAAAGAACTTGAGCGTGAAGCCTGGAAAAATGGAGGACATACACAAAGAGCTCCTGCCCAGCGTCTGGCTGATTTTGTAAATGGCGACAGTTCTGATTCTCTTCCGAAAGTATCTTATTTCCCGGGTGTAACTTCCTCACCTCTTCATAATTGGTTGCCAAAAAGTATAGGCCGGAGATTACGTGACGGGATCAGACTTTTCGGCCAGTCTATGCATGGTTATCTGACAAATGAAGCTGTTGTTTTAGGAGTAGAATCAAGAACATCATCTCCAGTAAGGATTCCCCGCGATCCGGAAAAACTCCATCATATAAGAATTTCAGGTCTGTATCCATGCGGTGAAGGATCAGGTTATGCCGGAGGTATTGTATCATCTGCAGTAGATGGAATGAGGGCTGCCGAAGCGATAGCGAAAATTATTTAGTAGGGAACGGTCGCGACCGCTCCCTACTAAATAATTTATAGATTTGTCTGTAAGATATTTGTAATGATTAACCCATTCAGAAAACCATACAGCCCTGTAGAAACAACAAAAGAGAAGATCCTTTTTGTTCTCATTTTCGGGCTCTTCATCTTCCTCTTCCTCTTTCTTTTTAAACCATTCGGCCTGATTCAGCTGGAACCTGAAACCCAGCTGTTTATCGACCTGGGTTTCGGACTTGTCACAATGTTCGTTCTTATCATTTTCACATTTATTTTCGAGCCTATTGTTATAAATGATAAATGGACCTTTGGAAAAAGTCTTCTTTGGGGTCTTCTGATTGCCACTTCAATCGGAGTTGCCAACTACTTTTATGTAGGTATACTGTTTCCACAGATCCTGATTTTCAAATATTTCCTGTTAGCTGTCTGGACCGCAATACTGGTAGGAATCATACCAGTCACAATAGGTTATATTGTCACATTCAACAGGTTTTACAGATCGGCCCTGCGTGGAGCTTCAATACATCCTGAAGATGTCTTATGGGAAGCTGAGGTCATTATCAGAGGTGGAAATCCTAAAAACGAATATAAATGTAACCCTAAGAACATCGTATATCTTTGTTCCAATGATAATTATATTACGATTGTTACGATTAAAGGAGAAGATCTGGTACGCACGCATCTTCGAGGTACGCTTAAGGCAGCCGAAACTGAGCTAAGAAAAAACACCTCTTTTTTCAGGTGTCATAAGTGCTATATAGTTAATTCTCAATATGCTGATCGTGTGACCGGGAATATTCAAAATATGAAAATAAAACTTAAACCTTCTGGGCTTGAAATTCCTGTTGCACGATCCAAAGCAACTGAAGCTGTCAGGAAATTCAAATAATTATTTTCTGATCATTGATAAAATATATTTCCTCCATCTAACCATTCATCCCTGAAGCCGGCATTTTACCCCGCAAGCTGAACCTTTTATCACAATCCAGGTCTGTTGACCACTTTTTTCTTGACATCTATAAGTGACTCGCATAAATTTACAGAAAAAAGTAAATGACAGATTCATTTATACTTGGATTAAGCAGTGGCTCAGCCTGCCTGGCAACATGCGGGATGGTAATGTTTCCTTATCTGATGTCGGGTTCTGCGGGTGTAAACAGAATTGCCCTCGATGTTTCTATCTTCTTACTGACCAGACTGCTTATTTATATCATACTTGCAACATTTGCATGGTGTTTTGGTCAGGCTTTCTTTAGTAATCCTATAGTTAGAAATATTGTACCCGGAATTCTTTATATTGTTTTTGCTATTATGCTGGTGTGGTACAGCATTAGTAAAAAACGTGCAACAGATTGCCCGGCAAAAATCATAAAAGCAGTACATAACAATAGGCTTGTGCCGGTTTTGCTTGGAGTGGTTAACAGCCTGGGTTTTTGCCCTGCATTGTTTTTAATTCTCACGAAAGGTGCAACACAGGGTACTCTTGTTCAGAGCTACCTGGCTTTTCTGGCTTTTTTTACAGGGTCAGCGATCTGGTTTTTACCATTGCCTTTAGCTGGCAAAATTCAAAAGAAGCAGGCCTTGAAGAATATTGGAATTCTTGCTACAGGTCTGGCAGGTATTATTTTCCTGATAAAAGGTTTGACTAATATAATTGGAGGAATAATTAATGGATAACAAATTAACAATCGCGATGAAGAAATCTCCGGGGAAATCTCTTCTGTATACTCTCCCGATGTTTCTGATAACATTTATGTTTATGACTGGAGGAAGGCCAAATTTTAAGGATCCGGCTTCGGCAGTTGCCATGCTTTCAGCTTTTCTACTTGTGAATGTATTGTACTTCTTTATGCATTACACAGGTAAAACAGACAGGTACAGAGCAATCCTGTTTATTATTTTCGCCCTGTCCCTCTCTTACACCCTGATTCACAATATGCTTGAAGTGAGAAAATCAATGTCCTTCTCACAAGCTGACATTCTTGAATGTAAAATTCCATTTTGTCACCTGGTAATTCCGATGATGATTCTTCCAGCCATATTTACTAAGTCAATAATTTTTCCGGGAAGTATTATCGGCGGATTTGCTGACATTTCATCAATGGTGGTGTTATGGGTATTCGCAACAATAGTGCTGGGAAGAGGATTCTGCAGCTGGGGTTGCTTCTACGGAGGCTGGGATGACGGCTTTTCCAGAATTAGAAAAAGACCTGTGATTAAGAAGATCAGTTCTTTATGGAAATGGATGCCATTTGCCGTTCTGATAATGGTAGCTCTTACTGCTGCACTGGCAATGCTGCCGACATATTGTTCGTGGATTTGTCCTTTTAAGGCAGTCACTGAATTTGAACAGGTTACATCAGTCGAGTCTGCCACAAAAGCCGGAGTATTTCTTTCTCTTTTCGGTGGACTTGTCATTGTGTTGCCAGTTCTTACAAGGAAACGAACGCAGTGCAGCTTTCTGTGCCCTCTCGGGGCCATAAATTCAGTCTCAAATAAAATCACGCCGTTTGTTTTAAAAATTGACAAAACTACTTGCAATGAATGTTTTAAATGCGTTGAAGTGTGCCCACTGTATGCTCTTACGCCTGAAGATATCAAAGCTGGAAAAGTTTCTATCTTTTGCAGCAAGTGCGGAAAGTGTGTTGATAATTGTCCTAAAAAAGCTATTCATTATGGAATCAGAGGCATTCCCGCAGGAACAATGAAGAATTTTTCAAGAAATCTGTTCCTTTTTGTCTCATTCCTGTTTATGGCAATCTTCTCAGCAGGATCGATAATAAATACTATCAGCAGTTTATTGAAACTCATCTTTTAAACCAGTTTGCAAAATGAAAAAAGTAAAGATAATTGCAGGAATATCATGGGCATTTATTGGTCTGATCGTAATAATAGTTATGTTCCCTGGACTAAACAGTTTTTCAGTCGCTGTCTCTAAACTTCCTTTTATGAAGCTAAATCCCAGATATTCCGGTGGAGAGATTGCCAGTCAGGTCGTTGTGGAACTTTGCACACTCGACATAAGAAAACCAGTCTTTAATGGGTTCTTAAGGGAAAAGAATTCGGGCTTTGTGCAATTGGACTGGCATGGAATTATGCCGGATGTCATCAATGACTCGATAGATTATAATAGTGACGGGACTATTGATTTTCATATACTGATTGACAGGAAGAATGATAAAACTGTTTTGGAACCGGCTAATAATAAGGTCAAAAGCGTAGTTATTTCCACTCCTACATCCTATGGATGGGCCGCAAGAGTCGGATTAATTAAATAAACTATTTATTGTCTTCCCTGGTCAATATTATCGATTCCTTCAGTCTGAGCGAAATTAAGATACTGAGTATCATGAGCCCTATAAGGAAAACCAGAGATCTTGTCATAGATCCTGTTGACTGAGATTTCAGACTATCCATTCCAAAAATAAATGCGATACCTGATATCTGTCCCATAAGCAGGAGCATACCATTGGATGTCCC
The DNA here is from genome assembly GCA_963791065.1 of uncultured Bacteroidales bacterium. GTDB lineage: Bacteria > Bacteroidota > Bacteroidia > Bacteroidales > VadinHA17 > LD21. Next base: position 92,464 of record CAWBQN010000016.1, read on the forward strand.
TTCTGAGGCAGGATAAGTAATTTCGGCCCCATATTGAAAACCTATTGGTCCGGAACTTAACAGGAAGAAGCCCAGCACCGCACCAGATGTTAGCAAAAGCCAGTAACTGGTAGCAAATGTGATACCGGCTAATCCCAGAGTCGCTCCTGAAAGTGCAATAATTATAAAAGGAGTTCTCTTTTTATGCTTGTCGGACAGGATAGGAATAAAAAGCGCTCCTATAATTCCTCCGATAATCATCAGGCCTCCTGTTATCCCAGCCTGAGTAGCGGAAAAACCCCTTGGTCTGAGTATATCTTCTATCCAGGTTGTAACAGCATTGAAAACACCAAGGCCAATAAAGAAAATGACCATTAGCAGGATGAAATCTTTCGTCCGGAGTGTCTGCTTGAAACCATCATAAACCAGTGACCTCTCCTCCTGATCAGGCAGGCATGGAGCTGTTGGCGGACTTTCTTTAATTAAAAGAAGAAAACCAACGGTTGTTAAAATTGAAACAATGCCATAAATATATAGCATTCCGCTTATACCGGAACCAATTATAAGATAAGGGGTAAGTGTCATTCCCAAAAGAATTCCCAGGTACATCGCAAGCGTACCCAGACCCGCAGCAGTCGCCCGTTCTTCAATCGGGAACCATCTTGCCGCCAGTTTTGTAATAGCGTTCAGGATGAAAGGCTGGCCTACTGCTATACCAATTTGAGCCAGCAGCAACAGGTTGTAATCAGTCCCGGCAAATCCGCGCACAAGACCAAATACTCCGGTGAAAACCGCACCGATCCCGACGCCTATCCTGATACCGAACTTGTCTATTATCCATGATGCAGGAATTGAAATAACAATATAAACAATCATGAAGCACATGGAAAGGAGTCCGATCCGAAGATCGGAAACGCCATAATATTTAGTCGCATCGCCGGTAATTGGTGCAAAAGTAATCCATAAGAGTTGATTCACGGCTACCATGAACATATATACTATAAGCATCAGCCATCTGGCGCCGTACACTTTAAAGTCTGTCTTAGGCATAACTTACTAAATTTGAACAAATATAATTTTATTAATCAGTTATGCTGCCGGATTTTCTGAGAAATTCAGAAAAAACGACGGAGGCTGCCATTCCTACGTTTAATGAATCAATTCCTTCCCTGGCGTTGCTGAATTTAGGGATTTTAATTTTATCAGTGATGTAAGGCATAAGCTCATCTGATATGCCTTTTGACTCATTCCCTAGCAGAATAATTCCTTTCGTGTTCAGCCGGTGAGTATATATCGAATCGCCTTCAAGCAGAGTTCCAAATATCGGCACAATTTCCCTTGCAGAAGTGAAAAACTTCTTGAGGTCATAATAAAAGACATTTACATGAAGAATAGCTCCCATACTTGACTGAATTACTTTCGGGTTGTAGACGTCAACGCAATCCACGGAGCATACAATATTCTTTATTCCAAACCATCCGGCCGCTCTGATAATTGTACCCAGGTTCCCGGGATCCTGAATAAAATCCAGAGCTACGCAGATCTGATCCAATATTTTTGATATATTCATCTCATGTTCAGGCATATGTACGACTGCCAGAGCATTATGGGGTGTTTTGAGTGTGCTTATTTGTTTGAGTTCTTCATAATTAATATCCTCGACCAGATTGACTGACCTTTTAAGATCAGGATTTAGAGAATTAAGAAATTCAGGTTTAGCTATGAGCATCTCGACGGAAGCATTCGCAGTAAGGAACTCCTTAACGAGCTTGTCCCCTTCAATTACAAATAACTTCTCTTCATCTCTTACTTTTTTATTTTGCAGAGACTTAATAAATTTAAGTTTGGTTTTACTAATCATTATTTTTACCACAAAGGTACACAAAGGATTATACTAAGGATCTCAAAGGTGTAAATCAAAATTAGCAAACTGTGAGGTAGCTTTTTGCATACAATTGGAGGAGGCTGCAGTCTTCCCGGGAATGTAGATTTTTAACTTTCAGTTCAGATTATTATTGATATATTTGGCTATAAGTTTTAGGGTAGATTTTGAAAAATTCCATCACATATTTAAAACTCTGTCAACCAGGATATTATATTATTGTAATCTTACTAATGTTATTCATAACATCCTGTAGTCCAACAAAATATGTCCCTGAGCAGGAAAGTCTGTTAAACGAAAACCATATTATTATTAATAAAGAAGGCATCAGGAAAAGTGATCTTATACCCTACATTAAACAAAACCCGAACAAAAGGATATTTGGCGCCAGGTTTTATCTTGGCCTTTATAATCTTTCAAATATACATAAGGACAAATGGCCCCACAACTGGTTAAGAAATATTGGGGAAGGACCTGTTATTTATGATTCTTTTTCTACCTTAAAGACAAAAGAACAGATCAAGTCTTATGTCAATTCAAAAGGCTATTTTGATGGAAAGGTTACTGATAGTGTAGTGACTGTCAAAAGGAAATCAGATGTTTTTTATTATGTGGATTTAAATCCACCTTACACGATCCGTAACCTGATGTATGATATAGCAGATACCAACATCAGAAAGCTCTGTTTTTTTGATTCAGTGAATTGTGTTATAGAGAGAGGCAAACCTTACGATGTTGATGTTCTGCAGGCTGAGCGAACGAGGTTCGAAAGATTTATCAGGGACCATGGCTTTTATGGATTCACAAGTGATTTTATCTGGTTCGGAGTTGACAGCACAGTCGGGAACAGGCAGGTTGACATTAAATACAACATAAAAAATTTTACCAGGGTAGACGCTAACAACAGAATCGTAAGTGCTCCTTTCGCAGTTTATAGTGTAAAGAATATCTATATCTATCCCGATTATGTGCCAAAGGATGCCCTGGAAGGAGGTGAATCATATTTAAAGGGGATGGACACCACATTCTACAAAGGTTACTATTTCATTACATCACAAAAAAAACATGAGGTAAAATATGATCTGATTATTCAGTCACTCTATCTGAAAGCAGGTTCTGTCTTTAATGTGACCAGTACGGAGCAAACTCAGACACATTTGCTTGGATTGAAAATATACCGTCTGGTTAATATAAACTATGCTGATGCGAGAGAAAATGAGGATCTTCAGGGAATGGAATTAAAGCTGAATTGTAATATTCAGCTTACTCTTCTCATTCAACAGTCTTACAAGGCTGAACTTGAAGGAACAAATTCGGCAGGAAACCTGGGAGGTGATCTGAGCCTGACATATCAGCACAAAAATTTTTTACACGGAGCTGAACTGTTCAGCACAAAACTGAACGGAGCATATGCGGCATATTCTCAGGCTGGCAGTAGATTATCAAGTACACAGGAATACGGACTGGAAACCAGTCTGCGTCTTCCTGAGTTTATTGTTCCTTTCTTCAGAATGGGACAATTTGTTACAAAATATAATCCCTCAACGACAATTCTCGCTGCATATAATTACCAGAGTTTACCCGTGTACACAAGGACCCTGGCTAATGCAACATTCGGGTATAACTGGAAAGCAGGCAGAGGCAATTACCAGGAACATATTCTTAACCCCGTTCAGTTCAATATTGTAAAGATTTTATCGATAGATCCTGCTTTTGAGTTATCCCTTGCAAAATCTCCTTTTCAGGCAAGCAGCTATAAAGACGTTTTAATACTCGGAGGTAGTTATTCATTTATTTTTAATAACCAGAAAGTTAAAAATTCTAAAGATTACTGGTTTCTGAGAATAAATACTGAAACAAGCGGTAATTTACTTGGACTTGGAGAAAAACTTGCCGGCAGGACAAAAGCAATTGTATTGGATACGATAAAAATAGGGGGAGCAAAAACAATTGACAGTACCCATGTTTACAAAATATTGGGTCAGCCATATGCACAATATGTAAGGGCCGATATAGATATAAGATATAATTACAAGTTCAATGATCTGAGTTCGATAGTATACCGGGGTTTCATGGGAATTGGTATACCGTATGGAAATTCAAAAGCCGTGCCTTTTGAAAGGCAGTATTTTGCAGGCGGGGCTAACGACATCAGGGCCTGGCAGCTGAGGTCACTCGGACCGGGTTCATACGCCGATACATCAAAGTTTTTAAATGAAACTGCAGATATTAAGCTGGAAGCTAACGCTGAATACCGGTTTAAACTTTTCTGGATTCTTGAGGGTGCTGTATTCATTGACGCCGGAAATATCTGGAGTTTTAACAACGACCCTGCCAGGCCAGGGTCCCAGTTCCAGTTAAAAAATTTTTATAAAGATATTGCAGTTGGTACCGGTACCGGATTCAGGTTCGACCTGAAATTCGTCATCGCCCGGGTGGACATAGGAATGAAGTTACGTGATCCACTTCTTAAGGGCACCTCTCCCTGGATATTCTTAAACGGTCCGTACAAACGTGATGATTTTACCATTCTGCTTGGTATTGGGTATCCATTCTGAAATGAAATTCCAGAGCCTCCGCTGTAATATTTGTTGTTTATGACCTTAAATCTAAAAAATCAGATCCTTATTTAGCCATTTTTGCCGGGAATTGCATAAATTGCATATGTCTCATTGCATTTTTTTATAATGGATCTGAATATTGAACCGATCAAAAGCTGGTTGGGCTTTTCCCGCAGCGAGAGAAGATCATCTTTTATAATGCTTTTAATAATAATTCTGATAATCGGAGTCAGATATGTAATTCCTGACAGCAGGATCGACATTGAATATATATCCGACACGATTTCAGTAGAAGATGACCCGCCGGTTCGTGCAGAAATAAGCAGTGATATCAGAGTAAATCCAATTCCCTTTGATCCCAATACAGCATCGCAGGCGACATTAATTAAAGCAGGACTGGCTGAGAAGGAAGCCAATACGCTGATAAATTACAGAAAAAAGGGAGGAATTTTCCGGCAGCCTTCGGATATTAAAAAAGTGTATGGAATTGAAGATGCAAAAGCAGAAAAACTAATTCCATTTGTAAAACTTAATCAGTCAGGATTGCCAAAAGCAGGCAGTCATCCGGTTCAACAAAACTCCAGGATTGATATAAATACAAGTGATTCCGTAGCATTATTAAAACTGCCGGGAATAGGGTCTGTCTTATCTTCAAGGATCATCAGATACAGGCGTTTGTTAGGTGGATTTGCACGGATTGAACAGTTAAAAGAGGTTTACGGGTTGCCGGCTGAGACATACGAGACCATAAAAGGGAGGGTTTTCGCAGATTCTTCTGTAATCACAAGGATCAATATTAATTCTGCAGTTTATAAAGAGTTGATACATATTCCCTACTTCGAAAAATATGAAGTATCGGCAATTTTGAAATACAGGGAGCTAAAAGGCAGAATACCAGGGATTAACGATCTTATTGATAATAAATTGATTACGACAGAGAAGGCTTACAAGGTTGGTCCATATCTAAAGTATAGTGAATAGGATCTTTTACGGTAATAATTTACGACAGGCCACTCAACTTATCCCCCTTTGAAGGGGGGCAGGGGGGATGTCTTGATGGCACTAAATGTGGTATTTGGATGTCAGAATGACCCAAAACCAAACGGATGGATATCCAACTGATTCAAGTTCAGGGGGGATGTCTTGATGGCACTAAATGTGGTATTTGGATGTCAGAATGACCCAAAACCAAACGGATGGATATCCAACTGATTCAAGTTCAGGGGGGATGTCTTGAAGGCACTAAATGTGGTATTTGGATGTCAGAATGACCCAAAACCAAACGGATATCCAACTGATTCAAGTTCAGGGGGGATGTCTTGATGGCACTAAATGTGGTATTTGGATGTCAGAATGACCCAAAACCAAACGGATGGATATCCAACTGATTCAAGTTCAGGGGGGATGTCTTGAAGACTCAATACCAAGCGGATGTATTACTTTACAAGATGAAACGAAACACAATAATACATTACAATCCGACATTAAAGGAAAAAGCCCGCCATCTAAGGAATAAATGCACCTTATCTGAAACCTTACTTTGGTCAGAGATAAGACGGAAGTCATTGGGGTATGAGTTTCACAGACAAGTCGCTATAGATGAATTTATTGTAGATTTTTATTGTCATGAACTCAGGCTGGCAATTGAAGTTGATGGGAGCAGTCACGAAGGTAAATATGAATATGATCTGCAGAGACAAAAGAGGCTTGAAAGCTTTGGTGTGATCTTTATTAGGTTTGAGAATACAGATGTTAAACGAAATATGAAAGATGTTATAAGAAATTTGATAAATATTATAACAGAGATAGAGAAAAGTAAGAAACTGGACACACCTTGACATCCCCCTTGCCCCCTTCAAAGGGGGAATTTATTTCAGACTCGCTTGCATATTCCCCTACAAAGGGGGAGTCTATTTTTGACTCGCATGCATATTCCCTACTTAAGGTTGGTCCATATCTAAAGTATAGTGAATAAGATCTTTTACGGTAATAATTTACGATAGGCCACTCAACTTATCCCCCTTTGAAGGGGGGCAGGGGGGATGTCTTGATGGCACTAAATGTGGTATTTGGATGTCAGAATGACTCAAAACCAAACGGATATCCAACTGATTCAAGTTCAGGGGGGATGTCTTGATGACTCAATACCAAGCGGATGCATTACTTTACAAGATGAAACGAAACACTATAATACATTACAATCCGACATTAAAGGAAAAAGCCCGCCATCTAAGGAATAAATGCACCTTATCTGAAACCTTGCTTTGGTCAAAGATAAGACGGAAGTCATTAGGGTATGAGTTTCACAGACAAGTCGCTATAGATGAATTTATTGTAGATTTTTATTGTCATGAACTCAGGCTGGCAATTGAAGTTGATGGGAGCAGTCACGAAGGTAAATATGAATATGATCTGCAGAGACAAAAGAGGCTTGAAAGCTTTGGTGTGATCTTTATCAGGTTTGAGAATATAGATGTTAAACGAAATATGAAAGATGTTATAAGAAATTTGATAAATATTATAACAGAGATAGAGAAAAGTAAGAAACTGGACACACCTTGACATCCCCCTTGCCCCCTTCAAAGGGGGAATTTATTTCAGACTCGCTTGCATATTCCCCTACAAAGGGGGAGTCTATTTTTGACTCGCATGCATATTCCCTACTTAAGGTTGGTCCATATCTAAAGTATAGTGAATAAGATCTTTTACGGTAATAATTTACAATAGGCCACTCAACTTATCCCCCTTTGAAGGGGGGCAGGGGGGATGTCTTGACGGCACTAAATGTGGTATTTGGATGTCAGAATGACCCAAAACCAAACGGATATCCTACTGATTCAAGTTCAGGGGGGATGTCTTGTCGGCACTAAATGTGGTATTTGGATGTCAGAATGACTCAAAACCAAACGGATATCCAACTGATTCAAGTTCAGGGGGGATGTCTTGATGGCACTAAATGTGGTATTTGGATGTCAGAATGACTCAAAACCAAACGGATATCCAACTGATTCAAGTTCAGGGGGGATGTCTTGTCGGCACTAAATGTGGTATTTGGGAAACCAAACGGATATCCAACTGATTCAAGTTCAGGGTGATGTCTTGTCGGCACTAATTTTAGAATTTGGTTATAATAGTGACCCAAACCCAACGTATACAAGAAAATGTCCTGAATCGCATTTTTTATTTGGATTCATCTAGAAATTTTCTTAATTTTAGTCAGATTCAATTCTAAATGTTGAGCTTGCTAAAATGTTTTTCATGTTAAAAATCAACTTATCGGGTTAATTTATTTCCGGAAATGTTTTGAAAAGACTATTTCTATTTCTAACTTTGCGCCTCGATTAAAAACTGAAATATTTATTATGATTATTGTACCATTAAAAGAAGGCGAAAACATAGAGAGAGCTTTAAAAAAGTTCAAAAGAAAATTTGAAAAAACTGGTGTGATACGCGAATTAAGATCACGTCAGGCTTTCATTAAGCCTTCAGTACGCCGGAGAGAAGAGATCAAGAAGGCAATGTATGTTCAGAAGATGCAGGAAAGCGAAGAATGATTCGCTGCTAAGCATCTGAATTATATTAAAAACACAGATAAAAGGTTCCTTCATGAGCCATAAGGAATCGTTCTTACAATATCTGCAAATCGAAAAACGGTATTCACTGCATACTGTAAGATCCTATTTAAATGATCTTAATCAGTTCTATGCATTTTTATCATCCGTCGGCCTTCCGGAAGACCCCGTGCCGGTTACGTCGCACGACATCAGAGCCTGGATCGTAAGTATGCTCGATAATAAATATTCAGCTATAAGCGTACATAGAAAAATTTCCTGTCTCAGGGTATTTTATCGCTATTTACGGAAGGAAGCGGTTATTCAGAACGATCCTCTTGAAAAGGTAGTCCTGCCAAAAAGGAAAAAGAGCCTTCCGGTTTTTATTGACGAGGAGGCAATTAACAAATTGCTCGACAATTACAGCTTTGGAGAATCCTTTGCAGGCATCAGGAACCGTACTATCATCGAGATCCTCTATTTAACAGGCATGAGGAGATCCGAATTAATTGGATTAAGAGACAATGATATTGATCTGTCAGAGGGTTCGCTTAAGGTTACAGGGAAAAGAAATAAACAGAGGATAATCCCATTGGTTAATCCATTTATTAAAAGGCTCGAAGAATATATTAAGGTCAGGAATGACAATGTAGCGGCACAAAATAATGGATGGTTCTTCATAACCGATAAAGGGAACAAGTTGTATGATAAATATGTTTATAATACTGTAAATAGTTATCTGGCTATGGTAACCACAATTGAAAAGAAAAGCCCTCATGTTCTGCGACACACCTTTGCTACGCATATGCTTAACCGGGGTGCTGATCTGAATTCAATAAAGGAGTTACTTGGACATGCAAACCTGTCAGCTACTCAGATTTACACACACAATACATTTGAAAAACTCAAGAAAGTATATAAACAGGCTCATCCGAGGGCTTAAATATTAATCAATTAATCAGGAGGTACTACTATGAACATTCAGATTCATTCGGTGCGGTTTGATGCCGACAAAAAGCTAATCGACTTTGTTCATCAGAAACTGGAAAAGTTGACCCAGTTTGGTGAGGATATTGTTAATGCTGAGGTTTTTCTCAGACTCGACAAGGATCAGGAACGTGAGAACAAAATTAGCGAAATACAGCTGGAGTTACCGGGAGGACCTTTATTCGCAAGGAAGCAAAGCAGGACCTTTGAAGAAGCGACTGATGAGGCTATGGACGCACTTAAGAAACAGATTACCAAACATAAACAGAAGAAGAGAGGAGTCTGATAATTCTATTTTCAAAAATAAATAGATTTATTTTGATAAATAAAATATAAATCCATACATTTGCAAACCGTTTTTTTAGGGTGGATTATGCACCAGCGGGGCGTTCTTTAAATTGCCGATGTAGCTCAGTTGGTCAGAGCAGCTGATTTGTAATCTGCAGGTCGGGGGTTCGAATCCCTTCATCGGCTCTTGAAAGATTTGTAAATGTGTGTCTTAGGAGTTATGCTCTGTTTAAATGGGGAGATACCAAAGCGGCCAACTGGGGCAGACTGTAAATCTGCTGGCGAATGCCTTCGTAGGTTCGAATCCTGCTCTCCCCACTTCAAACGGGTGACAAGCCGTTGACCCTTGAATTTAAAAGGAGCATACGGTTCTCTTTGGACGATATCAGGCGGGAGTAGCTCAGTTGGTAGAGCATTAGCCTTCCAAGCTAAGGGTCGCGGATTCGAGTTCCGTCTCCCGCTCACTTTTTGAGGCCAGAGTAGCTCAGGGGTAGAGCACTTCCTTGGTAAGGAAGGGGTCGGGGGTTCAATTCCCCCCTCCGGCTCAACAGGAAACTTGATTTATAATTGATTATAGATAAACTTAATTTAATACGCTTGGAGTTATGGCAAAAGAAAAATTTGACAGGTCGAAACCGCACGTAAATATTGGTACAATTGGTCACGTTGACCATGGTAAGACCACCTTGACGGCAGCGATCACTATGGTCCTTGCCAAAAAGGGTCTCTCTGAAATCAGGGATTTTGACTCAATTGATAATGCTCCGGAAGAAAAGGAGAGGGGTATTACCATTAACACTGCTCACGTTGAATATCAGACCGCTAAACGTCATTATGCACATGTTGACTGCCCCGGACATGCTGACTATATTAAGAATATGGTTACCGGCGCCGCTCAGATGGATGGCGCAATCCTGGTAGTAGCTGCTGATGACGGCCCTATGCCTCAGACTCGTGAACATATTCTTCTTGCACACCAGGTAAACGTGCCTACTGTGCTTGTTTTCATGAATAAAGTTGATATGGTAGACGATCTGGAACTTCTTGATCTAGTTGAGATGGAAGTCCGCGATCTGCTTAACTTCTATAAATTTGATGGAGACAATGCTCCTGTCATTCGTGGTTCTGCCCTTGGAGCAATGCACGGTGAACCAAAATGGGAAGAAAAAGTTATGGAACTGATGGATGCAGTGGATTCATTTATTCCAATACCCAAAAGAGAAAATGAAAAACCATTCCTGATGCCGGTTGAAGATGTATTTTCAATCACAGGTCGTGGTACTGTAGCTACAGGGCGTATTGAAACTGGTGTTGTCCTTACTGGTGATGAACTTGAGCTTATCGGACTCGGAGCTACAAAACGCAAATCGGTATGCACCGGTGTTGAGATGTTCCGTAAGATCCTCGACAGAGGTGAAGCTGGTGATAACGTAGGTCTTCTTCTTCGTGGTGTTGACAAGAAAGAGATCAAAAGAGGTATGGTTCTTGCCAAACCGGGTTCAATAACTCCTCATACGAAAATTAAAGCAGAGGTTTATGTTCTGAAAAAAGAAGAAGGCGGACGCCACACTCCATTCCACAATAAATACCGTCCTCAATTCTACGTAAGAACTCTTGATATTACAGGCGAAATTACGCTTCCTGAAGGAACAGAAATGGTAATGCCGGGTGATAATGTAACTATTACAGTCGATCTTATTTATCCTGTTGCTATTAATGTAGGTCTCCGTTTTGCAATCCGCGAAGGTGGTAGAACGGTAGGTGCAGGACAGGTGACTCAGATACTTGAATAAAGGTTTTGGATATAGTACGGTCTGGTCGCGACCGGACCGTACATATACGGGTGTAGCTCAGTTGGTAGAGCACTGGTCTCCAAAACCAGGTGTCGGGAGTTCGAGTCTCTCCTCCCGTGCAAAATAACATAGTACTATGAATATAAGAGGATATTTTAAGGAATCATTTACAGAACTTGTACACAAGGTAACCTGGCCAACATGGAGTGAACTTCAGAACAGTGCCGTCTTAGTAATGGTGGCTACATTGATATTTGCAGTTTTGGTTGCAGGTATGGATTTTATCTTTAGCAGGGCAATGCAATTCATTTACAGTTTGTTATACTAAACGGGAGATTGTTCCAATGAGTGAGAATGTAAAGAAGTGGTATGTGCTTCGGGCTATCGGCGGAAAGGAAAAGAAAGTTAAAGAGTATATCGATAGTGAAGTTGTACGCCTTAAACTCGAAGAATACGTCTCACAGGTCCTGATCCCGACTGAAAAAGTGTATCAGATAAGGGCGGGAAAGAAAATCAGCAAGGAAAGAACTTTCTTTCCGGGATACGTACTGGTAGAAGCCTTGCTGACAGGTGAGATCCCTCATTTATTGAGGAACGTGCCCAATGTAATCGGCTTTCTGGGTTCACAGGACGGAGAACCGGTACCGCTAAGAAAATCTGAGATCAACCGGATTCTCGGTAAAGTAGATGAACTGAATGCAAGTGATGAAGAATTGAATGTTCCTTTCTTTGTCGGAGAATCGGTAAAAGTGATAGATGGTCCATTCAATAGTTTCACTGGAATAATTGAAGAGGTAAATGATGAAAAGAAAAAGCTTAAAGTGATGGTGAAGATTTTTGGCAGAAAAACCCCTCTTGAGCTTAGTTTTATGCAGGTAGAAAAAGAAAATTAACTGAAAGATATTGATAGTTGTAATATTCATAATGCTTCCTGAATAACTATCAAGCTCTCGCAATAAACACGCAAATTTTAAATTATGGCAAAAGAAGTTGCTGGACTTATCAAATTACAGATTCGTGGCGGAGGTGCTAATCCATCACCACCGGTCGGACCCGCTCTTGGATCCAAAGGTGTTAATATCATGGATTTCTGTAAGCAATTTAATGCGAGGACTCAGGACAAGGCTGGAAAAGTAATACCGGTAGTAATAACAGTTTATGGAGATAAATCATTTGAATTTGTCACCAAAACTCCCCCGGTTGCTGTTCAGTTGCTTGAAGTTGCTAAAGCGAAGAAAGGTTCTCAGGAACCTAACAGAGAAAAAATAGCTTCAGTATCCTGGGACCAGGTCAAAACGATTGCTGCAGATAAAATGGAGGATTTAAACTGTTTTACAGTAGAGTCCGCTATGCGAATGGTAGCTGGTACGGCCAGAAGTATGGGAATCACCGTCAAAGGAGAATTCCCCGTAAAATAATTAATTAGGAGAAAAATGACTAAACTTACCAAAAACCAGAAGTCTGCCCTTGAAAAACTCGATAAGGACAAACTTTATACATTGAAAGAAGCTTCATCACTGGTTAAAGATATGACTAAAACCAAGTTCGATGCTTCAGTCGATTTAGATGTACGGTTAGGTATAGATCCGAGGAAATCCAATCAGATGGTTCGCGGCGTAGTTTCACTCCCTCACGGGACCGGTAAGGAGACACGAGTACTCGTGCTCTGCACCCCCGATAAGGAGGCTGAAGCTAAAGAAGCCGGAGCCGATTTCGTTGGTCTTGACGACTACGTTGAAAAGATCAAAGGCGGTTGGACAGATATGGATGTTATCATAACCATGCCATCAGTAATGGGAAAGGTCGGTCAGTTAGGTCGGATCCTCGGTCCACGCGGACTGATGCCAAACCCAAAGAGTGGTACTGTTACTATGGAAATTGGTAAGGCTGTTAAAGAAGTGAAGCAGGGTAAGATTGATTTCAAAGTTGATAAAAGCGGAATCATTCATGCCTCAATCGGAAAAGTCTCATTTGAACCAAATAAGATCGTCGACAATGCAAGGGAGTTTATCTCAATTGTAAACAAACTTAAACCAGCAGCTGCAAAAGGAACCTACATTCGTAGCGTATTCATATCCAGCACAATGAGCCCTGGGGTTAAGATCGATCCTAAAGGTCTTGATGATTAATTAGTTAAGTTAAAACTTGAAGAAATAATGAGACGGGAAGAAAAAAATGCTATCATAGACAGCCTTGCTGAGAGATTAAAAGAGTACAGCCACTTTTATCTGACTGATACTGCTCAGCTAAATGCCGCTGATACAAGTGACCTGAGAAGAAAGTGTTTCGAAAACGATATTAAGCTTGTCGTTGTGAAGAATACCTTACTCAAAAGAGCACTGGAGCAGTCTAATGGAAACTTTGATGAACTTTATCCGGTTCTGAAAGGTACAACGTCCATCATGTTTACACAAGCCGGGAATGTTCCTGCAAAACTTATCAAGGAATTCCGGAAGAAACATGATAAACCTGTGCTTAAAGGTGCATACGTTCAGGAATCAGTTTATGTTGGAGAAAATATGCTTGAAGCACTTATCTCCGTCAAAACCAAGAAAGAACTGATAGGTGATGTGATTATGCTTTTGCAATCACCAGCCAAAAACGTTATCGGAGCGCTCCAGTCAGGTGGAACAAAAATTCATGGTGTTCTTGAAACACTGTCAAAAAGAGAAAAGTAATATAATATAATCAAATTAAAAAATCGATAAAAATGGCAGATCTTAAGAAATTTGCAGAAGAACTGGTTAACTTGTCTGTAAAAGAAGTAAATGAACTCGCAAAAATACTTAAAGAAGAGTATGGTATTGAACCTGCTGCAGCAGCTGTAGCTGTTGCCGGACCGGCAGCCGGTAGCGATGTAGCCGCTGTTGAAGAGAAATCAACATTCGACGTTATCCTCAAAGCTGCAGGTGGCCAGAAACTCCAGATAGTTAAACTAGTTAAAGATATCACCGGACTTGGACTGAAAGAAGCCAAAGCAGTTGTTGATGCTGCTCCTTCACCAGTAAAAGAAGGTGTTTCTAAAGATGAAGCTGAAGCTATTAAAGGTCAATTAGTAGAAGCAGGAGCTGAAGTTGAACTTAAATAAGTTATACCTGTTTGATGGGTTATTGGTTTAGTCCCGCTTATGCGGGACTAGGCCTTTTTGTTCTTTTAATTATAAGTTCACTTAATCTTTTAATAAATGTCCTCAAAAAATACCGAAAGAATAAGTTTCGCATCCAGAAAAAATCAACTTGAATATCCTGATTTTCTGGAAGTTCAGTTGAAGTCCTTCGGCGAGTTTTTTCAACTTGGAACTACTCCCGAAAACAGGAAAAAAGAGGGACTATTTAAGGTTTTTACGGAAAATTTCCCGATAACAGATACAAGGAATAATTTCGTCCTTGAATTTCTGGATTATTATATCGACCCTCCACGTTATACAATAGAAGAATGCATCGAGCGCGGACTGACATTCAGTGTTCCGCTGAAAGCAAAATTGAAACTTTACTGTACTGATCCCGAACATGAGGATTTTGATACAGTTATCCAGGATGTATATCTTGGAACTGTTCCATATATGACGGAACGTGCTACTTTCGTGATTAACGGAGCTGAAAGAGTAGTCGTTTCACAGTTGCACCGCTCACCCGGTGTCTTCTTCGGACAAAGCGTCCACGCTAACGGAACAAAACTCTATTCAGCCAGAATAATCCCATTCAAGGGATCATGGATAGAATTTGCTACCGATATAAATAACGTGATGTATGCATATATCGACAGGAAGAAAAAACTGCCGGTAACGACACTTCTCCGCGCAATCGGGTTCGAAAGCGATAAGGAGATACTCGAGATCTTTAACCTCGCTGAAGAACATAAAGTATCAAAAACAAATATCAAGAAACTCGTCGGACGTAAACTGGCTGCCAGGGTACTAAAGACCTGGGTTGAGGATTTTGTTGATGAGGATACCGGCGAAGTTGTTTCAATTGAAAGAAATGAAGTAATCCTCGACAGAGAAACTGTTATAGAATCAGAACATGTCGATATGATAGTTGATTCAGGTGCAAAAGCAATTCTTTTGCACAAAGATGATACAACTCTGTCAGATTACGCAATAATATATAATACACTTCAGAAAGACCCATGTAACTCTGAAAAAGAGGCAGTTATCTATATTTACCGTCAGCTCCGGAATGCTGAACCGCCCGATGAAGCAACAGCACGCGATGTTATCGATAAACTGTTTTTCTCCGACAAGAGATATGATCTTGGTGAAGTAGGACGATACAGGATAAATAAAAAACTGGGACTTAACACTGAAATGAATGTTAAGATCCTTACACGGGAAGATATTATCAAGATAATCGGTTATCTGATTGAGCTTATTAACTCAAAGACCGATATTGATGATATTGACCATCTCAGTAACAGAAGGGTACGTACCGTCGGCGAACAGTTGTTTGCACAGTTTGGTGTCGGACTTGCCCGTATGGCCCGTACAATCCGTGAAAGAATGAATGTCAGGGACAATGAGGTATTTACTCCGGTAGACCTGATTAATTCAAAAACACTTTCATCTGTAATAAATTCATTCTTCGGAACGAACCAGCTGTCACAGTTTATGCAACAGACCAACCCGCTTGATGAAATGACTCACAAGCGCCGTATGTCAGCACTCGGACCCGGAGGTCTTTCACGTGAAAGAGCAGGATTTGAAGTCCGTGACGTTCACTATACCCACTACGGACGTCTTTGCCCTATAGAGACTCCTGAAGGACCAAATATCGGACTTATCTCGTCCCTTTGTGTTTATGCGAAGATCAATACACTGGGATTCATTGAGACTCCCTACCGTAAAGTTAAGGATTCCCAGGTCCAGTTCAGTGAAGATGGCATAGTATGGCTTAGCGCTGAAGAGGAAGAAGAAAAAGTGATTGCCCAGGCAAACGCACCTCTGCTCGAAGACGGACATTTTCGGGAGCTGAGAGCAAAGTGCAGATATGAAGCAGATTATCCATTGGAAGAGGCATCAAAAATCGACCTGATGGACGTTGCTCCGAATCAGATTGCTTCAATTGCTGCTTCATTGATTCCATTCCTTGAACACGATGATGCCAACAGGGCACTCATGGGATCAAACATGATGCGCCAGGCGGTTCCTCTTATTAATCC